>NZ_CP102845.1:0-683333 GCF_013307435.2 Microvirga terrae
ATGGAGTCCCCGGGCGAGCAAACGGCATCGGATGTGTGGACGCGCGTCAAGCGGCGTCTCCGGGCCGAACTGGGGGAGGATATCTTCGCGAGCTGGTTCGGGCGCCTGGAGCTGGATTCGGTGATCGAGGGCTGCGCCTATCTCACCGTTCCCACCCGCTTTCTGAAAAGCTGGATCGAGTCCCATTACGCCGACCGGGTGCTGGCGGTCTACCGCTCCGAGGCCGGCGACGTGGTGCGTGTCTCCATCGGCGTGCGCAACACGCTCGGACGTGATCCTGCGGCCCAGCGCCGGGTCAGCGAAGCTCCCCGTCCGGCTCCGACCGCATCCATGGCGATGCCGAGCCTGACGGGAGAAATTAAGGCGCCCTCCCTGACCGCCCCCCAGGAGGAGCGCGGCGAGAACGGTGATCTCGGCGGAGCCCCACTCGATTCCCGCCTCACCTTTGAAAGCTTCATCGTTGGCCGCTCCAACGCGCTCGCCCATGCGGCCGCCGACCGGGTTGCGCATGCGCAGAACGGCCAAGCCATCTACAACCCGCTTTACCTCCATGCGGGGGTGGGCCTCGGCAAGACACATCTCCTCCATGCCATCGGCCATGAGGTGCGGGCGCAGGGCCGGCGCGTCATCTATCTGACGGCCGACCGTTTCATGTACGGCTTCGTCGCCTCCCTGAAGGCGCAGACGTCGCTGGCCTTCAAGGAACGCCTTCGCGGCATCGACCTACTCATCATCGACGACGTGCAGTTCATTCAAGGAAAGCAGATCCAGCAGGAATTCGGGCACACGCTGAACGCCCTCATCGATGCGGGCCGCCAGATCGTGATCGCCGCCGACCGGCCGCCGGCGGATCTCGAAAACCTCGACGAGCGCGTGCGCTCGCGCCTCGCAGGCGGCCTTGTGGTCGAGGTCAGCGCTCTCGACGAGGCGCTGCGCACCTCCATCCTCACCACCCGGGTCGACGCCCTGAAGACGATCCATCCCACCTTCGAGGTCGGCCCGAACGTGATCGCCTACGTGGCCCGCGCCATTACGGCCAACGGACGCGACCTTGAGGGTGCCGTGAACCGCCTGCTCGCCCATGCGACTCTCACCGGCTCCGCCATCACGCTGGAAACCGCCGAGACCGCGATCCGCGACTTGGTGCGCAACCGGGAACCCAAACGGGTGAAGATCGAGGACATCCAGAAGCTGGTGGCCTCCCGCTACAACGTCTCCCGCTCCGACATTCTCTCGGAGCGCCGCACCGCCGCCGTGGTGCGTCCGCGCCAGATCGCCATGTACCTGTCCAAGGTGCTGACGCTGCGTTCGCTGCCCGAGATCGGCCGCCGCTTCGGAGGGCGCGACCACACCACCGTGCTCCATGCAGTGCGCAAGATCGAGAAGGCCCTGGGCGAAGACCATGCCCTCTCCGACGAGGTCGAACTCCTCAAACGGATGCTGCAGGAATAGGCCTTCGGGATCGCGCCGCCGCGGGCGGACAGGGCCGGGCATCGCCCGGCCTTGCTTTCTCAGGCGACAGAAGCCAACATTGCTGCCCTGCTTGTCCCGTTCGAAGCTCGTCCTTCGCGGGAATGAGCCAAGAATTTCACCGAAACCAGGTGCTAGGTTATGAGAGTTACCGTTGAGCGCGCCGCTCTGCTGAAGGCGCTGGGGCATGTGCACCGCGTCGTCGAGCGCCGCAACACCATTCCGATCCTGTCCAACGTCCTGCTGCGCGCGGACGAGGGATCGCTCCGCCTCAAGGCCACCGACCTCGACATCGAGGTCACGGAGACGATTCCGGCCGAGATCACGGAGGCCGGCTCGACCACGGTTCCGGCCTACATGATCTACGACATCGTGCGCAAGCTCTCCGACGGCGCCCAGGTCTCGCTCGAAATGACCCCCGATATGGGCCAGATGCAGATCCGCTCCGGCCGCTCGCGCTTCATGCTGCAGGCCCTGCCGGAAAGCGATTTCCCGGATCTCGCCGCCGGCGACCTGCCGCACCGCTTCACGCTGGCCGCCGCCGATCTCAAGCGCCTGATCGAGAAGACGCAGTTCGCGATCTCCACGGAGGAGACGCGCTATTACCTCAACGGGATCTATCTCCATACGCTCGATGCGGGCGGCTCCGTCGTCATGCGGGCGGTCGCCACGGACGGCCACCGCCTCGCCCGGGTCGAGATCCCGGCTCCCACGGGTTCGGAAGGGATGCCAGGGGTGATCGTGCCGCGCAAGGCCGTGGCCGAGATCGTGAAGCTCGTGGAGGACGGCTCCGAGACCATCACGGTCGAGTTGTCCTCCGCCAAGGTGCGCCTGACCTTCGACGGCGTGGTGCTGACCTCCAAGCTGATCGACGGCACCTTCCCCGACTACCAGCGCGTCATTCCGGCCGGGAACGACAAGGTCCTCGTGGTCGAGCGCGCCGATTTCTCCAAGGCCGTCGATCGCGTCTCCACCATCTCGTCCGAGCGCGGACGCGCCGTAAAGCTCGCGCTCAACGACGGTCGCCTGACGCTCACGGTCAACAACCCGGATTCGGGCAGCGCCACGGAGGAGATTGAGGTCGATTACGATGCAACCCCGATCGATATCGGCTTCAATGCCCGCTATCTCCTCGACATCACGGCCCAGCTCGACGGCGACACCGCCCTGTTCAAGCTCGCGGATCCCGGTTCCCCGACCATCGTCCAGGACCGGGAGGGCGCGTCCGCGCTCTACGTCCTGATGCCGATGCGGGTGTAAATTACCGGAGGTCGTCAACCCGGACGGAACCCGGTGACGATCAAGAATTGGTTCGGAATTAACCTCCACGTCATCACCGGCACAGGGCCGGTGATCTCGCGTTCATAGGGCGCGACACCATTCCGATCGGGATAGCCGGGCCACGGAGCGGCACATGCAAGGTGCGGCACAACGATCCTGATCCGCTAGGACCGTGCCGACGCTTGATCTTTCGCGTCCGCTCCTGAATGAAAGGGGCGCATGTCCTCCTCGCCCGTTGCCGCTTCCCGAATCGCCCGCTTGATCCTCCAGGATTTCCGCACCTATGCGAGCCTGGATCTCACCGTCTCGCGCCCGCTCGTGGCGCTCGTGGGAGAGAACGGCGCCGGCAAGACCAACGTGCTGGAGGCGATCTCGCTTTTCATGCCCGGCCGGGGCCTGAGGCGCGCCGAGCTCGGCGAGATGGCGCGCAACGAGGGGCCCGGTTCGTTCGCCATTTCCGTGACCCTCGACGCCCCCTACGGCGAGCATCGCCTCGGCACGGGAATCGAGCACCAGCACGAAGGCTCCCGCGCCTCGCGGATCTGTCGCATCGACGGCATGCCCGCCTCCTCGCCGACAGCCTTCGCCGAGTATCTGCGCATCGTCTGGCTCACGCCCGACCTCGATGCTCTGTTCCGTGGCCCCGCCGGTGACCGTCGGCGCTTTCTCGACCGTCTCGTGCTCGCGGTCGACGCGGAGCACGGCACGCGGGTGAACGCGCTGGAGCGGGCGCTCCGCTCGCGCAACCGGGTGCTCGAGGACAATCCGGACGACCGCCTGTGGCTCGATGCGCTCGAGCGCGAGGTGGCGGAACTCGCCATCGCGGTCGTCGCCGCCCGCCGCGAAACCGTGGAGCGGCTGGCGAGCCTCATCCTCGAAACCCGCGAGGAGGAATCCCCCTTCCCCTTCGCCACGATGGGGCTGGAGGGCGAACTCGATGCGCTCGTGACGACCCTGCCGGCAGTCGATGCCGAGGACCGCTATCGGGCGATCCTGCGCGACCACCGCCACCGCGATCGGGCGGCCGGGCGCACCCTTGTCGGACCCCAGGCCTCGGATCTTCTCGTGCGCCACGGACCCAAGGACATCCCGGCGAACACGGCCTCCACCGGCGAGCAGAAGGCATTGCTGATCGGTCTCGTGCTCGCCCATGCCCGACTCGTCGCCAGCATGAGCGGAATCGCCCCCTTCGTGCTTCTCGACGAGGTCGCGGCCCATCTCGATCCTCGCCGCCGGGCCGGCCTGTACGACGCGCTCGAATCCCTCGGGGGCCAGGTCTGGATGACAGGGGCGGATCCGGGCCTGTTCGCCGGGTTGGAGGGACGGGCCGACCTGCTGCAGGTGTCAGCCGGCGTGATCGGACCCATCACAACTCCTTGATGGCGCTCGGGGCCGTTCCGCCTTATGCTGGCCGCAACATTGTCTCTTCGGGCGTCACGACCATGGACCTCGCCGGCCTGCTGCTTTTCTCCTCCGCCCTCTTCATCGCCGCGGCGTCGCCGGGACCGGGCATCGCGGCCATCGTCGGACGTGTCTTGGGCCGCGGGCCCAAGGAGGCCGTGACCTTCAGCATCGGGGTGGCCCTCGGCGACGTGGTCTGGCTGACCTGCGCGATCCTCGGCCTTGCCGCCCTGGCCCAGGCCTTCCACGAGGTGTTCCTGGTCATCAAATATGCCGGCGCCGCCTATCTGCTCTACATCGCCTACAGGATCTGGACAGCGTCGGCGCTCCCCAAGAACGTGCAGGCGGACAGGCGGGCCGAGCACCCGGCCAAGCTCCTCCTCGGCGGGCTCGCCCTCACCCTGGGGAACCCCAAGACGATCGTCTTCTACCTCGCGCTCCTGCCCACAATCCTCGATCTGACTCGGATCACGCTGCTGGGTTATGCGGAGCTGGTGGCCGCCACCCTGACCGTCCTGGGCGTGGTCTTCGGCACCTATATCGTGCTCGCCGCCCGCGCCCGTCAGCTCTTCACCACCCCGCGGGCGATCCGGATCCTCAACCGCAGCACGGGCGCCCTGCTGGCCGGCGCGGCAGCCGCCGTCGCAGCACGGTGAAGGCCCGGTCGACCTGAGGCAATGAACCGCCCCTGAAACGGCCCGATTCGGCAGTTTTTGGTGGATTTTTCCGCGCCATGACGCGCGCGCGTAGGCGCGTGGGGGTGAAATTTCAACTATTCATCCCTAAATAACTGATCTGACGAATCAAAACCCTGGCGCGCCTGTCCCTTTCCTGCGCGTCTTGAAGGATCCCACATGGCCGAACCTGCTATCAACGTGAATGCCGATGCCTATGGCGCGGAATCGATCAAGGTGCTCAAGGGCCTTGATGCGGTGCGCAAGCGGCCGGGCATGTATATCGGCGATACCGATGACGGCTCGGGCCTGCACCACATGGTCTATGAGGTGGTGGACAACGCTATCGACGAGGCGCTCGCCGGTCACGCAACGGAAGTCACCGTCACGCTCAATGCGGAGGGCTCGGTGACCGTCACCGACAACGGCCGCGGCATCCCCACCGACATCCATCCGGGCGAAGGCGTCTCGGCAGCCGAGGTCATCATGACCCAGCTCCATGCGGGCGGTAAGTTCGACCAGAATTCCTACAAGGTCTCGGGCGGTCTGCACGGGGTGGGCGTGTCGGTGGTGAACGCGCTCTCGACCTCGCTGAAGCTGCGCATCTACCGCAACGGCAAGGAACACTTCATGGAGTTCCGCCACGGCGACGCGGTGGCGCCGCTCGCGGTCGTGGGAGATGCGCCCAACAAGCGCGGCACGGAAGTGACCTTCACGCCAAGCCCTGAAACCTTCACCATGGTGGAGTTCGATTACGCGACCCTCGAGCATCGCCTACGCGAGCTGGCCTTCCTTAATTCGGGCGTGCGCATCATCCTCACCGACAAGCGCCATGCGGAGCACAAGCGCGAGGAACTGATGTACGAAGGGGGCGTCGAGGCCTTCGTGCGCTATCTCGACCGCGCCAAGACTCCGCTGATCCAGCAGCCGGTCATGATCCGTTCCGAGAAGGACGGCATCGGCGTGGAGGTGGCGCTCTGGTGGAACGATTCGTATCACGAGAACGTGCTCTGCTTCACCAACAACATCCCGCAGCGCGATGGCGGCACGCACCTCGCGGGCTTCCGCGCGGCGCTGACGCGTCAGGTGAACGGCTACGCGGAATCCTCCGGCCTCACGAAAAAGGAAAAGGTCTCCCTCACCGGTGACGATTGCCGCGAGGGCCTGACCGCCGTCGTGTCCGTGAAGGTGCCCGATCCGAAGTTCTCGTCGCAGACGAAGGACAAGCTCGTCTCGTCCGAGGTGCGCCCTGCCGTCGAGAACGTCATGAACGAGGCGCTCAACAACTGGCTCGAGGAGCACCCGCAGGAGGCCCGCACCCTCGTCGGCAAGGTGGTGGAAGCGGCCGCCGCCCGCGAGGCCGCCCGCAAGGCGCGCGAACTCACCCGGCGCAAGGGAGCGCTCGATATTGCGTCACTCCCCGGCAAGCTCGCCGATTGCCAGGAGCGCGATCCGTCCAAGTGCGAGCTTCTCCTCGTCGAGGGCGATTCCGCCGGCGGCTCGGCCAAGCAGGGGCGCAACCGCGCCTTCCAGGCCGTACTGCCGCTGCGCGGAAAGATCCTCAACGTGGAGCGTGCACGCTTCGACAAGATGCTGTCCAGCCAGGAGATCGGCACGCTGATCACGGCGCTCGGCACCGGCATCGGCCGTGAGGAATTCAACCTGGACAAGCTGCGCTACCACCGCATCATCATCATGACGGATGCGGACGTGGACGGCTCGCACATTCGCACCCTGCTGCTCACGTTCTTCTTCCGGCAGATGCCGGAGCTGATCGACCGCGGTTATCTCTACATCGCTCAGCCGCCGCTCTACAAGGCGACCCGCGGCAAGTCCTCGATCTACCTGAAGGACGAGCGCGCGCTTGAAGACTACCTCATCGGCGAAGGCGTCGAGAGCGCCTCGCTGCAGCTCGAAACCGGCGTCGCTTTCCAGGGCGACCAGCTGAAGGGCCTGATCGACGAGGCCCGCCTCGTGCGGCAGGTGCTCAACAGTCTGCACACGCGCTATAACCGCAAGGCGGTGGAGCAGGCGGCGATCGCCGGCGCGCTCCGTCCCGATGTGGTCGAGGATCCCGACCGCGGACCCGCCGCTGCGGCCTATATCGCCCAACGTCTCGACGCGATCTCGGAGGAGCTCGAACGCGGCTGGTCCGGCGAGGTGCACGAGGGGGGGTACGTCTTTTCCCGCACCGTGCGCGGCGTGACGCAGACCGCGACCCTCGACCAGGCGCTGATCGCCAGCCAGGAGGCCAAGAAGCTCGACGAGCGCGCCACGACCCTGCAGGACGTCTATGCCAAGCCGGCGAGGCTCGTGCGCAAGAACGACGAGATGCAGATCGACGGTCCTCTCTCGCTGTTCAATGCAGTCCTTGCCGCCGGACGCAAGGGTCTGCAGCTCCAGCGCTACAAGGGCCTCGGCGAGATGACCGCCCAGCAGCTCTGGGAGACGACCCTCGACGCCGACGTGCGCTCGCTGCTGCAGGTGAAGGTTAAGGACACCACCGACGCGGACGACCTGTTCGTCAAGCTCATGGGCGACGTGGTCGAGCCGCGCCGCGAGTTCATTCAGGAGAATGCCCTCTCGGTGGCTAACCTGGACGTCTGATCGCTCTGGATGGTCCGACCATCAAGGAAGAAAAAACGGATACCAAAGGCTGCAAAGCTTTCAGCAGGTGTTTCGTCGAGAACCGAGGATTTTCCTTGGTGACCGATAGAACTGACGTCTAGCCATTCTCAGCCTCACGGTACTAACCGTGAGGCTTTTCTTTGTCGGGACGGTATTTCCACGAATCAAGCTCATGGGCGACATCGTTGGGCTCAAGGACGAGTCCACGAACAGTGTTAGATCAATGACATGTTGGTGACCAACGCACCCTTCGGAGAACTGGTATCACAGACGAAGCGGGTCCAGATCGTTTAACGACGACCGCCTCCACGACCTCCGAAACCTCCCCGTCCTCCGCCTCCGAAGCTGCCTCTCGGGGCAAAGCTGCGTTGAGGAGCGAAGGATGCTGGCGACCGGGAGAACTGCGCTTGCGGTGGCCGGAAGGCCTGTCGGCCTGCGATCTGGCGCTGGTTTCCAAGGTTCCGGGTCTGGGCGTCCCGCATCAGGTTCGAGGGCAGCTGCTGGCTGACCGATGGACGCGGTGCGGGCCTCTGAGTCACGGGACGGGGTTTCGCCGCAGGGCGCTGCTGCGCCGCCTGACGCTCCTTTGTCGCCGGACGTTGCTGAGCCGGGCGTTGCTGCGATGCAGGCCGTTCCTGGACCGCGGTCCGCTCCTGTCCTGGCGCGCGGGATCCGGCCGCCGGGCGCTGCTGGGCTTGGGGACGTTGCTGTGCCTGACGATCGCCGGTCGGACGTTGCGTCGCCCGCTCCTGCGCGCGCTCGCGGCTGGGGCCACCTTCGACGCGGTCGCGGCGGGTCTGCTCGCCACCGGAGGCCAAGCGCTGGCCAAGGGCGGCGCCTGCTGCACCGGCCGCGCCCGCTCCCGCGAGCTGCCCCAGGCGCTCCCCGGCACCCCGGTCCTGCAGCCGGTCCCTCCCTTCCGGCGAAAGGCCCTCCCGTCCTTCGCCCCGCTGGAGCAGATCTCCGCGTTCGGGCCGCTGCACATCCTGCCAGCCGCCGTCCCAGCGCTGCCATCCATCACCGCTGTTTCGGTAGACGTTGCCGTCCCGGCCCGCATAGATGTCGCCACGCCGACCCTCGCGGATGAAGCCTTGCCCGTCCGACGTGCTCCAGCGCAGCGCCGAGCCTCCGGTGACGGTGTCCCGCGCCGTCGCCCGCGCCCACTCGGATCCGCGTCTGACCCCGGCCGACTTCCATGCGCCATAGACGTTGCGGCCGCCGGCTATGAAACCGCCTGCATCCGTGCGCGGATTATAGGCTCCGACGAAGCCGGCCGAACCGCGCGGCCCCCAAGCTGCGCCGGCACGACCGTAAGTGCCGGTGGCCGGGTTCCAGGTCCGCGCTCCCGCAATGCCCCTGTACGGGCCATATCCATAGCCGTAGCGGCCGTACATTCCACGGACCGGATTGTAGTAGGCCGCGAGGCCCCAAGTGAAGGGCCGTGGGTAGTAGATCGGATAGGCATAGCCTGGCCAGTTGTACCAGTACGGCGGGTAGTTCCACCCGGTGCCGTAGACGTAGGTGCCCCACGCCGGGTAGCCGTAGAGATAGCCCATGGTGTAGCCGTACCAAACTGCATCGGGCTCGGTGTCGTACACATGCACGTAGGTGGCATTGTAGATCGGCGAGGATGGCGGGATGGCATAGATGGCGTCAGGCACGGCACGGGCGAGCTGCCACGGGCCGCTCGGGCTATCGGACACGAACCAGACGCCGTCCTGGAGCAGGAAGTACTGCTCACCAACCCTGATCACCGTGTCGGTCGTGTTGGTTGCATAGGAAAGATTGGTTGTTTCGATGGGAGCGAATTGGGCGTCGCCCGCATAGGCGACCGTCGGCGTGATCGAGCCCGTCTCAACCCGGGCGGTGGTCGGGATGCTGGCCTTGAGGCGCGCCTCGGCGGCCTCCGAGGTGCCGGGCACGGACGCGCGCACGGCGTAATACGGCGCGTCCTCGGGAACGCTCTGGAAGTCAGTGGGCAGGTCGGGCGTGGCGAATGTCCACGGCCCCTCCAGTGCGGCTGCGCGGAACCAGCGTCCCGCCAGGAGCACGTACCATTGCTTGCCGGTCCTGTCGAAGAACACATCCGACTCTGTGTTGGAGGCCCACTGGAGCGAGGTCTTCGGCACGTCCTGGAGCGTGGGCTGCCCGGTGAACAGGAGCATCTCGGCGGGGGCATCGGTGGTGATGACCTTGGGCACCTTACCGTCTGCGTAGGGCTCCGGCGGAACGGCCGCGCGAGCATCGGCCCAGTTGCTGTCGTCCGGAAGGTCGCGCAGCAGCGTCGGCAACTCGGTGACGGCCGTCCATGAATCATTGATGGTGGGTGCGGTAAGCCAGTGCGTGTCGTCGCGCAGGTAGAGGGCTCCCCCTTCATCGATCCGGAAGAGGTCCCAGTTCGTGTTGACCACGAAGGAGAGACCGGTCTTGCCCTTGACGGGCGCAAAGGCGGCCGCGCCGTTGGTCTGGAGCAGGATCGCCGGCGTCGTCGAGACGAGGATCCGCGGCGGATCGGCCTTGAGCCCGCTCACGTCGGTCATGCGCTTCTGCTCGGCGAGGCTGGCCGTCACGCGGGCCTCCGACACGGTGATTGGACCAGTCGGCAGGATCTTGCCTGTTTCCACAGCAAGCGCCTTCAGGTCGTCACGGCCGAGGCCGGAGAAGTTCAGCGCGGTGACGGTGACGTCGGAGATGACCACCTCGCCGGCATCCTCGTCGTATGAGGTCGCGCCTTTGAGCCCGATCACGCCGAAGACCGGATTGCCGTCCGCCGTTCTCAGGTATTGAGCCGCAACCAGCGCCTCGATGGTCTTGAAGTCGGTCCATTCGGTGAACTGCGGCTGAAACAGCACCATGCGCCCTTGGCCGACGTCGTAGGAGCGCGGCCAGGCATCGGGTTCCCGGCTCTCCTCCAGGTAGCGCCCGCTCACGAAGCCGCTTCGCCCATCGACTGTCACGGCGCACCAGCTGCCCGAGTCCTCGCAGTCGCCCATATCGACGGCGGTGCCTTCCGGGAGCGTCCGAATGGATGCGAAGTTGGTGCCGGGGCCGGAGCGGAAGTTGACATTGGAGGTGGTCACGCCTGGTGCGGCGAGCGCAGGCGCGGTGGCGATGATCGGAGCGAGTGCAAGCGCGATGACCTGGCGCATCAGAGGTGACTCCTGCATCGCCCGGCATCAGGACGTTCTCAGCGCCGGGAAGTCTCTACGGTTCAAGCCCTCCGACCGGACGCATCGAACGAGCCCCGGTCCGACGCAGTCCGTCACCGGGGATCACTGCACCGTGCTGAGGGCCCGGCCGTCTGGAACGCTACAGAAGCGACCGCCCACAAGGGGCGCCGAACTGGCCAAGGCGCAGGTTCGTCCCTGCGTCACGCTGGAGCCGCCACCGCGTTGGGCATCGGCCACGGCGCGATCAGGAGGATGCTTGCTGCGAGCAGACCCAGAGCCAAGAGGATCCTGTTCATCGACATCGCCTAGCCCAGCGCACCGCTCCGAACCGATCCGGTCGGGATCATGGAAATCCATTATGATCACGCCCCACAATCGTGCTTGACTGTTTGGGACAAGCGCTTGGCATTTGTGGCCAGAGAATTTCACCGGACTCCTGCCTGTGCCGACGGGACGCCCCTGACCGCTGCGTAGAGAAAGACTGTGGGATCCCACGTCACAAAACGCATTCTCTGAGCGCTTCGCGAGACACCTGCGGGGGGCGACCTCTCGACCTGGCCGATCTGCGCAAGAATGCTCACCCTTGCGGAACGTGGGATCGGCAACGGAAGTCTGGCTCGATCAAAGAAGCCATTGGCCCATGACAGCAAGGCGGGTGAAGGCAATTCCCGCTAGAACGGATCCCGTCGGTCCGTAGGGGCAATCCCGGTGCCGAACCCGCCCACTCGCAAGGAGTGCCACCAAGAGCGCCATCGGGTGCGCGGGATTTCTTTCCATCACCAATTTATTCCCTCTGACTGTTTCACGCCGTCGATGCCGCGCTTCTACTTTGATCTTTCCCTGCGCGCATTTTTTCGACCGCGATGAGTTTGGCTCCGGGATCGAAAGCCTCGATGTGGAAGAGACCGGGGATAGGCGCAGTGCAGGCGAACTGACGCGGGATCGGCTGCTCCAGTCGCAGATTACAACTCCCGAGACCGTTCGGGCCGAGGTCAGGAATGAGTATCGAAAATCGGTCATCGTGGTGACTGTTTCCATCCACGTCGGGCGGGCTGGGCTGACACCGCCGCTCATCAGGTGAGGGGCGATCCCGTCTGTCCAGCAAGTCGGGCGTCATCAAACGGGTTGCTGGCTTATGACCGCAAGCCGGCGGGCTGTTGCCACCATTAACACGCCAGCAACATCGCCCAGTGCCATAAGAATCTCGGGAGACCTATGAAGACAACAGCAGAATATCACCAACACGCGGAGGAGTGTCGGCTTCTTGCCCGGCACTTGCCCGAAGGGGAGCAGCGTAATCAGCTTTTGGAGATGGCGAGAACCTGGGAAAGCCTCGCCGAGACCCGGAAGGCGTTGATCCGCCGTCATCCCGAACTCAATACGGAGAAGGCCTCAACCACGGCACAGTCTGAGGCGGAATAGCGGGCCCGCATGAAAGCAACGGACCTGCAAGAATGGGCAACCCGTCAATGAAGGGATCGCAAGCGGCGCATGGCATCCTGGACGAACGCGACGGCAGCAGCCAATTCGTCTTCGTCGAAGTCGTGGCACCCGATGCTGTCGATGACGGCACCGGTCCCCAATGCGCGAAGCTCCAGCCAGAACGGCGGCATTCCATCCAGATCGGCCCCGTAAGCCTCCGTCAGGCTGAACTCAAGATGGCCGATACGTGCAAGCATCACTGTCTGGGCTGCCGCTCCGTAGTCTGCCCCGACGGCGAGCTGGACGTAGGCCCGGATGAGCTTCTGCTCGATCCAGTCGGGGCACAACTCGGAATACGCGGCATGACCCGCGAGCACTGCACGCGACTGTGACATTCCACTCTCCATTGGGTTCACGACATCCAGCGGCCCAAATGGACACTTACAAGCCGTCTGCTGCGGCAGCTTTTCCCGCCTGGAATGTCGATGGCCGGCCTTATAGCCGAGACTGAGCTTCGATGGATTGCCCTCGTGGGACATAGGCTTGTTGAATCGGGCCGCCGGTGTACGATCAGGGCGGCGGATTCTGCGAGGGGGCCCGTGTCATCATCCGTGAGAACCCATGGGGCGGTGCCGCCCAGCGCCGGTGGTGTCATGGCCCGCCTTGCGGTGGCCCACCTAATCACCGCGGGCGTTGATCCGGCTCTCCTCCTCCGGCAGGCGGGAATCGCGCTCGCGCAGATTGACGATACCGAGGCCGAGATCGCCGCCGACGCGCAGGTCACGCTCCTCAATCTGGCTGCAGATGCACTCCGGGATGACCTGCTCGGATTCCATCTCGCCCGGGAGTTCGAACTGCGGCAGGTCGGGCTGCTCTATTACGTGCTCGCCTCGTCCGAGGTGCTTGGCGATGCCTTGGCTCGGGTCGAACGCTACAGCACCATCGCCAATGAAAGTCTTGCGCTGAGCCGGCTCCCGGCGCGCGAGGTGGGAATCGGCTTCAGGTCTGTCGGCGTCCCACGGCGCGCCGACCGCCATCAGGTGGAGTTCTGGATCACGGCGCTCGTACGGGTCTGTCGGCATCTGACAGGCTGTGATCTCAAAGTGTCTCGAATCGCCATGGTCCATCCCCGCTGTGCTGCATCGACTGCCATCGAAGACTATCTCCAATGCTCAATAGCGTTCGGAGCCGGAGCGGACGAGATCGTGTTCGCATCCGATGCACCCCGGCTTCCGCTGATAAACGCGGACCCTTACCTGAACAAGGTTCTGGTCCGCCACTGCGAGGAGGCGCTGGCCCAGCATGCGCGGCCTGTCGGACGTCTCCAGGCTCGTGTTGAGAACGCCATCGCGCCATTGTTGCCGCATGGTCGAGCACGTGTGGACGAGGTCGCGCGGAGCCTCGGCATGAGCCGGCGGACGCTGGCGCGACATCTGGCGACGGAGGGCCTGACCTACACCGAAATCCTGGAAAGGACTCGGAGGGACATGGCCCAGCATTACCTCAAGGATCCGGACCTGCCGATCTCACGCATTGCCTGGTTGCTCGGCTATCAGGAAGCCGGTGCCTTCACGAACTCCTTCAGGCGTTGGACGGGCGTCACCCCGACCCGGATGCGTACTCGCCATCAGAGCGATGTAACGGGAGGCCGACAGTGACCGGTGAGCGGGCTATATGACAGTCGGAGTAGGGTCGAGCCTGTCATGTGAAAGGCCCAATCGCGGGCATCTCAGTAAATGTCTGCGAACACTGGTCGCCTGCCTCCTTTTCGTCTGAGACCTGGTCCGCTCAGAACGCATCAACACGATCATCGTCGGCGTCCGGGTCGTCGAATCCGAATTCATGGCAGCTCAGTCCCAGCCGAGTGGCCCGAATGTGGAAGAGAAAGAGACGCATGCGGCCTCTCCGTCTCCGTTCAAGCGCAAGACCATGCTCGTCGGCTGCGGTTGGATCAGGACGGAGGTTCATGGAAAGGCCGGTCATGGCGCCCGACGTTCTGGATGCGAGGGAAGTGGGACCGATGCCTGCCTTGAGATCGCCTGACTCGAAGGGTCAGCTTCCTTCAGAACAGTCAAAACGACACGGCGGGGACATGCGGGCACCACTTCTCAGGCGGGCGAACGGTCGACCATGTCCTGGTCGCTGGTTTCATCCTGCGGCCTTGGCTATGGTTCTGCTGGTCAGCGGCGGGGCGAACGCTCAGACGGCTAGCACTCCCCTCAAGTCCGGTTTTCTCGCCACCAGGAGCCACGCCGTCATGCCGGTGCCAGGCTGGATTCGCTTCTGCAAGCACAGGCCGGACGAGTGCACGGTCGACCCTTCGGAACCGGCGAGGATCGCCCTGACGCCACAGGGCTGGGAGACGCTCACACGCATCAACCGCCAGGTGAATGCCGGCATCCGGCCGATCACCGATCAGGAGCACTGGGGGGTGGCGGATCGCTGGGACCTTGCCGAGGATGGCTATGGCGACTGCGAGGACTTCCAGCTCGTCAAGCGCAAGCGGCTCGTTGCGGCCGGGCTCTCCCGGCGAGCCCTTCGCATGGCGGCTGTGCTCGATCAGGGCGGCGCACCCCATGCGGTCCTGATGGTGCGCACCGATCTGGGCGACTTCGTCCTCGACAACAAGCATGACACCGTCTTGCCGTGGCGACAGACCGGCTACGTCTTCCTGCAGCGTGAAGGCGGCACCGGATCGACCTGGGTTTCTCTTGGCGCAGCCTCCGCGTTACCGGTGAGAACCGCTGGCCGCTGACGTCGCAGGCTCCCAGGCGCTACTCGGCCGCAGCCGCCGCCGGGCGCGATCAGAGGAACAGACCGTGGCGTCAGTATCCCGCCACGACCGACCCGCGGGCTCGTCCTCCCGCCGTGCGGCACGAGCATCCCGTCCCGACGGGGGCCGAGTTCGTCAGGGCACAGGTCCGGACTGTCGTCGCACAATAGCCCCCGACCGCTGACGAGACTGGCGTCTGGTTCGTGGCGTACGGGTAATTGTAGTAAGGATAGTTGTAGTACGGATACGTGGCCGCCGCCCCGATCACTGCGCCTGTGGCCAGACCCAGTCCCCATCCGCCGTAGTAGTTCCCGTAATATGGATAATTGCCGCCGTAGTAGGGGTACCGCCCGCGATAGTAGGGATAGCGCCCGCCGTAGTTCGGATAGCGTCCGCGCCAATCTCCTCGGTTGCCGAAGCGGTTGTCGAAGCGTCCCGGGTTGCTGATCGCCGCCTGCCGGAAGTCGCCGCGTCCGGGCCGGGCTGCGACCGCAGCACCGCGGAAGTTGCCGCCCATTCCAACGCGAGAACCGCCCATGCCGCCGCGCGGAATGTACATTCTGGAGCCGCCACCAAAACCGCCGCCACGGAAGCTGCCGCCACCCCGCATGCCCCCACCGCCGAAGCCGCCCCCGCCGATGCGGGCGCCTCCACCACCGCGGCCGCCGCGCTGCGCATCGGCCACATCCGGAATCAGGAGGGTGCCTGCTGCCAGAACACCAAGAGCCAGAAGAAGCTTGTTCATCGACATCCTCCCCTACGGGACTGGGATATAGATCAACTCGACACAAAGTAGATGGTTGCGGGGAGAGCTCCTCTGATCCGCACTGGCATCGCCTCACCGATGCTGGGCGCTCCCCTGTCCGGCTCAGCGAAACGTCTCTTTCGGGATATGCCGGACGGATTACAGGGAAGCCTAAGATCAAGGATCAATTGTTGCAGAGTTTCTAAGCGAACTCAGTTATAGTCTCCTGCCGAGGATGACCCACCTCTGGGAGGCCTTCATGATGACGATGCCTGCGCTCATGGCGGACGAGCTCGGAAGGCGCATCGCGAGCGACTTCCGCCGCCTGTTCGGGTCGGCCCATCAGGACAAGGCCGAGCGACTTGACAGTGCAGCCCGGATGGCCCTGGAATGCATCGGTAAGAGCGACGCCCTCTATCACAACGTCGAACACACCTTCCTCGTCACCCTCGTCGGGAGGGACATCCTCCATGGCCGAATGCTGACCGAACGCCTGGAGCCGGATGACTACTCACATCTCATCGTCGCTTGCCTGTTGCATGACATCGGCTATGTCCGCGGCATTCTGAAAGGCGACCGCAATGACCGGTTTGTGGTCGACGCGAGCGGGGCGACGGTAACCCTGCCGCGCGGGGCATCGGATGCGGCACTTGCCCCCTATCATGTCGATCGCTCCAAGCTTTTCGTCATGGATCGCCTGACGGGCTCGCCCCTGCTCGATGCCGAAAGAGTGGCCCGGGCAATCGAACTCACACGCTTTCCGACACCGAACACCACCGCGGATGGGCACGAGGACCGGGAGGGACGGCTCGTCCAAGCTGCAGATCTAATCGGCCAGCTTGGCGATCCTCTCTACCTGAAGAAGGCCAATGCCCTGTTCCATGAATTTGAAGAGATTGGGGTCAACTGCCAACTCGGCTATGCCTCACCGGCTGACCTAGTGGAGCGCTTCCCCGATTTCTACTGGAACAGCGTCTCACCGCACCTGGAACATGCGATCACCTACCTGAATGTGACGGCAGCAGGCCGGCAGTGGATTGCTAATCTGCATAGCCACGTGTTCTGCGCCCAGCACGCCTTCGCTCTCATGGGGCCGCAGCGTTGAGATCACGCTTCCTGGCTGACAATCAATGAAGCCTTCTGACACGCTGGCCACACCGTTACATGGTCCCCGGCGGCTATCCCGTCTTGAACGTTCCTGAAGCTGAAGGATGCGGGTTGTCCCAAAATGCCAAACCGCCGTCACGTCTGGTCAAGCGATGGTGCGCGTTTCCTGTATGCTGGCTGGCAATCGGCGTCTGCAACGAACCGGGAATTGCTCATTCTCCATTCCCGTGCGTCCAAATCTGCGGACCCGCGGGTCTATAACGCTAGGAACGCGGTGCGTGACATGAAGCGTCAAGAATCTCTGAAGAACGAGAGAGCCGACATTGGCACGGCGATTACCTCTAATGTTCGAGAGAGGATGAAGCGGAAGGATTTCGAGAGCGAATTGAGAAAGCTCCAGGTCGAACTCGTGCGCCTGCAGACCTGGGTCAAGGCAACGGGAGCCAGGATCATTATCGTTTTCGAGGGCCGAGACACCGCCGGCAAGGGTGGCGTGATAAGCCGGATTACGCAGCGGGTGAGCCCGCGGGTGTTTCGGCACATCGCCCTGCCGGCGCCGACCGAGCGCGAGAAGAGTCAGCTCTACATCCAGCGCTACGTGGCGCAGTTCCCCGCCGCCGGCGAGATCGTGCTGTTCGACCGCTCGTGGTACAATCGAGCCGGAGTCGAGCGCGTCATGGGCTTCTGTACCGATGACGAGTACGAGCGCTTCATGCGCCTGGTGCCATCGTTCGAGCAGGAGATCGTCGATAACGGCATTATCCTGCTCAAGTACTTTCTCGACGTCAGCCAGGACGAGCAGCGCCGCCGCTTCGCCGACCGGATCGAGGATCCGATGAAGCATTGGAAGCTTAGCCCGATGGACACCGAGTCGGTGCGTCGCTGGTGGGATTACACGCTGGCCTACCAGGCCATGCTGCGCGCCACGGACACTCCTGCCAATCCATGGTTCATTGTCCCGTCCGACGACAAGCGCCGCGCGCGGCTCAACCTGATCAGCCATCTGCTGAGACAAATCCCGTACAAGAAGGTCAAGGTCGAATTGCCGAAGGTGCCAAAGGCGGAACCGAGGCCAAAAGGGATCGAAGACCGGCTGCCGGCATCCCACATCGTCCCGGCCCGATATTGAGTGCCATGACGGCATAACCCGGAGCGCGGTCATGCCCGGCACGCACCCAGTCGATCCGCTTCCCCCGAACCGGATGGAGGCTGCGACGGTGCCGCCTGCGCGCGGGGGCAATCCGATGGTTGGCCAGGAGGCTCTCAGCCCGGGCGACCGGGAAGGAACGTCGGTCGCCCGCGGGATCGGCCTTGAGGCCAGATGGCTGCGCTGGTTACCAGGGCTCAGCACCCTCCTCCGGTACCAAGCCGCATGGTTTCGCCATGATGTCTTGGCCGGACTGGTGCTCGCGACCATGCTTGTCCCCGTCGGGATCGCCTATGCCGTGGCCTCCGGCCTGCCGGGCATCTGCGGCCTCTACGCCACGATTGTCCCCCTCTTGGTCTATGCCGTGTTCGGGCCGAGCCGGATCCTCGTCCTCGGCCCGGATTCGGCCCTTGCGGCAGTCATCCTCGGCATCGTGTTGCCGCTGTCCGGCGGGGATCCCCAGCGCGCCGTCGCCCTGGGCGGGATGATGGCCCTCGTGTCGGGGACGGTCCTGATCCTGGCCGGGCTTGGACGCCTCGGCTTCGTGACGGAACTCCTGTCGAAGCCGATCCGCTACGGCTACATGAATGGCATCGCCTTGACGGTCCTGATCAGTCAGATCCCCAAGCTCTTCGGCTTCTCGGTCGAGAGCACGGGACCTTTGCGCGAACTATGGTCCATCGGAGGAGCCATCCTGGCCGGCAGGATGAACTGGGTGGCCCTTGCGGTCGGCCTGGGAACACTGGCCACCATCCTGCTGCTGCGGGGAAGCCGACGTGTACCCGGCATCCTGGTCGCCGTCGTCGGTGCTGCCGTCCTTGTCGGCGTGTTCGACCTCGCGGAGCGCCACAACGTCTCGATACTCGGCTCGCTGCCGGAGGGCCTGCCACGCTTCACCGTTCCCTGGATCGGGGTCGGCGACATCGTTCCTGTGCTCATCGGGGGATGCGCCGTCGCCATGGTGTCGTTCGCCGACACCAGTGTGCTCTCCCGGGCCTACGCCGCAAGGACCCGCACCATGGTCGATCCCAACCAGGAGATGGTGGGGCTCGGAGCCGCCAATCTCGCCACCGGGTTCTTTCAGGGCTTTCCGATCAGCAGCAGCAGTTCGCGCACGCCTGTAGCCGAAGCCGCCGGGGCCCGTACGCAATTGACCGGCATCGTCGGCGCACTCGCCATCTGTCTGCTGCTGCTGGTGGCGCCCGATCTTCTGCGCAACCTTCCGACCTCCGCCCTGGCTGCCGTCGTCATCGCGTCGGCCATCGGGCTGTTCGAGGTGGCCGACCTCAGGCGGATCTACCGCATCCAGCGTTGGGAATTCTGGCTGTCGATCGCCTGCTTCGCGGGTGTCGCGGCGTTCGGCGCCATTCCGGGGATTGGTCTAGCGATCGTGATTGCCATCATCGAGTTCCTGTGGGATGGGTGGCGCCCCTACTCCGCCGTTCTGGGACGTCCGACCGGCGTTGAGGGCTATCATGACGTCACGCGCTATCCGGAGGCAGGCCGGATCCCAGGCCTGGTCCTGTTCCGCTGGGATGCACCCCTGTTCTTTGCCAACGCGGAGCTGTTCCGCGAACGCGTCCTTGCCGCCGTGGCGGAATCGCCAACGCCGGTGCGTTGCGTGGTGGTCGCGGCAGCTCCGGTCACGAGCGTCGACGTGACGGCGGCCGATGCCTTGACCGAACTTGATGAGGCGTTGCTGGCGCAGCGCATCGAGCTCCGGTTCGCTGAACTGAAGGATCCCGTCAAGGATAAGCTGCGGCGGTTCGGGCTGTTCGACCGGTTCGGCGAGACGCGGTTTTCGCCTACAATCGACGCGGCCGTGTCGCAATATCAGGAAGCGAGCTGACGAGGCCAGAGAATGCCTGGAGGGCGACCTCACTGGCGAAACCGCTTGGTGCGCCGGTGCATTCGACGGCCGAAGGCTGTAGAGAACGGGAGGCTGAAGATCAGCTCGTCCGCAGCGTTCGCAACCTCAATGGTATAGTCGCACGGATGCTGACCGCGCAACGCGAAGACGCCCCTGATGTCGCGAGCCGCACAGAACGCCTCACGATAGGCAGTCTCCACGTCAGGAAAGTTGAGCCCGAGCTCGTCGCGGCTCAGTCCCTCGCGTGCACCCCTGACGTGGAAGAAGAAGCGAGGCATAACACTCATCCAGTTCGCGCAGCATGAGGGAGCACTCGATCATGATGTGCCTTCGGACTACGTGCTTGTCCGGTTGGGACAACCGCTTGGCATTTCGTGACCCTGGCCTTCCGGGGCCTCGCGTATTGGAGCGCCTCCCGCAACCGGCTTGGTTTGCAGCCCGGGAGCTCTCCAAAGGCCACGGGTGGAACGCTGTTCGGGCAGGTTTCCGGCTTCGCCTGTGTCCCAAACTGCTAAAGGGAAGTCCCAAGCCGTCAAGCAGGCTCCGATCCAGTCCTTAGGCTAACGGACGAGAGCATCATCAGGAGACCAAGATGCGGAAGGAAATCATCAGCGTCGTCGCAGCCCTGTTCATTGGTGGCGCGCCCGCGGCCTATGCTCAGCAAGCCACCTCAGGCCCAGCCGGCACACCTGGCAGCGGACGGCTGAGCCAAGGCGATTTCAAAATGCTGACCGATATTCGGGTCGGAGTGATCAAGGCCGCACTGCAACTCACCCCGGAGCAGGAGAAACTCTGGCCCGCCGTGGAGGAGGCGATCCGCGCCAGGGCCGAGACACGCTATCGCCGGCTGGCCGCACTGGGGGAGCGCTTGGACCAGCCACGAGACATCGATCCGGTGCAACTCTATCGCCAGCGTGCCGACGTCCTGACGGATCGTGCGGCGGGCCTGAGGAAGCTTGCGGATGCCTGGCAGCCGCTCTACCAGAGCCTCACGCCGGACCAGAAGTCGCGGCTGCGTCTTGTGACGCTGCATGCGCTTGAAGGGCTCCGGACCGCCATGGAGAACCGCCGCATGGAGCCGGATGACGAGGAGGAAATCGAGCTTTGGGTTTTCCCTCACTAGGTCACCCCAGGAAGGCACAGCTGTTCCAGTGAACTGCTTGGGTGTTCAAACCCAGATCAGGAAGATCCCATGCGCACACTCATCGCCGCATTCGCGGCAAGCGCTCTGATGACAGGTTGCGTGTCAAGCTCCGGGTCGGATGCGCAGCCGCCGAACTACGTCTCCTCCCAGGCGAGCCAAGCACCTGGAATTCGCAACGACGCGTTCGGGGGCGCCGCAATGCCGATGCGAGGCCTGCCTCGCTGACGACCGCAGGCAAATCCGCACCGCTCGATCTCATCCTTCAGGCAGACGCAAGAAGGCTTGACAAGATCGGTACACTACCCGGGTCGGCCGTTGCTTCGCCAGGCAGTCGGCGTTCGGCCCGACCAGCGGCGGAAGGCGCGGGTGAAAGCGCTGGCCTCTGAATAACCGAGCGCCGCCGCAATCTCGCCAAGTGGCACGTCGGTATCTGCCAACAATTGCCGGGCAATCTCGAAGCGGATCTCATTGGCAATTGTCCTGTACCCCGATCCGCTGTCCCTCAAGCGCCGGCTCAAGGTGCGTCGATGCATCGCCAGCAGATCGGCCATGTCGCTGGCGGAGCAGCGCCGTTTCATGATCCGCGTGCGCAGCAAGCGCCGGATGTCATCCGGGAACTCGGATGCCGCATTGCCTCGCAGTCGCCGGATCTGCTCCTCCAGCATGCCGCGGAGCAGAGGATCGGCCCCCGCTACTTTTCGCTTCAGGTCCTTGGCCGGAAATACCAGGGTGGCGCCCTCCTGATTGAACCGGACGGGCGCCCGGAAATGGCGCCGGTAGGATCCGGTATCGGCTGGGGCCGTGCGCGACAGAAGCACTTCCGTTGGGCGCCATTCAGCGCCGCACAGGGTGCGCATCGCATTGACCGATACCGCCAGGGCTGCTTCGGTGATGTGTTCTGCGCTCGCGCCGTCGGGCTGGTACGCCGCGTAGGTGAGCATAGCCACGTCATCGGCAACGGTCAGCGAGGCAACCACGACCCGGTCCTGGACGCTCAGATTGGACACGAGCGAATCCAAGGCCCCGCTGACGGTCTCCGAATGCTGCATCAGTCGTCCGATCAGGTCCAGGGACAGGATGGTGGCCCGCTGGCCCACAAGCAGCCCGAAATGCGGACAGCGGGTTCTCGCCACGCACAGGGTATAGAGCCGGGCCAGGGCGGTGAACGCAACGACGCTCGTACCGTCCTCGAACAGGCGAGGGTCGAGCCCGGCCTCGTGGATCAGCGGATCGGGATCAATCCCGAAATCGCACAGGGTCGGGACAATCTCTTTGCTGACTCCCAGATGGATGTACCCGGGCGCAAGCGTGCGCCGGGATATCGCATGAGCCAGCGCCGGAATCAGGATCGATTGCCCCGGACCACGACCAACATCCTGTGAGATTCGTCCGTCGTCCATCGTCGCGCCCTCGTCAGGTTTCGAGCACCGGTCTCAGGTCTCTGCGGCGGGCGTCGTTGATTGGCGCGTACCGCATCCAGATTGGACAGGGATTGCTCCCTGGCCGGGTCGGCGGCCCACTTCAGGCTCATGCCGTGTCCATGATCGCGTAAAGAAAGATCCGCAGGCTCCACGCAGGGCTCCTCACCGAGGGCAGACGTCCCAGAAGCCTTGGGTGCGTTGAGAGTTGGTGTAGTACCAACAATAGCCGGCGGCCGGCGCCGGTGAGGTGGCATAGGTGGTTGCTGCCGCAGCCGTCACGAAGCCGAGGGCCGCGCCCGCGGCCACCGCAGCACCGGGTCGCCACCAGTAGGACGACGGTCGGTACCATCCCCCGGCCGGCACGGGCGGCCGATAGCCTGGACGAACCGCGACGTTGCCCGCCGGGCCCCGCGCCACGGCGCCACCATATGCACCGCGGGCCGCCACTCCGCCCTGGGGTCCACGGGCCACCGCTCCACGTGGGCCACGCGCTGCGGCTCCGCCCCGCGGGCCGCGGGCCGCCGCCCGTGCGTATTCCAAATCTCGTTTCTGAACGATTTCGGGCAGCGTGGATTCGGGCAACCTGGACGGCAGCTCTGTCCGTGAGCCGAACGACGGCAGAGTCATTACCCTTGTGGACGCCGATGCGAAGGCGGGAAGACCAATGATGAAAGCCAGTCCGATTGATCCAAGAGTGAGTTGTCCTGAGCACCTGTTGTGCATGCGCCACTCCTGTGAAGGCCCGACGAAAGGCAGGTAGCGGTTCCGTCGCTAGCGGAGCAAGGGTTCGGGAAAGTTGTCATCCATGCTCCGTCTGAGACCAGCATCCTATCGGCGCGCATTCCGTGCTTGACACTTCCGGACAGGCACTTTGCAGTTTGGGACACGCGGCGCATGCAAATGCACATCGTTCGACGATCGATCCACCTCTGGACGATGTGTTTTCCGGAGATGGATCATCGGCAGCATTGGGCCATACCCCTTGGTGACAATCGATGATCACCACTTGACTGCCGTCATCGGATAGGGGGCGCATAGAGCACACCGCCCATGCTCCAGAGCTGGTTCAGGCCGCGCGGGATACCGAGCCGCGAGTTCACGCCGAGATTGCGTTCGTAGATTTCGGCGTAATTGCCCGTCGCCCTGACGGCGTGCAGCGCCCATGCATCGTCCAGCCCCAGCATCCGACCGAAGCCTCCTTCCAGGCCGGCGAAACGGCGTATGTCCGGCTTCTGCGATGCCCTTGCCTCAGCTGCATTCAGAGACGAAACGCCGAGTTCCTCCGCATTCACGAGCGCGAAATTCACCCACTTCACCAGCGTGAACCACGCGAAGTCGTCGGCTCGCGTCACCGGCCCAAGGGGCTCCTTCGAGACCACGTCAGGGAGGATCACGGCAGCGCCAGGCTGGGGAAGTTTCAGGCGCTCGGCATAGAGCGCCGATTGATCCCGCGTCAGAACATTGCACTGGCCGGCCTGAAAGGCCGCGAGAGCCTCCGCGGCACTCGCAAATGCGCGCTCATCGTAGGTCATGGAGTTCGCGCGGAAGAAGTCGGCCAAGTTGAGCTGACTCGTCGTCCCGCTCTCCACGCACACCTTGGCGCGGTCGAGTTCCAGCGCCGAGGAGACCATGAGATCCCGCATCACCATGAAGCCCTGGCCGTCATGATAGGTGATGCCCGCGAAAGCGAGGCCGAGGCCCGCCTCGCGCTCCAGGGTCCAGGTCGAGTTTCTGGACAGCAGGTCGACCCGTCCCGCGCGCAATGCCTCGAACCGCTCGCTGGCCGATAACGGCACAAAGGCGACCTTCGATCTGTCGTCGAAAATTGCTCCCGCGACCGAACGGCAAAAGTCGACGTCGAAGCCGGACCAGTCACCCTGCTCGTTCCGGTCCGAGAATCCGGATAACCCTTCGCTCACGCCGCATTGAAGGACGCCGCGTTGCTTTACGGTCTCGAGCGTCCCGGCAGCCCCGGAGGCCGCAGAGGCACAGGTCAGAGCGAGAGCTATGCCGGCAATGGCGTTGAGTTTGGCCGCGTTCAACATGATCCTTGGTCTCCGTCGCATGATGCGTTCCGCTCCCGGAGCACAGGTCCGGGCGACTTGGGAGTCACAGGCTGGCCCCCTGACGGACCACGACCTTGGTGCCGAGCGGCACGCGCGCATAGAGGTCGATGACGTCGCCGTTAGCGAGCCGGAAGCAGCCCGACGAGATGGCATGGCCGATCGTCTCCGGCTGATTGGTGCCGTGGATGCGGAAGACCGTCGAGCCGAGATAGAGTGCGCGGGCCCCCATCGGATTGCCCGGGCCGCCGGCCATGAAGCGCGGGAGATAGGGCTGACGGGCGATCATCTCCGGCGGTGGGCGCCAGTCGGGCCATTCGGCCTTGCGGCTGACGCGCACCAGGCCCGACCACTGGAAACCCTCGCGGCCGACGCCGATGCCATAGCGGAGGGCGCGGTTGTTGCCCTGGACCAGATAGGCGAACCGCTCCGATGTATGAATGACGAGGGTTCCAGGTGCCTCATTCGAGCGGAAGAACACGACCTGGCGGGCATAGGGCCCATCAGCGATGACGACCTCTTCCGTGGAAATGCGCCCCGGCTCGTCGCCGATCTCCAGCGTCTCCTGGATGACGGATTTCGGCAGAGCCTGCGCATCCGCTGCACCGGGCAGACAAACCGCCAGGGTAAGTCCGAATGCCAGCGCAAGCGCCGTACCCATTTGGACAATTCGGTCGTCGCATGTCCGCATCTGCTCCTCCAGGGATAAGGCTTTCACCATCAGGCTCCGCAACGCACATACACGAAGGTTCCGTATCGCCGGTTCGCGTCCGGATCGACGAAGCGCATGGTCATGAGGCTGCTCGTACTCGAGAGGATCTCGCGATCCTGCGGATGGCCCGGCGGCGCCTCGAATCCGAGATAGGTCCGGCCGGCGGCGTCGCCTTTGAGGCGCAGTTCGTAGGGCTTTGGATCGTCCGCGACATGCATCATCACGCCATCGGTCGGGCCTTTCGCGATGGTGTAGGGCTGGCCACACTGAGCTCTCGCCTCCCGCTCCGTCCTGGGACGGTCCTTGTCGGCATGATACGACGCGATGCCCCACCGCCCGATCAGACGTTCGCGTGGGATGGAGGCGGAGGTCTCGACGGCAACGGGGGAAGGGGCCTCGCTCGTCGCGACGGTGCAGCCTGCTACGACGAGGGACGCGATAACCGCGAAGGCGAGCCCGGGAAAGACGCTCAGGCAAGGCCGCGCAGCCGGGGAGAGACAAGCCGACGCCAAGGTCCGCTCACAGTTCTCGATCGTCCTTGCGTCCCTAGCGCTGATCAGTTGCACGTTCGGCTCCTGTACTTGCTGTCTGACACGTTATTTCGATGGCAATTATGGTCTCAGCCGAAAGATCGGGTTCTCCGTGCATGACCCTCAGCAGCAGGCCTAGCGGAAGTGACCTCGTCTGATGCTGGGTTCCCCTTGCCACGCCTGGTGCTTGTGCCGACCGGAGGCAAAGACCCTATGTGGGCTCGTACCGCTCCGCTTGACACTTCGAGACGTTCGCTTAGCCATTTGGGACAGAAGGTGTCGCGCCACTGTGGCTTCCGGTCGGCTGGAAATCCGTTCAGCGCGCAGCCCGAGAGTTTGGGATGAGGCAGCCCAGCACCATAACCTGTCTTCCGAACACAGCACCGCGCCGAGTTGCTCGGCCGGCCGTCGCGTCGCATCGCTATCGACCACCGATCCGAGGGATTCCACCAGTCTGGCGACGGTCAGATGCTCGAAGGCAATGGGGGCAGGACCTGCGACGAGGTCGGAGGAAGCGGCCTACTCGGGCTCACCAATATAACCGGGCAGATCCGGCATCGCGACCATCGATCCGCGCCGGATCGGGTTGTCGGTGAGCTCAGCCTCGACATAGTTGGGCGGCTGGCCGCCTGAAGAGGCCGACACGCAACCGGCGACCAGGACCGACAGGATCAGGAAGAGTGGCAGTCTGACGAGCATCGTCTTCTCCTTTGCAGATTCAGGACGGGAACGGGTGATCGCGTGCCACCGCGATCGGAGTTGGGGAGGCGGTAGAGAAAGAGAAATGGTCGGGGGGAGCGAGCGTTCGCACCGTCCCTGAGCGGCTCCTCGGAGCCTCGCGGCCGACGTCCTGCCAAAAGCCAGCCTCGCCGTCGCGGACGATCGTGGCCTCGGTGATCCGCGTACCCGGCCGCCTCCTGCAGGAGCGGTATGACCGCAGTCGTGCCGAACCGCTCCATCGGGCGTCGTCCTCCCTTCATGGACCGAAGGGGCCGGAAGTCCCACCACCTCTGGGCATTCGGCACAACATGAGCCACGCCCGGGCAGCGCAGGGGCACCGTCCCGCAGCAGCCATCATCTGGCAAAAGGCCGTGAGACGGAAGTAACTTACTGTAGGCGCGCGCCGCACAGCCCCGCAGGGACATGTTACGGGCGTCATCGATCCCGGCGCTGACCACGACCACCACTCCGTAAACTACACGATGCTACAGGCGGGCCTTTGCGCGCCTGCTAACGTCCTGTCCGGATCCGTACCCTTCGCAAGCCGTGAACGGCCTACCGCGATCTCCGATCCGAACGTCCGGGGCTGCGATGCGACAGGGTTGCTCCAAGGCCCACGCAGAGGAGAAATCATCATGAAGAGAGCATCATTGTCGGCCATTCGGCTAGCCATCGTTCTGACCGTTCTGTGCGCAGGCGCTCAGGCTCAGGACGCCATCCGGGAACCAAGTCAGAAGCAGATCGGCAAGGTGAAGCCGGAGGTCGAGCCGGCACTGATCGTCATGAATTCCGCAGGAGCGAGGCTCGAGGGGAACAGGCTCGTGCTCACGGGCATCGCTCCCAGCTCCATCATCTTCGCCGACCGTCCCGTGCGCGCGGCGGGCCACGCTCTGACCGCACATCTCCTCGAGGAATGGCCGGCCGGCTCCGACAGCTTCGCCAAGGACCCTCCGAATGCGACCGTGTCGGTGTTCGACAAGGCCGGATCCTCGGTGAAGGACGCCGTCGTCACCCTGAAGAACCCGAGGATGGACGGAAGCCAGCTCACCTTCGAGGTGGCGGTTCTGGAAGGCGACCTCCGCAATGCCGACGGACCCGCGTCGGTATTCATCGACATCATCGGGCTGCCGTTCACGCCGCTGTCATTCGCCGGCATGGCGCGCCGAACCGCTTATCGGGGTGCGTTCTACGCCGGAGCGGCGGCGGCTGCCACCGGCGCCTATGGCTACTACCATCCGTACGCGCCCCTCTACCCCTACGCACCCTACCCGTACCGCCCCTATTAAGGGCGGCAAGGTGCCGGCTGCCTGTCAGCCGGTGCCGAACGTCTGTAGCAGGTCCTACCATCGCAGCGATAAGGATTGTCATCGACAGGTTGCAGAAGGGAGAAAGGCATTGCCCTATCGAAGTGGGAACACGAGCCCATGACCTTCGGGCGGGCAGACGCCCGCTTTTTTGCAGGCCGGGCCAGCCGGTTCCCCATAGGCCCGCGGGTCCGATCCGCTCCGGCGGCCTTCATCGGGGCAGGGGCCTTCTACGTGTTGCGATCCAGTTCGGCCTCGATCTCGGCCGCGAGATCCCGGACCAGCTCCCGGTACTCGGCGCAGCGTGCCGTCCTCACCGGAGAGCCAGAGCGCTCCCAGTGCACCAGGGCCGCCTGCGCGGCGGCGAAATCATCGCAGAGGGACATAAAGCCATCGTCCGTCCGGGCACGCTCCTCGATGGCATGCCCGCGGTCCGGAAAGCGGGCGATGGCGACCTGGACGGCGTGATGCATGGTGCAGCCCCGTTGCCGGGTTCGGACGGCGCGGATGCGCCGCCCCACGGTTCCAGCATCGCCCCATACCCCACGCGCGGGGAGTATGTTACTGTAGGTTACGGGAAGAGGCGTCTCGTGCGCCCGCGGAAAACGGACCGGTTCATGCTCGGTGGAGGCGACGGCACTGTGAGCGCCTCGTCGCAGGCGCAGTCGCTGCCCGCGGCAGAGGACGTGCGCGCGCAGCTCGATGTCCTCCTCGCCAGCCCCGACCTCGACGCGCCTGCCCGGGCGCGCCGGTTCCTGCGCTATGTCGTCGAGGAGACGCTCGCCGGGCGCGCCGAGCGCATCAAGGCCTATGCCATCGGCACCGAGGTGTTCGAGCGGAACGCGGACTTCGACGCCCAGGGCGATCCCGTCGTGCGCATCGAGGCCGGACGGCTGCGCCGGGCGCTGGAGCGCTATTATCTCTCGGGCGGCACGTCGGATTCGGTGGTCATCACCATCCCTAAGGGGGGCTACGTCCCGCACTTCGCCTGGCGCACGGCGCCGGTTGCGGACGCCGATCCTGTCCCTGTCACCGTGTCGCCTGGATCTCCGGCCGATTCGCCGCCACGGCGCCGGATTCCTTGGCCCATCGCGGTCGCCTGCCTTGCCTTTCTCGGCGGGCTTCTCCTGTGGGCGCCTTGGCGTGACGGCGTGTCCCGCACGCCACAAGCACCGGCTCCTTTGCCGCCCGGCGGGCCTACCCTCGTCGTGCTGCCGCTCGAGGCCTTAGGGGAGCCGTCGGCGAAGTCCTACGCGGATGGCCTGACCGAGGAGGTCCTGAGCCAGTTCGCCCGCTTCAAGGAAATCACGGTCCTCGGGCGGGAAACGTCGCGCAGCATCATGCCGGGAACGGATATGGCCCGCATCCGACGTGATCTCGGCGTCCGCTACGTGCTCGAGGGCAGCGTCCGGGCCGCGGCGCACCGCCTGCGCATCACGGGCCGGCTCATCGATGCACAGACCAGAGCAGTCCTGTGGTCACAGACCTACGACGAGGACTTGCAGGTCCGTGATCTTTTCACGATCCAGGACGAAGTCGCCCGCAGAGTCGCAACCGCCGTGGCACAGCCCTACGGCATCATCCAACGGGCCGACGGGACCCGAACGGGCTCCCGCCCTCCCGACGACCTCGAAGCCTATGCGTGCACGCTCAGGTTCTACGATTACCGGGCCGCGCTGACCGAGGACAGCCATGGGGCGATCCGAACCTGCCTGGAGCGCGCGGTCGCAGTCCATCCCGATTATGCGACCGCCTGGGCGATGCTGTCCATTCTTTACCTCGACGAGGACCGGTTCGGATTCAATCCAAGGGCAAAGGCAAGCCCCCCGATCCAACGCTCACTCGAAGCCGCTCGCCGCGCGATCCGCCTCGATCCGGAGAACGTGCGGGCGCTCCAGGCTCTGATGATGGCGCTGTTCTTCGCCGAGCAACCGACCGAGGCGCTGGAGGTGGGCGAGCGGGCGGTGACGCTGAACCCGAACGATACCGAGCTTCTCGGCGAATACGGAACCTGTCTCAGCCAGGCCGGCGCATGGCGACGCGGCGCCGAGCTGATTGAGCAGGCGCTTGCCCGCAACCCCGGCCATTCCGGCTACTACAGCGGGGTCCTGGCGGTCTATGCCTACATGCAGCGCGACTACGAGCGTGCGGAGACCCTGATCCGGCAGGCGGCTCTGGAGAAGTTCCCGCTCTACCATTTCGTCGCCGCCGTCATCTACGCCCAGCTCGGCAAGGCATCGGAAGCTGCCGAGGCGCGCGATACATTCCTGCGCATGCGCCCGATGATTTTCGAGCACTGGGACGCCGAGATGGCCAAGCGCAACTACCGGCCGGAAGACGCGGCCCATTACGCCGAAGGCGCCCGCAAGGCGGGCTTCCCGGTGCCGGCGCGCACGGCTGCGGAATCAACCCTCGAGGCACGGGCATCCCGGCACTGACCGCCACGACCACCACGTAACCTACAGGATGATACAGGCGCGGATCCTCCGCCGTTGCTAGCGTTTGGGCAGTGGCATGGCGATTCCGAGGAGTTCACCCACGGGTACCGCCGGGGCGAGGAGCTGCGGAGCAGGACCGTCCGCCATGCCGGTAAGTGTCGCACAGTTCCCAGAACTCACACGCAACGGAGACTTGTCATGACGATGAAGCTGACCCGCCGCCAGGCGGCCATCGGTGCCTTGAGCCTGCTCGCCGGGACCGCGGCGACCACCGCCAGTGAGGCTCATCTGGGCGAATTACTGGGTATCGACGAAGGCCTCGAGGATTTCTGGCTGGCAACCGACGCCTACATCTACGGCTATCCGCTGGTCACCATGGAGATGACTCGGCGCGTCATCACCAACGTGGCCGCCCCCGAAGGCACCCGGGCGCCGATGGGCCAGATCATCAAGCTCCGGCACTACCCGGATGCTACGTTCCGCGATGTGACCGCACCCAACGCCGACACGCTTTATACGACCGCATTCTTCGACGTCGGCAAGGAGCCCTGGGTGTTGAGCCTGCCGGACATGAAGGACCGCTATTTCCTCATGCCGATGCTGGACGGCTGGACGACTGTGTTCCAGGTTCCCGGCAAGCGTACCACGGGCACCGGCGCCCAGACCTATGCCATCACCGGACCCGGCTGGAGCGGCACGCTGCCGGCAGGCGTCAAGGAGTACAAGTCGCCGACCAACATCGTCTGGCTGCTCGGTCGCATCTACTGCACCGGCACGCCGGAGGATTACGCCGAGGTGCACGCGCTCCAGGACCAGGTCAAGCTGGTGCCGCTCAGCGCCTACGGCAAACCGTACACGCCGCCCGCCGGCAAGGTCGATGCCTCGATCGACATGAAGTCCGCCGTGCGCGACCAGGTGAACCGTATGGATGCGGTGGCGTACTTCACCCTGCTGGCGGAGCTGATGAAGACCAACCCGCCGTCGGCGGCTGATGCCCCCGCCCTCGCGAAGTTCGCCAAGATCGGGCTCGTGCCCGGCCAGAACTTCGACGCGAGCAAGCTGCGGGCCGACTTCGCCAAGCGCATCCCGGAGATCGCCAACGACCGGATCATGATCCAGTTCAAGATCAACAAGGATATCCATGACATCGACGGCTGGGGCTTCACGACGAAGACCGGGATCTACGGCACCGACTACCTGATGCGAGCCCTCGTTACGGCGATCGGCCTCGGGGCCAACCGCCCGCAGGACGCCGTCTATCCGACCTCGCAAAAGGACGGCGACGGACAAGCCTACGACGGGGCGAACAAGTACGTCATGCGCTTTGCCAAGGGTCAGTTGCCGCCGGTCGAGGGCTTCTGGTCGCTGACGATGTACGACGGTGCCTACTTCTTCGTGCCCAACCCGATCAACCGCTACTCGATCAGCGCACGCCAGAACCTGAAGGCCAATCCGGACGGCTCGGTCGACCTCTACATCCAGAAAGACTCGCCCGGAGCGGACAAGGAGTCGAACTGGCTTCCCGCCCCGGCCGGCAAATTCATCCTGATGCTGCGCATGTACTGGCCGAACGAGACCAACCCGTCGATCATCGACGGCACCTGGACGATTCCGCCAGTCAGGAAGGTGAGCGATCGAGCGTAGCCGGGGAGCGGGACACACGCTTCAAACCAATAGGAGGGATCGATGATGAGATGCCTAGTCGCAATCTCTGCTCTCGCCCTGACGGCCATGGCCGCCGCAGCTCAGGTCGGGCCGCCGACGTCGCAGCGGACCTGCGGCGCCAACCGCCAGCTCGTCATGCGCGAAGGCGCGGTCGTGCTCGACACCAGCCCCACGACGTATGCCCGCTTCGTCCGGAGCGGCGCGGAGTGCCTGGTCGACCAGTTCCCCGAGCCGGCCTGGGTTCCGAGCTCCAACAACCCGCAATGCTTCATCGGCTACCGGTGCAAGGACGGGTCGGACGATTTCTGACGACACCGGCTCGATTCGCCTGGCCTTCAGCCAGCGAGCACCGCTCTAACCCGGTGCCCGCCGACTGAAGGCCAGCAAGACCCATCACAGGTTTTCATCGACGCCGACCGTTCGGTGCGTCGGACGCGCACAAAAGGGAGTTCTCGCCATGTTCAGCAAGCACGTCGCCTATTTCATCCTGGTCACCGGCGGCCTCGGCACGATGACGATGAGCGCTCCCGCGCAGGACGCGGGCGCCAAGCCGCCGCTGCCGACGAAAGCCATCGGTCGGGTCACGCCCACGGGCCCGGTGCCGTCGCTCGCCGTGCTCAACGCCGCCGGCGCCAAGCTCGAGGGCAACCGGCTGACCCTGACGGGCGTGTCGCCGAGTTCGATCGTGTTCGCCGATCGCCCGGTGCGGGCGGCCGGTCACGTCATGACCCAGCAGTTCATCATGCAGTGGGACGAGGGCAAGGACAGCTTCGCCAAGGATCCGCCCAACGCCACCGTGTCGGTCCTGGGCGGCGACGGCTCGCAGGTGAGCGATGCCGTGGTGACCCTGAAGGCGCCCAAGCTTGAGGGCGGCACTCTGACCTTCGACGTGGCGGTGCTCGAAGGCACTCTCGCCGGAGCAAGCGGACCCGCGGCCCTGTTCATCGATTGGTTCGCCGGAGAGTATGGACGAGCCCGCAGCGCCTACTGGCATGCCCCGGTCTATCACGGCGCCTGGTACGGGCGATCAGGGGTCTCCACTGCAAGCGCGGCTTATGCGGCCGAGAATTCGGCCGTGATCCCGAATGTGTGCGGCTACTACCCGTACTCGCCCTGCGGCAACGAGTGAGGGTTCTTGCGCCGGCGCAGGGCCGGGCATGAAACATGCCCGGCCAGAGCCCCGATCGGATCGGGAGAGCGCGATTGGTCAGGCGTTCGGACGAGAAACTCCCTTGACCGCGCTGGCCCGATCCCTGGACACCGCTGGTCGGATCCAAGATCCCGCCTTGGAAACAGGGGTTTCGGGCACGGACTACACGACCCGTCCATTGCAGGCAGCACGCCCAACCTCAAGTTCTGCGGATGTTGCCGCCGACATGATATCCGGAATGCAACACTCGAGAACAAACGTCTTGGTTCTACTCAGTGCCGTTGTTGGCCGCCTTGACCGCAGGCGTCGCTTCGGCTGCTATGAGGCGGCTGGGAGAGGCAACAGATCAGGACTTCAGGGGGGAATGATGCGCTACCTTCCGCACTGGCTGTCGTGTGGCGTCCTGGCTTCGGCCGGACTTCTCGGTGGCGGCCTAGATCCCGCGCTCGCGGCCGACTTGGGCCCTCCTCCGGCTCCCGTGATCGAGGCGCCCGCCATGCCCTCGTGGAGCTACCGTGTCACGCCCTATGGCTGGCTCACGGCGCTCAACGGCACCCAGACGGTGCGCGGGCGCTCCGTGAAGGTGAATGCAAGCTTCGCCGACATCGTCGAGGAGAGCGACACGCTCGTGGCCCTGATGGGCGATGTCGAGGCCCGCAACGGCCCATTCGCCCTGATGGCCAACGTGGTCTGGAGCAAGATCGGGGTCGAGCGCAGCAATGTCAGGAGCCGTGCTCTGGCTCCGGGCGTGACGGGCAGCCTCGGCACATCCCTCGGCCTCGACATCGAAATGGCCATCGCGGAGGTCGGGGCAGCCTACGAGGTCGCCCGCTTCGGCGCGCTCGCCGTCGACGTGCTTGGCGGCGCCCGCTACTGGTACCAGGAGGCAGACCTGTCGCTCGATGTCACGGCTGCGGTGCAGGTCGGCGACCTTGAGGTGGCCGGAGCCCGGGCCTTCGCCCGCTCCGGTTCCGTCGACTGGCTCGACCCGCTGATCGGCGCGCGGGTGCGCTACACGGTGGCGCCCGGGCACGAACTGTGGCTGCGCGGCGACATCGGCGGCTTCGGGGTCGGCAGCGACTTCTCCTGGCAGGCGATCGGCGCCTACGGGTTCGAGCTCGGCACCTACCAGGGCATCACGTTCTCGGGTGTGGTCGGCTACCGGGCGCTGTACGTGGATTATGTCCAGGGCGAGGGCCGGCAGCGCTACGAGTTCGACATGCTCCAGCACGGACCCGTCATCGGCATCAGCGCCAAGTTCTGAACACGGGCCGCGTAGGAGCATGGGCCAGTCCCGACCGAATGCGGCAATCCTGCCGCGGCCGATACAGGGAGCACCCTCATGGGAATTGCACGAGCTGCGATTCGAGCCGGATGGATAGGGATTGTCGCGACAGCAGCGGCGATGGTGTGGAACACCGCTCCTCTGGCGCAATCCGCGGATGCGCGATCGGAGGATGGCGGGAGCAGCGATCTCGCCAAGCAGGCGCAGAACCCGGTCGCCGACCTGATCAGCGTGCCATTTCAGAACAATCTCAACTTCCGTGTCGGCCCGCACAAGCAGCAGCAGGACATCCTCAACATCCAGCCGGTGATCCCGATCAAGCTGAACGAGGACTGGAACCTGATCACCCGCTGGATCCTGCCGGTCGTCTCCCAGCCGCCTCTCACCGTCACCGGCGACCGGGAGTTCGGCCTCGGCGATCTGAACCCCACCTTCTTCCTCTCGCCCTCGAAGCCGACCCACGGGATCATCTGGGGCATCGGCCCGACCTTCCTCGTACCAACCGCAACCAACGAGGCCCTCGGCGCGCAGAAATGGGGCGCCGGGCCAGCGGCCGTCGCCCTGACGACTCACGGTCCCTGGGTAGTCGGAGTGCTCGTCAACCAGCTCTGGTCCTTCGAGGGCGGACCGCAGGCAGTCAACCAGACGACGATTCAGCCCTTCGTCAACTACAACTTCTCCGGAGGCTGGTACCTGACCACCTCCCCGATCGCGACGGCCAACTGGGAGGCAAAGCCGCAGGATCGCTGGACGGTGCCGGTCGGCGGCGGGTTCGGCCGGGTGTTCAAGATCGGCAAGCAGCCGGTGAACATGCAACTCGCGGCTTACTACAATGTGGTCCGTCCGACCGAGGGTCCGGACTGGCAGCTCCGGGCCCAGGTCCAGTTGCTGTTCCCGAAATGAGGCCATGCCGTCGCCCCGTCACCCAAAGGTGAGAAGCGGCCTGCTGTTGGGCCTGATCCTTCTCGGGCTCTACGGTGTTCTCGCCTACGTGGCCCTGCCATCGGCATGGTCCCACTACGAGCACCAGCGCGGCCTCGAGGGTCAGCCCATGCTGACCCACACGGGACAGGGCATCCCTGGCGATCCACTGAATGTCGGCCTCGTCGGCTCCCAGGAGGATATCGTGCGAGCCATGCACGCTGCCGGCTGGCATCCGGCCGACCCGATCACTTTCCGGACCAGTCTGAAGATCATCGGCAGCGTGGTCCTCGACCGGCCGGATCCGGATGCTCCGGTCAGCCCCCTCTTCTACGAGGGACGACGGGAGGATCTCGCTTTCGAGAAGCCTGTGGGCTCGAGCGCCGACCGTCGGCACCACGTTCGGCTCTGGAACGTTCTGGCGCGCGGGCAGGAAGGCCGCCCCGTCTGGCTCGGTTCGGCGACCTTCGACCGCGGCGTGGGCTTGAGCCGATACACGGGTCAGGTCACCCATCACATTGCTCCGGACATCGATGCGGAGCGTGACGGATTGATTTCCGACCTCGTGCAGGCCGGAATGGTCGAGGTGCGTTATCAGGTGTCGGGAATCGGGCCGACGCTGAGCGGACGTAACGGTGAGGGCGACCCCTACTCCACCGATGGAGAGATCTGGATGGCTGTGCTCGTGACGGCTGGGGAAAAGCGGACGCAGCCTCCGACCGAACTTGCCACTCCAGCCCTCGTCACGGCCAAGGATGCAATCTGGAAGGCTGTGGTGGGCTCATCGCCGCAGCAGTGAAGCGACCTTTTTTGCCTTCTTGAGGTGCTCGGCATCTCCGCCGTCACCATCGCTATCGTCTGCGTTTAGTCTTGGCGATGTTGCACGCCTCCAGACGGAAGAATGACCAAGATGATAGCGAAGAGTCGTGACATGAGCCGACCTTTCACAAAGGCAGGCTTTGGCAATTCGGGATAGGCCTAGCTTCTCCGCCCAAGTTCGGGCAGCAAGCATCTGCTAACATGGCTACACGCGACCTAGCAGGATGCTGCCATGAGGATGTGGGTCACCATCGCCGTTGCTGCCTTTGCAGTCAGCCTGGCTCCCCCTGCCCACGCCCGCGACCGACTCCTCGAGGAGAGCATCAACTTCACGGGCTCCATCCTCTACTACAGCTCTGGGGTTCCTAGTCTCATCATCGGCGCCGTGCGCAACGGCGAGACCGCCGTGGCCGGCTTCGGTCGGACGAGCGATAGCGTCGACCAGGCTCCCGACGGCGACACCCTGATGCGGGTGGGTTCGATCACGAAGGTCTTCACCGGCGCGGTCCTAGCCAGCCTGGTGGCCGACGGGACGGTGCGGCTGACGGACCCGCTCGACAGGCACCTGAATTGGGATGTTGCTGTTCCGACCCGAGACGGTCGTCCGATCCGCCTCATCGACCTCGTCACCCATACCAGCGGCTTGCCGCGGGAGATCGGGCGCCCGCCGAGCCCGCCCGAGGATCCGATGCGGACCCTCACCAAGGAGGCGTTCATCGCCCACCTGAAGCAGGACCGGCTGCTGTTCCCCCCGGGAACAGGGGCACAGTACTCGAACATCGCCTTCGATCTCCTGGCGCAGGCCCTGTCCTCCGCCGCCAAGCGCCCTTACGAGGATCTGCTGCGTGAGCGCGTGCTTCAGCCCGCGGGGCTGACGGCAACAACCTTCTCGCCAACTGAAGCCCAACTCTCGAACCTGATGCAGGGCCACGACATCGATGGCAGCCCGATGCCGGTGGTTCCCACAAGCTCCATGGCGGTCGGTTCGGGCGGTCTCTACTCGTCGACGAACGACATCCTGCGCTGGCTGGCATGGCATCTGGATCGGACGGATGCCACGGGTGCCGAAATCCGCCTCCTTGATCACGCGGCATACGTCCAGCGCGACGGCTTGCGTCCTGTTCTCAGCCTCGACGAATCCGGCCGCATGGATGCCATCGGGCTGGGCTGGATCATTATGCGGCCGGAGGGCGACCGGCCCTTGATCCTTCAAAAGGCCGGCGGCTTGCAGGGGATGTTTAGCTACACGGCCTTTTCGCCGGCCCGGGGCATCGGGGTATTCGTCGCGATCAACAGGTTCAACATCTCAGCCGCCATGACGATGTCCAAGGTGGTCAACGACCTCATCGGCGACCTCGCACCGCGGTGAGGCACGCTGTGCAATCAGAAGTGAGGGGGGAATGTCCCTGACCAACCCGGTGACGCGAGCTCCTGGCGCGAACCAGGATACGATGCGGCGCATTCGTGTCGCGCTTCTTGGTGTGTGGCTGTTGCTCGCCGGTGCACCGCTCGAACCGTTGCGGGCGGCCCCGCGCGATGATGTCCGCCGCACTGCAATCATCTCGGCCTTCCAGCCCGAATGGCTGGCGCTGCAAGCGAGCCTCACAGATCGCGAGGAGCGGGTCGTCAACGAAACGGTCTTCGTAACCGGCAGGATCGCGGGCAAGGCCGTGGTCCTGTTCCTGAGCGGGATCAGCATGGTGAATGCGGCCATGACAACCCAGCTCGCGCTCGATCATTTCACTCTCGACCGCTTGGTGTTCTCCGGTATTGCCGGCGGGGTCGATCCGGCGCTCCAGATCGGCGACGTCATCGTACCGGATGCTTGGTGCGAGTATCTCGAAGCGGTGTTTGCGCGCGAGGTGGACGGTGGCTTTGCATTGCCGCCCTTCGCGGACCGTACGGTACCGAACTTCGGCATGATCTTCCCGCAGCCCGGGGAGGTTGCGCAACGCCCCGGCGTGCCGGAGAAAGTGCTTTGGTTTCCGGTGGATCCCGGGCTGCTCGATCTGGCGAGAAAGCTTCAGGACGAGCCGGCCTTAACGCAGTGCACGGCCAACAATGAATGCCTTCAGCGCCGGCCGCGGCTCGTGGTCGGCGGCAAGGGGGTCTCAGGCCAGGCTTTCGTCGACAATAAGGCGTTCCGTGAATATGTCGGCACGGCGTTCGGGGCATCATTGCTGGACATGGAATCGGCGGCTGTTGCCCACGTCGCCTACGCCAACAAGACGCCCTTCATCGCGTTCCGCTCTCTGTCCGATCTCGCAGGCGGCGGCAAGGATGAGAATGAGGTCGGCACGTTTTTTCAGCTCGCGTCCGACAATTCCGCGGCGACGATACTGGCCTTCCTGAGGTTGCTGCCCTAACGATTCCAAGGGCCCCTTCGTGGCCGCTGTTCCCGACGCCAGCAGACGCTCGGCTTTCATCCGAGGAGTGCCAGGAGCCGAGCCTCCAAACTCCCCTGCCTTGAAATGCCAAAACCAGGCCCTCACGACAGAGAACATTTCATTGGGTGACGATGGGAACCAAGGGACCTGCTTCACGTTGTAAGCGCGGCCGTGAGGACCAGCCATGCCGCGTGATTTCTTTCATATCTCGGACGGACGGCGCACCTACCCCGATCCATGGGGTGTTGCCCTCCCTTCGCTCGAGGCCGCAAGGGCTCATGCCCCTCAGGACGCCCAAGCCTTGTCAAAGAGTTGGATGGCACTCAGCCAGGCTGAATGGCGGCTGACGGTCGCCGATGAGAGCGGAGCCCAACTCCTGAGCATTGCCCTGTCCCAGGCTGCAAGGGCGGACGCTCAGTCAAGGGTCGGTTCCATGATGCTTACAGCAGCCTAAGTGGCGGACGGATCCTCGAATGGACACGCGATCGCTACAAATCGGTCAGTCGTGACTAACGCCACTCTCACCCCTGAAGTGAGGAAGCCGTCGACCAGAGTTGGAGGTCTGTCCCTTCCATCGTTGCAGGCGCTTGCGGCCGCTTCACTGCTCATCCCCCTCCTCTTCTTCGGCTTTGGGGCGTGGCAGAGCTACCGGCAGCATCTGCGGGAAGCCGAAGCGACTGTCAGGCGAGCCACCGATGTACTGGCAGAGCACGCACTGCGTGTGTTCGAGTTGCAGGAACTGCTCATCAGCCGGGTTGATGATCGTATCCAAGGTATGTCCTGGGACGACATCGCCGCCTCCGAGGATTTGCATCGCTGGCTGCTACAACTCGACCAGAACCTCCCGATCGTCGATGTGATCTGGCTGATCGACCCAGAGGGTCGAGGCCGCAACAGCAGCCGGTACTTCCCGGCCCCTGACACCTCCCGTGTCGGGGATCGGGACTACTTTCAGGCTCTCAAGGACCGACCATCGGGAACCTACATCGGCGAACCGCGGCTCGGACGCTCCAGCCCCGGCTTGTTCTTCAATGTCGCGCGGCGGCGAACGGCTGAGGCAGGCTTCGATGGGCTGATCGTGACCTCCCTGGATCCGGCTTACTTTGCCGGCGCCCTGAAAAGCTTGTCTCTCAGCCCCGATGACTCGTTCTCGATCATCAGGGACGATGGGACGATCTTGGCTCGAGGCCCCCAGCCCCTGAGCAAGCCCATGCGGCTGACGGCAGAGAGCGGCCTGATGCAGGCGATCCAGAGGGGAGCGGACACGCCCTACCGACAGGTGGCTCAGCTCGATGGAGTCGAGCGCCTGTATGCGAACAGGAAGCTGCCGGGCTATCCTGTCTATGTCTCGTATGGGCGCTCACTCCAAGTCGTGCTCGCCGGCTGGCACAAGGATCTTGTGCTCTCTGCCGGTCTGGCATTTGCCGTTGCCGGTTCACTCTCAGGCATCACGTTCCTGGCAATCCGGCAGACCCGTCAGCGGCTTGCAACACAAGCACGGTTACAGGAGAGCGAGGCTCGCATCCATGCCCTGCTTCAGGAAGCGCCTGTCGGCCTTCTGCTGACCCGGGTCAATCCGGATAGCTCCCTGACGATCGAAGAAATGAACCCGGCCCTGGCGGCAATCACAGGATGGTCGCGTGAGCAGGTGATCGGCAGAAGCCCTCGAGACGCCTTCCCAGGCAGCATCGGAGCCACAATCGAGGAGCATTACCGTGAGTGCCTCACGTCGAGGCAACCTGTGGAGTATGAGGTCGAAGGTGAAGGGCCGTCCGGCCCCTATATCCGACACGCGGTCGTGCGACCGATCATCGATGCGACCGGACGGGTGACAAAGCTGCTCGGCACTTCCATGGATGTCACCAGGGCGCGCGAGCTGGAGGAGCAGTTGCGGCGCGCTCAGAAGATGGAGGCGGTGGCGGCTCTGGTGAGCGGTGTCGCCCACGACTTCAACAACCTGCTGACGATCATGCTGGGCAATCTCGATCTAGCCCGCCGGGCGAAGGAGGATCGCAAGCCCCGCCTGATTGAGAACGCCATTCAGGCGATCGATCAGGGGCGGAAATTGACCGGACAGCTTCTCGCCTTCGGCCGTCGGCAGGCGCTCAAGTCCGAGGTCATCGAGATCCCGTCCCTGATGGCCGCCACCCACGACATGCTGGCGCAATCCCTGCGCGGGGACATCTCCATTGAGCTGAATCTTGCAGAAGATCTCTGGCCCGTACAGGCCGACGCCTCTCAACTCCAGGTCGCCCTCATCAATCTGGCCGTCAACGCTCGCGATGCAATGCCGAAAGGCGGCTCGTTCGTTGTGACGGCACAGAACTTGGTACTGCGTGACGGCGGCCTGACCGAGGCTGTCGCGATCACCGTCAGCGACACGGGAGCCGGCATCCCGCGCGAGGTGTTGACGCGGGTCTTCGAACCGTTCTTCACGACCAAGGAGGTGGGACGAGGATCGGGCCTCGGATTGGCACAGGTATATGGCTTCGCCCAGCAATCCGGCGGCTCAGTCGACATCCGCAGTGAGCCCGGTCGAGGAACGACAGTCACACTGTATCTGCCTCGGGCCGCGCGGCAAGACGACAGCCAGCTCCCCAGCGCGCATGAGCAGCAGGATAGCGTCCGGCGCAAGCTGCGCGTTCTGCTCGTCGAAGACAACCCTGAGGTCGCAGAGGTCGGACGGATGCTGCTGACCGAAGCCCAGCATGACGTCCGGGTGCGCGGATCCGTTGCGGAGGCCCTGGCCGTCTTGGAGGCGGAAGCGTTCGATCTGGTCTGTTCCGACCTGGTCATGCCGGGCGGTCAGGATGGACTTGATCTTGCCCGCACGGTGCGTGAGCGGTGGCCGTACGTCCCTGTGCTGCTGATGAGCGGCTACAGCGACGCCACAGGGGCTGCCATAGAAGAAGGCTTTCCTCTTCTCACGAAACCTTATGCCCCGAAGGCTTTTCTCGCGAAGGTCGACGAGGCTGCGTCTGGAAAGCCAGCATCTGGCAGGGTGGTCCGTCTTGTTCAACCGGGCCGATAATCGTCCGAGCGGGGTCAGACAGCAAACTTTCCCGGCCTTGAGAATGGTCTAATGCGTGATGATTGAGGCCCTGAGGTTAGGCCGAACGAAGCTTAGCGTCATCCGTTCCGGCATTTTGCCCCTCCCTCAATGGGAACCTCGGCCGTCGGAAAGGCTTGACGGCTCGGACATGCAGGCATTCTTCACCTATACCTTCCTCACGCGAAGCTGGCCGGTCTGGGCCCGTTATCTGGGCGCGACGCTGGTCGTCCTGATCATGCTGGTGCTGCGCATCGGCCTTAGCGCGTACCTGCCCGCGTTCCCCTTCCTGCTGTTCTTCATGGCCATTATCGTCAACGCCGTCCTGTTCAACCGGGGCAGCGGCTTCTACACGGTCGCACTGAGCGCTGTTCTGGCGGACTACTTCTTCCTTGAGCCGGTCGGGAGCCTTAGGATTGAGGATCATCGGGCCACCCTCGGCCTCATCCTGTACCTCGTGATCGGGTTCACCACGGCAGGGATCATCGAGGCCCTGCACACCACCGCCCACGGGCTCACGCAGGCGAACAGACGGCTCGCAGCCGCCGAGCAGGAGAAGGATCTGCTCCTGCGGGAAGCCGGCCACCGGATGAAGAACGACCTCATGATGCTCACGGCGCTGGTGCGGCTCCAGGAGCGGACGGTACACGACCCATCAGCGAGGTCGGCCTTGACCTCCGCGGCCGACCGCATCCACGTCCTCAGCCGGGTGCAGGAGCGCCTGCGGCTGGGCGAGGGCACCAGCGCGGTCGTCAACGCCGCCGACTTCATCACCGAGCTCTGCGATGACCTGAAGGCCGCGCTGGTGGACCTTCGGCCGATCGCAATCACCGTGCGGGCAGAGCGTCATCTGCTGCCACAGGAGCGCGTGGTCCCTGTCGGGCTGATCATCAATGAGCTGCTGACGAACAGCCTTAAATATGCCTTTCCCGACGACCGCGGCGGCACAATCACGGTCGATTTCAGCCGCCGGGGAGACACCTTCAGGGTCGCCGTTGAGGATGACGGAATCGGATTGACCCCGGAGAGCAGGCCGAGACCATCGGCGGGTCTCGGGACGCGCCTGATCCGCTCCATGGCGGCCCAGCTCGGCGGCACCATCGCAACCGATGGGGACGGCACTGGCACGAGCGTCATCGTCCGATTTCCTGTGGATCCCTGAAGCGTCCTGTTGCGCGCACAGTCGCGCCGGAGAATGCAACGACGCTTTCGAAAGCACGACATCGTCGCATCGTGCGTCTTGTCTGGCGGCGCTCATCCGCCAGGGGCGGCTCGGCCTCGCGACCTTGTCTGAGCCAAGCTTGATCCACGACACAGGCAATCCTGAGAACTGCTTTGGGTCGGATTGGGCCCTTAGGGGACGCTGTGCGAAGGTCGGCTGCCCTCACCGAAGTTCGACCCAGGTCAGCCCCACGCGAGGAGCGATCCTGTCCACCAATAATCCAGTCCGTTGATGCAACATCAATTGAAGAGCACAAGAGCGAGGTGGCGCAGGTCGACCGGCTTGTCACAGCGGGGCACGTCCTTGTAGGCCTCCGGCAGCGCCCACTGCTCGTAGCCGGTTGCCAGCACGAAGGGGATGGTGCGCTCGCGCAGGACGTCGGCGACCGGATAGGCTTTCTCGCCTCGGAGGTTCACGTCGAGGATCGCCGCGTCGATGCTCATTTCCGTCGCCAGCAGCCTCAGCGCATCCGCCACACTCGGCACCGGGCCGATTACCTGGGCCCCCGCCTCTTCCAGGTCGCACCGCAAGTCCTCGGCCATCATGTACTCATCCTCGACCACCAGGATGCGGCGGCCGCGCAGGGCAGAGGCAGTCAGAGGATCAGGCATGCTCCGCCTCCCAGTGCATGGTGGAGATCGGCAGGGTGATCGTGCAACGCACCCCCTTCCGGCGTGAGTTCGTACGATGTGTCGGCACCGAGCTGATAGGGAAGTGACCGCTCGATCAGTTCACGCCCGGAGCCCCTCCGGTAAGGCTGCCCTCGGGCAGGCGGGGGCACAGTCACGCCGCTCTCTTGCCACTCCACCCGCAGGCGGGGCTCCCCGTCCTGTCCGGGAACCAGGCCCCAGCGGATGGCGAGGCGCCCCTCCGGACGGGAGAGCGCCCCGTGCTTGACCGCATTGGTGGCGAGCTCATGCAGCCCCAGCGCGAAGGTCTGCACTGTGGCGGAGCGGAGGCGTATGCCTTTCGGTCCCTCCAGCGTCACCTGCTCATGTCCCTCGCCATCCACGACCCCATGCCCGGCGAGTTCCGTCCGGATCAGTTCGTCGAAGCTGATGCGGTCACGCTCGTTGAGCTGCGACAGCAAACCGTTCACCCGCCCGAGCGCACCCATGCGGTCACGGAAGCGGCCCCGGAATTCGTCAAGAGAGGAGCTGGTGGCCAGCGTCCGGTCCGCAATGGAGCGCACCACGACGATGAGGTTGCGGGTGCGATGCTGGAGTTCGGCCACCAGCACCTTCATTCGCTCGGCAATTTCCTTCTTCTCCGTCACGTCCTTGGCATAGCCGCCGATGCGCTGGACCTTCCCCTGCATGTCAAAGAGCGGGAAGTCGGTGTTCTCGATCCAGCGGATTCCTCCATCCGGATGCAGGAGGCGGAACTCATGAGTGATCCGCTCCCCTCGGCGCACACACTCCATCTTCTCCAGAGCCATGTCACGGTCCTCCGGGTGGATCAGCTCTCCCCATTCGCCCAGGCCTTCCGCTAGGACCTTCTGCCGCGGGTGTCCGTACACCCGCTCGAAGGCCGGGTTCAGGTATTCCATCGTCATGGTCTGGGCGTCGCGGATCCACAGCACATCCGAGGAGGCATCGGCAAACTGCCGGAATCGCTCCTCGCTCTCGCGCAGTGCTGCCTCGGCGCGGGCGCGCTCGATGCGCGGGAAAACGCGATTTGCAATCTCCTGCAGGAGCTCGATTTCGTCCGCGCGCCACGTTCGCGGTTCTCTGGTGGTAACCGTGATGTTCGCTATCCAGCGCCCCTGCTGCTGGAAAGGAACGGTGATGAAGGCGCCGAGCTTCAGCCTAGCGTAGGCGCCTGCGTCCGCCCGCTCGTCACGCGCGGTGTCGCAAACGATAACCGTTTCGCCCGCACGACCGGCGCGGGCGAACTCATCGCCAAAATAGTCCGCCAGCCGAAATGTCTGCTTGAGACTCGGCACATCGGTGGCATTCCAGCCATGATGAATGGTGGCTTCGTTGTTGACTTCATCGACATCCGCAAAAATGCAGCCCGAAGCGTGCAGGAAGTGGCCGAGGCGCGCACCCACCGTCTGGATGATCTCGTCAGGCGACGACAAAACAGATAGGTCCTGGCCGATCTCGGCCATCAGTTCGGCATTCCGTTCGCGGCGTTTGCGTTCGGTAATATCTTCGTAGAGGGCAAAAAACCGATCGCTCTTGGTCGGATAGACGTAGCATTCGTACCACCGGCCCAACGGAGCGACTTCGTACTCGCGCCGCTCCGGCACACCGGCGTCGACGATCTTCTCGTACATCTCGAACTGCGATTCCTCGATGCCCGGAACGGCCTCGCGCGCCGTCCGCCCGACCGTCTCGGCGACCTTGAGGCCGCTAAGACGCTCGAGAGCGGGGTTCAACGCGATGTATCGAAGATCGGTCGCATGTCCGTCACCGCCGCGGATGAGCTCGCATTCGGCATATCCCTGGCCGAGGGTCTCGAACAGCGACCGGTACTTCTCCTCGCTCTCGCGCAGCTTCGCCTGGGCAACCGCATCCCGGAGACGGACGACCTCTTCCTGCGCCTTCTTCCACTCGGTGATCTCCTTCGTAGTGGTCGCCACGCCGTCGCCGAGCTTCACGACGGACTGGTAGAACCAGCCGTCGAACTGCTCGTGCACGTAGTGCCGCTCGGCCTGCTCTGGCCTGCCCGTCTCGGTGACACGCTTGAAGGCGCCGAAGATACCTTCTTGGACGACGCCGGGGTTGCGTGTGAGCAGGCTCTCGCCCTCGACCTTGCCATACCTGCTCTCAGAGGTGTGATTGTTGAGCACCCAGCGAAAGTCGACGATCTCGCCAGCCCCGTCCCGGACCGCCTCGAACACCTGGATCATATCCATTGACGAGTCCATCGTCGCCTGGAGGAGATCGCGGCTCGCCTGAAGATCAGCCGTGCGCTCCCGGACCTGTTGCTCGAGTTCACCACGGTAGCGTTCCTCCGCTTCGCGCAGCTTCTCTTCGACCTTGCGCTTCGCGGTCACGTCGACACCGGTGCCGAACCACTCCACGATGTTTCCGTCAGGCCCGAGGATCGGAACGGCGCGCGACAGAACCCAGCCCACTCCACCGTTGACTTGGCGCACGCGGTGCTCCAGCTCGAAAAGAGACTTGGTGCGGATCGCCTCCTCGATGGCGGTGAAGATCACCGGCTGATCTTCAGGCAAGAGATAAGTGTCGGCCCAGTCCGCGACCGGTTCGACCGTATCGGCCAGCATGCCCTCGCCCGAGAGCTGATACATGTGCCGCCAGTCCGGGCTCATGCGATACATCATGTAGCTGCCGGCGGTGGCGAGAGCCCGGAAGCGCTCCTCGCTCTCACGCAGAGCTTCCTCGGCTTTCTTGCGTTCCGTGATGTCGAAGACAAGGGCATAGAAGCCGTCAACTTCGCCGGACGCGGCGAAGTGCGGAATGTAGTTCTCCTCCGTCCAGCCCCAGAGGTTCGGATCGGCCGCCCTCCAGCCCTGATCCTCGCACCGCACTGTCTCGCCGGCCAGCGTCCGCTCCATCCACGGTTTCAAACTCGCGAAGATACGCTCGCCTGCGATTTCCGCCACGGTGCGGCCGATAATCCCTTCCTTCGGCCGCTTGAAGAACCGGCTGAACTCCTCGTTGATGGCACGATAGCGAAACTCGCGGTCGTAGAAGCCGATCATCGCCGGGACGTTGTCCATGATGACGCGCAGGCTTCCTTCGCTCTCGCGCAGCGCCTCTTCTGCACACGCCCGCTCCATTGCCGCCCAGGTGCGCTCCGCCACTTCTTCCACAAGGGTAATCTCGCCTCGCGTCCAGCGCCGAGGCTGCGCTGAAATCGCAACCATGGACCAGAGCGGATGGCTCTCGCCCTTACGAAGTGTCGGAGCCACCATGGCACGCATCCCGAGGCTACGGCTATTGTGCTTCTCGGCGTCCGATAGGCCCTGTCGTTCGAAGTCGTCCTCGATCACGAAGGTCCGGTCGTGTAAGGCTCGAAAAGCTTCGGGGAAATCGGACAAGACAAACATTTCGGGCAGCGGCGGCACACGATCGTTCCCCAACTGGTGGGTGACGTCGGCGCGGTTCTCATCCAGCCGGTAGACCGTGATGTAGCTGCGGTCGAGCTGCATCTTCGCAATCAACATCCGAAGCGCACAGTTCGCGATGGCGTCCGCGTTTGGCTCGGCCCGTAGTGCGTCGCTGAGCTTCAGCAGGAACGCCTGCCGCTCCTCGCTTTCGCGCAACGCAGCCTCGGCGCGCAGGCGGCCGCCGACCTCGAACCCCGTCATGTGCGCGTAGGCGACGCGGCCCTGCTCGTCACGGAGCGGGATCAGGACGGCGTCGAAGATGTTCGAGGCGGCCTCGCCTTCGCCGCGCGTATCGAGCGGCTGGGCGGTGACCTGGATACTTTCCCCCGTGAAGACGCGCTCGTAGAGGGGCGCGACCGTCCTCCACCCTTCAGGAAAGGTTTCCGGCAGAGGGCGTCCGAGTGCAGCGGGATGGCGGGTTCCGTATAATACCGCGGCCGCGTCATTGTAGATCAGGATCCGGTCGGGCCCGCACACGAGGGACGAGACGAGCGGGCTTGCGAGCACCATCTCGACGGCCGTACGCAGCGCCTGCGGCCAAGTCTCGGTCGGACCAAGCGGGGTTGCCGTCCAGTCGTGATCACGCATGCGGCCGGCCATCTCTCCGCCTCGGAACGGCCAAGCCGCTGCGGCTCGGTCGGGAAAAGCGTCTGCGGTGTGGCGTTTGTCCATGGGAGATCAGCGCTCCGGGTTGCTCTTGCCCTATTGGGGTTGCCGCCGAGGCAACCAATGAGCCAACCATGAACGGAAAAACCCGTTCCTCAAAGGGATCGGGTCGGCCGGGCTGGGGCGGGGAAAGCCCTCTTGGGTCCAAAATGAGGAGTAGCTGGTGTCGACGCGACGATCAGCTCATCCCGGCGGTGCGGATGGAAGGCCAAGGTCGGCCATTCCGCTCGTGAACGTCCTTGGAGGCTGCCGCGTCGTTGAAGGGGCGGCGTTCGGGCGCGCGTCGTCGCATTGAACGCGTGTCTGTCTCAGAACGTTCAAAGATTGTCCTCATCGGTCAAGCGGCCCTCCGGCGATCAGGCATGATCCGACCTGGGAGGCCTTTCCCGCTCTTCCCTTCATCCCTTGTCGAGGCCTCCGGCTGAACTCGGCCCCGTTCGGACAAGACTGGACGGGGCTCTTTCCGCAACCCGACCGTTCCGTCGGAGATCCCGCAGACATTGTCGCGGTGGTCATTGGCCAAGGCCACTGCACACCGCGACAATGTCTGCAACGACGGCTTTCGAGAGAGGAGGACGTCCGATGCACCATTCATCCGTCATCATCATGATCGCCGCCGCGGCACTCCTGGTCCTTCCCCAGGACGTGGAGGCTCAGAATCGCCGACGCCAGACCCTTGAACAAGGCGGCCCGCTGGTCCTGCGCGTGACGCCGAGGAGTTTCCTGGACCCGGGCACGGTGGTTCCTGTCGGATCGATCGACCCGGGCATCAGCGGCTACGGGCAAACGCAGGCCTATCTTCTGAGCCCACCCTATGCGTCGAACCGTGAGCGCTTCGGGCAGGGTGTTCTGCCGGACCCGATCACGAACGGGCCCTTCGTGGGATCGCGCAACCCCTTCGGACCAGTCGATTTCGTCGCGCCCCGCAGCTTGGCGCGATGAACGAGCATGAAGTGTCGACCAGGCGACAGGCGTCTCATGAGGGCTGGACAAGGCTTCGAGGGCGCTATGGGAGCGCGACCCGGCGTCCCCATACCGGCGGAATGCGAGGCCACCCACGGATTCCTGACATCGTCATCGACGATGGGTTGCACCACGCGTCGCGCAATGCCAGGACCGTGACCGTCGTTCAGTGGGCGCACTCCACGGGAACCCGATAGGTGCCGTCAACGAGGATCGTGCGACAGGGCACCCCGTTGATGATCTGAACCTCGTTCGGCGCGGCATAAGGGAAAATCGAGTTGGGCGTGCCAGAGATCGGTCGGCCCACAAAGGTGCGTCCGCTTCCTTCCTCGACCCGGATGCTCCCCGTTGAACTCGGCTCGAAGGTCCCTGTCGCGACCTGACCGGCGCATTCCACTGGAACGCGCATGTTGCTGCCCTGAACGAGAACCGTCCGGCACGGCACCCCGTTGATGATCTGAACCTCGTTCGGAGCCGCGTAGGGGAAGAGCGAGTTGGGCGTGCCCTGGATCGGATTGGGCTGCGATTGGGCAGAAGCGAACCCTGCGCAAGCCGTCAACGCTCCACCGATGAGCATGGTCAGAATCTTCATGGAAACCTCCTCTCCGCAGGATCACAAAGCCTGAGGCACGGATGGAGTGCTGCGGATGCATCCGTGTGGCACAAAGGGCGCCTGTCCGACTGGTCTTATCGACTCAGGCATCCGGGACTGGCAAACAGAGTGGCGTCGACCCGTGTGAACTGACAATGCGCCGAGGATAGGGGCAACGTGATCGTGACATTGTTGGCCGAGGGGCCAAGTGGCGCCACAAGCTCGATCGGATCGAAGGCGTTTCTTGGCTCATAGGTCGAGCCGATGAGGTAGAGCGGGACCCGACCAAAGGAATTGCGCGGCCTCACTCTCAGGACGAGAGGATCGCCTTGCCTAACCTGGCGATCCCGCGGTTGAGCCTCTGCATGCAACGGGACGGCCGTGCACGCGACAGCCGCAACAGCAGCGAGAGCAGATGTGCAGCGCATGAGCTGTCCTCCTCAATGCGAACATGTCGGTGTCGGGACGGCCTTGGGCTCCAGGTTGGCTCTGGTTGTCCTTGGCTGCTGGCTCTATGACCACGAGACTACCCGATCCCGACGCTGTTGCTTGACCATCAGAGCCATCGACTTGACATCCCGAGACACGAGCAGCCTTTATTCCACCGTTCGAGAGTTCCGGCCTCCAGCCTCGCCGATCTGATCGAAGCCGAGGGCCGCGCCCAGGATTGCCGGGCGGAGCCGGAGCCGGGTCCACACGCCAGGCCGCTGGAGACCGACCGGACCAGCGCCGGAATGCTCGCGTGACGGCGCTCGCCTCGGAATAGCCGAGGGCTGTGGCAATCCGGCTGAGGTTCGATCTCAGGTAGGGTGGGTCGGTTTCCCGACCCTGGCGTTCAACACCATGAGCGGCCTCGGCCAGAAGAGGACGGGAGCTTCGACATCGCGTCGAATACCGGCACCGCTGTCTATCGCAAGGATACACAAAGGGCCGTTGCAGGGCTCACGACGGGGTGGCATACGCCACGATCCATGCTGCCGAGCAGACGGCACAAGCCCGATCCCATGGTCAAGCTAACCATCGGACATATTTCGTGATTGGTTCGCTCCGGTTCATCTCGGATAGTCTACATGACATGCAATTTTGTGGATGGTCCGAGCAACTTTTTAGGCCCCATCACGCGTTGACAAGCGGATGGACCTGCAACGGCCAAGTTTACGGCTGAGTTGCCGGCACGAAAGGGAACCATGACACGCTGGTGGCGACATACCCTTGTTGCGGTGGCTGGCCTTGCTGTTGCCCTCCCCGTCCGCATTCAGCTGGATCTTGGCCATGATTCAGGTCTTCCCGTCGCAAGCGAAGCTGCGTTCGCCAAAGGCGGCGGTGGAAACGGCAATGGTGGCGGCAACGGCAACGGCGGCGGCAACGGTGGCGGCAACGGGAATGGCAACGCAGGCGGGAACGGCGGGGGCTCGGCCGGCGGTGGCGCAGGAAACGGGAACGGCAATTCGGATGGCGGACGCGGCGGGGCCGGAGGTCCCGGGAACGGCAATGCCGGAGGAAACAGCAACAGCGGCGGCAACGGAAACGGCGGCGGGAAGAGCAATGGTGCGGCCGGCGGCAGCGCAGCAAGCGGCAATGGCAACGGCGGCAGAGGCAATTCGAATGCCGGTGGTCTTGGCGGCGGCGTAGGCGGCGGGTCCGGCCGGGGCAATGCGGGAGGCGCCGGGTACGGAGGCAGCCTCGGCGGCGGAGCCAGCGCTGGCGGCGGCCTTGGTGCGGGCAAGGGCAACAGCAATGCCGGCGGCAATGGCAGCAAGGCCAATGCCGGAACGAGCGGCAGCGTCAATTCCGCCAACGGAGCCGTTGCGGGTGCGAGCCAAGGCCTTGGCAGCGGACCTGTGAAGGTCGGCCCACTGCATGCCGGTGCTGCATCGAACGGTGCCAATCCCCGCTCCAATGACAGAGCCCGCGCGAGCGCCGGCAAGACATCGGCGGGCCGAGGCAAGGCCACCGCATCCGGATCGACGACACCCGGCACGGCCAAGTCTGCAGGCAAGTCTCCCGCGAAGTCTGCGGCCAAGTCCGCGACGCGAACGCCGGCCGCACGGGCGGCTGTTCCGGCCAAGGTCAAGCCGCTCAGCCCCCTCCCGGTCGCCGAGGACATCGACCGGCGGCCCAAGCCACGGCAATCGACACGCTCCATCGTGGCGTCGGGCCTGTCGCCCGAGAACCTGGCCCGGTTGACCGCTCAGGGTTTTCGCATCGAGGCCAGGACCCAGGGCAGCATCGCCGCCCAAGTGGTCAGGCTGCGGGCCCCGGCTGGCCTGTCGGTCGCCCAAGCCCGGCAATTGGTCCGTCTCGCCGATGCGCGGGCCTCGGTGGATTTCGACGAATTCTATTACCTCGACGAGCACCCGCCCGCCTGCACGGGCGCCGAGTGCCTGGTCCAGCCTCCCGTGAACTGGGCTTCGCTCGTGAAGTGGTCCGACGCGGAGACGCCCCAATGCGGCCCGGCTCCCCTCATCGGCCTGATCGATACCGGGGTGAATGTCGAGCACCCGGCCTTGAACGGGCAAGCAGTCCAGGTCATCGCCCAGCCGGAGCGCCATGCGGTCCCGTCGCTGCAGGATCACGGCACGGCGGTCGCGGCCCTTCTCGTCGGACGGCCGACAAGCCGGACGCCCGGTCTCCTGCCGCAGGCGCGGATCATGGCCGTCGATGCCTTCTACCGGGATGGCGGCACGGCCGACCGGACCGACGTGATGACCCTCGTGGCCGCCATCGAGACCCTGGCGGAGCGCGGGGTCCGGGTCATCAACATGAGCCTGTCGGGGCCGGCCAACGAGGTTCTGCAACAGGCCGTCGCAGCGGCCCAGGCCAAGGGCATCGTGTTCGTTGCCGCCGCCGGCAACAACGGTCCCGGGGCCGAGCCGTCCTACCCGGCAGCCTATCCGGGCGTCGTCGCGGTGACGGCCATCGACCACGACCTCAACGTCTACCGGCGCGCCACCCGTGGCCCCTATGTCGACCTGTCCGCTCCCGGGGTGAACGTCTGGACGGCCTCGGCGGAGGGCAGCGGCGTGCTGCGGACGGGAACCTCCTACGCGGTGCCGTTCGTCTCCGCTGCCGCAAGCCTGGTGATCGCATCGAACCCCACGCTGGACGTCAAGGAGGTCCAGTCACGCCTCGAGCAGCATACGCGTGACCTCGGCCAGCCCGGGCGCGATCCCGTCTTCGGCTTCGGCCTGATCCAGATGGCAGGCCTCTGCGCGCCGCCGGCGTCCGCGCCGGCCGTTGCCGCGGCTCCGGGGCAGTCCTCCGATGCGTCGGCTCAGGGGTTGGTGGACCAGCCGTGATCGGCCGGCGCGCGTGCGGCGGACCGGCGCTCCTGCGGGCCGTGGCCGGAGGCCGGGCGCGGCAGCAGCCGGCGCGGCCCCCCGGCGCGGGCCGGGATCGCGGTGCGCACCGCCTGCTGGAGCAGCCGCAGCTCCTCCTGCAGGGCCGCCAGGCGCGCGAGCAGCTCGCCATCGCTGAGCGGCCCGGCCGGGCATTCCTCGCACTGCCCAACCGCCCGGATCTTGCGCAGCAGGGCCGGGCCGATCGCCGGGGTGGTGAGCCAGCGGGCATCCGGGATCGCCGCCACCTCCTGAAGGCTCGGGCAGCGGCCGCCGAACTCGCCGCAGATCACCGCTTGCAGCCGGGGGGAGAAGTGGCTCAGGGGAAAAGGCTCATCCCGCGACATGGGCATCGATCCTTGGGTTCTGATCGTTGGGCTTTGATCCTGGGGTGCTGATCCTGGCTCGAACGCCCCCTATCGCAGAGCCCGATCGTGTCTGCCCCGGGGCTGAATCAAGGCCAAGCCTGGGCATTGCCTGAACCTATCCTTTTGGACCCGGAACCCCACGGGTCCGATCCCAAAAGTGGGTCCACTTTTCACGTCCGATGCTTTAGCCCAGGCGGGCACGAATGGACATCACCCCTGCCAGGGTCAGGGCAGCGAAGGCGGCTCCCGCCAGAAACGTGCCCTGGGGTCCGAGGCTGTCCCAGAGGGCTCCGGCAAGGACGCTCGCCAGCAGCAGCGCCACCCCGGTGACCAGGTTGAACATGCCGAAGGCCGTGCCGCGCAGCTCCGCCGGGGCCGCTTCCGCCACCAGGGTGGCGAGCAGGCCCTGGGTGAACCCCATGTGCAGCCCCCAGAGCGCGACGCCGACCACCAGAGCCCCCAGTCCGGACGCAAAGGCCAGGACCAAATCGGCCCCTACCAGCATCAGCAGCCCGACGATCAGGAGCGTCACGCGGTCCATGCGGTCGGCCAGCACACCGACCGGATAGGCCGACAGCGAATAGGCCACCCCCATGATGACCAGCACAAGGGGAACGAACGCCACCGGCAAGCCCACCGACTGCGCCCGAAGCAGCAGAAAGGCCTCGCTGAACCGCGCCAGGGTGAACAATGCGGCCACCGCTACCACCCACCAGTACATGGCGCCCAACCGGCGGAGCTCGCTCCGGCTCAGCGGCATGCGCACTTGGCGCAGCCCCGGCGGGCGCTCCGGTTCCCTGACCCAGATCAGCAGCACGGCCACGGCCAGAACGGCCGGAACGACGGCGACCCAGAACACGGTCTGGAAATGATCGGCTGTCAGCCACATCAGCCCGATGGCCAGCAGGGGTCCCGTGAAGGCCCCGATGGTGTCGAGGGACTGGCGCAACCCGAAGCTCGCCCCGCGCAGATGCGGCGGCGCGATGTCGGCCACCAGGGCGTCGCGCGGCGCGCCGCGGATGCCCTTGCCGATCCGGTCGAGGAAGCGCGCCGCGATGAGGCCGTCGATGGCAGATGCCAGCGGGAAGATCGGCTTGGTGAGCGCCCCGAGACCATAGCCGAGAACCGCCAGGAGCTTGCGCTGGCCGAGCCAGTCGCTGAGCGCGCCGGAGAAGATCTTGGTGATGGAGGCGGTGGATTCGGCAATGCCCTCGATGATCCCGACTGCCAGCGCCGAGGCGCCGAGCACGGACACCATGTAGATCGGCAACAGGGCGTGGATCATCTCGGACGAGATGTCCATCAGCATCGACACGAAGCCGAGAGCCCAGACGCCTGTCGGAATCCCCTGGCGGGATGCCCTGCGGGGGCTCTCGTCGACTGTCATTCCCATATGCCCCTGTTGGTTCGAACCGAGCGTTTCACAGAGGCTGTTAGGAAGTCTGCCGTGGTCTGTCCAGATGCGCTGTCCGGGTGCGCCGGGCGTTCGGGCGACCGGCCGCGGCTTTTCCGCCGCATCCTGTCCCGAAGCCGGGATGGAACCTGTCGGACCTCAGGTCGAGCCCTTGGTCGATCCGCGGGGGCGCCTGGTCTTGGCCGGAGCCACGGACGCGGCTTCAAGGGCCTCGACGGCCGCGACGGGAGGCGCCTCCTCGACCGTCGCGTCCGAGCGGTCCGATGCGGCCTCGGATGACCCGTCCTCGGCCTTGAGGGCACGTTCCGCCTCCAGCCAATGGTCCTCGGGATTGCCGCTCCGGCCCCGGCGCTCCCAGATCTCGTACGCCCTCGTCCGAATCCTCTCCTCGCGGTGATCCATGCTTCGCCTCCTGGGGCAACGGCTTCGAGACTGTCGAATGTGGGACGCCGCCACCCGGCGACAACGGCCCGGGACTTGCGCGATGCTGCCGCGCCCCCGCGTGGGCCTTGTGGACGCCCACGACCCGTGATGGCCCCTAGGCGACGCCGTCAGCTTCGATTTCTCTCCCGAAACGGGAGATCACGTCGGTGAGGAGCCTCTCGTCCTCCCGATGCGGCACGTGCCCGGCTCCTGGCAGGATGCAGGCCGTGCCACGCCCGGCGGCGATGCGTCGGGGATGTTCGACAGAACCGTACTCGTCACGCTCTCCATGAATGGCCAGCACCGGGCAGCGGACCGCCTCCAGGGCCTCGTCCAGGGACCAATGCGCAAAATCAGGCGACAGCCAGGTGCCGATCCAGGCCTCGACGGCCCATGGGGCCTTGTCGCCGTGGTATCGCGCCAGGCGCGCAAGCTGGGCCGGATCCTGGAAGTCGCGCTGCGCGACGCGGATACCCTCGAGGGTCCTGTCCTCGACGAAGGCCTGAGCGGCGACCGTGACGAGCGCGCGGCACCGCGTCGGGAAGCGGGCTGCCGTCTCGACGGCCATGGCGCCCCCCACGCTGTGGCCGCAGACGATGAAGTCCCGCACGTCGAGCTGCTCGCACACCTGGGGCACGACGTGCTGCGCCTCCCGGCCGATGAAGTCGAACGGCAGCCGACACGGATAGGCATCCGAGCGGCCAAAGCCGAGGCGATCATAGGCGATGACCCGCCTGCCCGTCGCAGCCGCGAGAGCCTTCGGGAAACTGCGCCAGAGCTCCACGCAGCCGAGGGAATCGTGGAGCAGCACGATCGGCGCACGCCCGGCATTCGCAGGAACCTCCGGCGTCCAGATCCTGGCGAAGAGGCTGCCCCCCTCGATCAGAATCCGGGTGTCCTGCTCGCTGATCGTGGCCGGGGGTTTGTCGGGCATGGCGGTGGTCCGCGCTCTCTCGTTCCGCGATCGCTTACCGCGCCCGAAGGCAGGCGGCAACGACCTTGGATCGAGCGCCGGTCGAACAGGCCCGATGCTCGAGCCGCCCTATGCGTTGTCGCCGTGAATGGCGGCGATCACGGCATCGGTGACCTGACGGGTCGTGGCCGAGCCGCCGAGATCCGGCGTATGCAGCGCGGGATCGGCCGTCACCCGCTCGATCGCCCGCATGAGGCGCTCGGCGGCCGGCTTCTCGCCGAGATGCTCCAGCATCATGGTTGCCGTCCAGAACGTGCCGACAGGATTGGCGATGCCCTTCCCCGTGATATCGAAGGCCGACCCATGGATCGGCTCGAACATCGAGGGGAATGTCCGCTCCGGATTGAGGTTGGCGGTCGGCGCGATGCCGAGCGAGCCGGCGAGCGCCGCAGCCAGATCAGACAGGATGTCCGCATGCAGGTTGGTGGCCACGATGGTGTCGAGGCTCTGGGGCTTGAGGGTCATGCGCATGGTCATGGCGTCGACCAGCATCTTGTCCCAGGTCACGTCCGGGAAGTCCTGCGCCACCTCGGCGGCGATCTCGTCCCACATGACCATGCCGTGGCGCTGCGCGTTCGATTTCGTCACCACCGTCAGGAGCTTGCGCGGCCGCGACTGCGCGAGCCTGAAGGCATAGCGCATGATGCGGGTGACGCCGGCCCGGGTGAAGATCGAGACTTCGGTTGCGACTTCTTCCGGCAGGCCGCGGTGCGAGCGCCCGCCCTGGCCGGCATACTCGCCCTCGGAGTTCTCGCGCACGATCACCCAGTCGAGATCCTTCGCGGCCACGTTGCGAAGCGGTCCTTCGATCCCCGGCAGGATGCGCGTCGGGCGCACATTCGCGTATTGGTCGAAGGGCTGGCAGATCGCCAGGCGCAGTCCCCACAGGGTGACGTGATCGGGCACGTCCGGCGCGCCCACGGCGCCGAAATAGATCGCATCGAATCGTCGAAGGGTCTCGCGGCCGTTCTCCGGCATCATGACGCCATGGGTCTTGTAGTAGTCCGAGCCCCAGTCGAAGGTCTCGAATTCGAGCCCGAAGCCGCCGTCGCGGGCTCCCAGGGCCTGGAGGACCTCGACGCCGGCCGCGATGACTTCCTTGCCGATTCCATCGCCCGGAATGGCGGCTATCTTGTAGCTGTTCATGATGGCACCTGATGTTGTCGGCCGCCGGACGGGCAGCGGCCGAGGATCGTGTTGGATTCGATTAGCCGAGGGCCTCGGCCACGGCCTTGCCGGTGGTCTCGGTTCCCGCATTTCCGCCGAGATCGCGGGTGCGCAGGGTCCGCTCGCTCAAGACGTCCTCGATGGCCTGGACGATGGCGGCGGCCGCTTCCGCTTCACCGAGATGCTCCAGCATCATGGCGCCGGCCCAGATCTGGCCGATGGGGTTGGCGACACCCTGGCCGGCGATGTCGGGCGCCGAGCCGTGGACCGGCTCGAAGAGCGAGGGGAAATCGCTGTTCGGATTGATGTTGCCCGAGGGCGCGATGCCGATCGTGCCCGTGCAGGCGGGTCCGAGATCGGACAGGATGTCGCCGAAGAGGTTCGACGCGACGACTACGTCGAACCAGTCGGGATGCAGCACGAAATGGGCGGTCAGGATGTCGATGTGGTACTTGTCCCACTTCACGTCCGGATAGCGTTTGGCCATCTCCTCCACGCGCTCGTCCCAATAGGGCATGGTGATCGAGATGCCGTTCGACTTCGTGGCCGAGGTCAGGTGCTTCTTCGGGCGCTTCTGGGCGAGGTCGAAGGCGAATTGCAGCACCCGGTCGACGCCGATGCGCGTCATCACGGTTTCCTGGATGACGACCTCGCGGTCCGTGCCGGGGAACATCTTGCCGCCGATGGACGAGTACTCGCCCTCGGTGTTCTCGCGCACGACCCAGAAGTCGATATCGCCGGGCTTGCGGTTGGCGAGCGGCGTCGGCACTCCCGGCATCAGCCGCACGGGCCGCAGGTTGATGTACTGGTCGAATTCGCGCCGGAACTGCAGCAGCGATCCCCAGAGGGAGACGTGGTCCGGGATCTTCTCCGGCCAGCCGACCGCTCCGAAGAAGATGGCATCGTGCGAGCCGATCTGCTCCTTCCAGTCCTCCGGCAGCATGCGGCCATGCTTGGCGTAGTAGTCGTAGGACGAGAAGTCGAAATGATCGAGCTGCAGGTCGAAGCCGAATTTCTTGGCCGCGGCCTCCAGCACCCTCACGCCCTCGGGGGTCGTTTCCTTGCCGATGCCGTCGCCCGGAATGACGGCGAGCCGATAGCGCTTCTTTTGATCCGATGCCATGTGAAAATCCGTTCGTCTCTCATGAAGGCCCGAGGGCGGATGCGAGGGCCGGAAGCGCCCGCATCCGCTCCGGGTCGTTACTGTCCCGTAACCCCCGAGGCCTTGATGACGGGCACCCATTTGTCAATCTCGGAGCTCACGAGCTTGGCGAGCGCCTCTGGGGTCTGGCCCGCCTCGTCCGGAAGCTCGGCGCCGAGATCGAGAAGGCGCTTGCGGGTGGTCTCGTCCTTGAGGGCGGCCTTGGCGGCGGCATTGAGCTTCGTGATGATGTCCTTGGGCGTTCCCTTCGGGGCGAAGAGCGCGTTCCAGCCAGTCGCCTGGAACTGCGGCAGCCCCTGTTCGGCCGATGTCGGCACATCCGGAATGACCGGGAGGCGGTTCTGCACCGCGACCACCAGTCCGTTCGCCTCCTTCGCCTGCACGGTCGGCACGATAGCGACCGTCTGATCGCACACATAGTCGACCTGCCCGCCGAGCAGCGCGTTCAAGGCCGGGCCCGAGCCGCGGAACGGCACATGCTGCGGCTTGACGCCGAGCAGGGATTCCAGGAACAGGCAGGTCAGGTGCGAGGTCGAGCCGACGCCGCCCGAGCCATAGTTCATCTTGGGCGCATTGGCTTTCAGATAGGCGACGAATTCCTTGAAGTCCTTGACCGGCAGGTCCTTCTTGGCGACCACGAGCATCGGTGTGGCGGCCGAGTTCATGATCGGCTCGAAATCGACGCGCGGATCATAGGCCAGCTTGGGATAAAGGCCGACGCTCGCCGCCTGCGTGCCCAGATTGCCCATGAGGATCGTGTAGCCGTCCGGCTCGGCCTTCGACACGCGGGTCACGCCGACGGTGCCTCCCGCTCCGGTGACGTTCTCGACCACGAGTTGCTGACCGAGCGTGCGGCCCATGTGATCGGCCATGAGGCGAGCCACCACGTCCGTCGTGCCGCCGGCGGAGAACGGCACCACCAGGGTGATGGGCCGCGTCGGGTAGGTTCCCTGCGCCTGTGCGGCTGTCGCGACGAGGCCCAGGGCCGCCGCGAGGGTCAAGAGAGTTTTCTTCATAGGCGTTTCCTTCCCTTGAGGGTTTTGGCGACGGGATCGGCATCTCTTGCCCGTCGCGTCCGGCGGCCCGCGGTTTATGCACCGTGTGGCCTGGTCCATCTGCCCCTGAATGCCCCCGCTTTCACGAGCGGCCCGGTTACCGCCACCTGTTGCGTAGCAGCTTCCATGGAAGTTGGCATGCAAGCACTCTGAGCGTCGACCCGGTGGTTTGTCAAGGATCCATTCAATCTTGTATGGAAGATCCGACCGGGGCATGATGAGGCCGGAGGACGCATGGCGAGCAAGTTGAAGCAGGTGCGGACGGTCGAGACCGCGAAGAAGCCGTCCCTGGTGGAGGACGCCTACAGGGCCCTCAAGGACGCGATCCGCGACAACGTCTTCCCGCCCGGATACCAGGGCTCCGAGCAGGAGATCGCGCTGCGGCTCGGCATGAGCCGAACGCCGGTGCACGAGGCCATCATCCGCCTGCAGGAGGACGGGTTGGTCCGGGTGCTCTCCAAGCGGGGCGTGCAGGTCTGTCCGCTCTCCCCGGAGGACATTCGGGAGATCTACGACGTCGTGATCGCCATCGAGGCGCGCGCGGCGGAGCTTCTGGCCGCCATGCCTCTGGAGGCTCGAAGCCAAGTGGCCCAGGAACTCGAGGAGGCGACCGCCCGCATGGAACAGGCCCTTCGCAGGGACGATCTCCACGCCTGGGCGACGGCCGATGACCAGTTCCACCGCCTCCTCGTGGAGCGGTGCGGCAACAGCCGGATCCTCCGGATCGCCCAGACCATCACCGACCAGGCCCATCGGGCCCGGATGCTCACCCTCAGGCTCCGGTCGAAACCGACCGGATCGGCCGCCGCCCACAGGGCGGTAGCCGAGGCGATCCGGACCGGGCAGGTGGCAGACGCCCATCACCGCGCCCGCCAGCACCGCATCGATGCCCGGGACGAGCTTCTCCCGCTGATCGCGAGCGTCGGCATCAAGCATCTGTGATGTGCCTGCTTTGGCGCCATGACACCATCGAGAGGAAGAATTCATGGAAATCCACGCTGCAGGAGCGTTTCCGACGAAGCAGGCCCCGGCCGATGCCTTCACGGGAACCGTCTGGCATGATCCGATCGTCGATGCCCCGCCTCCGGCGCGCATCCGCGCCAACCGTGTCACGTTCGAGCCCGGCGCCCGGACGGCCTGGCACACGCATCCGCTCGGCCAGACCCTTCATGTGATCCTGGGCGTCGGGCGCGTGCAGACCTGGGATGGCCCGGTCCGGGAGATCAAGGCCGGCGACAGCGTCTGGATCCCACCGGGCGAGAAGCATTGGCATGGGGCGGCACCCCATGCCGGCATGGTCCATATCGCCATGCAGGAGGCCCTCGACGGCACGCATGTGACGTGGCTGGAACACGTCACGGACGAGCAGTACCGCGTCCCACCGGTGACCTGAGAGCCTCAGCGAGGGTCACTCGGCCAGTTCGCGCATCACCTTGATCAGGTCCGACTTGCCCTCGAACCCGATGCCGGGCAGTTCCGGCATGACGATGTGGCCATTCTCCACCCGCACGCTGTCCGGGAATCCCCCATAGGGCTGGAACAGGTCCGGATAGCTCTCGTTGCCTCCGAGCCCGAGGCCGGCCGCGATGTTGAGCGACATCTGGTGCCCCCCGTGTGGGATGCACCGCGAGGGCGACCAGCCGCACTGCTCGAGCGCGTCGAGGGTGCGCAGGTACTCCACCAGCCCGTAGGACAGGGCGCAGTCGAACTGCAGCCAGTCGCGGTCCGGCCGCATGCCGCCGTAACGCAGGAGATTGCGGGCATCCTGATGCGAGAAGAGGTTCTCGCCGGTCGCCATCGGGCCGGGATAGAACTCGGACAGCGCCGCCTGGAGCGCGTAGTCGAGCGGATCCCCCGCCTCCTCGTACCAGAACAGCGGATACTGGCGCAGCATCTTGGCATAAGCGATCGCGGTCTCGAGATCGAAGCGCCCGTTGGCATCGACGGCAAGCTGCGCCTGGGATCCGATCTCGGCAAGCACGGCCTCGATCCGGCGCTGGTCCTCGGCGATCGAGGCGCCGCCGATCTTCATCTTCACGACGGTGTAGCCGCGGTCGAGATAGCTGCGCATCTCGGCCCGCAGGGCGCCGTCGTCCTTGCCCGGATAATAGTAGCCGCCGGCCGCATAGACGAAGACGCGCGGATCGGCCTCGCGGCCCTTGCGCTCGGCCAGCAGGCGGAAGAGCGGCTTGCCCGCGATCTTGGCGGTGGCATCCCAGATCGCCATGTCGAGGGTGCCGACCGCCACCGAGCGCTCGCCGTGCCCGCCGGGCTTCTCGTTCTTCATCATCGTGGCCCAGATCTTGTGCGGATCCAGGTTGTCGCCGCTCTCGTCGAGCAGGCTGTCGGGAGCAGCCTCGAGGATCCGGTCGCGGAAACGCTCGCGGATGAGGCCTCCCTGGCCGTAACGGCCGTTCGAGTTGAAGCCGTAGCCGACGACGCGGCGGCCGTCGCGCACCACGTCGGTCACCACGGCGACGAGGCTCGTCGTCATCTTGGTGAAGTCGATATAGGCGTTGCGGATCGGCGAGGCGATCGGCTGGGTGATTTCGCGGACGTCGATGATGCGCATGGACAACCTTCTCGCGCTTGCAGGATGCGGATTGAAGGTCTTCATACGCCTGGACAGCGCCGGAGGGCCAATGCCAAGATCGGTTCGCGTTATGCATGATCGGCATCGACATGGACCTGACCTGGCTTGAGGACTTCCTGGCTCTGGCAGAGCAGAGCAACTTCTCCAGAGCGGCGGAGGCCCGCCATGTCTCCCAGCCTGCCTTCAGCCGTCGCATTCGTGCGCTCGAGGATTGGGTCGGCACACCCCTGTTCGTGCGGGGAACCCAGGGGGCGAGTCTGACGCGGGCCGGGCTCCACTTCCGGCCCCTGGCCGAGGACCTGATGCGCAATCTGCATCGCGCGCGCCGCGAGACGCGTTCCGCGGGCGAGCGCGAGACGGGATCGTTGGCGATCGCCGCGACGCACGCCCTGTCCTTCACGTTCTTTCCCGGCTGGATCCGCCGGCACATGCAGGTCGAGGCGCTCGGCACGCTCAACCTGATCTCGGACAGCATGGAGGCCTGCGAGCAGATCATGCTCGGCGGCGAGGTGCATTTCCTGCTCTGCCACGCCCACGCCGACGCGCCGACGCGTTTCGATGGCAGCCGCTTCGAGAGCATCCGGGCAGGCGAGGATCTCCTGGTCCCGGTCTGCGCTCCCGATGCGGATGGTGAGCCCCTCTGGCCACTGCCCGGCACGTCCGGGAGGCCGTCGCGGCTCCTCGCCTACAGCTCCGCATCCGGGCTCGGCCGCATCCTGGCGGCCCACCCGGTCGGGAGCACCGAGGCGGGCCACCTGGAAAGCGCCTTCACGTCGCATCTCGCCGCCACCTTGATGACCATGGCCCGCGAGGGACACGGCGTCGCCTGGCTCCCGCTCGGGCTCGCCGAGGAGGATCTGGCGCGTCAGCGACTGGTGCGGGCCGGACCCGACAGGTTCGACATCCCGGTCGAGATCCGCCTGTTCCGGTCGCCCGATTGCCGCAACCACGCCGCGGACGAACTGTGGAGACGGATTCTCGAACAGGAGAGCGGCAGGGATTAGCCGTTCATGAGGTTGACGATCCGTGGGGAGGACAAGATTTCAGCCGAAGAGCCGCCAGTCCTGCGCGGGCGCCACGTCGAAGGGCGGATCCGGAGCGTCGCTCGCGAGCGTCCGGATCTTCTCCTCGACCAGGTCGGCCAGGACGCTTCTCGGAGTCGAGGCTCGCACTTCACTGACAGCCTCTCGGATCTGCTTCAGATCCAGGGGCGACAGCCTCGCCTGTCCTGGCCCCTTGAACTCCTGATTCGACGTCATGGATGATTCTCCGTCAGGGCTGACACGGCAGTGAAAGGGCGCGCTTGCGGAGATCAGCGTAGGCGTGGCCGTTTTCCCGTCGCATTGCGCGAGAATTACAAATCCGTAATGCAGCCGGCCGCATCGTGCGGGAACCAAATCCCGATCGACGCTCGCCTCAGGCGGCAGGCGTCAGATCGCCGAGCACCGTCGGGATCAGTTCCGAGACTGTCGGATGGATCGGCACCGCCCATTGCAGGGTCGGGTAATCGGCGCCGGCATTCATCATGTCGAGGATGCCGTGGATCGCCTCGTCGCCGCCTGTTCCGAGAATGGCCGCCCCGAGGATCTTTTTCGTGTCGGCGTCGGCGACGATCTTCATGAAGCCCTTGGTCTCGTCCTTCTCGATCGCGCGGCCGACCCGGGTCATCGGGCGCTTGGACACGAGGAGCGGGCGGCCGGTCCTGCGCGCCTCCATCTCCGTCATGCCGACGCGGCCGAGCGGCGGGTCGATGTAGAGCGCGTAGCCCGGGAGCCGGTCGCTCACCCGCCGCGACGCCCCGTCGAGCAGATTGGCCGCGACGATCTCGTAATCGTTATAGGCCGTGTGGGTGAACGCACCGCGGCCGTTGCAGTCGCCCAGTGCCCAGATGCCGGGAACGCTGGTCGCCAGCGTGTCGTCGACGATGATCGTGCCGCGCGCGTCGACCGCAACGCCCGCGCGGTCGAGATCGAGATCGTCCGTGTTCGGCCGGCGCCCGACGGCGAGCAGCACGTGCGAGCCGACCACGAACGGATCGCCGGAGGTGCAGTCGACATCGACGGCCACGCCGTCCGCATGGGGCTTGAAGCCGATGCAGGTGGCGTTGGTGCGCACCGCGATTCCTTCGCCGGCCAGGATGTCCCGGATGGCTTCCGATACGTCCTCGTCCTCGCGGGCGATCAGCCGTGGTCCCCTCTCGACAATGGTCACCTGCGCGCCGAAGCGCCGGTACATTTGGGCGAATTCGAGCCCGATATAGCTGCCGCCCACCACGACGAGATGGCGCGGCAGCATGTCGAGCTGCAGGATCGACGTGTTGGTGAGGTAGGAGACCGTGCCGACGCCCGGCATGTCGGGAATGCTCGCGCGGCCGCCCACGTTGAGGAAGATGCGCGGCGCCTGCAGCACCCGGTCGTCCACTCGGATCGTGTCGGGGCTCTCGAAACGGGCGTGACCTTCGATCACGGTAAGGCCGTCCATGCCGCGCAGCCAGGTTTCGACATTCGTGCGGGCATTCGTCGAGACGGTATCAGCCCGGGCCCTGACGCGCTTCATGTCGATGGCGATGGGACTTTCGATGGACACGCCGAAATCCGCGCTCCGACGGGCGAGATGCGCCGCATAGGCGCTGGCCACCAGGGTCTTGGTCGGCATGCAGCCGGTATTGACGCAGGTGCCGCCGAACAGCTTGCGCTCGATGATGGCGACCTGCATGCCCGCTTTGGTCAATCGTCCCGCAAGCGACGGCCCGGCCTGGCCGGCGCCGACCACGATGGCATCGAACGATTCGGTCATGGTATCGCTCCTACGATCAGGGCCGCTCCGAGGATCGCGACGGCATCCTCGACCAGGGCGGCGGGACGATCCTTGCCGAAGGCGGCCGCGAGCCGCGCCCGGCCTTCCGCTCCTCCGAGTGTCCCGATGATCCCGCCCACGGCTCCCGCCGCGAATCCGCCGATGAACGATCCGCTCTGCGCGGCAATTGCCGCGCCGCACAGGCCGCCGACGATGATCCGGGTTGCGAAGGGCAGCGGGGTCTTGCGGCTCGGCGTGGTGGGAAGCTGGTCGCCGATCAGCTCGCCGACGGCGAGAACCGTCATGATCCACGGCGTGAAGCGATAGCCCAGGAAGGCGAGCCAGGTTCCTTCGAGATTGAGGAGGCCGAGAAAGGCCGCCCAGCTGACGGCCGCGGGAGCCGTCATGGCCCGCAGACCGGCGATCACGCCGATCAGGAGCGCCAACACGTAAACGACCATCGCTGTCCCCTGCACTTTGCTCAAGCTTGCCTGGGGATGGTGCGTTTTTCAATCCCGTGCGCAACGCGCCGGCGCCAGGCAGAGCCCGGTCCGCGGCTGCCCGGCAGGTCAGCGGGCGAGCGGCAGAAGCGCCCTCACGCGGGGATCGCGCAGCCAGAGACCCGCCCAGAGGGCGATCCCGAGATAGACGCCGAACAGCGTATGGCTCAAGAGCGGGCTGCCGATGCGCAGATGAGTGGCGACGGCGCCGCCGAGATAGGCGGTGACCAGGATCGCACCCAGGACGGAGGTGCGCGGATAGGCATGGAGCAGCGCGGAGGCGACGAGCACGACGCCGAGCGCACGCCACAGGGCGGGATCGGCCGGCCATCCGAGCGGGGTCACCGTGTCGATCACCACCTGGAGCGGCACCAGCTTGATCGCTCCGTCGAAGAGCAGGAACAGGACGACGAGCCCGCTCAAGGCTCGTCCGGTCCAGATCGCTGCACCGTTTCCGGTGCCGGCGGATGCCACCGGCGTGTCGGACATCGCAGTCATACGTTCTCTCCCTGTCGATGCCTCAGGCTGATGCGGGCGCGCTCATGGCCTCCTGGGCCGCCGCAAGATCCATCCACATCACTTCCCAGATATGACCGTCCGGATCCTCGAAGCTGCGGCCATACATGAAGCCGTAATCCTGCTTGGGTCCTGGATCGGCCCGGCCGCCGGCCGCCGCCGCGCTGGCGAGCGTCGCGTCGACGTCGTCCCGGCTCTCGGCGGACAGGCAGATCAGCACCTCGGTTGTATCGCGGGCGTCGGCGATCTTCTTCGGCGTGAACTGGCGGAACTTGTCGTGCGTCAGGAGCATCGCGTGGATGGTTTCGGAGAAGACCATGCAGGCGGCGGTGTGATCGGTGAACTGCTCGTTCTTGACGGCGCCCAGAGCCTCGTAGAACGCGATCGACTTGGGCAGGTCGGCAACGGGCAGGTTCACAAAGATCAGCTTGGACATCGGTCTCTCCCTCAAGCTTGCGGTTTGACATTGATTCCATGAAAAGTTATTTATAGCAACTATGAAGTTAGAAAATGTAACTGAGCAATCGCCCAGTCGATCTAAGCGGCATTACGAGGATGCCTGCGCGACCGCTCATGCTCTCGATCTCGTGGGCGAACGCTGGGCCCTTCTGGTGATGCGGGAGCTCATGCTGGGGCCGAAGCGCTTCGGCGACCTGCGCGAGAGCCTGCCCGGTATCAGCGCCAATGTCCTCACACAACGTTTGGACGGGTTGGAGGCCGCCGGCATCCTCGTGCGGCGCAGGCTGCCCCCGCCGGCGGCCGTGCAGGTCTATGAGCTGACGGAATGGGGCTATGAGAGTGAGCCGATCTTTCAGGCGCTCGGCCGCTGGGCCGCCCGCTCCCCGTCGCACGATCCCACCCTGCCGTTCAGCACGGCCTCGCTGGTGCTGTCCATGCGAACTATGTTCGACGCGGGGCGGGCCGGCGGCCTTGACGCCCGAATCGGCTTTCGTATCGGCGAGGAGACCTTCCTCGCCCGCCTGGCCGAGGGCCGCATCGAGATCGCGCGTAGCCCGCTCGATCCGGCCGACGTGATCCTGTCGGGAGCTCCGCAGGTCCTGGCCGGCGCGATCTATGGCGGCCAGCCGCTGGAGGCGCTGGAACAGGCCGGCGCGCTTCAGATCGAAGGCGACCGCGTCCTCGCGGGCCGTTTCGTGAGCCTGTTCCCACTGCCGCCGAAGGCTTCGGTGCCTGCCTGAGACGTCCCGCGCGCAAGGGCAGGCTCATCGCAGCGTCTCGTGGAACAAGGTCGTGAGCCGCTTCCAGTGGCGCTCGGCCCCGCCTGCGTCATAGACGCTGTGGTCGGATACCGCCCAGCCATGGGCCATGCCGACGTAATTCTCGATGATGTGGTCGACCTCGGCCCGGCGCAAAGCCTCCGCCAGCAGGCCCGATTGTTCCGGCGGAAAGCTGCCGTCGACGCCCGCGCTGCCCACATAGACCCGCCCCCTGATGGTGGAGACGTGGCGATGCGGGCTGTCGGGCGCATCGCTGGCCAGCCGTCCGCCATGGAAGCTCGCCGCGGCAGCGATGCGGTCGGGATAGGCGGCCGCCGCATGAAGCGCGCGGCTCCCGCCCATGCAATAGCCGACGGTGCCGATCCGGTTGGTCGCACCGGCCTCAGTCAGGGCCTCGATGAACGCCGCCGAATCGCGCCGGGTCATGTCCTGGCTCGTGCCCTCGATCATGCTCCTCAGGGCGCTGCGGGAGGGCTCTTCGGAAAAGGCCGTCCTGGCGTCGAAGGGTCCGTAATCGCCGAAGCGATAGAAGAGATCGGGAACGAGAACCGCATAGCCCTCGGCGGCGAGGCGCTCGGCCATGGCGTCGAGCGCGGGGCGTAGCCCGAAGGCATCCATGTAGAGAATGACCCCCGCGGCGGTCTGATGATCCGGGCGGAACAGCCCTGCCCGGGCGGTTCCGTCCTCCGTTCGAATCGAAATCTCCTGCTTGGCCAAGGTCGTCTCCTCGTGTCTGCGCGGCCCGTCGGAACCCTCGCCGAGAGCGGGCGTTTCCCGGCCTCTCCTATGACGGCAGAGGCGCGCCCTTTCAAATGCGGACCGTCATGACGGTCCTCCGAAACGCCCGGAAGGGCTGCTTTCCGCATCGAGCCTGTCATGCTGGGAGCAACGAGGATGCCGACCGTGCGGCCCGAATACGCGACGGGAGCGAGAGCCGGGCGTTCCTTGAGGATGCACGGGAGGGCGCCCGCCGCCTGACGGATCAGGGGCCTCCGGCCAGGGATCCCACGACCGCCATGGTGAGCTCGTCAAGATTGACGCGACCTTCGATGGTGATCATCTCGGCCTCACCCGCCTTGACGCGCAGCCCCTGCTCGCCCGCTTCCGATTGGCGCTTCAGCTCGGCCACGATGGCCTCACGCACCTGATCCTCGATGTTCATCCTGACCGTCCTCTCATCGCGGCGTTGCCTGCTGACGAACGTCGGCACGGACAGGGCTGTTCCACACCGGCACAGCATCCGATGCTCACGGCTTCTCTCCGATGCTCACGGCTTCTCCTGGCGGGCCTTCAGGGCCTTGAACGCCTGTGCGTCCATGGTGCCGCGCTCGTTGTTGCAGGCCGAGCAGGCCAGCACGAGGTTGTCCCGGTCGAGCGGACCGCCGAAGGATTTGGGCATCACGTGGTCGAGGGTCGCGAGATCGGGCGCACGCTTCACACCCGGGCCCGGACGCCGCGCGGGGATGCCGCAATACACGCAGCGGCCCGCGTCGCGGGCGAAGACGTCATTGAAAAGCCTGATGCGCTGCGCTGTCTTCATGGTGCTGGAATCTGCGTTCCTTTCGGACGGGCCTTTCGTGTGGAACCGGACGGGAAGCGGGGTGGTTGCTCCTGCAATCGAAGGAGAAGACCCCATGGTAGATACCCGCCGCCGGAATCGGAACCCTTTCAATGACGACAACGGCTACGGCGACGTGCCGCCGCGCGGTGCCGTCGGCTTCCGCGGCGAAGGTCGTGAATATCCGGGCGGCTACGGCAGCGATGCCAACGAGTTCGCCGGCGGCGTGATCGACGACGGGCGGGGCGGACCTCCGGACGACGAGGGGTTCGACCCTGGCTACAGCCGCGACCGCTCCGGACTTGGCGCCTTCGGCTCACGCGATCCGAACGACGCCGAGGTGCAATCGGGCCGGGACGAGGCTCGTCCGTCCGGAGCCCATCGCGGTCGCGGCCCCAAGGGGTACAAGCGCTCCGACGAGCGCATTCACGAAGATGTCTGCGAACGGCTGACAGAGGATCCCTTCATCGACGCCTCGGACATCGAGGTCCTGGTGAAGGACGGCGAGATCACCCTCAACGGCACCGTCTCCAGCCGCGGCCTCAAGCGGCGCGCCGAGGATCTGGCGGAACTGGCCTCAGGGGCTCTCCACGTCCAGAACAATCTGCGCGTGCAAGGGGCCTGAAGCCTCCAGGACACAACCTGCCGTCCGGATCGTCACGGAACCTCGGGCGGCGGCATGGGATGAGTGACCGGCCTGTCCGATTCCGGCGGCTGCTCGGGCAGAGGGGACGGAGTGCTGGGGGGCATGGGCGGCACTGGCGTCTCGGGCGGGATCGGCATGCTCGGCACCGGCTCGGTCGGAGGCGGCTTGGGATAGAATTCATCCGGCTGCGGACGAGAGCTGGCGCTGATCGCGGTCAAAAGGATCTCCCTTGCAACATTCTGGCTCGTGTTCAACCGCCCAGCTGCGCGAAAGTTCTCCGGCTGCCGAAGCCCGGGCGCCGGGACCCATCGTCATCAAGGCGAAACCATAGGCGCAATCCCAGGCTTGACCTTACGTCCGTTTGAGGCCACCACGGCAGGGTGGAATCTCGAATTGGAAAAGCCATGCGCGTAGCCCCCTCCCTCGCCTTACTGACGGCCCTCGTGGCGGGTTCGAGCATGGCTCAGGCAGCCGATCCGTTCTTCTCGCAGGAACCCATTCAGGCCTCCACGGGCTGGATCGTCACCGTGAAGGGCAATCTGCGGGTCGGCCCTTCCTATCCCGGTTCGGACGAGTTCAGCTTCATCGGCTATCCGTCCCTGAGCTTCCGCCGGCCTGGTACGGTCGAGCGCTTCAGTGCTCCCGACGACGGCCTGAGCTTCTCGTTCCTGGAGGAATCGGCCTTCCGGATCGGCGTCGTAGGCCGCTTCGTGGGCGGACGCTATCTGCAGGACAACCGGGAGCTTTTCGGCCTGGAGAAGATCGACTGGGCGGTGGAGCCCGGCGTCTTTGTGGAATACTGGCCGCTCGAGTTCCTGCGCGCCCGCGCCGAGATCCGGCGCGGCTTCGGCGGCCACGAGGGCTTCGTGGCCGATTTCGGCCTCGACGCGGTGCAGCGCTTCGGAGCGTTCACGGTCTCGATCGGACCCCGCCTTGCTCTCGGCGACTCCGAATTCACCCGCACCTATTTCGGCGTGACGCCCGTCGAGGCGGCGCTGAACGGCCAGGTTACGCCGTATCGGCCGTCCGGCGGCGTCACGTCGGTCGGCGCGACCGGCGCGATCAGCTACGACTGGTCGCAGCAATGGTCGACGACCGCGTTCGTCACCTACAAGCGTCTCGTCGGCGACGCCGCCGACAGCCCGATCGTCAAGAGCTTCGGCTCGGAGAATCAGTGGGGCTTCGGCCTGACCGCGTCCTATTCGTTCAGCTACACGCCTTAACCACGGCGCCTGTCCCAAAACGAAAGAGCCGCCTCTCAACGGCGGCTCCTGTCCTGTGAGGGAGTGTGTCGCTCAGGCCGCGAGGCCGACCGCGCCCGCCGTCTCGCCGCGGTAGATGCAGCCCTCCGTGGAGCCGGGCATGCCGCGCCGGAGCTCGACTTCTTCGAGGTTCGGGAAGCGCGCCTTGACCAGCCTCCAGATATACGTGGTGACGTTCTCCAGGGACGCGATGCCAATCTCGGTGTTGAGATCGAGGTTGCCGTGATCGAGGCCCGATCCGTGCTCGCCCTTGATCTCCTTGATGTAGTTCTCGACGTCGTAGAGATTGACCGGCCAGCCATAGACCTCGTCGACCGGACCGCCGAAGGTGAGCTTGACGATGAAGGTATGCCCGTGCAGCCCGGAATAGGGCGCCACCGAATGCGCGGCCTCGAACGTAAACTCGCAATATGTCTTCATTCACCCTGCTCCCGTCGCCGGTTGTTTGCTGATTGCTGTCCCAAAGGCGCGGCCTGCTGAGCAGCCGTTCCGCTTCTTCGCATGTCCGCGTTCAGGCAATGGAAAATGTGCCTAGCATATTTCGCCTTGCCGATAAAACCCGAGGATACGTTTCAGCCATCGAGCGCTCATCGCGACGAGCGCCGGGTGTTTGCCGACTAAGCGACTTGGACCTTGTGCTTGAGCGCCGCCATCGTATGAACCAGTTCCCGAGCCGGCTTCGGACGCCCGAAGAAGTAGCCTTGTGCATCGGTGCATCCGGCCGCTTGGATCTGCCGCAGTTGATCCTCCGTCTCGATCCCTTCGGCCACGGTGGGCATGCCCAGGCTTGCGCCCAGATTGGCGATGGACTGCACGATCGCCAGGCAGTCCGCCCGCTGAGACATCTCCCGCACGAAGGACTGGTCGATCTTGATTTTGTCGAAGGGGAAGCTGCGCAGATAGCTCAGGGACGAGTAGCCGGTGCCGAAATCGTCCATTGCGATGCGCACGCCGAGCCGGCGCAGCTGATGGAGCGTGGAGATAGTCATCTCGTTGTCCTGGAGCAGCACCGACTCGGTGATCTCCAGCTCCAGCCGATTCGGAGCCAGTCCGGACACGGCCAGGGCCCGGCTGACGCTCTGCACGAGTCCCCGGTTCCTGAACTGGATCGGCGAGAGATTGACCGCGACATGAACGTCGCCCGGCCAGCTCGCCGCTTCCTTGCAGGCTTCCTCGATGATCCAGTCGCCGAGGGGCAGGATGAGGCCGGTCTCCTCGATCACCGGGATGAACTCCGCCGGCGGAACGAGACCGCGCTCCGGATGGTGCCAGCGCAGGAGCGCTTCGAAGCCGCCGATCTCGTTCTTCTGGATGTTGATCTGCGGCTGGTAGAACAGCTCGAACTCGCCATTGCCGATGGCCTTGCGCAGATCGACTTCCAGGGCGCGGCGGGCCTGAAGCTGCTCGTCCATGTCCGGCTCGAAAAAGCGGAACGTACCCCGGCCATCGGCCTTGGCGTGGTAGAGCGCCATGTCCGCGTGCTTCAGAATCTGGCTCGGCGTCATGTTCTTCTGCGCCAGCGCAATGCCGATGCTGGTGCCGATGAACAGTTCCTGGCCGTTTACCCGGAAGGGCGCGCGCAGAGCCTCGACGATGCGCGCCGCGAGGGCGGCGCTCTCCTCTGACCGGCGGATTCCCGTCTGGAGGATGGCGAACTCGTCGCCGCCGAACCGGGAGATCAGATTTCGCACATGGCCTTCGCTGGCCGGAATGCAGGCGCGAAGGCGATCGGCCACGGCCTTGAGAAGATCGTCGCCGGTTTCATGTCCGAAGGAGTCGTTCACGTCCTTGAAATGGTCCAGATCGAGATAGGAAACGGAGACTGTGCGCCCATTCGCCTTCAGGCGCACGAGGGCGTGCTCGAGCTCGTTGCGGAGCACCACGCGGTTGGGCAGACCCGTGAGCGAATCCTGGTGCGCCAGGACGTGCAGCTCCTCATGAGCCCGACCCAGCAGCCGGTTGTGCTTGTCGAGCAGGAAGATCAGGACGACGCCGACGAGAATCAGGCTTGCCGCGATGCCGGAGAAGGCCCAATGCAGCCGGATCAGTTCCTGCTGATCCTTCTGGACCAGTGCGGCTCCGTGGTTATGGGCCACGGATGCAAGCTGCGAAAGCCTGCCTTCCAGGGGGCGCAGAAGGTCGAGCGCGTGTTTGGCTGCCGTTGGATCCTGCTCGATTTGAGCGATCAAGGGCTGGGCGGCGGCGAGCCTCTCCTGGAACTCGCGGAGGGTGGCGTGATGCTCGGGATTTCGCTGAAGAAGATCCTGGAAGCTCCCCTCGTTCAAGATCCGAGCCCTGCCAAGCAGGATGTCATAGCGCAGGTCGACCTCATCCTTGTCGACATCGCTTCCCGGCCCTCCGAACTCGGCCAGGCGTTGCTCGAGACGGATGAACTCGGAGGCGGCTTGCCCGGCTTCCCAGGCCGGGTTGTAGACGGAGATCTGCTGCAATGCACCCTGGCGCTGAACCACCAGCACCGAGATGTAGATGCCGGCAATCAGAAAGCCGCCGATGACGATCGCAATGACCGTTTTGAAGGTGCGCAGGGACAAGTGCTGGGGCCTCCGAGGCCTGCCGACGGGCGCTACTTCACTTCGATCTTGGCGACCTGCCAAGCCGAGCGGGCGTAGTAGGTCTGAGTCTTGAGCTCGGGATTGCTGTCGTACGGATAGACGATGAAGAGCGGACCTTTGTCGCGCACGGGCATGTACTCTCCGTCCCGCTTGAGAGCGAGGATGACGTTGAATTTGGCGAAATCCGCCATCGGGATCTCGGTGGCGTAATCATTGAGCGCGATAACCGAGACGCGCTCGCCCTTGGCCTCGACCTGCTTCATCAGCTTGTCGAGCGACACGCCTTCGAACTTGACCTTGCCGTCGTACCAGGGCGTCGTCGTCTCGATGGTGACGAGGCCGAGGGATTCCAGCATGGCCCGGTCGAACTGCGCCGTGTTGTCCTTGTTGGTGACGCCGATCTTGCCCGTGATCGTGAGGATCGGCCGCTCCTTGGGGACCGCGAGCGATGCGGCATACGCCGCGCCGATTATTCCTAGGAACGCAATGAGCGTCCCCAGCAGGCCCGTTCTCATCTTGGCGCCAAGCATGCAGATCCCCTACGGAAATTAATGTAAGCGATAGAAACACATAAAATTGATCGAAGTGTTACACAACTCGACCTCGGAAGTAAAAGCGGCGAATGCGCCGGTGTTATTTTGTAATGGTTATCTGAACGTATCGGTGTGAAATGCTCGACTGTGCCGACAAAGAAAAACCGCCCCGCACGGCGTGCGAGGCGGCGTCAGGACAGCAGTCCTTTTCGTCGTGAGAGCAGCGTCCGCCTAGAGCGGCTTCAGGCCGGCCTCGATCTGCGCCCGGCGCGGCTCCAGGAAGGGCGGCAGGGCCAAGCTCTCGCCGAGCTTGTCCATGGGCTCGTCCGTGGCGAAGCCCGGTCCGTCCGTGGCGATCTCGAACAGGATCCCGTTCGGCTCCCGGAAGTAGAGGCTCCGGAAGTAATAGCGATCGACCGGACCGCTGGAGGGCGCCCTGAGGGATTGCAGCCGCTCCCAGCATTCCTGATAGGTCTGCTCGTTGGGCGTCCTGAAGGCCACGTGATGCACGCCTCCCGCTCCCGGGCGGGCCGGGGACAGACCGGGCTCCACCGCAACGTGCAGCTCCGCGGCCGGACCGCCCTGGCCCATCTCGAACACGTGGACCGGGGTGTCGCCGACCCGGTATTCGCGCGCAACGCGCATGTCCATGGCCTCGGTCAGCACGCGGGCTGTCCGGTCGAGCTTCGGCACGCTGATTCGGATGGGGCCGAGGCCGCGGATCTGATACTCGACCGGCACCGGGCTCTGCTCCCAGGGATGGACCTCGCCCTGCCCGCCGTCGTCGACGAGGCTGAGGCGCTGACCTTCGAAATCTTCGAAATCGACGGTGAGCCGTCCGTCACGCTCCGCAATCGCCTCGCTGCGGATGTCGAGGCTCTTGAAGCGATCCTGCCACCATTGCAGCGCCTTCTCGCCGTTCACGCGCAGGGCGGTCTGCGAGATGCTGTGCGTGCCGCGCCGCTCGCGCTCGACGGGCCAGTCGAAGAACGTGATGTCCGTGCCGGGCGAGGCCTTTCCGTCTGCGTAGAACAGATGATAGGCGCTCACGTCGTCCTGGTTCACCGTCTTCTTCACGAGGCGCATTCCCAGAGCCTGCGTATAGAAGGCGTGGTTGCGGGGCGCGTCCGCGGTGACGGCCGTCAAATGGTGAATTCCCGTCAGTTGCATGGTGGTTTCTCCATCGAAGTTGCGATGAAGATAGACCTGCGGTGATGGCCTTGCGACCCCGCGGGACGCCAAGGCTTTCTTGCCGGAATGCAAGAACACCCCGGCGGACGGCCGGGGTGTTTGCACAATTGACGATATCGGTCCGTCAGGCGGCCTTCGCCCGCAGATCGTCCGGAGTGACGTCCTCCGGGATCGGACAGCGATAATCCCGGCCGCCGGTGCGCTCCTTCAGCTCCGCCTTGGCGCGAAGAACGAGGTCCGGATTGCGCAGGCAGTCCGCCGCCGTGGCCGCCATGGCCTTGGCGGCCAGCACCATGCCCTTGTGGGCTGCCGGGAGGTTGCCCTGGGTGACGAGCTGCCATGTGTGGAACGGGGTGCCGATGGCAAAGCAGGCTGTATGGCATTGAACCGTCGGGACGATCCAGCTCACGTCGCCCACGTCGGTCGTGCCCATCATGACGTCTTCGCGAACCGGCATGGCGAGCACGCCGTCGTGCAGGATCTTGGTCCTGAGCGAGAGATCGTGCGGCTTGACGCTCGCCAGGATGTCCTCGTCCGTGAGCGCCTCCTTCTGGAGTCTCTCGGCGAACGCGAAGTCGGCCTCGTCGAAGCCGGGTGGCCCGAGGCGGCGCATGTTCTCGTACATGGCCCCCTGTAGCGCCTTGTTGGGCACGACATTCGAGGTGGCGTCCGTGATCTGCACCGAAACGGAGGTTTCCGTCATCAGGGAGGCGCCTTCCGCGATCTTCTTCACGCGCTCGAACAGCCGCTCGGTATCGGGAAGATGGGGCGAGCGCACGAGGTAGAGCGTTTCCGCGAAGGCCTGCACCACGTTCGGCGCGTTGCCGCCCGTGTTGGTGGTGGCGTAATGCACGCGGGCGTCGGACGGCATGTGCTCGCGCATGTAGTTCACGCCCACGTTCATCAGCTCGACCGCGTCGAGCGCCGACCGGCCCACATGGGGTGCAGCGGCCGCGTGCGCGGCGCGGCCCCTGAAGCGGAAATAGGCCTGGATGCAGGCGAGCGACGATGCGGTCTGCACCTCGTTCACCACGCTCGGGTGCCAGCAGAAGGCGGCGTCGAGATCGTCGAACAGGCCCGCGCGGGCCATGAAGGTTTTGCCGGAGCCGCTCTCCTCCGCGGGACAGCCGTAATAGCGCACGGTCCCGGCGATTCCTTCCGCGTGAAGCGCATCCTTGAGAGCGACCGCAGCGAGCGCGGAACCAGCCCCCAGCAGGTTGTGGCCGCAGCCATGGCCCGGCATCCCGGCCGCCGTCGGGGCATGGTCGACGCGCCCGGATTCCTGCGCGAGATCCGGCAGGGCATCGAACTCGCCCAGGATCCCGACGACCGGTCCGCCGTTTCCGAATTCGGCCATGAAGGCGGTCGCCATGCCGCCGACATTCGTCGTGATGCGGAAACCCTCGCGCTCCAGTAGGGCGATCTGCTCACGGACGGCGCGGTGCTCCTCGAAAGCGAGTTCGGGGGCGGCCCAGATGCGGTCGCTCAGATCGCAGTAGTCTTCGGCCTTGGCGTCGACGTGACGGGCGATCGCCTCGAGGCTCAGTCGGTCGTTGTGCATAACGTTATGATGTCTCATCGATGAGGAGTGGGCAAACACTATTGTCGATCGCCCCGAGGCGAAAGAGCGGGGCTCCGCATTGCAGGAGGGACAAATCCGCATGTGTCCCGACGATCGGTCGAGGCGCGGGACGCGGAGGCTCGTCCCTGTCGGAGATGGGGTGCGGTCACCTGGTTCAGACCGCCTCGTCCGGCACGCCCCGCCGCGGCGCGAGGAATCCGCCGGACTGGCGCGACCAGAGGCCCGCATAGAGGCCGCCGTTTTCCAGGAGCTCCGCGTGCGTCCCCTCTTCGACGATCCGGGTATCGTCCATCACGATCAGGCGATCCATCAGCTGCAGGGTCGAGAGGCGGTGCGCAATCGCGATCACCGTCTTGCCCTCCATGAGGGTGGACAGCGATTCCTGGATCGCCGCCTCCACCTCCGAGTCCAGGGCCGAGGTCGCCTCGTCCAGGATCAGGATCGGCGCGTCCTTGAGGATCACGCGGGCGATGGCGATGCGCTGGCGCTGGCCGCCGGATAGCTTGACGCCGCGCTCGCCCACATGCGCGTCGAAGCCGCGCCGGCCGCGCCCATCGACGAGACGCTCGATGAACTCGACCGCATGGGCCTGACGGGCCGCTTCATGCATGGCCTCGTCGCTGGCTTGAGGCCGCCCGTAGAGAATGTTCTCCCGGATGGAGCGATGAAGCAGGGACGTGTCCTGCGTGACCACCGAGATTTGGCCGCGCAGGCTTTCCTCCTGGATGTCGGCGATGTCCTGGGCATCGATCAGGATGCGTCCCTCCTGCGGTTCGAAGAAGCGCAGGAGCAGGTTGACCAGCGTCGTCTTGCCGACGCCTGAGCGCCCGACGAGCCCGATCTTCTCGCCGGGACGGATCGTGAGCCGCAACCGATCGATCACCTTGTCGCCGTCGCCGTAGGAAAAGCTCACGTGATCGAAGCGGATCTCGCCGCGGGTCACCACCAGGGGTCTGGCGGCGGGCCTGTCCTGCATGGTGAGCGGGCGCGAGATCGTCTTCATGCCCTCCTGCACCGTGCCGACATTCTCGAAGATGCCCATGACCTCGAAGGCGACCCAGCCGGACATGGAGACGATCTGGGTGGAGAGCAGCAGGGCCGTGGTCATGGTGCCCGCGTCGATGCGGCTGCCGCTGAAGAGCCACACGGCCACGGCGCCGGTCGAGACCAGGAAGACCGCGTTCAGCACGGTGAGCCCGGCCACGTAGAGGGTGTTGATGCGCTGCTGGCTCATGAAGGAGTCGTTGAGCCGCCTGTAGCCCTCGCTGATGTAGTCGTCCTCGTCCTTGCGGCGCCCGAACAGCTTCACCGTCATGATGTTGGTGAAGCTGTCCACTACCTTGCCGGTGACGGCCGAGCGCGCTTCGCTCGACGCGCGGGAGCGCTTCTGGATCCGCGGCAGCGACACGGCGAGCAGGGTCGTGTAGAGGAGGAACCATCCGGTCATCGGCAGGGCGAGGCGCCAGTCCTGCGTGGCGAGGAGCCCGATGGAGGCGGCCCCGAAGATCAGGATCTGCCAGACGGCCCGGGCGACGGACAGAACGGTCTCGCGCAGGGGGCGCCCGGTCTGCAGCACCCGGTTGGCGATGCGGCCCGCGAAATCCTCCTGGAAGAACCCTAAGGGCTGGCGCACCACATGCCAGTAGTTCTGCCAGTGCACCATGGTGGTGAAGGAGACCGCCAGCGAGTGGTTGACGAGCAGCCGGAACAGGATCGTCCCGAGCGGACGCACCACGAGGATGATGGCCCCCATGGCAACCAGCAGCGGCCCGGCCTCACGGAAGATGCCCTCTGGCGATGTGTGCGAGAGGGCATTGACCAGACGGCCGATGAGCCAGGGGATCAGCGCTTCGACGACGGCCAGCACGAACCCCAGCGCGAACAGCGCGATGAACAGCCCCTTCGCCTGTGCGATGAAATGCCAGTAGAAGCCCCAGAGATTGTCCGGAGGCGATTCCTCCGGGGGCCTTTTAGTGAAGTCGATCCGGGTCTCAAAGTAGCGGAACATCGTCGCGTCTCATGGTCTCCGACCCGAATCAGCCGAGCGAGGAGCGAAATGATGCAACACTCTTTGTCCCTGAGGTGACAATCGCGCGAAGTTGATGACCTGTCCGGCGGCCGAGACACTCGACCACCGGTCTTGTTGAAGGCCGGATGAGCGGTATCCCGTGATCGATCCGTCAGGCGGTGGCAGCCGTCTCGGCGATCGGATCATGAAGTCGTTTCCAAGAAGCCGCTGTGGCTGTATTCTTGGCGCTGGAGAACCGCCATGGTGGAGCTTGCACCGAGCTCAGTCATTCTGTGGGATACCCTCAAGCTGTCGGCCGAGCCGTTGCGAGGGCGCTGCGATATCCTGGTCGTGGCCCGGGTGAAGGTCCAGACGAGCGGACGAAAAGGCTTCGACGAGTATCGCATCAACTTCGAGCTGAACAGACATCACGGCCTCGTGTCCCATGACACCGAGGTCCTGACGCCGGCTGCTGGAGCGGATGAGCCCCTCTGGAGATACTCGGGACGGCGCGATCTTGTTGTGGCCGTCAAGAACCGCTTTCTCGCAACCCAACTCTACGCGCACGTCGCCGGTCAGCTGGGCTGGATGCCTGAGCAGCGCACGGACTTGATTCAGGCGCCCTTGGACCCCTGAGGCCATGAACGGGTGAGACGTCTGCGGCTCATCGGCATCGGCGATGACAAGAGCTATCCCACCGCGAACAGATCTCGCGTCTCCGGTGCCTGCGGCTCCTCGAAGGCGTTCGGGTCGCCCGGGCCGGTCTCCCAGCCGAGGTCGGGGAGCGCGATGATGCGCAGCCCCCGCGGGTCGTTGCGGGTCACGACGATGTTGCGGCTTTCCATATAGGCGATGAGGCGCCGGGCGCGACCGGGCGAGCGGCTGCCGCAGGCGCGGGCGATCTCGCCGTCCGGCGGGCAGGCCGAGCCCTCCATGGCGGCCCGCGCGATGAGCAGGAAGACGCCCTGGATGTCCTCGGCGAGATCCGCCGCGAAGGCGACCGCCCTGTCCCATTCGGACCCCTCGGCCGTCGCCGTGTCGACGCCCGCGCGGGCGACCGCCAGGCGGCGCCGGAAGGCGTTGAGGTTCAGCGGCTCGCCGGAGACCCGGCGGATGCGGCAGCGGACGAGGAAATCCTGGTAAAGCACGGCGACCGACCGGAAGGCGGCCTCCGGATCGTCGAGGATCTCGCGCAGGATCGCATCGAGGGCGGCCTCGCGCTCGGCCTTGGACTGCTCGGTCTCCTGGGCCTGAGGCTCGGGCGCGGCGGCAGGCCGGGTGCGGGCGAGCTGGGCCAGGAGATCGTTGGTGGAGGGTGCCGGAGGCGCTGGAGGCGCCCGGCGGGGCATGACCGGACGGGCGATCACCTCATCCTCGCCGGCCTTGAAAATGAGGTCGCGGGCTTCTTCCTTGGGCTGCTCCGGGAGCGGCATGAGCTTGAAGCTGCCGCTGCGGGTCGAGGTCTCGACCGTACCGATGCGGATCGGCAGGGGGCGGCGCGACAAGGCCGGGCCGAGAGCCACGAAATGGCCGCGCTCGAGGTCACGGAACATCTCGGCCTGGCGGCGCTCCATGCCCAGGAGATCGGCCGCGCGGGCCATGTCGATGTCGAGGAAGGTGCGGCCCATGAGGAAGTTCGAGGCCTCCGCCGCGACGTTCTTCGCCAGCTTGGCGAGGCGCTGAGTGGCGATGATGCCGGCCAGCCCGCGCTTGCGGCCGCGGCACATGAGGTTGGTCATGGCCCCGAGCGACACCTTCCTGGCTTCGTCCGACACGTCGCCGGCGGCCGCAGGCGCGAAGAGCTGCGCCTCGTCCACCACCACGAGCATCGGGTACCAGTAGTCGCGCTCCGCATCGAAAAGGCCGCCGAGGAAGGCCGCCGCGCAGCGCATCTGCGCCTCGGCGTCGAGGCCCTCCAGGCTCAGCACCACGGAGACCCGGTGCTGGCGCACGCGGGCGGCGATGCGCTGCAGGTCGCCCTCGCTGCGGGAGGCATCGACCACCACGTGGCCGAACCTGTCCGCGAGCGTGACGAAGTCGCCCTCCGGATCGATGATGGCCTGCTGGACGAGATTGGCGCTCTGCTCGAGGAGGCGGCGCAGGAGATGCGATTTGCCGGACCCGGAATTGCCCTGGACGAGCAGACGCGTCGCCAGAAGCTCCTCCAGATCGAGCAATGCCGATTGTCCTCCCGGTGCGGAAGACGCCACGCCCATGTCGATGCCGACCTTCATCAGCCTCCCTCTTGCCGTCTAAAAACGATCCGGTTCGGTCCTAACACGGCAAGGCTTAAGGAAGTGCCGGGCCGAGATCATTCCTCCACAGGCGAAATAGGCTGTCCCCAGGCATGACGCCGCAGGTTTGCGCGAAACATGTGCGCCTCCGGACGATTGACTTGCACGATGTCCGTGGACCTCGATGCAGAAGAGGATCGATGCCCGTCGCGCCTCCCGCCAATCCCGTCCTTCATGCCGCTCCGGCTGTCGTCAAAGAAAAGGGAAGCCGGCCGGAGATCCTTGAGGCGGCGGCCGGTCGGTCCGTGATCCAGGAGGACGATTCCAGCGCCCCCATGCTCCCGCCGGCTGGCGCCTCGCGGGCCGATACGGTCTTTGCGACGGTCGGAACCATCCTGCTGCTGATCCTGGCCGTCGCGTTCATCTGGACCCTGTTCGGCCAGCGGCGCCGCTGATCCTCTGGCGCGGTGCCGGCGGGATTGCCCGGCGCCTGCTCGGCCTGCATTCCCCTCCGCCACGCAGATTGCGCCGCACGGATCATGATTCGACATCCAGGCATTTTCCCATTATCGTGACTGTCCAGTCAGTCATTCTATTCGTGAGGATGTTGTGAGCGCTCGGCGAGGGACGAAACGGCAGGCTCCGGCCAGGAACGAAAGCGAGCGCCAGGCCAAGCTCCAGACGATCCTGGATGCGGCCTTGGATGTGTTTCTCGAGAACGGTTTCGCCGACGCCCGCCTTGACGACGTTGCCGCCAGAGCAGGGGTCGCCAAGGGGACCTTGTATCTCTACGTGCCTTCCAAGCAGGCCCTGTTCGAGGCGCTGGTACGCTCCGGCATCGGCGGCCCCGTTGGGGCCATCGAGCAGAGAATCCCGGATCCCGATGTCTCGGCCGAGGATCAGCTCAGGGCATTGTTCCATGTCCTGAGGACGGAGATCCTCGGCACGCGCCGCCGCGACATCGTCCGCCTCCTCCTGATGGAGGCGAGCCGCTTTCCCGAGCTGGCGGAGGTCTACCATCGGGAGGTGATCGTCAGAGGCCTGCGAATCCTGCGCGGCATCGCCGACCGGGGTGTTGCCCGGGGCGAGTTCCGCTCGGACGAGATCGCGCGGTTCCCCCAGCTGGCCATCGCGCCGGCACTCGTCGCCCTGCTCTGGACGAGCCTCTTCCAGCGCTTCGATCCCATCGACATCGAGGCGATGCTGGAGGCGCATCTGACCCTGCTGATGAAAGCGCTGAAAGGGCATCTGTCATGAAGACCTCGCGGCTCGTCGCTCTGGCCGCGCTGCTTCTCGCCGGGGGGACCGCCGCGTGGTTCTTCTGGCCACGGCCGGACGGCACAACCCGCTTCCAGGGCTACGTGGAGGGTTATCTGGTCTTCATGGCTCCCGAGGAGGGCGGGCGCATCGAGGAGCTTGATGTCGATTCCGGCGACCGGGTGACCGAAGGCAGGCTTCTCTTCAGCCTCGACGCGTCGGTGCAAACCGCGCAGCGCAACGAGGCCGATGCGAAGCTGCAGCAGGCGCGTGCGCAGCTCGCCAACCTGCGGGCCGCGCTCCAGCGCCCCGAGGAGATCGCCGTTCTCGAAGCCCAGGAAGCGCGCGCGCAGGCGCAGCTCGACCTGTCGCAGGCCGAGCTCGACCGACAGAGGACCCTGTTCGAGCGCGGCATCGCCGCAAAGGCGCAGTACGATCAGGCGCGAACGGCCTTCGAGCGCGACAAGGCGGCCCTCGCCGAGGTTCAGCGGCAGATCCAGGCCGGGCAGATCGCCGGACGCTCGGCGGAGATCGCCGCCGCGGAGGCGGCCGTGCAGGCGAACGAGGCGGCCCTGATGCAGACCGAGACCCGACTCGCCAAACGCCAGGTGAAGGCGCCGTCCGACGCCCAGGTGCAGGACGTCTATTTCCGCGCGGGTGAAACGGTGAACGCGGGCCAGCCGGTGCTCGCCCTCCTGCCGCCCGCCAACCGGCGCATCCGCTTCTACGTGCCGGAACCCCTGCTCGCGACGGTGGCTCTCGGGCAGATCGTCGGTCTCTCCTGCGACAGCTGCCGGGAGGGGCTTGAGGCCCGTGTCAGCTTCATCTCCGGCGAGGCCGAGTTCACGCCGCCGGTGATCTTCAGCGAGCAGGAGCGGGCGAAGCTCGTGTTCCGTGTCGAGGCGCGCCCGCTCGATGGCGCCGACCTGCCCATCGGCCTGCCGGTCACCGTCACGCCCACCGCCGCAGAGCCACGATCATGACCCCGGATGTCGCGGGGTCCCCTCCGGTCGCGGCGGAACCCGAGATCGTCATCGACGTGGAGGGGCTCACGAAATCCTTCGGCGGCCGACCCGTCGTGAAGAACCTCTCCATGCAGGTCCGGCGGGGTCTGATCTACGGCTTTCTCGGCCCCAACGGCAGCGGCAAGACCACGACGATCCGCATGCTGTGCGGGCTCCTGACCCCCGACAGCGGACACGGCACCTGCCTGGGCTACGACATTCTCACGCAATCGGCCGAGATCAAGCGTCACGTGGGCTACATGACGCAGAAGTTCTCGCTCTATGCGGACCTGTCGATCCGCGAGAACCTCGAATTCGTCGCCAGGGTCTACAACCTGGCCGATCCGCGACAGGCGGCACGCGACGCCATCCGGCGGCTCGGCCTCGAGAACCGCGCCGAGCAGCTCGCGGGCGAGTTGTCCGGTGGCTGGAAGCAGCGCCTTGCGCTCGGGGCCTGCATCCTGCCCGAGCCGCAGCTTCTCCTCCTCGACGAACCGACCGCCGGCGTCGACCCGAAGGCGCGGCGGGATTTCTGGGACGAGATCCACGCGCTCGCCCACGAGGGCATGACGGTGCTCGTCTCGACACATTACATGGACGAGGCCGAACGCTGCCACGAGATCGCCTATATCGCGTACGGGGAATTGCTGGCGCAAGGCACCGTCGCCGAGGTCATCGCGAACGCGCATCTGGCGACCTACACGGTCACCGGGCCCGATCTCGCCGGCCTCGCCGAGCGGCTCAGGATTCTCGACGGAGTCGACATGGTGGCGCCCTTCGGCATGGCCCTGCATGTGAGCGGCCGCGACGGCGGGAAGCTCGATGCGGCGACGCGGGCGATGCGCGAGCATGGGCCGCAGCACTGGGAGCCGGGCGAGGCGACGCTCGAGGATGTGTTCATCGATCTGATGAGCCGATCGAAGGACAATTTCGGATGAGCGCCGGGATCAGCGACGTCGACCGGCGCACGCGGGGTTTCAAGGCCTCGCTGATGCGCTTCGGCGCCGCCTTCATCAAGGAGCTGATCCAGCTGCGGCGCGACCGCATCACCTTCGCCATGATGATCATGATCCCGCTCCTGCAGCTCACCCTGTTCGGCTACGCGATCAACACCAGCCCCCGGCATCTGCCCACCGCCGTTCTCGTGCAGGACGACAGCGCCTTCGCCCGGTCGTTCGTCGCGGCGATGCGCGCGACCAATTATTTCGACATCTCCGTCGCGGCCGCGACCGAGGAGGATCTCGACCGCCTGATCCTGTCCGGCAAGGTCCTGTTCGGCGTGCAGATCCCGGCGCATTTCGGGCGCGATCTCATGCGCGGCGAGCGGCCCGCGCTTCTCGTCGTGGCGGATGCCGCCGACCCGACGGCGACCGGCAGCGCCATCGCGGCCCTGCAGGGGCTCTCGTCCCAGGTGTTCTCCCGCGAGCTCACTGGGCCCGCAGCCAGCCTCGCGCCGCGGCCGCTGCCCTACGAGCTGCGCGTGCACCAGCGCTACAACCCGGCGGGCGAGACGCGCCTCAACATCGTGCCGGGCCTCATGGGGCTGATTCTGACCCTCACCATGCTGATCTTCACGGCGCTCTCGGTGACCCGCGAGATCGAGCGCGGCACCATGGAGAGCCTGCTCGCCATGCCGATCCGCCCGGTCGAGATCATGCTCGGCAAGATCGCCCCCTATCTGCTGGTCGGCGGCGTGCAGATGACGATCATCCTGGTCGCCGCGAGGCTCCTGTTCGACATCCCGGTGATCGGCAGCCTGTGGCTCCTCGTCGGCCTGACGCTGCTCTTCATCCTGGCCAATCTCTCGATCGGCTACACGTTCTCGACCATCGCCCAGAACCAGCTCCAGGCGATGCAGATGTCGTTCTTCTTCTTCCTGCCGAACATCCTCCTGTCCGGCTTCATGTTCCCGTTCAAGGGCATGCCCGGCTGGGCTCAGGCGGTCGGCGAGATCCTGCCGCTGACCCATTACCTGCGCATCGTGCGCGGGATCATGCTCAAGGGCGCGACCTTCACGGATCTGCAGACCGACGTGCTGGCCCTCGCGGTCTTCACCCTGTTCGCCATGGGCGTGGCGGTGGCGCGCTTCCGCCAGACTCTCGATTGAGGATCAGTCGGCCACCGCCGCCTCCGCGGCCTTGACGGCAGCGCCGCGCAGGGGCCGCTCCTCCAGCGCGAGGAGGAAGGCCAGCGACAGACCGAAGCCCACGATGGCCGCGATGAAGACCCAGCTGAACACATCCGCCAGATCGACCCCGCTCTGGGCCGCGACCGTGCTCAGGCTCTCGAAGCTCGTGGCCCCGCTCAGGCCGGCCCCGCCGAGCACGATGGCGCCGAAGATCGCCACGATGAAGGCGCCGCCGAGCGACCGGAAGAAATTGGCCGTGCCCGTCGCGGTTCCCATCTGGTGCGGAGCGACCGCGTTCTGGGTCGTCACCATGGTGACCGGCAGAACCGTGCCCAGCCCGATGCTGATGACGGCCAGGATGATCTCGACCATGAGGATCGACAGGGACTGGCCATAGGCCGCGAGGATTCCGGTCGTCGCCATGGCGACCAGGAGGCCCGCCGTGGGAAGCCGCTTGTAGTGCTTCACCTTGGCCATGGTGCGTCCGGACAGGGTGGCGCCCACCACCGTTCCGGCCATGAGGGGAATCAGCGCGAGGCCCGACTGGCTCGCCGAGATGCCGCGCACGGCCTCGAAATAGACCGGCAGATAGATCGTGAGGCCGATATAGGTGCCCATGCCGAAGCAGGCGGCGAGCACCGCCATGCGCACCACCGGGTTGTGCAGCACGCCCGGCGGGATCAGGGGCTCGGGCGCGAGCCGCATGCGGAGGGCGAACAGGATCCAGAGCACGACGGAGCCCGCGATGAGCCCCACGATCGGCAGGGAGCCCCAGGGATAGCGGATCCCGCCCCAGCTCAGGGCCAGGAGCAGCACGACCGTGGCCGCCACGAGGAGGAAGGCGCCGAGCAGATCGAGCTGGTGCGGGCGCTCGAACCGGGGCAGCCGCCTCAGGCTGCGATAGGCGATCGCGAAGGCGATGAGCCCCAGGGGCAGGTTGATCCAGAAGATCATCGACCAATGCAGCTTCTCCGCGATGAAGCCGCCGAGCACGGGTCCCAGGAGGCTCGAACTCATGAAGACGCTGGCGAAATAGACCTGGTAGCGCCCGCGCTCCTTGGGGGGCACGATGTCGGCGATGATGGTCTGCGCCAGCGCGATGAGCCCGCCGCCGCCGATGCCCTGCAGGCCTCGGGCCAGGATGAGAATCGTCATGGTGGGGGCGAGCGCGCAGGCGATGGACCCGATGACGAAGATCACGATGCCCGTCAGCATGATGCCGCGCCGGCCGTAGGAATCGCTGAGCTTGCCGTAGAGCGGCGTGACCGCCGTCGAGGTCAGGAGATAGACCGTCACGATCCAGGACAGATGCTCCAGGTCGCCCAGCTCGCGGCCGATGGTGGGAAGCGCCGTCGCGATGATGGTCTGGTCGAGGGCCGCCAGGAACATGGCCAGGATGACGCCGGCGATGATGGTGCGGATTTCGGCATGGCTCAGAGCCGTGCCCTGACCGCCGTGAGGCTGCGCTGTGGGGGATTGGTCCATGGTATCCATCGTGTTCCGGCAGGCTCATCTAAGGGACGACCACGGCCGTGTCGAACTTAAGATTGCAAGGCTGGTATGCGTCTGCGTTCGCGATTGGGCTAAGCCCCGGGTTGGTCCACAGGTTCCATCGGTCACCGGCATGGCTCCAGGGCCGCGGGTCTGGCGTTGACCTGCGACGTTTCTCTATTGTTCCTTTCATGGCATCCCGCACCCGATTCTCCCTCGCCCAGGCCCGGCGCATCGCGCTCGCCGCGCAAGGCTTCCATGAAGGCCGCCCCGCGGCGGCGGCCAAGCGCCATCTGAGCCGCGTGCTGCAGCGCTCGCACCTGCTCCAGATCGATTCGGTCAATGTGCTGGTCCGGGCTCATTACATGCCGCTCTTCTCGCGGATCGGCGCCTATGACCGCAGTCTTCTCGAGACGACCGCCTATCACCCGAGGCGGCGCGAGGCCTTCGAGTACTGGGGTCACGAGGCCTCCCTGATCCGCCTCGATCTGCACCCTCACTTCCGCTGGCGCATGGAGCGAGCCCGGCGCGGCGAGGGCATCTATGGCGGCCTCGCCCGGTTCGGGCGCGAGAGGCGCGCCTTCATCGAGGAGGTTCGCCGCGAGATCGAAACCCGCGGTCCGATCGGGGCGGGCGAGCTCTCGATCGGCGGTAAGGGTCAGGGCTCTTGGTGGGGCTGGAGCGACGGCAAGCGGGCGCTCGAATGGCTGTTCTGGGCCGGCCTGGTCACCACGGCCACGCGGCGCGGCTTCGAGCGCCTCTACGACCTGCCGGAGCGGGTTCTGCCCGCCCACATCCTGAACGCCCCGACGCCCTCGCCCGAGGAGGCGCAGCGCGAGCTGCTTCGGCTCTCCATCCGGTCGCTCGGCATCGCGTCGGAGCGGTGCCTGCGCGACTATTTCCGCCTGGACCCGCAGGACGCGAAGGCCCGCATCCCCGAACTCGTCGAGGCCGGCGATCTCGTCCCCGTCGCGGTGGAGGGCTGGAGCGGGCCGGTCTATCTCGACCCGCAGGCCAGGCACCCGCGCCGGGTCGAGGCCCGGGCCCTCGTGTCGCCCTTCGATCCGATCGTCTGGGAGCGCACCCGGACCGAGCGCCTGTTCGATTTCCGCTACCGGATCGAGATCTACACCCCGGTCGAGAAGCGCGAATTCGGCTATTACTGCCTGCCCTTCGTGCTCGGCGAACGGATCGTCGCCCGGGTCGACCTCAAGGCGGACCGGGCGGCCGGCAACCTCATCGTGCATTCGATCCATCCGGAAGCCGGCGTGTCCCCCGAGGAGATCGCGCCGGCGCTCGGGGACGAGCTTCGCCTCATGGCTACATGGCTCAACCTCGGCAGCATCACCGCCCCGAAGGCGTGGCGGACGTCGCTGGCGGTGTGAGCGCTCACCCTCGCCGGCAGCACCGCATGTGCCGGTGATCGCGATGATGGGAGGCGCGGCGCCGGTCCGGATTGGGATGGGCCCGCCTTGATCCTCTCCCGGTCATCACCGGGCGTGTCCCGGTGATCTCGCTTGCTTGAAGCGCCGCGCCGTTCCGATCGGGATGGCCGGCACAGGGCCGGCCATGACGGGCGCAGGGTGGCGGGACGGAGGAGCGTCACGCTGCGGTGCGGGTTCGTGATCTGTGCGCTGTCAAAGAGCAGCACCTGTGGGCCCGCAGCCGTGGGGCTGCGAGCCTGTCAGATGGATCGAGGGTGGCGCGAGTGGCAGCCCGGCTCGATGTCTGAGGTGATAAGCGAGAGCCAAGCTGCTCGTCGCGCACGGTTCTTTTCAGGCGGACCAGCTGGACGGAGCCCAAGGTCGGCCTCCTGCGCGCCCAGGTTTGCGAAGCCTGTCGCAGGACCGTGCCGGCTCCCACACTTGCGACGCCTCGCGAGCGCGCCCCTCGTCGGAACCGATCTACGCCATGATATAGCTTAGCTTGCACCCGCTGTCAAGAACAAAGGTGGAACATCATCGCACCTACACCTGTCCACCACTCCGACCCTCGGCCCGTCATCACCGGCCCTGTGCCGGTGATCCCGACCCGTAAGGCGCTCTGCTCTTCCAATCGGGATGGCCGGGACAAGCCCGGCCATGACGTGAGGGTGTCAGGACGGACGGAAGGTGGCGAGGAAGAGCGCCGCGCTTCACCGCATCGGGATGGCCGGGACAAGCCCGGCCATGACGGGGTGGGTGTCAGGAAGGACGGAGGGTGGCGAGACGAGCGGAGGGTGCGGGAGCGGGCTGGTCGGGACGGGCCGGCCCTGACGATGGATGCCGTGACCCGGAGGCACCGGCCGCGACGCGACGGGTGGCCGCCCTGGCCTCGGCCGGACGCCGATCCGGTCCGTCGCATCCTCGCCCCTCGCCAGATGCCCGCCAGAAGCCTATTTCAGGAGGCCATGCACACGCTTCTTGCTCCCGCCACCCGCCTTTGGCTTCGCCTGCGCCTGAACGAGGTCGGTCCTCTGCTGTCCATGTCCGCCTGCGGGTTCTTCGCCTGGGCCTTCATCGCGCTGGCGGACGAGGTGCGCGAGGGGGAAACCCATGCCCTCGACAGCCGGCTCCTGCTGGCCCTGCGCGATCCGCAGAACCCGGCCAACCCGCTCGGACCCTCCTGGCTGGAGGAATCGGCCCGGGACATCACCGGCCTCGGCGGCTACGCGATCCTGACGCTCCTCACCCTGGCGGCGGTCGCGTATCTGCTCATGGCGGGCAAGCGCGGCGCGGCCCTCCTGGTCCTGGCCGCCATCGTCGGGGGCACGCTCCTCTCCACGGGCCTCAAGCTCGGGTTCGAGCGGCCCCGGCCGGATCTGGTGCCCCACGCGACGCGGGTCTACACGGCGAGCTTCCCGAGTGGCCACGCGATGATGTCGGCGATCACCTATCTGACCTTGGGCGCCCTGCTCGCCCGGATCGAGAAGAGCCGGCGCGTCAGCGCGTTCATCATGGGGCTGGCGATCCTGACGACCCTGCTCGTGGGGATGAGCCGCGTCTATCTCGGCGTGCACTGGCCGAGCGACGTCCTGGCCGGATGGGCGGTCGGCGCCGCCTGGGCGTCCCTGTGCTGGTTCGTGGCCCTGCAATTGCAGCGGCGCGGCCAGGTGGAGAAGCCCGGCGAGGCCTCGCCCCCCGCGGATGCCAAGCCGGAATGACCGACGATCCGAAACCGGTCCGCAAGCCGCCCCGGAAGGTGACGCCGGCCTATCTCCAGCGCGCGGCGCTGGCCTATCTCGAGCGCTATGCCTCCTCGGCCGAGAACCTGCGCCGCGTCCTGCGGCGCAAGGTCGACAAGCGCTGCCGCCTGCGCGGCGAGGACCCGGCCGAGTTTCACGACATGATCGACGAGGTGGTGGCCAAGAGCCTGAGGAGCGGCCTCATCGACGATACCCGCTACGCCGAGGCCCGCGTCGCCTCCCTGCGCCGCCGGGGCGGCTCGGCCCGGGCGATCCAGGCCAAGCTCTCCGCCAAGGGCGTCGACCGCACCGCCATCGCGGCGGCCCTGGAGGGCGAGGAGGGCGACGAGGAGCAGGCGGCCCGCGCCTTCGCCCGCCGCCGCAGGCTCGGGCCGTTCCGGCCGGGAGAGCGGGCGCCCTATCGCGACAAGGATCTCGCCGCCATGGCGCGGGCCGGGTTCCGCTTCGACGTGGCGCGCGGCATCGTCGATGGAGACCGGGACGATCCCGGTGAATCATAGCACCCAAGATTTTACCCGGGTATATTGACGGGTGGATTTCATCCGGGTAAAACCTCGGCTCTGCGACAGACGAGGACATCATGGGTGAATCCCTCAAGACCTATACGGCCTTTGCCGGCCCGCGCCTGATCCGGTCAGGCCCGCTCCTCGCCGTCGCCGAAGCGACCAAGACGGCGCTGGACAGCGGCGAGACGGAGCCCGTCATCATTCTCGACGATGAGACCTGCCGGGTCGTGGAGGTGGATTTCCGGGGCACCCCCGAGGATGTGCGAGACCGGCTGAGCGCCGAATCCGGCACCGGTCCGGGCCCGTCCGAGCCCCGCGGTCCGGGCCGGCCCAGGCTCGGGGTCGTCGCCCGGGAGGTGACCCTGCTGCCGCGGCACTGGGACTGGCTCAACGGCCAGCCGGGCGGTGCATCGGTCGCCCTGCGCAAGCTGGTCGAGGAAGCGCGGCGGGGCAGCGAAGGCCAGGACCGCGTTCGGCAGGCCCGGGAGGCGCTCTACCGCTTCATGGCGACCCTGGCGGGCAACGAAGCCGCTTTCGAGGAAGCCTCGCGCGCCCTCTTCGCCGGCGACCGGGCCCTGTTCATGGCCCTGATCCGGCTGTGGCCAAAGGATATCCGGGCCCATGCGGAGAGGCTGTCGGGCCCCGCCTTCGCGGGCGAGGCGGTCTAAACCGTGAGGCGAGGCGCCCTGCCCTGGCGCATCGCGCGGACCCGGAGGGCTGCTCGAACGATGCGCTCCTCCAAGAGGCAGGAGCATTGGACCTGATTCCAAAAGGGGGTCCGTTTCTGGATCCGGCGCTCTAGCGCACGAACATGATGGTCGGCTTGTCCTTGTAGGTCGTGCGGCGAAATTCCCGGTAGCCGCATTTCTCCGCCACCCGGATCGACGGCTCGTTCTCCGGTGCGATGATGCAGGCCGTGCGCACGGGACCGAAATGCCCCTCGCCCCAGGCGATCGCGGCGCGTGCGGCCTCGGTCGCGTAGCCCTTGCCGTGGCCGTGCGGCGCGATCACCCAGCCGATCTCCGGAACGCCCTCCAGGGACGGCTCGATCACGCGCCGGAAATCCGCGAAGCCGACCTCGCCCATGAAACGGCCGCCTGCCTTCTCGGTCACGGCCCAGTAGCCGAAGCCCAACAGGGCCCAATGGCCGACATAGCGCACCAGCCGGGACCAGACCTCCTCCTGCGTCGATGGCTTGCCGCCGATGAAGCGCGTGATCTCCGGATCGCTCCAGAGGGCGAGGCAATCGGCGAGGTCGTCGACCCTGTGGCCGCGCAGCACGAGGCGCTCTGTCTCAAGGGTCGGGATGGAGGGGGACGCTGAGGAGGCAGTGTGCATCGGTTCGATCGTGTCGGGACCCTTCCTGCGATCTCTGCATAACGGCCCCGGTCCCGCAAGGCCCCGCGCGTTCGGCACGCCGGGCCCGGCCCGGAAGCGGGCATGGCCTACAGCAAGCCGGCCCCCACGTTCACCGCCAGGGCCAGGATGGTCGTGTTGAACAGGAACGACAGGATCGTATGGGCCAGCACCAGGCGGCGCATGCGCCGGGACACGATGACCACGTCGGAGGTCTGCGCAGCCGCGCCCAGGTTGAACGAGAAATACAGGCAGTCCCAGTAATCGGGCCGGTCCTCGTGGGGAAAGGCCAAGCCCCGCCTCTCGCCCTTGTCGCCGTAATATTCATGCGCGTAGTGGATGGCGTAGATCGTGTGCACGAAAAACCACGAGCACAGAATGGTGAGGCCCGCGATGGTCAGGTGGAAGCCCTGCCGATCGGCCGGGGTCGCCTGGATGTTGGTCAGTTCGACCGCGATGGCCGCGAGGCTCGCCACGGACGCGGCGAGCGTCAGGACGAGCACGACGACGGCGCTCTCGTCCTCCTGGGCGGCGCGCTCCTGCATCTGGGTCGTGGAGGAGCGCAGGGCCATGGTCCAGGCGAGAAGGAGATAGCACGCCACCCCGATGTCCCAGGCCACGAGCATCCGGGAATTCACCGGCCAGGACGATGGCAGGAGCATGAAGACCAGGAGCGTCGCGAGGGCGGAGCCGAGCAGCCTCGGACGCAGGCGGGCCTGCAAGGGAATCGACATCACACACCTGCGATCCGAACGGGATGGAGCCTCTGGAGCCTGGCACGACCTGTCCTAGATCACCAAGCCTATCCACAAAAGGAGATCGCGATGAACCGCAAGGCAAGAGCTGTTTGGCAGGGTACGGGCAAGGAGGGCAGCGGCCATCTCACGTCCGATTCCGGCGTTCTGTCCTCGACGCCGTATTCCTTCAAGACCCGGTTCGAGAACGAGAAGGGCACGAACCCGGAGGAGCTGATCGCCGCCGCCCATGCCGGCTGCTTCACCATGGCGCTCGCCTTCCAGCTCCAGGGCGCCGGCTTCACGCCGACCGAGCTTGCCACGGAGGCGGTTGTCTCCCTCGAGCAGGAGGGCAGCGGCTTCGCGATCAGGAAATCGGCCCTGACGCTCAACGCCAACGTGCCGGGTATCGACCGGGCCAAGTTCGAGGAGCTCGCCCGCGCGGCGGAGAAGAACTGCCCGGTCTCCAAGGTGCTCAACGCCGAAATCACCATGGAATTCACGCTGGCCTGAGTCCTCCGACCGTCATCACCGGCCCCGTGCCGGTGATCTCGATCGAATGAGGCGCTGCGCTTTTCTGTATTGGGATCCCCGGGACAAGCCCGGGGATGACGTGACAGGAAAACCAAGCCTACATGGCGGCCTTCTTGTAGCTGTCGATGACGGCCTGCCCGTCGGGGCCGGCCTTCTTCAGCCAGTCCTGCGTCAGCTGCTCGCCGACCTTCTGCAGGCCCGCCTTGAGCTCGGGGCTTGGGGGCTGCACCTTCATGCCCTTCGCGGTCATCTGGTCGACATACCACTTGGTCTTTTCCTGAGCGGTCTTCCAGCCGCGCTCCTCGGCGGTCCTGGCGGCCTTCAGAACGGCCTCCTGGGTCGGCTTGTCGAGGGCGTCGAAGGCCGCCTTGTTGACGAAGGTCAGGTTCTTCGGGATCCAGGCCTGCGTGTCGTAGAAGTGCGAGAGCGATTCCCACACCTTTGAATCGTAGCCCGTGGCGCCGGAGGTCATGAAGGTGTTGACCACCCCGGTGGCGAGCGCCTGCGGCAGGTCCGCCGCCTGGACGGTGACCGGCTGCGCGCCGACGAGCTCGGCGATGCGCGCGGTGCCGGGATTGTAGGAGCGCCACTTCACCCCTTTGAGATCCTCGACGGTGTTGATGTCCTTCTTGGCGAAGATCCCCTGCGGGGGCCACGGCACCGCGAACAGCAGCATCAGGCCCTGGCTCGCGAACTTCTTCTCGATGGCCGGCTTCTGCACGTCCCAGAGCTTCTTTGCCTGGTCGAACGAGGTGGCGAGGAACGGCACCACGTCGAGACCGTAGACCGGATCCTCGTTCTCGTGCAGGGACATCAGCACCTCGCCGGCCTGGGCCTGTCCGGTCTGCACCGCGCGCTTGATCTCCGGCGCCTTGAAGAGCGAGGCGTTCGCATGGACGGTGACCTGCAGCTTGCCGCCGGTCGCGTCGGCCACGTCCTTGGCGAAGGCGTTGAGGTTTTCGGTGTGGAAATTGTCCGGCGGATAGGCGGCCGGCAGGTTCCACTTGGTCTGGGCCAGGGCGGGCGCTGCCATGAGCAGGGCTCCCGCGAGGCTCAAGCCGAAGCGCGTCATGTGTCTCATCGTTCGTCTCCCTCTGGTTTTGTGTGAACGGGTTTAATCCGGGAAAGCCATCTGCGGCAGCACCATCACGATGCTCGGAAACACCGTGATGATCGCGACCGCCGCGACGAGCAGGAAGAAGAACGGCAGCGAGGCCAGCGCCACCGTGTTCGAATCCTTGCCCGACATGGTCTGCAGCACGAAGAGGTTGAAGCCGACCGGCGGCGAGACCTCGGCCATCTCGACCACGAGAATGAGGAAGATGCCGAACCAGATCAGGTCGAAGCCCGCGGTCTTTACCATCGGGATCACCACCGCGGTGGTGAGCACGATCATCGAGATGCCGTCGAGCGCCGTGCCGAGCAGGATGTACATGACTGTGAGGGCCGCGATGAGCGCGTAGGGCGAGAGGTGCAGGCCGTCGACCCAGGAGGCGAGCGCCTGGGGAATGCCCGTATAGGCCATGGACGTCGACATGAAGGAGGCGCCGGCCAGGATCAGCATGATCATGCAGGTGATGCGCGTCGTTCCCATCACGCTGGCCCAGAACGAGTCCCAGGACAGGGAGCCCGACCACCAGGCGATCGCCAGCGAGCCGAGCACGCCCCAGGCGGCGCATTCCGTCGCGGTCGCCCAGCCGAGCAGCAGGGTGAGGAAGACGAGGGCAATCAGGAGCGCGACCGGGATGAGATTGGTCGATTCCTTCAGCTTCTCGCGAAAGCTCATCCTGGGCTCGGGCGGCGGAGACTTCTGCGGGTTGGCGAGCGACCACACGGCGATATAGCCGGAATAGAGCGCCATCACGAGCAATCCCGGCAGGAAGCCCGCGAGGAAGATCTGGATGATCGACACGTTGGCCGCCACCGCATAGACCACCATGGTGATCGAAGGCGGGATGAGGATCCCGAGCGTCCCGGCGCCGGCCAGGCTCCCGAGGCTCACCATGTCGTCATAGCCGCGCTTCTTCAGCTCGGGCAGGGCGATCTTGGCCACCGTCGCGCAGGTGGCGGCGGACGAGCCGGAGACCGACCCGAAGATCCCGCAGGCGAGCACGTTCACGTGCATGAGCCGTCCCGGCAGCCAGTTGAGCCAGGGCGCGAGACCGCGGAACATCTCCTCGGACAGTTTCGTCCGGAACAGGATCTCGCCCATCCAGATGAAGAGCGGAAGCGCCGCCAGCGTCCATGAGGCGGAATTGCCCCAGATCGTGGTGGCGAGCACCGAGCCCGCCGGAATGCCCCCGCCTACGAACTGCATCCCGACCCAGCCGCAGGCCATCAGCGCGATGGCGATCCAGACGCCGCCGGCGAGCAGCACGGCGAGCAGCAGGAGCAGCAGCCCCGAGATCTCGATGAGTTCCATGACGCCTTACACTCCGCTCTGGATCGCGCGCTCGACCACTTCTTCGGCCGTGGTGGCGGGTGGCTTCTCGTAGCGCGGATCGCCGCCGCGCAGCACGTGGACGAACTCGTCGAGGAAGGCGATGAACAGGATCACGAGACCGGCCGCATAGCCGACCTGCGGGATCCAGAGCGGGATCGCCAGCACGCCCTGCGCCATGTCGTTGAAGCGCCAGCTGTCATAGGTGAGCACGACCGCGTGCCAGGCGAAGAAGCCCACGAAGCCGAGGCCGATCACCAGCGAGAACATCTCGAGCCACCAGCGGGCCGGGCCGCGCACGCGGTCCGTGAGAAGACCGACCCGGATCATCTCGCCGGAGCGGAAGGTATGGGCGAGGCCCAGGAACGCCATCGCGGCCATGGACCAGGAGGCGAGATCGTCGCCGGCCGGGATGTTGACGCCGATACCCCGCCCCAGAGAGAGGCCCATCATCAGCAGAAAGATGACGAGGAGGAACAGGCCCGCGAGGTAACCTGAGACGCGGTAGAGACCGTCGAGAAAAGTGCGGATCATGCAGTCCGTTTCGGGCGTTCGGCAGGGAGGCGCGGCCAAGTCTAGGGGCATTCACGACAGGCGCAAGTGCTTCCTTGATGCCACTTGCACAGGCGTTGAGCAGAACCTGAGAGACTGCCCATTGTCCGGACAGAACCAATCATCAACTTCGCCGTTGAGAGGGGAGAAGTGACTGTGCGTCACGGATAAATCAGGAGGAATTCATGGCTTCGAAGCATCTTGTGCTGGCGCTCCTCGGAACGGCCCTGGCATCGGCCCCGGCCCTTGCCCAGACCCAGCCGTCCAGCTCATCGGCAAGCCCGAGCGCCGCGGCATCGTCCATGTCCTCGGGCAACTGGATGACTCAGGAACAGCCGGGACAATGGCGCGCCTCCAAGCTTGAGGGCTTGGACGTCTACAACAACAACAACGAGAAGGTCGGCGACATCAGCGAGATTCTCGTGGATCAGAGCGGCAAGATCCAGGCTGTCGTCGTCGGCGTCGGCGGGTTCCTCGGCATGGGCGAACACGACGTGGCCGTCCCCTTCGACCAGATCAAGTTCGTCAACGAGCCGCGCGCCAATGCGACGGCCTCGAACACCACGACCAGAACGGCCGGCATGAGCGGCAACAACGCCGGTACAACGGCCGGCACGACCACGACCGCGCCGGCCACCACCGGTTCGACCGCGAGCTCCACCGCGTCGAACGCCAATGCGGCCAATGCCAACGCGAACCGGTCGGCTCCCGATCATGCCATGCTGGACATGACCAAGGACCAGCTGAAGGCTGCGCCGGAGTTCAAGTACAGCCGCTAAGTTCGGCCACAGAACGAGAAAGGGGCCCGGCGGGCCCCTTTTTTCGGCTGCTTACGATTTCTGGTGCGCGATGATCCGATCCTTGATCGCATCATAGGCGTTCTGCGGGATGATCTTCTTGTCCACGAGCTCGTTCTTGGCCCGGTAGGGACGTCCCTTGATGATGGCCTCCGCCCGGGCCTCGCCGATCTGGGGCAGCTTGTCGAGCTGATCCTTGGGCGCCGTATTGATGTCGATCAGGGCGCTCGTGGCGGCTGTCGTATTGGGCATCGGTTTCGCCGCGGCCGGCGCGGGGGCGGTCACCGGCGGCTTTGCCGCCGGGCCGGGAGAGGCGGCCCCGGGGGCGGCCGTCTGCGCGAGAACCGGAGAGGCAAGCAGGGATCCGAGAGCGACCAGCGCTCCGAGATGGGACAGACGCATCGTAACCTCCTCTGGCCGGATCCTTTCTGAAGACGTTCGGTCCGGCTTCATCAACCTACACAATCAACGCGGACCGGCGCCTGAACGATCCGTTTTCTGGGGTTCATGGTCCTGACGGGCCCGTGGCGGTCCGTTCCCGTCCACCGCTCCAGGCCGAGTTTCGGCGCACGGGCCCTCCGGCGATGCGACCTCCCGCCCCTCTCCTGGGTCTCGCCTTCCCGCCGCGACCGTGCTAGAACAAAACACGAACAATTCTGCTGGAAGACCATGGACGAGAAGCTTTCGAAGAAGCTGCGCATCCTGGCGGACGCGGCCAAATACGACGCCTCCTGCTCCTCCTCCGGTGCGCCCAAGCGCAAGGCGGACGCGGGAGGTCTCGGCTCGACCGAGGGGAGCGGCATCTGCCACGCCTACACGCCGGACGGGCGCTGCGTGTCGCTGCTCAAGATCCTGCTCACCAATTACTGCCTGTTCGACTGCGCCTATTGCGTGAACAGGCGCTCGTCGAACGTGAAGCGGGCGAAATTCTCCGTCGACGAGGTGGTGACGCTCACCATCGAGTTCTACAAGCGCAACTATATCGAGGGCCTGTTCCTGTCGTCGGGCATCATCCGCTCGCCCGACTACACCATGGAGCAGATGCTGCTCGTGGCCAAGAAGCTGCGGCGCGACCACGGCTTTCGCGGCTACATCCACCTGAAGACCATCCCCGAGGCGAGCCCCTGGCTCATCGAGGAGGCGGGCCTGTGGGCCGACCGCCTGTCGATCAACCTCGAGCTGCCGACGGAAAGGAGCCTGGAGCGCCTCGCGCCCGAGAAGGACGGCGCCTCCATCGAGACCGCCATGGCGCAGATGTTCGAGCGCATCGAGGAGGCCCGCGAGGAGCGCCGACACTTCTCGCCGGCGGGCCAGACCACCCAGATGATCGTCGGCGCGGACGAGACCACGGACGCGGACGTGCTGCGCACCTCGGCCAAGCTCTACGGCCATTACGACATGAAGCGCGTCTATTATTCCGCCTTCAGCCCGATTCCGGATTCGAGCGCCATCCTGCCGCTGAAATCGCCGCCGCTCATGCGCGAGAGCAGGCTGTACCAGGCCGATTGGCTGCTGCGCTATTACGGCTTCGACGTGGACGAGATCGCGTCCGGGGGCGAGAAGGGCATGCTCGACCTCGACGTGGATCCGAAGCTCGCCTGGGCGCTGAAGAACCGCCATCGCTTTCCCGTCGACGTGAACCGGGCCGACCGCGAGATGCTGCTGCGCGTGCCGGGCCTCGGCGCCCGGGCGGTCGACAAGATCGTGGTGGCCCGCAAGCACACGACCCTGCGCCTGGAGGATGTCGCCCGCCTTACCTCGGGTCTCAAGCGCGCCAAGCCGTTCCTCATCACGGCCGACCATCATCCGAAAGCCAGACTCGATACCCTCGACCTGCGCGAGCGGCTGATCGAGAAGCCGGAGCAGCTGAGCCTGTTCGGATGAGCCTGCACCGCATCACCCTCAAGGCTGGCGCCGACCTCGACGGCTTCCGCCGCGCGGTTCGCTGGCTCGTCGCCGAGGAGCTGGCGCCGCAGCACGTCGTCTTCGGGGCCGACGAGGCCCCGGCCCTGTTCGGCCAGGACGTCGCGGGCGATGCGCCGGCGATCTCGATCCCCAAGGGCGTGGCGCGGCTCATCGAACCCGTGGTCTGCCACACGGATCCGGAACGTTACGCCCTGCTCTACCAGCTCGTCTGGCGGGTGCTCAACGGCGAGCGCGACCTGCTGGAGATCGCCAGCGACCCCCTGGTCCACCGGATCGACCTGATGGCGCGCTCCGTGCGGCGCGACCTGCACAAGATGCACGCCTTCGTGCGCTTCCGGCGGATGGACGGCGGGGATCCTGCGCATCGTGCGGAGAAGTGGTCCCGGTTCTCCGCGCCCAACGATGCGCAGCTTGAGGAAAGAAGCATCGGATTGATCCCAAAAATGGAACCCACTTTTGGGTCCGATGCTGTAGAGCGCTTCGCCGCCTGGTTCGAACCCGAGCACTTCATTCTGGAGGCGGCCGCGCCCTTCTTCGTCGACCGCTTCCGCTCCATGGACTGGACGATTCTCACGCCCATCGGGTCCGTGCGGTGGGATCGCGCCGCGCTGACCTTCGGCCCGCTGGGGCAGCGCGAGGACGCGCCGGCCGAGGACAGCTTCGAGGAGGGCTGGCGCGGCTATTACGAGAGCGTGTTCAACCCGGCCCGGGTCAACCCGACCGCCATGCGGGCCGAGATGCCGAAGAAGTACTGGCGCAACATGCCCGAGACCGCGGCGATTCCCGGCCTGATCCAAACCGCCTCGCGGCGCGTTGAACGGATGATCGAACAGGAGGCCACGATGCCCACTAAACGCACCCCCGAGCGCGCTCTTGAGGCCATGTGGGATCAGGAGCCGAAGACCCTGGCGGAGCTCAACGCCATCATCGCCAAGGCGGGGCCGCTCGTGCCCGGCGCCACCCAGGCCGTGTTCGGCGAAGGACCGGCCCATGCGGAGATCGTCTTCGTCGGCGAGCAGCCGGGCGATCAGGAGGACCTGCAGGGACGTCCCTTCGTGGGACCCGCAGGCAAGCTCCTGGGCAAGGCTATGACGGAGGCCGGGATCGACCGCGAGCAGGCCTATCTCACCAACGCGGTGAAGCACTTCAAATTCGAGCAGCGAGGCCACCGGCGCATCCACGCCAAGCCCACGGCCGGCGAGGTCAAGCATTACCGGCCCTGGCTGATGAAGGAGCTTGAGCTGGTGAAGCCGAAGCTCGTGGTGGCGCTCGGCGCGACCGCCCTGCTGGCGCTCACCGGGAAGGCGACCCCGATCACCCGCTCGCGCGGACGGGCGCGGCTCGGGCCCTACGAGGGCTATGTCACCGTGCATCCCTCGTACCTGCTGCGCCTCCCCGACGAGGCGACGAAGCGGGAGGCCTATGAGGCGTTCCTGAACGATCTGCGCCGCATCCACGATCTCGCCCGGGCCGATCCGGAGACCGGCGAGCTGCCGCTGGCGGCCGAATAGCCCTCGCGGCGATCAGGGCCTGCCTTAGGCTCTCGCGGCCGTTCGCTGCGCGAGCTTGCGCCGCAGATCGAGCCGCCGCATGGTCGGCGTGACGGTGATGCCGTGGAGCACGATGGAGACCAGGATGATGAACCCGGCCGTGCTCCACAGAAGGTGACCGTCATCGAACCGCGCATGGCCCATGGCGTAGGCGAGGTAATAGACCGAGCCGATCCCGCGGATGCCGAAGAAGCTGATGGCAGCCCTTTCGCCCGCCGGTGGATCGGTGCCGACGAGTCCGATCCAGCCGGCGAGAGGACGGACGACGAACAGCGCCAGAAGGCCGAAGGCGGCGGCCTCCCATGTGAGCGCGTCGAACAGATCGCCTCCCGTCATCGCCCCGCCGAACAGGACGAGCAGCACCATCATCATGAGACGCTCGAGCTCCTCGGCGAAGTCGTGCAGCTTCTGATGATAGTCGTGCTCCGGCTCCGTGGCGCGCAGGGCCAGCGCCGCCACGAACACCGCGAGAAACCCGTAGCCCCGCACCATCTCGGTCAGGCCATAGGCCACGCAGGTGATGCCGAGCGCCACGAAGCCGGCTCCGGTCCGCGAGAGCTTGGCCCGGTTCGGCAGGTGAAAGGTGAGCCAGCCCAGCGCCCGTCCGACCCCGTATCCCATGCCGATGCCGGCCGCGATCTTCCACACCACCGCGTACGCGAACCACTCCGCGATGACCGTCGGGCCTGCCTCCTGCGTGAGCGCGATGGCGAGCAGCACGAACGGAAAGGCGAGGCCGTCGTTGAGCCCGGCCTCGGACGTGAGGGTGAAGCGCACCTCGTCCTCCTCCCGGTCCATCGGCGGGCCGACCTGCACGTCGCTCGCCAGCACCGGATCGGTGGGCGCCAGCGCCCCGGCCAGCAGCAGGGCCGCGGCCAGGCTCAGGCCCAGCATCTGCTGCCCCATCCAGGCGAGGCCCAGGATCGTCAGCGGCATGGCGATGCCGAGGAGCCGCCAGGTCAGCCGCCACCGCGTCCAGCCGAACGGACGGTCGATCTTCAGGCCGGCCCCCATGAGCGAGATGATGACCACGAATTCGCTGAGATGCTCCACGATGGCGAGCTCCTCGCCGGGGTGCGGCATGACGCCCGGGAGCTCGGGAAAGGCGAAGATCAGCGCTCCCAGTGCGACGCAGAAGATCGGCAGCGACAGGGGCAGCTCCTTGAGAACCATGGGGAGCCAGGCGGTGAGCAGCACCACCACCCCGAACCCTGCCAGCACGACGACGTAAGCATTCATCAGCCAGCGAACGCCGCCCGAACTCGGCAGTTCCGCTGCGGAAGCGTTAATCCCCGTTAACCGCCCCTTAAACCGCCACATTTAAGGTGCTCCAGAGCATGAAAGGCCGGACGATATACCGGTCATGTCGATGCGGGGTTTTTAGAGGTGGCGAACGGACGTGACCGGCGGGAGCCGGTCTTCGATGCGCCCGCCGGCGAAGCGGGTGGGCTGGACTTTCGCCTTTCGCCCGAGGATCGGGCAGGGGGAACGATGGCGCGCAGGCGGGCTTCTTCGAACGGCGGCGACGGGCCGCGCCGTCCCCCCAGGCCCAGGAAGGCGAAGCGCAAGAGCGGCCGCTCCTTCTTCAGCAAGCTCGTCTATGCCGGGCTCGTGCTGTGCCTCTGGGGGGTGATCGGCGTCGGCGGCGTGGTGGCCTATTACGCATCCCAGCTGCCGCCCATCGATCAGCTCACGGTGCCCAAGCGCCCGCCGAACATCGCCATCATGGCCAGCGACGGCTCGCTTCTCGCCAATCGCGGCGAGACCGGAGGCCGGACCGTCACGCTGAAGGAGCTGCCGCCCTACCTGCCCAAGGCCTTCGTGGCCATCGAGGACCGGCGCTTCTACGACCATTTCGGCATCGATCCGACCGGCATCGCCCGGGCGGTCTACCGCAACCTGGCTCACAAGGGCGGCCTGCAGGGAGGCTCGACCCTCACGCAGCAGCTTGCCAAGAACCTCTTCCTGACCCAGGAGCGCACCGCCTCGCGCAAGATCCAGGAAGCCATCCTGGCGCTCTGGCTGGAGCGCAACTACTCGAAGGACCAGATCCTCGAACTCTACCTCAACCGGGTCTATTTCGGCGCCGGCGCCTATGGGGTCGAGGCGGCCGCCCAGCGCTATTACGGCAAGTCGGCCCGCAACGTGTCGCTCTCGGAGGCGGCCGTTCTGGCGGGCCTCGTGCAGTCGCCATCGCGTCTCGCTCCCAACCGCAATCCCGAGCGCGCTCAGGCCCGCGCGGAGCTGGTGATCGCGGCCATGAACGAGCTCGGCTTCATCACGCCGGGCATGACCAAGACGGCCCTCGGCGCACCCGCCGAGCCGGTTCATGCGAACGGGGCTGGCTCGGCCAATTACGCGGCCGACTACGTGATGGACGTGCTCGACGACTTCGTCGGCAACGTGGAATCCGACATCGTGGTCTCGACCACCATCGAACCCTCCCTGCAGGCGACCGCCGAGCGCGTCCTGGTGGAGGAACTCGACGCCAAGGGCCAGAAATTCAACGTGAGCCAGGGCGCCTTCGTGGCCCTGCAGCCGGACGGCGCAGTCAAGGCCCTGGTGGGCGGCCGCAATTACGAGACGAGCCAGTTCAACCGGGCCACCACCGCGCGCCGGCAGCCGGGCTCGTCCTTCAAGCCCTTCGTCTACCTGACCGCCGTGGAGCGGGGCTATACGCCCGACATGGTTCTCGAGGACGGACCGGTCAATTTGGGCGGCTGGGCGCCCAAGAACTACGACCGCAAGTATCGCGGGCCGATCGCCCTGCGCGACGCGCTGGCCCTGTCCCTCAATACCATCGCGGTGAAGCTCAACATGGAGGTCGGGCCGAAGAACGTGGTGCAGACCGCCCAGCGGCTCGGGATCTCGTCGCCCCTGCAGGCCAACGGCTCCCTGGCGCTCGGCACCTCGGAGGTGACGCCGCTCGAGCTGGTGAGCGCCTATGCGGCCTTCGCCAACGGCGGCACCGGGGTCCTGCCCTACGTGATCTCGCAGGTGAAGACGACGGACGGCAAGCTGATCTACAAGCGCCCGGGCGCGGGCGGCCTGGGCCGCGTCATCGACGCCAGCGCGGTCGCGATGATGAACGAGATGATGCACAACACCTTCGTGGTCGGCACCGCCCGGTCGGCGCAGGTTCCCGGCTGGCCCATGGCGGGCAAGACCGGGACCACCGACGACTACAAGGATGCCTGGTTCGTGGGCTTCACGGGCAACCTCGTGGCAGGGGTCTGGCTCGGCAACGACGACGGCACGCTCACCAAGCGGGTCAGCGGCGGCAACCTGCCGAGCGAGGTCTGGCACAATTTCATGAAGGTCGCCCTGAAGGACAAGCAGCCCGTGCCGCTTCCGGGCAGCGAGCGGTTCCGGGACGACGTGCCGGTGGCGAATGGCGGGTCCGATTCGCGCTACGCCAATGCGGGAACCGGCGACAATGCCTGGATCCAGCCCGCCCCGCAGCGACGCGCCAGCCGCGAGAAGAACTTCTTCGAGAAGCTGTTCGGGCTGTGAGCTGGATTCCGTCCGGGTCCTGTCCTTGCGACAGGTGCGGGACCGCCGTGTCGCAGCCTCGGGTTGCAGAATTTGAGGAAAGTTTTATCTGCGGTTGAAGAAATTGGCATTGTTGCAAGGGCATCGTGTGTTTTTGCCGCACCTTCCCTCTTTGTCCAAGGAGCTAGCACACCGGATGGTTTAGATATGATCCATCGTTGCATCGGTCATAATCCGCATCGCTTGAAGCGGATCGACGGCACCATCGACGAGAGGAACGGATCATGACGACATCCATCCAAAGCACCGGGATCCTGCCTGCCGCTCTGGTGCCGGACGCAGCCCCGAGCAACCTAGCGGCCAACTCAGTCATTCAAGGGAATGCCGACGACAACGAGCTCGGCAGCCCGGACACCCCGACATCGGTCACGATCAACGGCGCCGAGGGCTACGATACGCTCTGGGGCGGAATGGCCGGCGACGAGCTCCATGGCGATGTCGACAACGATCTGCTGATCGGCGGGGCCGGGAACGACACTCTCGACGGCGGCATCGACTGGGATACCCTCTCCTACCGGGAGGAGACGGGCGGCGCGGGCATCGTTCTCAATCTGAGCGATTCGGCCTGGACGTATGGGGGCACGACCTACGCGTCGCTCACCGGCAGGGACATGTGGGGCGATCTCGACACCCTGCTGAATTTCGAGGAGGTCTACGGATCGACCGCCGGCGACGTGATCTACGCCGGCAATTCCCTGCAGGGCTGGTACCTCGATGGCAACGAGGGCGACGATACGCTGACCGGCGGCGGCAACGACGACACGCTCATCGGCGGCGCGGGCAACGACACGCTCGTCAACGGAAGCGTCATCTATGTCGGCACCGATGCCATCAATGCCGATCTCACCGCGGGTCGCGCCAGCGGCCAGGGCCAGGACATCTTGTCCGGGGTGACGTTTCTGATGGGCGGCGAAGGCAACGACACCATCCGCGGCGCTACGCTCGCCTCCACCATCGACGGCGGCTTCGGCGACGACATCCTCTACACGGGTGGGTCGACCTATATCGACGCGAGCTTGGGCGCCGACACGGTCCATGGAGCCATCGCGTCCACGACGGTCGCGCGCGCGTCAAACGACAGGATCAAGGTCAACGCAAGCACCGTGCTCACCTACGAGGATCTCACGCGCCCGGCCGCGGCGGTCAAGGCTGATCTGGGGAACGGCTGGGTCGACGAATATGACGGCAGCGTCCGGTACGCGACGGACAAGCTGTTCGGAAGCTTGAGAAAGTTCATCGGGTCGAGCGGGAACGACACGATCTTCGGCAGCGCTTCCAACAACACGATCGTCGGAGGCGACGGCAACGATTATATCCTCGGTTTCGGCGGAAATGACTCCCTTGTGGGCGGCGACGGAAACGATACGCTCTCGGGGAGCAACAGCTACCGCGACACGCTCGTCGGTGGACTTGGCAACGATCATTACGTGACCGGCGACAGCGACGACGTGCTCGTCGATGCCGGCGGCATCGACACGATCGAAACCTATCTCTCCAGCTACACGCTCCAAGCCGGTTTCGAAAACCTGATCAATACGGCCTCGAGCGCCGGAACCCTGGTCGGCAACGCGGCCGACAACAAGCTGACCAGCGGCGGCGGAAACGATACGCTCGACGGCGGCGCCGGCAGCGACACCATGACGGGCGGCGCCGGCAACGACGTCTATTACATCCGCGATCTCGGCGATCTGGCGGTCGAGCTCAACGGCACGACGGGCGGCGACGACACGGTCATCATCTCGGTTCGCAACTACGACGGCACCAAGCTCGCCAATATCGAGCACATCCGGTTCGTGGGCGAGGGCAGCATCGCGGGCACCAACACGGCGCCCGTGATCGGCGGGCTTGCCTCCCCGTTGAGCCTGACCATCGCCGACAACGAGACCGTCAGCCCCTTCACGTCCGTCACGATCACGGATTCGGACAGCGCCAGCGTCACGGCCGTCGTGAGCCTGAACAACAGTTACGGCGCGCTGACGAATTTCGGCATCGGCACCTATGATGCCCAGGAGCGGCGCTACACGGTCACCGGCACGGCCGAGCAGGTCCAGAACGCCCTGCGTGGCCTCGTCTACGATCCCTTCGACCGACCGAGCGATTCTGCCGGAAACGGCCTGACGACGACCTTCACCATCACGCTCACCGACGTGGAAGGCGCATCCGCCACCCCCAACGCAAACGTCTCCGTGACGAGCGTGACGGCCAACCGGGCTCCGACGATTTCGTTCATGCCGCAGACCTTCACGATGGCCGACACGGAGAACACGGACCTCGTGGCGCCGTTCACGCTTCTCGCCGTGAACGAACCGAATGCCGGCGACGTGCTGACCGTGAGCATCCGGCTCGACGACGCCGGGAAGGGCGCGCTGGTCCCGGTCCAGGGCGGCGCCTACGATGCCGCCACGGGCACGTTCACGGTCATCGGCTCCCTCGCGCAGGTGCGGGCGGCCGTTACCGCGCTCCTGTTCAATCCGACCGACCGTCCCCTGGCGGAGAGCGGCTCCGTCGAGACGACCACGTTCTCGATCACGGTCACCGATGCACGCGGCGCGACGGCCTCGGCGGCCAGCGTCGCCACGGTGAATTCCGTCGCGATCGGGTATGTCAACCATGCTCCGACCGCGCCGGTTCTGTCGAACGGCGACATCTCCGACAGGCTGACCACCGACCTGACCGTCGGATCCCTCACGGCGACCGATCAGGACGGCGATGCCCTGACCATCACGTTCGACTGGGCCCAGCCCTATTCGTCGGGCCTCATCAGCGCCGACGGCTGCTTCAAGATCGTCGACGGCACCGTGGTGGTCAACAATCCGTCGCTCGTTCAGGTCGATGGCAACCAGACCTTCACCTACGCGGTCACGGCCACGGACGGGCACGGCGGCACCACCTCGAGCACGATCGCGATCCATGTGGCGGACGTGAACCACGGCCCGACGGCGCCCGTTCTCGCCGGCGGCACGATCTCCGAGACGTCGGCCGCCCACACGGTCGCCGGCACGCTCTCCTCGACCGATGCCGACAACGATCCGATCGCCTACGCCTTCACGAATCCGCTCAGCGGAACGGATGGGCGCGTCAGCGCCGACGGCCGCTTCGAAATCGTGAACGGCACCATTCAGGTCAGGGATCCGGCGCTCATCCAGGTGAGCGGCGACACCACCTTCAGCTACGGCATCGTCGCGTCGGACGGCTATGGCGGAAAGGTTTCGAGCGCCATCGCCATCAAGGTGACGGATGCGAACCCGGCTCCTGCCGACATCCTTTTGTCCGGCACCGCGGTCGTCGAACACAGCGCCATCGGCCAGACCATCGGCACCCTGTCGTCGACCCTTCCGGGCCAGGGCCAGCGCACGTACACCCTGCTCAACGACGGTGGCGGTCGCGTGGAGCTGGTCGACAACCAGCTGCGCGTCAAGAACAACACCAAGATCGATTACGAGCAGCTCACCTCCTTCAAGGTCACCGTCTCGGTCACCGACGGATCCGTCAGGAAGGTCAAGGACTTCACGATCAAGATCGTGGACGTCAATCCCGAGACGGTGAACGGGACCGACGGCTCCGACCTGATCAGGGGCGGCAGTGGCGCCGACACGATCTCGGGCGGAGCTGGGAACGACACCTTAAGCGGCGGCGCCGGGAAGGACGTCCTCATGGGCGGCAAGGGAGCCGACATCTTCCTGTTCGAGCGCAGCACGCCGGGCACGGCTGGACCGGACCTGATCCAGGACTTCAAGGTCGCGGAGTACGATCGCGTCTATCTGTCCCTGAGCAGCTTCACGGGGTTCAAGTCGTCCGATCTCGGCCGCCTGAAGGCGAGCGACTTCGTCCTGGGCACAAAGGCCCTGGGGAAAGAGGACCGGATCATCTACGACCAAGCCAAAGGCGAGCTCTATTACGACTCCGATGGTACGGGCGGCGCCGGTCAGATCCACATCGCCACCTTCACCAATGCGGGCACCAAGCCGGCTCTCACTTATGCCAGCTTCTTCATTGTCTGAGAGAGGCTCTCACCCGTAGGAATCCGGGGCGGCTTCCCAGCGGCGGCGCCCCGGCGGCGAAAGGACCATCAGGCGGGCTTGTCCCGACGGGCCCGTCCCGAGGCCAGGAACAGGGCGAGGGCCAGCACGCCCGTGGTGGCGATGGTGGCCGGCAGGGGAAGCGCGGAGGCGTCGAGATTGCGGCCGAGGAGAATGCCCACGACGGCCGCGAAGGTCATCTGGCAGATGCCGAGCAGGGACGAGGCCGCGCCGGCCCGATCCGGAAAGGGCATCAGCGCCGAGGCCATGGATTGCGGCATGGTGAGGCCGACGCCCACCCCATAGATCGCCATGGGGGCGCTGATGCCCAGCGATGACGGCACTCCCGCCAGCACCAGGGCCAGCATAGTGAGGCCGCCGAGCGCGAGGCACGTCACCCCGATCCGGATGGTGCCGTCGAGCCCGTACCGTCCGACGAGATGTTGCGCCAGGGAGGTGCCGGTCATGAAGCCCGCCACCACGAAGGTGAACGAGAACGCGAAGGACAATTCGTCGAGCCCGTAGATTTTCTGCAGCACGAAGGACGAGCCGGAGATGAACGCAAAGAGCCCGCCATAGGTGAGCATGGACAGGCCCACATAGGTCCGGTAACCGGCATGGCCGAGCAGGAGCCTGAAGCCGCGCAGGATCGCCGGAAACGAGATCGGCACATCGGATTTCCGGCGGATGCTTTCGGGCATGCGCCAGAGGATGATGGCCGCGAGCGCGATGCCGCACAGGATCATGGTGCCGAAGGTCACGCGCCAGCCGGTGAAGCGTTCGATGACGCCGCCGAGAACGGGCGCCGCCGCCGGCACCACGCCCATGATCGTGCCCATGCGCGACAATTCGCGGCCCGCGCGCGGGCCCTCGTAGAAATCGCGCACGATGGCGCGCCCGAGCACGATGGGACCCGAGGCGCCGAGCGCCTGCAGGAAGCGCGCGGCGATCAGGGTCTCGATGTTGGGCGAGAGCGCGCAGATCAGGCTCGCCAGGGTGAAGAGCCCGAGCCCGAAGAGCAGCACGGGCTTGCGTCCGATGCGGTCGGACACCGGCCCGTAGAAGAACTGCCCGGCCGCGAAGCCGAGGAGGAAGGCCGACAGGGTGAGCTGCGTCTGCCCGGTCGTGGCGTGAAGGCCCGCGGCGATCGCGGGGAGCGACGGCAGATACATGTCCGTCGACAGGGGGCCGAGTGCGGTGAGCAGGGCCAGGACGACGGTGAGGGCCAGCGTATCGGGTTTGAGCATGAAACGGTTTCGTCGGTGACAGGCACGCCCGGTTAAGCCCGAATCGGCGTGCCTGTCATCTGATTTGGCGGCCCTGAAGCCTCGGACCCGACAGTGGCGTTGCACTTTTGGGATCCATCGGATGCTTTCGTCTTGAATGAGAGCATCGGTCAGAACGGACCCGAGGGGCCGTCCGGTGCTCTAGGCCGCCCGGACGGTCGCCAGGAAGCCGTTGACCTGATTGCGCAGGTGCTCGGCCTGGCCCACGAGGGCCGAGGAGGATGTCAGCACCTGATGAGCGGCAACCTCGGTTTCCTCGGCCACCTGGGCCACCCGGCCGATATTGGCCGTCACCTCGCCCGTCCCCGCCGAAGCCTGGTTGACCGAGGCGACGATCTCCCGGGTGGCGGCGCCCTGCTGGTCCACCGCCACGGCGATGCTGCTGGACACGTCGCTCATGGCCTGGATGCGCTGGGTGATGCCGCCGATCGCCTCCACGGCCTTGGAGGTCGAGGTCTGGATCGCGGCGATCTGGCTCGAGATGTCGGCCGTGGCCTTCGAGGTCTGGTCGGCGAGCGACTTCACCTCGGTGGCCACCACGGCGAAGCCGCGGCCGGCCTCGCCGGCCCGCGCCGCCTCGATGGTGGCGTTCAATGCCAGCAGGTTGGTCTGGCCCGCGATGGCCGAGATCATGTCGATGACCGCCCCGACCCGGTCGGCGGCGGCGCTCAGCTGCGAGACGATCTCGGTCGTCAGAGTCGCGGCCTGCACGGCCTCGCGCGACATGACGGCCGATTGCTCGACCTGGCGGCTGATCTCTCCCACGGAGGCGCCGAGCTCTTCGGTGGCGCTCGACATGGCGAGCACGTTGGCCGAGGTCTGTTCGGCGGCGGCCGCCACGGCCGTGGAGCGCGAGGACGTGGCCTGGGCGGAATTCGTCAGCTGCTCGGCCGTGGCCTGCATGCGGCTGGCCGCCATGGACACCGACGTGATGATCTCGCCGACGGCGCCGTCGAAGGTTTCGGCGAGTTCGGTCATCATCCGCTTGCGCTGGACCTCGGAGGCTTCGCGGGCCTGGATGGCTTCGAGCTCCAGGGCCTTGTTGCGGACCATGCGGTCCTTGAAGACCTGCACGGTCTCGATCATCTGGCCGATGTCGCGGCTGCGATTGCCGGCAGGCAGCTCGACCGCGAGGTCGTCGTCGGCCAGACGGCGCATGACCGAGGTCAGGCTGCGCAGGGGCGCCACGATGCTGACCTTCGTCATCAGCAGGCTGATCAGCACGCCGAGCGCGATGCCGGCGGCCGCGACGCCGATCTGGAGCCGGATCGCGCGATTGGCGCTGTCCTCGGCGGCCGCGCGCATGTCGGCGAGCTTCTTGGCCGTGTAGGTGCTGTAGGCCTTCACCGTGTCGGTGACGCTGCGCTGCGACGCGAGCCCCTTGTCCACCTCGGCGTTCATGACGGCCGCATCGGCGCCCTTGCCGGAGGCCGCCACCGTGATCATGGCCCTGATGACGTCGAAATAGGCGTTCAGGGAGCCCCGCATCTGGTCGAGCAGGACCTTCTCCTGGGAATCCGCCACGGCCTCGAGCGTCTTGAACCGCCCCAGCATCTCCTTCGTGCGGCGCTCGGCTTCGGTGCCGAAGTCGGAGGCCTTGGTCGGCTGCTGGGCGACCTGGTAGGTCATGCGACTGATGGCGATGATGTCGACGCGCAGGTCCATGGCTTCGCGCGCCGCCTCCTCGCGCAGGCCGACGATCTCCATCGCGTCCTTGAGCCTGGAGGTCTCGCGCCAGCCGACCACGGCGATCACCGCCGCGACGAGGCCCATGAGGGAGACGACCGCAATCACCTTCTGCGGGATCGAGAAATTTTTCAGTGCCATTGGAATCTTGCCCCTGCAGACCGGCCGCGTGTCCGGCTCTCGAGGAAGCGGCCGGATCGACGAAGGTCAGGTCTATTGCCCTAACGGCATGTCTGCGGGGCAGCGGTTAAGAAACCGATAAATTGTCCAATGGAAACAAGTGAGATTGGGCAGGCGCGCCCCTTCCCCGCCTTATCCGACCGGAATGACGTCCGCCCGTCATGGCCGGGCTTGTCCCGGCCATCCCGATTGCTTTGAGCGCGACGCCTCTCGGATCGGGATCACCGGCACAAGGCGGTGATGACGTCGAGTGCGTAAAGTTCTTGTCCTTGCGGGAAGCGGGATGATCCAGCGGCAGCCCTCACCCGATCCGGTGCAGGGCGCTGCCATAGGTCTTGAGCCATTCCTCCGCCTCGTCCGTGCGCGGGCAGAGCTGGTGCGTGAGCTTCCAGAACCGGCTGGAATGGTTGAGCTCGCGCAGGTGCGCCACCTCGTGGGCGGCCAGGTAGTCGAGCACGAAGGGCGGAGCCATGATCAGCCGCCAGGAGAAGTTGAGCGCTCCGTTGGCCGAGCAGGAGCCCCAGCGGCTCTTGGTGTCGCGCACGGTGATGCGCTTGGCCGGCTGCCCGAGCTGGGCCGTATGCTTCTTCACGGCGGCGGCGAAGTCCTTCCTGGCCTCAGCCTCGAGAAAGTCCCGCACCCGCCGGGCCACATGGGCGGCCTCGCAGGCGACCGCGATGACGGGCTCGCCGGTGGCGCTTCGGGCGGCCTGGGTCACCCCGCGTATCGCCGACCAGTGAACGATCCGGTGGGGAACACCGCGAAAAGGCACGAGGGCGCCCGGCTCGAAGAGCACCCGCTCCGGCACCTTGGCGAGCCGCGTGGCGATCCACTGGCTGTGGCTGTCGGCGAATTTCTGGGCGAGCCCCACATCCGTGCGCTCGGGGATGCTGAGCACGACCTCGCCGGTCGCGTTGGAGACGCGCAGCGTGATCCGCTTGGCGGTCGGACGGCGTTTGAGGGCCACCTTGAAGGTCTGGCCCTCGTGGACGACTTTGAGATGGGGCGGGTCCGCAGGAACGCGGCGGAACAGGGCGGATTTCATATCCGCAATCTGCCCTGTCAGGCTGATTCTGTCAGCGCAGCCGTTTGCCGCTCCTAAGAACGTATCAAGAACGGACTGATGCCCTTGACGGCTTCGTCCGGGCTGGTTCTCGGCTGTGATTCTCAATGAATTCAACGATTCGAGGAGCGATCTGAGCCCTGAAACGAGAACCGTTGAAGACGCCATAGTGACCGACCCCGGCCTGGAGGTGATAGAGCTTCTTGTCGGAGGGAAGGTTGGGGGTCAAGTCCAGGGCCGCGAGCGTCTGGCCCACGCCCGAGATGTCGTCCCGCTCGCCCTCGACCGCCATGATGGCGCAGCGCCGGATGGCCATGAGGTCCACCGGCTGGCCCCGGTGCATCATCTCGCCCTTGGGCAGATCGTGGTTCACGAACACCGTCTCGACCGTCTGCAGGTAGAACTCGGCGGTCAGGTCCATGACGGCGAGGTACTCGTCATAGAAGTCCCGGTGCTTCTCGGCCGAATCACCGTCGCCCTCCACGAGATGGTTGAACATCTCGTAATGGGCCGTGAGATGCCGGTCGATGTTCATGGCCATGAAGCCGGACAGCTGCAGGAAGCCCGGGTAGACGTCGCGCCAGAAGCCCGGGTGGGACGGGGGCACCTTGGTGATGCAGTGCTGGCGGAACCAGTCGATGCCGCGCTCCTCGGCCAGCCGGTTCACGGCGGTGGGCGAGCGGCGGGTGTCGATGGGCCCGCCCATGAGGATCATGGCCCGCGGGACGAGGGGATCGTGCTCGGCCTCGAGGCGGGCGACCGCCGCGATGACGGGCACGGCCGGCTGGCACACGGCCATCACGCTCAAGTTCGGGCCGAGGTCCCGGAACATGGTCTTGAGATAGTCGATGTAATCGTCGAGATCGAACCGGCCCTCGGCCAGGGGCACCATGCTGGCGTCGGCCCAGTCGGTGATCATCACCTGGTGGGTCGGCAGGAAGGTTTCGACCGTGCCGCGCAGCAGCGTGGCGTAGTGGCCCGACATGGGCGCCACGATCAGGAGTTTCGGCTGGTCCTCGGCCCGGTCGTGATCCCGCTCGAAGGAGATGACGCGGCAGAAGGGGTGTTCCCAGACGATCCGTTCGGTGACCGCCACCTCCTCGTTGCCGATCACCGTGGTGGGCAGGTCGAAGGCGGGCTTCCCGTAGCGCCGGGTGGTGCGCTCGAACAATTCGCAGGCTGCCGAAACGGTCCGGCCGTAGGGCGTGTTCGTGAGGGGATTGTCGGGGTTCTCGAAAAAGTGCTTGGTGATATCGGAAGCTGCGCGAGCCGGACTCAAAAGCCAATGCGCGGTATCGTACCATACATAGGAAAAATTCATCTAAGTGTCCCCAAAGGCCGGGTGCCTGGTTCTCGCATCATGCGGTAGGCTTTATCCTCAACCGTAATTTTAAGATTAAAGTTCCTTCAGATTCTTGCAACAGACTAGCTCTGCCTCTGCGAAAACGAACTACATACTTTGGTTTCAGACCACTGCCGAAGTCCTCGATAGGAAAATAGGCCAAAGGCGGATGCTTGGCGAACGATCAGGGGACCCTATTCTGTTCGGGGATGTCCAAGATCGACCAGAAGAGTCTGACCCACCACGCCCGGCACCTGCGCCTCGACACCCTCGTTCGCCTGCGCTGGCTCGCCATCGCGGGTCAGGCGGCCGCCGTCGCCGGGGTCCGGTTCGGGCTCGGCTTCCCCCTGCCCTTCGCCCTCTGCTTCCTGGTCATCAGCGCGTCGGTCTGGGTCAACCTGCTCCTGCGGATCCAGTACCCGGCGAGCCACCGGCTCAGCGACAACATCGCCACGGCGCTCCTCGCCTTCGACATCCTGCAGCTGGCGGGGCTTCTCTATCTGACGGGCGGGCTCGAGAATCCCTTCGCCATGCTGTTCCTGGCGCCCGTGCTCATCTCGGCCACGGCCCTGACCCCGGAGCGGACCCTGGGGCTCGGCCTTCTCGCCATCGGCTGCGCGACGCTTCTGGTGCTCGCCCACAAGCCCCTGCCCTGGTCTCCCGCACAGAGCTTCACGCTTCCCTTCCTCTATGTCACGGGGATCTGGGCGGCGATCGTGCTCGGCACGGCCTTCACGGGCATCTATGCCTGGCGCGTCGCCGAGGAGGCCCGGCAGCTCGCCCAGGCGCTCGCCGCCACGGAGCTTGTCCTCGCCCGCGAGCAGCACCTGTCCCAGCTCGACGGCCTCGCGGCCGCGGCGGCCCACGAGCTCGGCACCCCGCTGGCCACCATCGCCCTGGTGACCAAGGAGCTGAGCCATGCCATGCCCAAGGACGGCCCGGTGGGCGAGGACCTGCGGCTCCTGCAGGAGCAGGTGGAGCGCTGCCGCACCATCCTGACCAAGCTCACCTCCATGGGTCAGGAGGAGGAATCGGAATTTCTGGAGACCATCTCCCTGAGCCATCTGGTGGAGGAGATCGTCGAGCCGCAGCGCGCCGTCGGCTTCGACGTGCAGGTCGAGACGCGGGGCGAAGGGCCGGAGCCCATGGGACGGCGGAATCCCGGGGTCGTCTACGGCCTGTCCAACATTCTCGACAACGCCACGGACTTCGCGGAAAGCCGGGTGACGATCGAGGCGTTCTGGTCCCCTCACGAGGTTTTCATCGAGATCCGGGATGACGGCCCGGGTTACGCTCCCGATATCCTGCTCAGGGTGGGCGAGCCCTACGTGACCACCCGCAGCGCCGCCGAGCGGACGGAGGACAGCGAGGAGGGCGGTGGCCTGGGGCTCGGCCTGTTCATCGCCAAGACCCTCATCGAGCGCTCGGGGGCGGAACTGACCCTGACGAACACCGCGCCGCCGGCCTCCGGGGCCATCGCACGGATCGTTTGGCCCCGTCATGCGTTTGAACGAGGTGCGGCAATTTCGCCGCAGGGAGAGTCCACGCTGTCCCTCAAAGGTTAGGGGAAGAATTCCCATATGAGAGAGGAGCCGGACAGGCTCGCTCATGAGGGAGTTTCAGCCCACCATGCAAGGAGATGTTCTGATGGCCGATGCGCCTGCCGCGTTCGAAGATCGCGCCGACAAGAGCCTCTTGATCGTCGACGACGACCGGCCATTCTCGACCCGTCTCGCCCGCGCCATGGAAGGCCGCGGCTATCAGGTTCGCGTGGCCGAAAGCGTGACGGACGGCCTCGCGGCGATCGAAAATGAACCGCCGGCCTTCGCGGTGATCGACATGCGCCTGGGCGACGGCAACGGGCTCGACGTGATCGAGCGCCTGAAGAGCCGCCGCCCCGACGCGCGCGGCGTGATCCTCACCGGTTACGGCAATATCGCGACGGCCGTCACGGCGGTGAAGATGGGCGCCTTCGACTATCTGGCGAAGCCCGCCGATGCGGACGAGATCCACGCCGCGCTCATGGCCCAGCCGGGCGAACGCGCCCTGCCGCCGGAAAACCCCATGTCGGCCGACCGGGTGCGCTGGGAGCACATCCAGCGCGTCTACGAGCTCTGCGGCCGCAACGTCTCGGAAACCGCGCGCCGCCTCAACATGCACCGCCGAACCCTGCAGCGGATCCTCGCCAAGCGCGCGCCCCGCTGAGTCCCGGAGCGTCAGGCCCTCGACCATGTGCCGGTGTTCAGCGCGAGAACGCGCCTGACGGCTCCCGCGCGACGGGGCGCGGATCCTCGCGGTACCGCGTCCGGAGCAGAACGAGCCCGAAGACCGGCAGCAGAACGTCCGTGTAGAAGATCACGCCCGCATTGCCGGGCGCGAAGTTGTGCGCCTCCACCATCTGCTGCACGTGGCCGGCCGCCGCCCCCCACAGGAAGCAGGCCGGACCCACGAGGGCGGCGACGCGCAGGCCGCTCCCTCCCTTGAACGCCATGAATCCCACGACGGAGAAGCCGAGGCTGGCAAAGCCCACCTCCTTCTGGAATGGACTGGCCTGCCAGCCGATGAAGGCGGCCGCCATCTCCGAGAAGAAGACGTGCATGACGAAATTGTACAGGAAGCTCACGCCGAGCGAGAAGAACAGGAACCAGGACAGGAGCGCCTCGACCACCGTGGCGCGGGTCCAGGGACACGGGCCGCGCAGCAGGGCGATGAGCGATGCGGCCAGCCCCACGGCGAAGAGCGTGAGGGTGAAGTTGCTGAGCAGAAACCGGATGGCCTGTTCCATGATCGCCCCCACGACCGGAGGATTCGGTCACGGGCGGGACTGTGACGCTCGGCGACCGGGCATGCAACCGCTCTCAAAACGGACTTGCACAGGAAACGCGTGAAGCGAACGCGGGGCGGGTCAGAGACGCCCGTCCGCGACCCGGTCCGGATCGGCCAGGGCATGGAGCAACGAGGCGGCCGAATGGGCGAAGCGCAGGGTCACGGCCTTGCGGCGGGCGCCGGCGAGCGGATGGTGCGACGCCGCCCGGACGATCGCCGCCCCGAAGCTGTCGGCGACGATCAGCCCACGGTCCTCCGGCAGGATGTCGAAGGGCACGGTTTCCGGCACGGCGAAATAGAACCGGTCACAGAAATCCTCGTAGTCGGGCCATTTCCGGTCGGCCCGGAAATCGGCCACGCTCGACTTGATCTCGACGATCGTGAGCGCGCCGTCGGGCGCGAGCGCGATGAGGTCGGCGCGCCGGCCGTTGGCGAGGGTGAATTCCGGCAGGCTCACGTGGCCGAGCTGCGCGAACAGGCGGCGCACGCCGCGCTGGACTCCGAGAGCGATGGTGGATTGGCGTCCGTCCGTGGGCAGAACGATGGGACGGGAAACGAGGGCGGGCGAATCGGACATGGGGCCCAGGGTACGCCCTCGCGGCCGGCCTGCAACGGCCCCGTTGTCGCGCTTGCGAGGGACCTTGCGAGGGATCTTGGCGAGAGATCTCAACGACAGCTCTCGTGTCGGGTAGACTGAAGCCCTCTCGCACCCGCCAACGACGAGGCCGGACATGACACGCGACGACCCGGACGATTGGACGATCCGCGTGATGACGCGCCAGGACCTGGATCTGGCGATCGAGTGGGCGGCCGCCGAGGGCTGGAATCCGGGGCTCGGGGACGCCGAATGCTTTCACGCGGCTGACCCAGGGGGATTTCTGGTCGGCTGTCTCGGCACCGAGCCGGTCGCGTCCGTCTCGGTGGTCCGCTACGGCGGCGCGTTCGGCTTTCTCGGCCTCTATATCGTCCGGCCCGACCAGCGCGGACGGGGGTTCGGCTATCGCCTGTGGCAGGCCGGCATGGAATCTCTCGGAGACCGCATCGTGGGCCTCGACGGGGTCGTGGCCCAGCAGGACAATTACCGGCGGTCCGGCTTCGCCCTGGCTCACCGCAACATCCGCTTCGGGGGCGTCCCGCTTTTGGAGGCGCCCCGGGCCGCAGGCCTGCAGCCGGTGACCTTCGAGATCGTCGCTTCCGTCCTCGCGTACGACCAGCCGTTCTTTCCCGCGCCGCGCGAAACCTTTCTGCGCTGCTGGCTCAGGCCGGATGCGCGCAAGGCCGTCGCTCTCGTGAGGGACGGAGGCGTCGCGGGTTACGGCGTCATCCGGGCCTGTCGCAACGGCTTCAAGATCGGCCCCCTCTTCGCCAATGGCGAGCATGAGGCCGACCTGCTGTTTCAGGCGCTCGCATCGGAAGCGAAGGGCGATGCGGTGTTCCTCGACCTGCCGGAGCCGAACCCGGCCGCCCTTCGGCTCGCCACGCGCCATGGCCTGTCGCCCGTGTTCGAGACGGCCCGGATGTATCGCGGCGAAACCCCGGACCTGCCCCTGTCGCGCATCTTCGGCATCTCCACGTTCGAATTGGGGTGACGGGCCGGGTTCATCGAGGAACGGACCGAGACTTGTCTCCGTCGTCATCACCGGCCTTGGGCCGGTGATCCCGATTGCTTGAAGCGTTGAGCCTTTCCGGGTCGGGATGGCCGGGACAAGCCCGGCCATGACCGTGGCGGTGTTCATCCCAATGCAAATCGCAGCGCCCCCCAACCCCTAGTGCAGCATCAGGTGATGGGGCGACAGGTTCTCCAGCATGTCGCGCAAGTCGTCCATGTGCGGATTGATGGCGAGCGCGATCTGGAACGCCGCCCGGGCCTCGTTGAGATGCCCGTTGCGCAGGCAGATGTTGCCGAAGCCCGCGATGGCGCCGAAGTGGCGCGGCTCGAGCCGCAGGGTCTGGGCGATGTCGAGCAGGCTGTCGGCGTCGCGCTTCTCGATGGAGGCGAGCGTCGCCCGCTTGTTCCAGGCCTCCGCCCAGCCCGGATGCTGGGCGACCAGATGGTCGAGCAGGGGCCGGGCGGTCTTGAGCGACCCCGACCCCATGGCTTCGATGGCGGCCATCATGGTCTCCTCGGCGAGACGGTCCTCGTGGGATCCCCACAGGGCCCAGATCTGATCCTCGATGTCCTCGACCGGACGGGCCGGCTCCGGCAGGGCCAGCTCCTTGAACAGCCCCGTAAGGCGGCGCGGCAGGTCCGGGCTCGGGGTGCGGGTCGGAACCTCGAGGACGAGCTGGAACACCGGATCGAGCGGCAGGAGGGACGTCATGGACAGGCTCACCGATCCTCCGTGAAAGGCAGCAAGGCAGAGGAGCAAGGGGGGTGACATAGCGTGGAAGCGCGGCGCGGCGAGGGGTCGTGGCGGCAGAGTTTGAGCGCATCCCGGGCCGGCCCGGGACCCGCCGGGACGGGCGATTCCGGCGTTTTGTGCCGGAGCGCACTTTTTGACTGCAAGGCAGATCCCATTCGCCGAGAAAATGCTCTAGGGTCTCCCACCGTCACTGAAACTGATCGCCTGTTGGAGTTGTCCTTGGGAGTTGTCGTGGAGCGCGACCCGCTGCGCCTGGCGTGGAAAACATCTCCTGGTCGCCACCTGGTCGGACTGAGCCTTCTGGCGGTGGCCGGCCTCCTGATCCTTCTCGGCTTCGATCTCGTGCGCCTCGTCGTGGACCGGGCCACCGGGGGAGCGGGCGGCTGGCATGCGCCGGCCACCTTCCTGCGAATCGCCTTGAGCCCGCCGGCGGCTCTCTGGCCCGAGCCGATCGTGCTGGTCCCGGGCGTCGTGCTGGGCCCAGAGGCCTTCGCCCTGGCGTCGATTGTCGGGATCCTCCTGGTCCCCCTTCTCCTCGGCCTGATCCTGGTCGGGTTCGAATGGCTGGTGGTCGGCATCGGGCTCAGGATGCTGACCAAGACCCAGTCGGCCGCTCTCGACGTCATCCTGAAGGTGCCCACGGCTTCCCACGACGAGATCGCCATGGTGACGGCCCTGGCCGGCCGAGGCCTCGCCCGCGAAAGCGGCGTGCTGGGATCCAGCCTCCTCATGCCGGTGAAGCTCGGCGGGATGATCGGGCTCGCCTGCGCGTACGTGTTCGTCATGGACTGGCGTCTCGGCGCCGCCCTGGCGCTGGTGTTGGTGCTGGGCGCCGTGGTGAGCGCCCGCCGCTCCCTCCTGCGGTTCGACGCCACCGCCGCCCGCCACCAGGAGGGCGACGAGGCCGAGGGCGTGTTCGCGGAGCTGGAGCACCGCATTCCGGCCCTGCGCGCGCACGGCACGGCCCCCTACGAGCGCGACCGGGTGCGGGAGGCGCTGGTCGTGAGCCATCGGCCGGTGATGAAGCGGGAATACCGCCTGGCCCTCGCGGAAGCGGGCTCCGCGGCCGTACTCATGATCGCCCCCCTGTCGGTTCTGACCCTGGGGGCCTGGTTCTCGCAGGTTCGTCCCGTGTCGGCCGGGACGGTGGCGGCCTGCGTGCTCGCGGCGGCGCTCGCCGCCTACGGCACCCGGGAAGTGGTCCAGTGGCACCGGCTCGCCCTGAGGGCGAGGGCGCTGCTCATCGATCTGGGCCGGGGGCTCGGGCCGCTGAAGCTGCGCGCCGCCCTGAAGGGCAAGGCCGGCCTGCCCGACAGCGGCGCCCTCGTGGCCCAGGGCGTCTCGGCCTACGACCCGGCGAGCGGGGCGCGGGTGACCTCGGTCAACCTGAATCTCGCCTTCCCGTCCCATGTGGCCCTGGTCGGCGACGGGGATGCGGGTCCGCGGCTCCTGGCGGCCCTCATGAGCGGCCAGATCCCTCCGTCGATGGGCCGCCTGACCTATGGGGGCATCGACCTGTCTGCGGCCGATCCGGTGGAGCGCAGCCGGCGCATCGCCTTTGCGGGCAGCACCGTGCTGATCGAAGGCAGCCTCAAGGACAACCTGCTCTACGGCGCCGCCGCGCCGGCGGGCGAACTCGATCATCGCCTGTCGGAGGCCATCGCGGTCGCCGGCCTCGACCGTCTGACCCATGCCCGCGGCCTGTCCGGAACCATCGATCCGGACCGGGAGCCGAAACTCGCCGCCGCCATCGTGGACGCCCGGCGCGCCGTGCAGGCGGCGCTCGCCGCCGAGCAGCTCGACCGCTTCGTCGATCCCTTCAGCGCCACCCGCTACAACCGCTATGCCACGATCGGCGAGAACCTCCTGTTCGGAAAGCCGATCGGCGATTCCTTCCAGGAGGATCGCCTGGCGAGCCATCCTTTCGTGCGGGCGATCCTGGAAGCCAACGAGCTTACCAAGCCGCTCGCCCGGATGGGGCTTTCCATCGCCACGAGCATGATCGAGATCTTCTCCGACATCCCGGATGGATCCCCGCTCTTCGAGCGCTTCTCGTTCTTCTCGGCGGCGGACCGTCCGTACTTCCAGGATCTCGTCGACCGCAGGAACGAGCAGCGGCGCAGCGACCAGACCTCCCGGGACCGGGAGCGCCTGATCGGTCTCGCCCTGCGCTACAACGAGAGCCGGCATCGCCTGGGACTGCTCGAAGGTGGCCTGGAGGCGCAGATCCTCGTCGCCCGGACCGATTTCGCCCGCATGCTGCCGGTGAGCCTGAAATCCTCGATCGAGTTCTACGACGAGGAGCGCTTCTGCGCGGCCGCCAGCATCCAGGACAACCTGCTCTTCGGACGCATCGCGGCCGATCAGGCCGGCGCTCTCGCGTCGGTCCAGGAGGTGACGCGCCGCATCCTGACGCAACGGGGCCTCGACGGGGAGGTCTCGCGCATCGGGCTCGACACGCCGATCGACCCCCAGGGCGACGATCTCAGCCTGAGCGAGGCGGCGGCCATCGACCTGGTGCGCGGCCTCGTGCGCCGGCCGAGCATCCTGGTGGTGCAGCGGGCGCTCGACGGCCTGCCCGGACCGGCCGCCGACCGGCTCGTCGCGTCCCTGCGCCGCGCCCTCGTGGGGCGGGGGCTAATCCTCGTGACGCCGTCGATTTCACCGGCCATGGATCAACCGCCCTTCGACGCGGTTATCCATTTCGAACGGGGCGAGCCGGTGATGGATCGCCGCACCAGATCCCTGGAGGCGCTGAGTGCGTGATACAATATTTACCTTGACCTGCCGACCCGCTCGTGGGCAGCTTATCGATGTGCGCCAGCGCACATAAGCAGGGTTTTCGATTGGCCATGATCCTGAAATGATAAGGCGTGTTGCATCCTCTGACGCGTTGCGGGTCCGGTTCTGGGGCATACGCGGCTCCACCTGCGCCTCCGGTCCCCAATTCGTCGAGTTCGGTTCGCACACCCCCTGCATCGAGGTCCGCTGCGGCGAGCGCCTGTTCATCCTCGACGCGGGAACCGGCCTATCCGCCTTCGGAAGCGAGCTCGGCGCCTCCGCGCCCGACAAGATCGACATCCTCCTCAGCCACCTTCATCTCGATCACATCAGCGGCCTGCCCTTCTTCAAGCCCGCTCTTCTCGCCAAGGAGCGGGTGATCCGCACCTATTGCGGGAACCTGGACGGCGAGAGCGCCATGGAGCCTCTGAATCGCATCTTCGCCCCGCCGCTGTTCCCCGTCCGCCTCGGCCAGCTGCCCGCCCGCTTCGAGCATCACGGCTTCAAGGCGGGCGAGCCTCTCATCTTGGACGACGGCGCCCGGATCGAAACCCATCTCCTCAACCATCCCGGCGGCGCCACGGGCTTTCGCATCAGCCATCGGGGCCGCAGCGTCTGCTACATCAGCGACGTGGAGCACAGCGACGCCTGGCCCGATCCGGGCCTCAAGCATTTCGTGCGCGACGCCGACCTGATGATCTTCGACGGCATGTTCTCCGACGCCGAGTATTCCTACTGCCGCGGCTGGGGCCATTCCACGTGGCAGAAGGGCGTGGAACTGGCGCAGAGCGCCGGCGTGAAGGCCCTGGCGATCTTCCATCTCTATCCCGGCCACGACGACGGCTTCCTGAAAGCCGCCGAAGCCGAGATGCAGGTCGTCATGCCCACGGCCTTCATGGCCCGCGAGCGCCAGTCCTTTATCTTCGAGCCCGTGGAAGACAACCTGGACATGAACTGTTCCGAGCCTGCCCTCGCGCAGGCCGGCGGAGGTTGATGGCCCAAGGCCTGAAACGCACCTGACGCGAGCAGCGTGAGCCGACGGAAGCGTCAGCGCGCAACAGAAAAACCGTCACCGCAAGACCACACCTCCCAGAAATGAGCCATCTTGCCGACACCCTGAGACGCCGGGCCGCCCCGTGTGAGCCGCTCCGGCATTCCTATTGTAGGAAAAAGTGTTAATCACGGTTAACTTCCTTTACGGAAGTTCGTGCAAAACAGACCTGCCCGGCTCGCTTCCGCAAGCACAAGCCAGAACAGGCCAGAGGGGAAGTGGGGCGAGAGATGGCAAACGGCACCCTGAATTTCAGCAGCAACGATCCTGCCCATTGGTCCGATGGCGTTGCCGAGGATGGCGAGGGAGGAGCGATCAATCTATTCGGGGCCAATATCCAAATCGGCCTGCTCGCAAATCCTTACGGCACCTCCCTGGGCGTCCCGATCGAATGGTACGACAGTGCCAATCTGGCGACCGGAACGGGTTTCACGGGTCTGACCACGTTCTACTATCCAGGATACGGAACGGAAACGGATCCCGGATGGGCGGGCTTCGTGATCAAGAGCGCCAACGGATCGGAATTTCAGATCGATCAGTTCCGATGGTACGACTGGGGTGGATGGACCGGCGAAATCGTCAATGTGGTCGGCTACAAGGACGGGCAGCAAGTCGCTTCGTCCAGCTTCACGTCGAACGATGATGACTTCATCGTGACCTTCACCTTCGACGCAAGCTTCGACAGGGTCGACGAAGTTCGGATCACCTATGCGGACGGCGGCGGATGGGCGGCGATCAACAACATCCAGCTTACCGTCCCGCCGGCGGTGATCGCGGTGACGTCGCCCTCCGCAAACCGCTCCCATCAAGCCGGAGAGGTCATCACCATCAGCGTCGAGTTCGACAGCGCGGTCAACGTTGCAAGCGGCATCCCGACACTGCTGCTCGAGACGGGCATGGTCGACCGGTATGCCGTCTACACCGGAGGCAGCGGCACGAGCACGCTGACCTTCGCGTACACGGTCCAGGCCGGCGACGGCAGCGCCGATCTCGACTATGCCGGCACCGCCGCCCTGACCCTCAACGGCGCCACCATCAAGGCCGTCGCCGACGGCCTTGATGCCTCGGTGGCTCTGCCCACCCCGGGCAGCCTCGCCTCGCTCGGTGCGAACAAGGCCATTGTCATCGACGCCGTGGCGCCCACGCTGGCGATCACCAGCTCCAAGTCGACCCTGCACAGCGGTGAGTCCGCGACGATCACCTTCACCTTCAGCGAGGACCCGGGTTCGAGCTTCACCGCAGCGGACGTCGCAGTCAGCGGCGGCACCCTGGGGCCGATCAGCGGCAGCGGCGTGACGCGCACCGCGACCTTCACGCCGAGCCTCGGCACCGATAACGGCACGGCCAGGATCACCGTCGCGGCCGGATCGTACGCGGACGCGGCCGGCAATGCCGGCGGTGCCGGCGTCACTCCGGCGATCACGTTCGACACCAGGGTGCCGGATGCGCCTTCCGCCCCGGAGCTCTCCGCTGCCAGCGACAGCGGCAGCTCGTTCACCGACAGCATCACCAGCGTCACGCTGCCGACCTTCAGGGGCAGCGCGGAGCCCGGCGCCACCGTCAAGGTGTATGACGGCGGCACCCTCATCGCGACCACCAGCGCCGCCGGCAACGGCAGCTGGTCGGCGGCCAGCAATGTCGCCCTGCCGGAGGGCGTCCACACGATCACCGTCACGGCCACGGATGCGGCCGGCAACGTGAGCACCGCCTCCGGCCCGCTGAACATGACCGTCGACTTCACGCCGCCGAGCCCCCCCGCCACCCTGGATCTGGCCACCGCCAGCGACAACGGCAGCTCGAACAGCGACAACGTCACCGGCGTGACGCGACCGACCTTCACCGGCACGGCGGAAGCCGGCGCCACGATCATCCTCTACGACGGCTTGGAGGAAATTGGCCGCGCGACGGCGACCAACGGCACGTGGAGCATCGCGCTCGATACGCCCCTGACCCAAGGCAACCACAGCATCACGGCCAGGGCGACTGACTTGGCCGGAAACACGAGCGCCGCCTCCACGGCTCTGACGGTGCAGATCATCACCGCCGGACCGGCCACGGCCGTCTCCAGCATGGCGCTGTCGTCCGATTCCGGTCTCGGCGGCGACTTCATCACCAATGTGAGTTCGCAGGTTATCTCTGGCACCCTGAGCAGCCTGCTGGCCGTCGGCGAACGCGTCCAGGTGTCGCTCGACGGGGGTGAGAGCTGGCAGGACGCGATCAGCACCGCGGGGAGTGCTGTCTGGTCGCACATCGCCTCCCTCACCGAGGGGACACACGAGATTTGGGTGAGGGTGATCGACGCGGTCGACAATTCCGGGCCAATCCGCGATCAGGTCTACACGCTGGACACGGTCGCGCCCGGCGTGACCATCACCAGCGACGTCTCGCAGCTGAAGGCCGGCGAGACCGCGACGATCACCTTCACGTTCAGCCAGGACCCGGGCTCGAGCTTCAGCTGGGACGGCAGCGCCGGCAGCCTCGCCGTCAGCGGCGGCACCCTGTCGGCGATCAGCGGTACAGGCCTGACCCGCACCGCCGTCTTCACGCCGAGCGCGAACGTCGACGGCGGCAGCGCCAGCATCACCGTCGCTGCGGGCTCGTACCATGATGCGGCCGGCAATGCCGGGACGGCCGGCACCACACCCCCGCTCGGCTACGACACGGTGGCGCCGGGCGCCCCCTCTGCACCGGTGCTGGCCTCCGGGAGCGACAGCGGCCATTCCAGCTCCGACAACCTGACAAACCACCCTGCGCTGATCCTGACCGGCAGCGGGGAAACCGGCACGGTCATCCGGCTCTACGACAGCGATGGGATTACGGTGATCGGAACGGGAACGGTGACCGGGGGCGTCTGGTCGATCACCACATCGCCGCTGTCGGCGGGCCGTCATGCGCTCACCGCGAGAGCCGTCGATGCCGCGGGCAATCTGTCAGCCGTCTCCGCAGGACTGGCCGTCACCATCGACGACACGGCCCCGACCCTGGTGCATTCCGACCCCGCGGACGATGCCGCTCAAGTGGGGGTGTCGGACGACCTGGTGCTGACCTTCTCGGAAGCGATCGTGATCGGCGCCGGCACGATTGAGCTGCATGCGAGAAGTGGCGCGCTCGTCGAGAGCTTCGACGTGGCCACGAGCAGCCGCATCAGCATGGCCGGCAACCGGCTCACGATCGATCCCACCGGTCCGCTCGAGAGCGGCGCCGGCTATTACCTCACCCTGTCGGCCGGCGCACTCAGGGATGCGTCGGGGAACGACTTCGCAGGCATTGCCGATGCTGCGACCTTCAACTTCACGACGATCGGCACGGTCGAAAAGGATCCTGTCGTGACGCCCAACACCGGCGGCGGCGTCGACATCGCGATCACGGATCCGTCCCAGCTCACCGCGGCTCTCGGCACGGGCGGGGTGGATCACGTGTTCTATGCCGGGTCGGGCACGGTGGTCCTGCCGGACAACATCGAGAACATCACCCTGCGGGGCAGCGCCAGCGTCATGGGCAACGGGCTCGACAATGACATGCGCAGCGGCGCGGGCGAGAACGTGCTGCGTGGCAAGGACGGCAACGACACGCTCCACGGCTATCATGGCAGCGACTCGATCTATGGCGGCTCGGGACACGACACCATGTCGGGCGGCTCAAGCCAGGATTGGGTGTCTGGCGGCTCGGGCAACGACACGGTCAATGGCGGTTCGGGCCATGACCGAGTGTATGGCGATTCCGGTCGGGACACAGTCTATGGCGGCACGGGCAACGATACGGTCAGCGGCGGCGCCGGCAACGACACCCTCTACGGCAATGCGGGCCGGGACGTGTTCGTGTTCGACACCCGTCTCAACAGGAGCAGCAACGTCGATACGATCAAGGACTTCAATGTTGCGAACGACAGCCTCTGGCTCGACAACGCGGTCTTCACCAAGCTGGGAAGCGGCACCCTGACCAAGCCAGGCGCGCTCTCGAGCGGGTTCTTCGTGGTCGGCTCCCGGGCGCTCGACGGAGACGATTACCTGATCTACGACCGGGCCACCGGGGTGCTCAGCTACGATGCGGACGGGTCCGGAGCCACGGCGGCTGTGGTCTTCGCCCGGCTCGGCAAGGGTCTCGCCCTCACCCACAAGGATTTCTTTGTCGTGTGACGGTTGCCCTTGGGCAACCGGAGGTCCTGAGCAGCGATCCCGAAGGGAGACCCTTTCGGGGACCCACCCTCGGCCGGCGCATCCTCCGGAAAACCGGGTCCACTTTTCCGTACGATGCGCTAAGGTGCCTGCCCGTTCATCAGACAGGCCTTTCATGTCAGCTCCCATCCTCGTCACCGGTGCGGCCGGCTTCATCGGTTTTCACGTGGTGCAGCGGCTCCTGGCCGATGGCCATCAGGTGGTCGGCGTCGACAGCTTCACGCCCTATTACGACGTGAGTCTGAAGGAGGCCCGCTTCGGGAACCTGACGCCGCACAACACCTTTCTGGGCGAGCGCCTGGACCTGTCCGACGCACAGGCGACCCGCGATCTGTTTCACCATCACCGCTTCGAGAAAGTGATCCACCTCGCGGCGCAGCCGGGGGTGCGCTTCGTCGATCCCCAGCCCTACGCCGCGTCGAACCTGATGGGTTTCATGAACATGCTGGAAGCCTGCCGGCACGGGCAGGTGGAGCACCTCGTCTACGCGTCGTCGAGTTCGGTCTACGGGGCCAACCGCAAGCTGCCCTTCTCCGAGCACGACGGCACCGACCATCCGATCAGCCTCTACGCGGCCACCAAGAAGGCGAACGAGATGATGGCGCATTCCTATGCGTCCCTGTTCGGTCTGCCCGCGACGGGCCTGCGCTTCTTCACGGTCTACGGTCCCTGGGGCCGACCCGACATGGCGGTCTACAAGTTCACCCATGCCATTGCCGAGGGCCGTAGGATCGAGGTGGCGAATGCCGGCAAGGTCTGGCGCGACTTCACCTACGTGGACGACATCGTGGAAGGGGTCGTCCGGCTGGTGGACCGGGTCCCGGCGCCCGATCCCGCCTGGAACGCCGAGCATCCCGACCCGGCCATCAGCCCGGCCCCGCATCGGGTCTACAATATCGGCAACGACAATCCCGAAGAGGTGAACGACCTCGTGGCCCTGATCGAGGACGCTCTGGGCAAGAAGGCCAACCGGGTCGACGTGCCGCTGCCCCCCGGCGACGTGCTGGAGACCCGCGCCGACGTGACGGACCTGCGGCGCGACGTGGGCTTCGCACCCTCGACGTCGCTGAAGGAGGGCATCAGGCGCTTCGTCGGATGGTATCGGGACTATCACAAGGCCTGAGATGATCGTCGTATTTGCTCTTGTATCGTCGGCGGTTCTCTCGGCCCTTCTCATCCTCGTCCTGAAGCCCCTGCTGATCCGCTACGCGCTGGCGCGACCGAATGCGCGCTCGAGCCACAAGACGCCGACGCCGCAAGGGGGAGGCCTTGCGGTTCTGGCCGCGACTCTGGCCGTTGCAGGGCTCTCGGCGGTCTGGCTCGTGCTGCCGGTCCCGTCCCTGTTGATCGTCGCGGCCGCCGCCGTCGCCTTCGCGGTCCTGGGCACGGCCGACGACATCCGGCCGCTGCCCGCCTGGATCCGGCTCGTCATGCAGTTCGTCGTCGTGACCGCGGTCGTTCTTGCATCCGGGACGAGACTCCTGCCGGATTCCATTCCCCTGGCTGCGGAGCGGATCCTCCTCGTCGTCGCCGGCGTATGGTTCGTCAATCTCGTCAACTTCATGGACGGGCTGGACTGGATTACTGTGGCCGAGATGGTTCCGATCACCGCCTTCGTGGCGGGCCTGGGTCTCGTCGGCGTCATGCCGCTGTGGATCGCCGTGCTCGCCGCAGCGTTATGCGGCGCCCTTCTCGGCTTCGCCCCCTTCAACAGGCCCGTCGCCAGGCTCTTCCTGGGGGATGTGGGGTCCCTGTCGATCGGGCTTCTCGTCGGCTGGATGCTGCTGCAGCTCGCCGGAACCGGCGCCCTCGCGGCCGCGATCCTGCTGCCGCTCTACTACCTGATGGATGCGACCATCACCCTGCTGCGCCGCCTCGCCCGGGGCGAGAAGGTCTGGGAGGCGCATCGCAGCCATTTCTACCAGAAGGCCACCGACAACGGCGTCTCGGTGCTCGCAGTCGATGCGCATGTGTTCGTCCTCAACCTTGTCCTGGCCGCTCTCGCCGCTATGACCCTTGTCTGGCCCTCGGGCGCCGTGCAGGTTGCGGCGCTCGCCCTCGGGGTCGTTCTCGTCGGCCTGGTTCTCAGGCGTTTCTCTCGACCCGGATTGGAGGTTTCCCGATGAATGCACCCCTGATTGCCCTGACCGGCGCCACGGGTTTCATCGGACGACATCTCCTGAACGAGCTGCCCAGGCGGGGATACCGGGTGCGGGTCCTGCTGCGCCGCCCGTCCGAGGTGCCGGCCGGGGCGTCGAGCGCGGTCATCGGCGACATCGCCTCCCCGCACAACATGGCGGCCGCCCTGCGCGACGTGGACATCGTGATCCATTCGGCCGGCCTGGCACATGCCATGTCCGGGCGGCCGGAGGACGATTACCGGACCATCAACACGGACGCGACCGTCAGGCTCGCCCAAGCGGCCGAGCGGGCCGGCGTGAAACGATTTGTCTTCCTGTCGTCGATCCGCGCCCAGACCGGGCCCGTGGCCGACGGGGTGGTCACCGAAGACCGGGAGCCGCAGCCGACCGACCCTTACGGCCGTTCGAAGCTCGAGGCGGAGCGGGGCCTTGGCGCCCTCGGGCTCGATTGGACGGCCCTTCGTCCCGTGCTCGTCTACGGCCCCGGCGTGAAAGGCAACATGGCGGCTCTCCTGAGCCTGGCGCAATCGCCCTGGCCCCTGCCGCTCGGCGGATTGACCGCCCGGCGCTCACTCCTGTCCCTCGACAACCTGGCGGCCGCCGTGGACACGGTCGCGCGCGCGCCCGGTCCCCTGAGGCGCCCCTTCATCGTGGCCGATCCGGACCCGGTCACGATCCCCGAGATGGTCACGGCTCTGCGCAAGGGACTGGGCCGCGGGCCGGGATTGGTCCCGGTGCCGTCGTTTCTGCTCAGGGGAGCCGCCGCCCTGGCCGGCCGGCGCGAGGCCTACGAGCGGCTGGCAGGCTCGCTGGTCGCGAGCCCGCAAGCCCTGAGGGATCTGGGATGGCAGCCGGTCAGTTCGACGCGAGACGCGCTTGCGGAGCTGGCACGGCGGGCGGGGGCGCCGGCTTCCGGCGCTTGAACTCCGGAATCGCTTCCTCGAACACATGCTCGGCCAGGGCGCGGTCGCCGCTTGCGAGGGCGCGGCTCAGGATCTGCAGCCATTGGTCGACCCGGTCGCGGTCGGCGAAGATGGGCTTGGCCGCCATGACGCCGTCGATGCCGATTTCCGTGCGCGGCTCCTCGCGGGCGAAGAGGATCTCGTGCAGCCGCTCGCCCGGGCGCGTGCCCGTGACGGCGATCTCGATATCCTCGCCCGGCTCGTAGCCGGCGAGCCGGATCATGCGCTCGGCCAGGTCGTAGATCCGCACCGGCTGGCCCATCTTGAGCACATAGACCGAGGCGCGCTCGTCCCCGTTGGTGCGCTCCGTCAGCGCGCGGCTCTCCTCCGCGTGGGACGCCGAGGTGAGCACCAGGTCGGCGGCCTCGCGGGTTGTCATGAAGTAACGCACCATGTCGGGATGGGTGACGGTGATCGGCCCGCCGCGGGCGATCTGCGCCTTGAACTTGGGCACCACCGACCCGACCGAGCCGAGCACGTTGCCGAACCGGACGGCGATGATCCGGGTGGCGCCGTTGCGGCCCATGAACTCGGCATCCAGCGCCTGCCCGTACATCTCGGCGAAGCGCTTGGTGGCGCCGAGCATCGAGACCGGATCGATGGCCTTGTCGGTGGAGATCATCACGATGGTGTCGGCCCCGGCCTCCACGGCCGCGTCGGCCACGTTCACGGAGCCGAACACGTTGGTCTTGATGCCTTCCGTCCAGTTCTTCTCGAGATAGGGAACGTGCTTGAGGGCCGCCGCGTGGAAGACCACCTCGGGACTGAACGCGTTCATCACCTCGCGCACCCGGGACCGGTCGCGGACGTCGGCGATGACACCGTCCACACGGGTGTCGCTCGAGAGCAGCGTCGGGTTTTCCAGGATGTGGTGCAGGGAGGGCTCGGAGCTTTCGAGGACCAGGAGGTCGCTCGCCCCGAAGGCGACGACGCGGGTGCAGATCTCCGACCCGATGGAGCCGCCGCCGCCGGTCACGAGCACGCGCTTGCCGCGAATGAAATGTTCGAGCCGATTGCGGTCGATCTGCACGGTCGGACGCAGGAGCAGATCCTCGATCTCGAGCGGGGCGAGCTCGGCATCGCGCATCCCCTCTCCCAGGCTCGTGACCCGCACCAGCGGCAGGCCGAGGCGGCGGGCGCGGGCGAGCAGCATGTCCGGGTTGGCCTCGGGCGTCAGGGCGCTCGGGGTCGCCAGCAGGCGGCGGATGGGCGTTCCCCGCTCTTGGAAATCCTGGATGACCTGGTCGAGATCCGCGAATGTGCCCAGAACGGGCACGCCGCGCATGGATTGCCCGAGATCGTCCCTGCGCCAGGACAAAATGCCTTTCGGCTGGGTCTTCTTGACGGTGCCGGCCTCGATGGCCCGCAGGACCACCTCGGCGTCGCTGCCGCGCCCGAGCAGCAGGGTCGGGGTGCTGGCATCGCGCTCGATGGTGTGGCGCGAGCGGGCATATTTCAGATAGCGGAAGGCCAGCCGCGGGCCACCCAGGAGGAACATCTGGATCAGCCAGTAGAGGGCGATCGTGACCTTGCCGAAGAAGAAGGTGCCCCGCAGCTGCGGCGAGACCAGAATGTAGTCGACCATCAGCAGGGTCACGGCCAGGATGGTCGCAGCCCGGAAGATGTTGAAGAGATCCGGCAGGGACGCGAAACGCCACTTGGACCGATAGAGCTGGGAAAACCCGTAGACCACCCCCGCGAAGGCGATGAAGGGCGGCAGGAAGAGCGGCAGATGGACCAGGCGGTCGGACAGGAGAGAGCCTTCGAAGCGCACGTAGAAGGTCGCGAGGACGGCGATACCCGTCATCACGAGATCATGCACGATGATAATCGCTTTCTTGAGACCCTGCCGATTCATAGCCCTGCCATACCCTCGAGCATCAGACCCAAAAGTGGACTTGCCCGTCCGGGATCCATCCGATGCCCCCTCTCTCGAAGCAGCGCATCGGCGATGCGGACCCGAAGGGCCACGTGAGTGAAAACCGGATCCACTGTTCCGCACGATGCGATCGTCTCGGGGTATCGGATGGGCTCACCCCTTTGTCAATGTAAGACAGTCACCGACGGCAGGGGCAAATCGGCCGGCCTCAGGTGTCCGGAAGCGGGCTCTCCGCCACCACCAGGAGACCGCCCGCCTGCGCCAGGACCTGCGCCCGGACGGAGAAGACCGCCGCGAGCCGCTCGCCGGTCAGAACCGCTCCGGGCGGCCCGAAGGCTTCGGTTTTCCCCTGATGGAGCAGCAGGATGTCGTCGGCGAAGCGGGCCGCGAGCGTCAGGTCGTGCATGATGGCGACCACGGTCGCGCCGGCTCGGGCATGCGCTTTCAGGATCTCGAGAACCACGAGCTGGTGGCGCGGATCGAGCGCCGCAATGGGCTCGTCGACCAGCAGAACCGGCGCCTGCGTCGCGAGAGCGCGGGCCAGAAGCGCGCGGGCCCTCTCGCCACCGGACAGGGCCGTGGCGGGCCTGTCCGCGAAGCCCTGCAGGCCTACCGCCCGAAGCGCCGAGGCGACGGCTTCGCGGCCGGCCGGCGACAACCGGTCGGGTTTCTCCCCATGGGGCAGGCGGCCGAGCGCCACGACGCCGGCCACCGGCAGAGGCCAGGCCACGAAACCGCCCTGGGGCAGATAGGCGATCGCGCGGGCCCGGTCGGAGGCGTGCATCCGCCTGAGGGAGACGCCATCGAGCACGACATCGCCCTCGGCCGGTCCGGTCAGCCCGGCAAGGGCCCGCAGCAGGGTCGTCTTGCCGGCCCCGTTGGGCCCGACGATCACCGTGAGGCGTCCCGGCGCCGGGGACAGGTCAATCCGGTCGAGGGCCCGGCGGGCTGCCAGATCAACCGACAGGGAGCGGGCCTCGAGCCGCCTCATGCGGGCGTCTCCACTAGGTCGGCCCTCCGCCGGGCGATGACCCAGAGGAAGAACGGCACACCGAGCAGGGCCGTGAGCACGCCGATCTTCACCTCGGCCGCAGAGGGAACGAGGCGCACGGCGGTGTCGGCGGCGAGCAGCAGGGCTGCGCCTGCGAGGCCCGCCGGAACGAGGGTGCGGGCCGGATCGTAGCCAACGAAGGGACGCACGAGATGGGGCACGACCAGGCCGACGAAGCCGATGGAGCCGGCCACCGCCACCGAGGCGCCCGTGCCGACGGCCGCGCCCGCGACGATGAAGCCGCGCAGGAGCGGCACGCCGATCCCGAGGCTGCGCGCCGTCTCCTCGCCCAGCGCGAGCGCCCGCAGGCCGGGCGCCGCCGAGAGGATCAGGCCCGAGGCCAGAACGATGAAAGGAGCGGCCAGGAGCACGTGGACCATCGACCGGTCCTCGAAGGAGCCCAGGAGCCAGAACACGATCTCCGTCACGGCGAAGGGATTGGGCGAGAGGCTGATGGCGAGCGACGTGCCCGCTCCGGCGAGCGACCCGACGGCGAGCCCCGCCAGGACCAGCACCACGATGGTGGCGCCCCGTCCGGCCACCGCCACGACGAGGCCGACGGACAGGAGGGCGCCTGCGATCGCCGCGAAGGGGAGGGCCCAGGACAGGCTGCCGACGAGCCCGGAATAGATCACCAGCACGGCCCCGAAGGCCGCCGCCTGCGGGGCGCCGAACACCGCCGTGTCGGCGAGCGGGTTGCGCAGCAGCCCCTGCAGGCCCGCTCCCGACAGGCCGAGGATCCAGCCGACCAGCCCGGCCAGGACCGTGCGCGGCAGGCGGATCTCCCGCACCACGATGCTGGCCGGACCCTGGTCCGACACGAGGGCCTTCAGCACCGTAGGCACGGTGATCGGCGCCGGCCCGGTGGCCAGGGAGACGAGGCTCAGCGCCCCGACCAGGACGGTCAGGCCGGGGACGAGGGATGACCGGAAGAGGGACATGGATGGCGTTTCGTTGTTCCCTGCGGATAGAGCACGAAACGCACGCGTGAGGAACAGGCCTCGTGCATGCCTCCTCGGCGGCACAGCGCGGCCTTTAGGTCCTGTCCGGTGCCGCGCCTCTCTTCCCCTCCCCTCCCTTGCAAGGCAATCGGCGTTCCCTCAGCCCGCCCTGGTACCCTCCTCGTCATGGCCGGGCTTGTCCCGGCCATCCCGATCAGGAAGGCGTCGCGCTGAAGAGTGTCGCGATCACCGGCACAAGACCGGTGATGACGGGGAGAGAGCGGCAAGGTCGCTCCCGAACGGTGCAGGTCCTGCGAGAATGCCGGTTCGATTGTCCCCCGCTCCGTGATAGGAAGCACCTCGACGCCACGACGATCCATCCAGACTGAGAGAGCGGCATGAACCGACTGTTCGCCAACCTGCCCACTACCGTGTTCGAAGTCATGTCGAGCCTCGCCCGCGAGACCGGGGCGATCAATCTCGGCCAGGGCTTTCCGGACGATCCCGGCCCCGAGGACGTGCGGCGGGCGGCGGCGGACGCGGTGCTCAACGGCTACAATCAGTATCCCTCGATGATGGGCATCCCCGAGTTGCGCTCGGGCATCGCGGCTCATTACAAGCACTGGCAGGGCCTCGACCTCGATGCCGGCACCGAGGTGATGGTGACCTCCGGGGCCACGGAAGCCCTCGCGGGCGCGATCCTCGGCATCGTGGAGCCGGGCGACGAGGTGGTGCTGTTCGAGCCCATGTACGACGCCTATCTGCCGCTCGTGCGGCTCGCCGGCGGCGTGCCGAAATTCGTCACCCTGCAGCCGCCCCATTTCCGCCTGACGGAAGAGGCGCTGGCGAAGGCCTTCTCGCCCAAGACCAAGGCGGTGGTGTTCAACAACCCCCTCAACCCGACCGCCACCGTGTTCCCGGACGAGGATCTGGCGCTTCTCGCCGAGTTCTGCCGGAAATTCGACGCCATCGCGATCTCGGACGAGGTGTGGGAGCATGTGATCTTCGACGGCCGGAAGCACCGGTCGGTGCTGGGCCTCGAGGGCATGCGCGAGCGCTCGGTGAAGATCGGCTCGGCGGGCAAGATCTTCAGCCTCACGGGCTGGAAGGTGGGCTTCGTCTGCGCGGCCCCGCCCATCATGAAGGTGCTGGCGAAATCCCACCAGTTCCTCGCCTTCACGACGGCCCCGAACCTGCAGGCCGCCGTGGCCTACGGGCTCGCCAAGGACGATGCCTATTTCGACGGCATGCGGAAAAACTTCGCCCGCAGCCGCGACCGCTTCACCGACGGGCTGCGGACCCTCGGCTTCGACGTGATCCCGAGCCAGGGCACCTATTTCGTCAACATCGACATCGCGGCCCTGGGCGAACCCGACGACGTCGCCTTCTGCCGCCGCCTGGTCACGGAGCACGGCGTCGCGGCGATTCCGGTCTCGGCCTTCTATGCGGAGGGCGCGGTGAAGACCGTGGTGCGCTTCTGCTTCGCCAAGAAGGACGCGACCCTCGATGCCGGGCTGGAGCGGCTGGCGAAGGCGATCCGGCGGGCCGCCTGACGCCCGCCGCCACGGCCTCGCCTTGGACATTGTTTCTTGGCCCGGAATTTCCTAGCCTGCCCCGTTGTCACCTGTCTTGAGGAGTGCCGCCCTAAATGTTCCGTCTTCTCGCCTCGGTTGCTCTGACCCTCGGTCTCGTCACCGCCGCCGCCGCTCAGGAGCGTGTGGTCAACGTCTATAACTGGTCCGACTACGTGGACCCGAAGGCGCTCGACGAGTTCACGAAGCAGACCGGCATCAAGGTGGTCTACGACACCTACGACAACAACGAGATCGTCGAGACCAAGCTGCTCGCCGGCAAATCCGGCTACGACATCGTCGTGCCCTCGGGGCCCTTCGTGCAGCGCCTGATCGGCGCCAAGGTGTTTCAGAAGCTCGACAAGGCGAAGCTGCCGAACCTCGCCAATCAATGGCCCGAGGTGACGCAGCGTCTCGCCGTGTTCGATCCGGGCAACCAATATGCCGTCAACTACATGTGGGGCACCACCGGCATCGGCATCAACGTGAAGAAGGTGAAGGAAATACTCGGCGACATGCCGCTCAACACCTGGGACCTGGTGATGAAGCCGGAGATCTCCTCCAGGCTGAAGGCCTGCGGCATCTACATGCTCGACAGCCCCGAGGACCTTTTCCCCGGCGTCATGGCCTATCTCGGGCTCAATCCGGATTCGAAGCGCCTGGAGGATCTGAACAAGGCGGGCGACGCCCTGTTCCGCATCCGCGGCAACATCCAGAAGTTCCATTCCTCCGAATACATCAACGCGCTTGCCAACGGCGACATCTGCGTGGCGGTGGGTTATTCGGGCGACATGATCCAGGCCAAGAACCGCGCCGAGGAAGCCAAGAACGGCGTCGAGGTCGGCTACGTCATCCCGCGCGAGGGCGCGCTGATGTGGTTCGACAGCTTCGTGATCCCGGCGGATTCCAAGAACGTCGCGGAGGCGCACGAGTTCATCAACTTCATGATGAAGCCGGAGATCGCCGCCAGGAACGCGAACTTCGTGTCCTACGCGTCGGGCAATCTCGCGGCCAAGCAGTTCATCGACAAGGCGATCCTCGACAATCCCGGCATCTACCCGGATGACGCGACCATGAAGCGCCTGTTCACCAACACGGCCTATGACGAGCGCTCCCAGCGCACCGTCACGCGGCTCTGGACCCGGGTGAAGACCGGGCGTTAATCCGCCGCTCAGGTTCGCCCGGGCATTGTCCTCGGGCCCCGAAGCCTCGCCTATGGGCGAGGCTTTTTTGATGAAGGACCGTTCCCGATGCGCCTTGCCGTTGCCGCCGCCCTCGCAGCCCTGAGCCTCGCCGCTCCGGCGCTCGCCCAGGCTCCCACCCCGCGCCAGCCCACGATCAGCGTGATGGGAACCGGCGAGGCGGAGCTGAAGCCGGACTTCGCCCGCATCCATGTGACGGTCGCCACGCAGGCCGACACGGTCGCGCAGGCGAGCGCCGCCAACAACACGGCCACGGAGCGGGTGCTCGCCCGCATCCAGAGCCTCGGCGTCAGGCGGGAGGACATCCGGACGGTCAATTTCCAGGTCTTCCAGACGCCGCCGCAGCTCGGACCGGACGGCAAGGAGCTGAAGACCCCGAAATTCTCCGCCAACCACCAGCTGCGGATCACCACCCGCGACCTCGACGGCGTCGGGCGCCTCGCCGGCGAGATCCTGGCGAGCGGCGACATGACCTTCCAGTCGGTCGCCTTCGGGCTCGACAGGCAGGAAGAGGGCGGCGACCGGGCCCGGGAAGCGGCCGTGCGCGATGCCCGCCGTCAGGCGGAGATCTATGCCGGGGCTGCCGGCGTGTCCCTGGGCCGTCTCCTGGAGATCCGGGACGGGTCGGCCCAGCCCTTCGAGCCGCAGCCCGACATGCGCATGTCGATGGCGATGGCCAAGGGGGCCGAATCGGTCCCGATCGTGCCGCCGGCGACGATCCGCTACACGGCGAACGTCCAGCTTGTCTGGGAGATGGCCGGGAAGCCCTGAGACGCCCCGGCCCGTCGGATCAAGCTGCCCTGACGCTCTGAAGGAACTGGCCGATCTCGGCCCCGAGGCGCTGGGCTTGGCTCTCCAGGGCGATGGAGAGATCCGCCACATTGCGGGCGGCATCGAGGGACTGGGTGGCGACCCCTTGCGTCGTCTCGATGGCGGAGGTGCCGGACTGCGCCTCCGTCGAGACCTGGGCCACGGAGCGGGCGATCTCGGACACGGCCGCCGTCTGCTGGCTGACCGTCCCGGCCACCGTGGACACGACTCCGGCCAGATCCTCCACGGACGCCTGCACGGTGCCGAGCGCCACCAGGGTCTCGCGCGAGGCCGCCTGGACGGCCTCGATCTGCCGGGCGATCTCCTCCGTGGCCTTGGCGGTCTGGCCCGCCAGATCCTTCACCTCGGAGGCGACGACCGCGAAGCCCTTGCCGGCCTCGCCGGCCCGGGCCGCCTCGATGGTGGCGTTGAGCGCCAGCAGGTTGGTCTGAGCCGCGATCGAGCGGATGAGATTCGCCACCTCGCCGATCTGGGAGGTGGCCGTCGAGAGCGTCGACATGCTGCCGGAGGCGCCGCGCGCCTCGGCCACTGCCCGTTCGGACGCTTGGGCGGAGGCCTGGGTCTGGGCCGCGACCTCAGCGAGGGATGCGTCGAGCTCCTCGGCGGCGCTCGCCACGGCCGACATGTTGTGCGCCGTGCGGGTGGACGCGGCTCCCGCGATCTGGGCCTGCTGGGTGACGTGGTGGGCCGATCCTTCGAGCTGCCCGGACGCCTTAGCGAGATCGCCCGTGACGTCCCGGACCTCCGCGAGGATCTGCTCGACCGAGGCGTCGAAGGCCATGATCGCGTTGGAGATCGCGTGGGCCCGCTGGGCATCGACGGCCGCCATGCCCTCCCGCTCGTGCGTCAGGCGCTCGCGTTCGCGGGCATTGTCGCGGAAGACCAGGACCGTGCGGGCCATCGCGCCGATCTCATCGGTATTGCCGGTGAACGGGACCTCGCTCGCCGCGTCGCCGTCCGCGAGCCGCCGCATGGCCTGCTGGAGGCGGGTCAGGGGCAGCGAAATCGACCGTCCGACGAGGACGTTGAGCACGAGGCCGAACAGCAGCGTGGCGCCCATGGTCCAGAGGATCAGCGTGAAGGTGCGATGCTGCGAGGCGGTGAGTTGCTCGTCGGTCTCGTGCGCCTCGGCGCGCACCTTGGCGAGCAGCTGGTCGAGGACCGGGACGAGCAGGTCGAACTGCCCCATCAGCTTCTCGCCCTGGCCGGAGACCTGCTGCTCCAGTTCGCTCCAGGCGTGGAAGGCCTCCTGGAACGAGACGCTCGCGGAGTCGATCGCCGCCTTGTCCTTGGGATCGCCGGAGAACTGGGCCAGCGCCCGGGTGAAGCGTCCCTGCTCGACCTCGAAGGCACCGAGAATGCTCTCCTCGAGCAGGATGCGGGCACGAGCCTCCTGGTTGAACATGCCGAGCATGGCCGCCCAGAGGCGCCAGGCGATGGTCTCGCCGCTGCCGGTCAGGGGCCGCACGAGCTTTTCGAGATTGGTCTCCGCCTTCAGGAGGCGTCCCTGCGCGCCCTCGTCCGGCTTGCTACCGACAGAGGCGTAAAGCTTGCCGAGCGCATTCCCCTGGCTGATCAGGGCCGTTGCATGCTGCTTCAGGGCCGCGACCTCGGGCGTGATCAGGCCGGCCCCGGTGGCGGCGCCCATCTCGTCGAGCTGGGCCGCCAGGGCCTTGTGCTGATCGATGAAGGCCTGGCCGTGATGGGCGAGGCGGCTTGCCGTCCATTCGCCGGCGGTCACCTTCAGGGCGTCGGCCCGGCTCCGGACCTGGTTGGCCTTCTCGGCCAGGGCGGAATAGGTCTGCTGCACTGACAGCGCCTGTTCGACCTCATGGCGGCCGGTCTGAAACACGGCGCCGATCACCGCGAAGCCGAGCACCATGACGCCGCTCAACGCGGCGACCCGCACCCGCACCGACGGCCGCCCCACACGAGCAAGAGACGACATTCCCCCGAATCCCCCTTTTAGGACTTTGCGGCAAGATTGGGGCGGACGGGTTAAGGAGTGATTGACGCTAGGTTAGAAGCCCCGAAGCCGCTCAGGCGGCTTTCGGCAGTTCGGTCATGATGGCATAGAGCGCCGTGGCGTCCCGCGTGGCCCGGACCCGTTCGATCAGCCCGGGCTCGCGCAGCACCCGAGCCACCCGGGCCAGGGCTTTCAGATGGTCGGCGCCGGCTCCTTCGGGGGCGAGCAGAAGGAAGAGCACGTCGACCGGCTGAGCGTCGAGAGCCTCGAAATCGACCGGCCTGTCGAGCCTTGCGATGAGGCCGAAGATCCGGGTCAGGTTCGGCAGCTTGCCGTGAGGAATGGCGATGCCCTCGCCGATCCCGGTCGAGCCGAGGCGCTCGCGCTGCAGGAGAGCCTCGTAGATGGCGCTGTCGGGGAGACCCGTGAGCCGGGCCGCCTGGGAGGCCAGTTCCTGAAGGGCCTGTTTCTTGCCGCTGACGCGCAGGGCGGGCAGAACGGCCCGGGGGTCTAAGAAATCCAGCAAAGGCATCGATCACGCTGCATTTTGATGTGAAGCCTGGAAGGCCTCTCACCGTTCCACGCAAGAACCGGGCCAAGAAGAGGTAGCTCCCCCGTCAAGGCTGTGCGAGCGGCGGGTCGACCCAACCGATCGCTCCGTCGCCGCGGCGGTATACGACGTTCACGCGGCCGGTGCTAGCGTGGATGAACACAAGGGCTGGAGCTCCGGTGAGATCGAGCTGCATCACAGCGTCGCTGACGGAGAGCCTGTGGAGGGGCTTGGTGGTCTCGGCGATCACCATCGGATGGTAGGCCTCGTCCTCGCTCGCCTCGTCGCTGGGGGCCTCGAGGACGGAATAGGCCATCTCGAGGCCGCCTGCGCGCCCGTTCCCGGCGCCGGAACGATCCTTCAGCCGCTGCTTGTAGCGGCGCAGGCGGTTCTCGATCCGGCCCGCCGTCTGGTCGAAGCTGGCATAGGCGTCCTGAGCCGCCCCGGAGGCTTCCAGGGTCATGCCCGAAGTCAGGTGAAGCACGCAATCGGTGCGATAGCCTGTGCCGTCGCGGGTGACGGTCACGTGACCCGAATAGCCGCCGTCGAAATATTTCGACAGGGCGCCGGCCATCCGATCCCGCACCTGGGATCGAAGGGCTTCGCCGATATCGAGATTCTTCCCCGACACCCTCAACGTCATCGTGATCTCCTCCTCATGCGCCGTCGCTTCGTGGCGATCCTTCGGGGTGGCGCTTGAGGTCGATGATGATCCGAATGGAGGCCAATGCAAGCCATGAAATGGGCGGGGCCTGCCGGGTCAGGGTTTCATCCTGCCCGTGCGGCGGCGGTCCGCGGAGGAAGGAATGCGCAGGGACTCCCGGTATTTCGCGACCGTGCGCCGGGCGACCCGGATCCCGTCCGCCTTCAATTTCTGGGCAATTGCCTCATCCGAGAGCACAGCGGCGGGGCTCTCGGCCTCGATCAGCTGCCTGATTCGGTGGCGGACCGCCTTGGCCGAATGCTCGCCCTCCCCGGTGGCGGCGCTGAAGAAGAACTTCATCGGGTGCGTGCCGCGCTCGGTGCCGATCGCCTTGTTCGCCGCAACCCTGGAGACGGTGGATTCGTGCATCCTGATCGCCTCCGCGACGCTCCTGAGGGTCATGGGGCGCAGGGCCGCGACCCCCTCACGGAAGAAACCCTCCTGCTGGCGGGCGATCTCGGCGGCAACCTTGAGGATCGTCTTGGCGCGCTGGTCCAGGCTGCGGGTCAGCCAGCTTGCGGCTTGAAGGCAATCGGACAGAAAACTCTTGTCCTCATCCTTGCGCACCACCTTGGCGACCTCCGCATAATAGGTTCGGTTGAGCAGGATTCGGGGAAGGGTGTCCGGGTTGAGTTCGACCTGCAGGCCACCGTCCGGGGCAGCCCGCACCAGGACGTCCGGCACGAGCACAGCCATGAGAGCAGGCGCGAAGGCAAGGCCAGGCTTGGGCTCGAGGCGGCGGATCTCGGCCAGCATTTCGGCGAGATCCTCCTCGTCGACTCCGCAGACCTTCCTCAAGGCGGCAAAGTCCTGGCGGGCGACGAGAGGGAGATGAGCGAGCAGGGTCTCCATGGCCGGATCGAGCCGATCGCGCTCCCGCAGCTGGATACTCAGGCATTCGGCCAGATTGCGTGCGCCGACCCCGGGCGGATCGAACCCCTGGATCAGCCTCAGGGCCGCCTCGGCGTCAGCGGGCGCGACCCGGAGGCGTGCCGCAAGATCAGCGAGATCCTCGGTGACGTAGCCGGCCTCGTCGAGGTTGTGGATCAGGTGCCGGCCGATCAGGCGCAGCGTCGGGTCGGCGGTCGCCCAATCGAGCTGCGCCTCCAGATGCTCGCTCAGGCTCGTCGCTCGGGCGAGCATGTCCTCCATCTCGGGCCTGAGTTCGCTGTGGCCCGTGCTGGCCGCGTGCCCGGACGAGGCCGGCAGGGCCTCCCGCCGCGGCGGAAGCGGCCCGGGGATCATCCTCGGACCGGCTGCCTCCGCCTTCTGCTTGGCATGCAGGAAATCCGCAAGGCTCGGCAGGGATGCCCCGGCCGGGGTTTCGCCCTCCTGCAGGAGCGGATTGCGCTCGAGCTCCGCCTCCACATAGGCGGCGAGCTCCGCATGGGAGAGCTGCAGCAGCTTGATCGATTGAACCAGCTGGGGCGTCATCGTCAGGGACTGGCCCTGGCGCAGCTCCAGCCGCTGCATCGCCGTCATGAACGCACCCGAAGCCGTATGGGCATGCTTCTTGCATGCCTCGACGGTTCTACTCCGGTCCATCCCTTAAGGTCAAAAGATCAATCGTCCGAGGCTCGAAGAGACGATCCATAACCGTCACCACGTCATGGCCGGGCCTGTCCCGGCCGTCCCGATAGGGTGGGGCTCTGCGTCTCAGACGATCGGGATCACCGGCACAGGGCCGGTAATGACCGAAGAGGGTTTTGACGGGCTAGAGACGGAAGTCCTCGCCCAGATAGAGGCGGCGCACCTCCTCGTTCGACACGATGGCGTCCGGCGTGCCCTCGGTCAGGACGCGGCCGGAATGGATGATGTAGGCCCGGTCGATGAGGCCGAGGGTTTCGCGCACGTTGTGGTCGGTGATGAGCACGCCGATGCCGCGCCGGGTGAGATGGCGCACCAGGTTCTGGATGTCGCCCACCGCAATGGGGTCGATGCCGGCGAAAGGCTCGTCGAGGAGCATGAAGGTCGGCTCGCCGGCCAGCGCCCGGGCGATCTCGCAGCGCCGCCGCTCGCCGCCCGAGAGCGCGATGGAGGGCGACTTGCGCAGGCGCGTGATGTTGAACTCGTCGAGCAGAGCATCGAGCTTGCGCTCGCGCTCCTTGCGGCTCGGCTCGACGATCTCCAGCACGGCGCGGATATTGTCCTCCACGTTGAGGCCGCGGAAGATCGACGCCTCCTGCGGGAGATAGCCGATGCCGAGGCGGGCCCGGCGGTACATGGGCAGGCCCGTCACGTCGTGGCCGTCCAGGCTGATGACGCCGCGGTCGGCGCTCACCAGCCCGGTGATCATGTAGAAGATGGTGGTCTTGCCGGCCCCGTTGGGACCGAGCAGGCCCACGGCCTCGCCGGCGCGCACGTTCAGGCCCGCATCCTGCACCACGGTCCGGCCGCGATAGCTCTTCTGCAGGCCCTTGACCGCCAGGATCCCGGGGCCGCCGAACACGGCGTCGCTGTCGGCGCGGTGGAAGACATGCGGGCTCGTCCCGGCCGAATGGGGTTCCAGGAGGCTCACGTCGGAGGGACCGGTTTGAGATCGGTTGGAAAGCGGTTTCACTGGCTCAATCGTCGATCGTGAAAAGGGAAAAAGCGGGAGTTGAACTCCCGCTCTAGTTCGTGGCCGGCCGCTGCTGGGGCTTCGGCTTGGGTGCGGGAGAGGCTCCGCCGCCGGCACCGGTCGGAGCCGGTCCGCCCTGGCCGGGCACGAACAGCGCCCTCACGCGGCCGCCGGGCGTCGTTTCGATGTTCGCCACGCCGGTATTGATGTCGTAGAGCACCCGCTCGCCCTTGGTGACGTTGGGTCCGTCGCTCAGGGTCGCGTTGCCGGTCAGCATGATCTTGTTGGAGCCCCGGTCGAAGGTGGCGTTCTCGCCGGTCGCCACCTGGGTGCGCGACACGATGGTGACCGGGCCCTTGCAGTCGATCTTCTTGATCGCGCTGTCGTCCGCCGTCTGCGTGGACGGAGCCGCCTGCCCGCCGTTCTGGTCCCGCTGCTCGTAGAATACGGTCATGATCGTGCACTTCATGGTGCTCTCGCCCTGAACCGCCACCACGTCCCCGGTGAAGACCGCGCGGCCCTCCTTGTCGAAGACGTCGAGCTTGTTGGCGTCGATCTTGATCGGCTCCTTGCTGGAGCCGAAATTGCCGAAGCCGACGGCCCGCTCCTTGCTGGCCTGGGCAAAGGCCACGTCAAGGGGAGCCGGAAAGAGGAGCCCGAGAGCCAGGGCGGCGCGTGTGAAACTCATCATGGACGGATACTTGTCTGTTGGGGTGCAGGCGCCGCGGAGCCTGTGCCGGCGGCTTCCGGGGAGGATGGAGTGGAGCCAGTGGAGGGCTGAATGACGGTGCGGACGCGGCCCTTGAAGCTCATGACCTTGCCGTTGTCCGAAACATCGAGGCCTTCGGCCTCGATGGTGCCGCTGCCGAAGGCCACGGTGACCGGATCGTTGGACACCACCGCGCCGGCCTTGAACCGCACGAACGCCGTCCGGAGCTTGACCTCGTGACCGCCATCCGTGGTGACCACGATGTTGTCGCGCAGCCTCATCTGCTCCTTCTTGGTGTCGAGGACGCCGGAATCGGCCTGAAGCCTTGCGACACTGCCGCGCTCGTCGGTCACGATGCGGGCTTTGAGGTCCTTGAGCTGGACGAGATCGGGCTTGCGTACATCCTGGGTGGCGGCGCTGGCCGTCACCTCGTAGGGGCGGTTGTCGTTCTTGAAGCCGTTCAGCTTCGGGCTCTCCATGGTGACGTGGGTGCCGCTCACCCCGATGGAGCCGAAGCTCAGGTTCTCGATCTGCCGGAACGGGTTGTAATAGGCCACGACGCCGACACCCGCCATGCCCAGCAGGGAGCCGAGCGGAATGGCGATCTTGGCGAAGCGGACCCAGTGGGAATGGCGACGGGCCTTGGTGAAGGCGCGCGATCGCACGGCCGGCCTCGAGGCCGGGCCGTCCCGCATGGAGGAGCCCTGAATTCCCGCCACTGTCGTCAACCCCTTCCGTCCTGATCCCTGGCGCGTGGCCATCGGCACGGCGCCATGCCGGAGCGGCATGGCGATGTTATGACGGATATGGGGTTTATGCGGGAAAGTTTAAGCGCGCGTCAAGAATGGGCGAAAATATCCGTCTCCGGCCAGCCGAGCAGGTCGAGCTGGGCCCGGGTCGGCAGGAAGCTGAAGCACTGGTGGGCGATGCCGAGCCTGTTCTCGCGCTCCAGCAGACGATCGAGCTTGTCCTTGAGGGCATGCAGATGCAGAACGTCGGACGCCGCGTAGTCGAGCTGGGCCGGGGTGAGGGTCTCGGCGCCCCAATCGGAGGATTGCTGCTGCTTCGACAGCTCGACCCCGAGCTGCTCGCGCGCCAGCTCCTTGAGGCCGTGGCGGTCGGTGTAGGTGCGCACGAGCCGCGAGGCGACCTTGGTGCAGTAGATCGGCCGCGGCATGACGCCGAAGGCATGGAAGATCACCGCCAGGTCGAAGCGGGCGTAATGGAAGATCTTCAGCACGCTCTCGTCGGACAGGACGCGGATCAGGTTCTCCGGCAAAGGTCCGTCCTTGAGGATCTGCACCACGTCGGCCGTGCCGTCGCCGGTGGAGATCTGCACCACGCAGAGCCGGTCGCGATGCGGATTGAGACCGAGCGTCTCGGTGTCGATGGCGATGGCCGGACCGGGCTTGTAGCCGGCCGGCAGGTCGCCGCGATGGAAGCGTACTGTCATGGAACATCCGTATTGCGCAGACCATCCGTCTAACCCGTCTCGACGATGGCTTCAACGGATGTCCGGCGGGCGGAGCCTCGAACCCCTGTCCGTCGCGCTTCGGAAACAGGTCCTAGCGCATCGTGCGGACCCAGAGGGCCGCGTCAGCGAAAAGTGGATCCGGTTTTCCGCATGAACGATGCGCTCGTCAAAGAGGTGGGAGCATCGGACCCAAAAGTGGGCCCACTTTTGGGTCCGATGCTCTAGGACACGATGATCTCGTTGTCGCCGGGGCCGATCAGCTGACCCAGCACGCCTATAAGGGTTTCCCGGCTGACGGGCTTTTCGAGCCAGGGCACGTTCCGCAGCTCCGGCGGGCAGTCGGCTTTCGCCGGCAGGCCGGAATAGACCGTGAAGGGCACGCCCCGGTTCCTCAGGGCACGGGCGATCTCAAGCGAGGTGCCGTCCTTGATCATGATGTCCAGGATGGCGATGTCCGGCGCGTCGCTCTCGAGCCATTTCAGGGCGTCGACATTGCTCATGAACACCCCGGCGACCGCGAAGCCGGCATCCTCGAGAAAGGCCTCGAGCGACATACCGATCAACGCCTGGTCTTCGACAATCATGCAGCGCGTCTGAGTCATGGCGTCCATTGTCCGTTTCGGGCCGGGGAGCAGGCTCCGTCGATCGCATGGGCAGAGGAGCCGGGCGACGAATGATCGGCAGCGCATCCCTCTTGCGCCTTGTCTACGATGGCCCGGAGTCCGCTTCATTGATGCATGTGAATCTTGGCTGCAGAACCGGCTTTCCAAGGACAAGCTTATACCAAAGAGCCGCCATGAGCCGCCGGTGCTGCGGCGCGCACACTTTCGTGAAGACCGACAGGACGGGAATATTCTCCCTTGCCCGTTGGCCCGTGCTAAAGCCAAGCTTGAAGGCAGACATCACAAAGAGCGGCAGGCTTCGCATAGGTTAATGCGGCAGCCCGCCGGGGAGGGTCTTCTTACAGGTCCGAATTTGAGGAGTTGGAAGAGTGTCGGTCGAAAACTCCCTGAAGCAGCAGATGCTCAATGCCACTCCCCATCTGCGGGCCTTCGCAATATCCCTGTCCGGCAGCGTCGACAGGGCCGATGATCTGGTCCAGAGCACGCTTCTCAAGGGCCTGAGCAATCTCGACAAGTTCCAGCCCGGCACCAGCATGCAGGCTTGGCTCTTCACGATCCTGCGCAACGATTTTCTCACTCAGACCCGTCGGAACAAGCGCGAGGTGGAGGATCCGGAGGGATCCTGGGCCGAGAAGGTCGCCGTGATGCCCGAGCAGGGCGCGCGGCTCGATTTCACCGACATGCTGAAAGCCTTGGGCAAGCTCCCGGTCGACCAGCGCGAGGCGCTTCTGCTCGTCGGCGCGGAGGGTTTGTCCTACGAGGAGGCGGCGCGGATCTGCGGCACCAACATCGGAACCATCAAGAGCCGGATCAACCGCGCCCGCAACCGCCTCGTGGAGATGCTGAAATTCGACGCCGAGGACGATCTCGGCCCCGACGATCTCGTGAAGGCGGCGCTGTTCATGCATGCGTCGCTCTGACCCGAGCGACGGATCGGTATGACGGAACCAGGGAGCGCCCGGCCCGTCCGGGCGCTCCCAATCCGTGATCAATGCTTGGTTTCGTCGCCCGCGCGGTTGATCGCGATGCGTTTCACCTCCGGGCGAGTCTCGGCCGCCTTGGGCAGAGTGACGGTGAGAACGCCGTTCCTGAAGCTGGCGTCGATCTTGTCCTCCTCGACCTCCCAGGCCAGCGGGATGCGGCGCTCGAAGCGGCCGTAGTGCCGCTCGCTGAACGCGCGCTCCTTGTCGTCGATCGCGGATTTCTTCTCGCCCCGGATGGTGAGGACGCCGTCGCCCATCAGGACCTCCACATCCTTGTCCTCAAGGCCCGGAAGCTCCGCCGAGATGCGGACATCCTTGTCGTTGTCGACGACTTCCACATGTGGCCAGGTCGCCATCCGGTTCATGCTGCCGAGCGGCGCCATGTCGAAGCCGCGGAAAACGTCGTCGAAGAGCCGGTTCATCTCGCGATGCAGGGTCATGAAGGGATCGGCCTCGTCGCGATAGCGGCTCGGGGTCGTCTGCTGGTTGCGACCCCAGGGAATGAGATCGCGCATGTTCATGGTGTCATCCTCCTTTCGCTCAGATGGTGCGGCAGCGCCAGTGCTGAACCGGCGCTGCCTGTGGCACGGCCCCTGTCAGGCGGCCTTGCCGTGCTCGATCTGCTGCGGCGGCCGGCCAGCCGGTGCCGCGTCGGCGCCGGCATTGATCTCGATCCGGCGCGGTTTGAGCGCTTCGGGCACTTCGCGCTTCAGATCGACCGTGAGCAGGCCGTTCTCGAGGTGCGCATCCGTGACCTTCACATGGTCGGCGAGGTTGAAGGTCTGCTTGAAGGCGCGGGTCGCGATGCCGCGATGCAGATATTGCCGACCTTCTTCGGAGCCCTTCTTCTGACCGGCCACCAGGAGCTGGCTCTCCTTCTGGGTGAGTTCGATCTCGTCCGGAGCGAAGCCCGCGATGGCCATCGTGATCACATACTGGTCCTCGCCCACCTTCTCGATGTTGTAGGGCGGCCAGTTGGTCATGGGCTCGATCTGGGACGATTGATCGAGCATGTCGAACAGGCGGTCGAAGCCGACCGTCGAACGGTACAGGGGAGAGAAGTCGAAGGCTGTTCTCATCACCATATCCTCCATTGAGCAACATGGACGTGAGAGCGCCGGACACCCGCCGGCGCCCGTAATGCCAAGCCTCTGAAAGGCCTCGGCAATATTGATGGTAGGAACGCTTTTTTCTGATTTCAAGAGGGCTCCGAACGCCCGAGCGGCATCGCTCGCATCGTCTCCTGAAACCCGCTGGCCATCGGGGCCGTATCCCCTTAGCATCGGGTCGCTTCGACCAAGGACAGACCGACCATGCTCCGCATTCTCTCCCTTACCGTCCTGACAGCCTTCGCCACCCCGTCCCCGGCGGCGGATATCTCCCGCGACGAGACGACCATCGCCCAGCAGCAGCAGGCTCCTCAGCAGACCCCGAAGCGGGACTGCGAGCGAAAGCGGGATGAAGGCGTGAGCTCCTAGAGTATCCGTATTGATCAAGCGGGTTTTGGGGACCAGTTTCGCTGATCTCGCAAGAGCGCATTGGCCAGGATGATGAGCTTGCGCATGATGGCCGTCAGGGCGACCTTGGCCGGCTTGCCCGCCGCGAGCAGGGCCTGGTACTTGGCCTTCAGATCCGGATTGAAGCGGGCCGCCACCAGCGCTGGCATGTACAGCGCCTGACGCAGATGGGCGCGGCCGCCCCGGATCGTGCGGCGACCGCGCGAGGTTCCGCTGTCGCGCGCCACCGGAGCCAAGCCGGCGAGGCTGGCCACCTGGCTCTGATCGAGGCTGCCGAGTTCAGGCATCTCGACGAGCAGGCTCACGGCCGTGGCTTGAGCAATGCCGGGAATGCTCATGAGGATGGCCAGACGCGGGGCGAGATCCGCATCCGCCTGACACAGGCTGAGAAGTTGGGCGTCGACCGCAGCCAAGTGGCGGACTATCTGGCGCAGCCGCTGGTCGAGCTGACGTCGCAACAAGGGAGAGCGGACCACCTTCTGCCGGTTGAGAGCGGCCGTGCGGTCCTTGATCAGCGCCTGCCGCGCCACCACCAGCTCCTTCATGGCATCCAGAGTGGGACTGAGCACGGGCCGGGTGGGAGGCTCGAGCAGGGCTCCAAAACGCGCCAGCAGGGCCGCATCGAGCCGATCGGTTTTGGCGAGCTGTCCCAGGGCTTCCGCGAAGCGGCGGGCGTGGCGGGGATTGATCTTCGCCAGCGGCAGGCCGGCACTGGCAAGACTGCGCTCCAGCCCGCGGTGATAGGCGCCGGTCGGCTCGAAGACCACGCGCTGAATGGCGTACGCGGCCAGCCAAGCGATGAGGGCGCGATGGCCTTTGGCGTCGTTGGGGAAGTGGCGCGTGGCCCCGTCGGGGCAGAGACAGACATCGAGCTGATCTTTGGCAATGTCGATGCCGGCGGTCTGTGGTATAGGATGATCCATCTTTTCCGCGTCCTTGGCTTGTCATGCGGGCCATCACGCCCGGGTATCCGTTCAGGCCACGAGGAAAAGAGAGGGGCGGTCTGACTCTAGCTCGACCCGCTCCGGTCTGCGTCGGAACGACCCGTCCCCTCCCACCGCCAGCGAGCTCGCGACCCGCTGGCGGTGTCCTCATCTTGCTCGATCAGGACGCGAAAATCATAAGACAAGCATCGGACGGACCCAGAGAGCCGCGTCAGCGGAAAGTGGATCCGGTTTTCGCTGACGCGGCCCTTCGGGTCCGTTCTGACCGATGCTCTCATTCAAGACGAAAGCATCGGGTGGATCCCAAAAGCGCAAGTCCACTTTCGGGTCCGAGGCTTTAGAGCGGCGCGACGGACAGCGGCTCTCCGTCCTGGGATGCGGACACCGGTTTGCGCGCCCCCTCACCGCATGTCCTCCGGCGGCGCAGCGCCGCGTTGAGCTCGGCCCCGAAGATGAAGATTGCCGCCGAGATCTGGAGGAAGATCAGCGCGGTCAGGATGCCCGCCAGACCCGCATAAGTGGCTTTCAGATGGGTCATGGTGGCGAGAAACTCGCCGTACAGGCTCGCTCCGACGAGCCACAGGACCAGGGTGGCCGCAATGCCCGGCACCACGTCCCGCGACTGCGGCCGGGTGTCGGGCAGCCAGAGATGGGTCGCGGCGAGGCCCGCCACCAGGATGAACGACGCCAGGCCGTAGCGCACCAGGTCGTAGGTCGGGCCGAGCCCTCTGAGATCCGGCATGTAGGACAAGGCCCACCGCCAGATCGACGGCCACAGGACGACCAGGACCGAAGAGGCGACGAGCGCGCCCGCGCCGATCAGGATGAAGCCGATCCCGATGAGGCGCGCCTGCCACCACGGCCGGAACCGCTCGACCCCGTAGGCCCGGCACAGGGCGACCCGCAGGCTCTCGACCCCGTTGGTGGCGACGAGCAGGGTCAGGACGATGCTGATTGTCAGGACGTTCCGGCGCGGGATCAGAACCTTGTCGGCCTCCCGGGCCAGGGGTCCGGCGACCCCTTCGGGCCAGAAGTCGAAAAGCAGATGAACGATGTGGGTCGAGATCCTCCCGGCCCCGAGGAAGGCTGCCAGCGCGGCGACGCAAATCAGGAACGGAAACAGCGCTATGACCAGGGAGAGCGCCACATGGCTCGCCATGGCGAGGCCGTCGTTGCGCGCGAAGCGCGACCCCGCATCGGCCGTGGCGGCGAAGATGGATCGAGCGCGGGACGGAAGGGGGATCGGTCGCATCGTCGGCCTGGGCATCGTGGATCGGTGGACCGTGCGGGCGATGATGCGTGGTCCCGTTCCTTGATGCGGGCCCGGGCAGGGCATGGCAAGCCCCACGGTGTCTCACCGGTCCGGGCCGAGGCGGCCTAGGCGATGCGGCTGCGGGCCTCGTTCGCGAGGCGGATGAGCATGGGGCGGACCTCGTGCGGGCCCGTCAGGGGCCTTGGGAAGGACAGGCGCAGGATCTCGTCGCCCAGGGCCAGCTGGAGGCCCTCCGGGTCGATCCCGATCAGGTGCCAGGCCCCCTCGCGGGCGCCGCAGAGCTGCGTGGCGTAGAGCGCGACCGCATCGCCGTGCTCCCCGTTCATGTGCGCGACCGCCTCGGCTTCGAAGTCGTAGAAATCGAAGAACTCGGCCATGTCGGTGAGGAGATCCTCGGCCGTCATGCGGTAGGCCCGGCCGAAGCCGCCATTGAGGCTGCCGGACGCCACCTTGAGGCGCCAGAAGCTGAAATCCGGGAAGTCGACGTAGAGTTCGGCCTTCGGATGCTGCAGCAGATAGCGGCGGCGGATGCTTTTCGCCTCGTCCGTCTCCCGGTCGAGCCGCTCGGCCGTCGCCTGCAGGGTCAGGCGCGGATGTGCCAGCGGGTCACCCTTGCCGATGGAGGACAGGAGCAGGGAGCAGCGCGGATCGGCCTCCATCAGCCTCGTATGCAGCGAGAGCTGCGAGGTGAGAATGACGGGCGCGCCGTCCAGATCCGTTCCCACCTGGGCGAGGCTGGCGAACGGCATGCCGGTGTCGGGATCGTTGGTGGCGAGCGCGCCGGAGCGGGCGGTCCGCATGAGCTTCTTGGCGAGGGTGCGGGCCTCGTCGTCGACAGGCAGAATCGGATCCTTCGCCATCCCGCATCCTCCAGTTCTCGCTATCCCGGTCATACCCTAGCGCATCGGAACCAAAAGTGAACACCACGTCCGATCCCGATGCTCGGCGTCGTCTCCGGTTGAGGGGGTCCGACGCCCTGGCGATGTCGCTCGCGAAGCCCTGTGAATCGGGCGGATTGGTCTCCCTTCAGGCTGCGATCCTCGTTACGTCCGACGAAGACCTTGAACATCGCGCCGCCGTCCTCATTGACGAACTGCACCGAGCAGGAGCCCTTGCCGAAGAACGGCCGGTCGACGAAAGCGGCGATTCCGCCTGAGATGCCCGCCGATCGGGCTGTCGCCATGGATGTTGAAGCAGCCCCGTCCGGAGTTTCGGACGGGACGCTGCCCTTACGTTCCGAACATTATACCAAGGGCTGAGACCGGGATTATTGACTTCCCAAAACGTTTTGGAGATCTAGTTAGAGGCATCAGGAGATTGTGAACCCCGTGTCCAATCTGAAGCTTCTCGCGCAATCGCTCGGCCTGTCGATCACGACGGTGTCGCGAGCCCTCGACGGTTATGCCGACGTGGCGCCGGCGACGCGCGAGCGCGTCCAGGCGGCCGCGCGAGCGATGAACTACCGGCCGAATCCGGCCGCCCGCAGCCTGCGGCGCCGCAAGGCCGAGGCAGTGGCCGTGACCCTGCCGACGGAGCCGGGCCGGTTCGGACCTCCGATCTTCCTCAACATGCTGGCGGCCTGCGGGCAGCGGCTCGCCGAGGAGGGGCTCGACCTGATGCTGCTGCCGACCGCCGGCCGCGCCGGTGAGATGGACACCTACCGGCGGCTTCTCGACGGACGCCGCGCCGACGCGGTGATCGTGGTGCGTACGCGGCTCGAGGACGAGCGCGTGGCCTTTCTGAAGGAACGCGGCATCCCGTTCGTGACCCATGGCCGCACGGCCCGCCCCGACGAGCATGCCTTCATCGACGGCGACGGCGAGGCCGGCTTCCGGGACGCAGCCCGCGCGCTCGCCGCCCTGGGTCATCGCCGGATCGCCCATCTCGCGGCCCCGCAGGATCTGACCTTCGCCCATCTGCGCCGCCAGGGTTGGCTCGCGGTCCTCGCCGATATCGGCTCAGCGGACCGGCTCGAATACACCGCCCAGCCGACAGAGGCCGGCGGCTACGAGGCCGCGCAATGGCTGCTCCAGCAGAGCGCGCCGCCCACCGCGCTTCTGTGCGCTACCGACAGCATGGCGATCGGCGCCCTGAGCGCTCTCAAGGAGCGCGGGCTCGCGGCCGGGCGCGAGATCGCCGTGATCGGGCACGACAATCTGCCGTCGGCGGCATTCACCGATCCGCCGCTCTCGAGCATGGAGATCGCCGCGCCCGACGTGGGCCGGCAGCTGGCCGAGATGCTGCTTGCAAGGCTCGGCGGCCGCGAGGCCCGCGAGTTGCAGACCATTCTGCCGGTTCGGCAGGTTCCGAGGGCCACCCACGGACCGGCGAACTGAGTTTGATGCCCTCGATCTTCCGGACCCGGATCGAGCGGCACCGAGAAGGGACCGATGGAGGAAGGACATGACGCATCCGGTATCGCTGCGCGCCATTGCCGCCGCGGCGGCCCTGTTTGGAGGGCTGACCGTCGCTCACGCGCAGGAAACGATCTTTTACTCGACCCAGCTTCGTCCCATCGAGGAGGCGACGAAGGTCCGCGAGGTCCTGCTGAAGGGCATTCCCGGCAAGGTCACCTACGTGGTCGACGAGCCGCCGGCCTTCGCGGTGCGCATGAAGGCGGAAACGCAGGCCGGCAAGCGCACCGCGAGCGTCGTCGGGGCGCTGCACGGCGAATTGCAGCCGCACGTGCCGGCCGATCTCCAGCCCGTCGACGACGTCGCGGCGAAGCTGACCGACCGCGGCATTCCGGCAAGCCTGATGGATCTCGGCAAGCTCGGCACCGGCCAGCAGCAATACATCCCGTGGATGCAGGCCACCTACGTGATGGTGGCCAACAAGCAGGCGCTGCAATACCTGCCAGCAGGCGCGGACGTGAACAGCCTCACCTATGCGCAGCTGCAGCAATGGGGCAAGACCATCGCCGACAAGACCGGCCAGCGCCGCCTCGGCTTCCCGGCCGGCCCGACCGGCCTGCTGCCGCGGTTCTTCCAGGGCTATTTCTACCCGTCCTTCACCGGCGGCGTGGTCACGACCTTCAAGTCGGCCGACGCCGAAGCCGGCTGGAACGCCCTGAAGGAGTTGTGGGCGGTGTCGAACCCCAATTCCACCAACTACAACTTCATGCAGGAGCCGCTGCTCTCCGGCGAGGTATGGATCGCCTGGGATCACATCGCCCGCGTGAAGGAAGCCCTCACCCTGCAGCCCGACCAGTTCGTCGCCTTCCCGGCGCCGGCCGGTCCGAAGGGGCGCGGCTACATGCCGGTGATCGCCGGCCTCGCCATCCCCAAGGACGCCCCGAACCGGGCCGGCGCCGTAGCGGTGATCGAGCATCTGACCAAGCCGCAGACCCAGTTGGCGACCGCCGCCGAAGTGGGCTTCTTCCCGGTCGTGAAGGCGGAGCTTCCGACCGATCTCGCGCCGGGCATCAAGGCGCTCGCCGGCGCGGTCGCGGCCACGCAGAACGCGAAGGACGCGCTCGTGTCGCTCCTGCCCGTCGGCCTCGGCGCCAAGGGCGGGGAGTTCAACAAGGTCTACATGGATTCCTTCCAGCGCATCGTGCTGCGCAACGAGCCTGTCAAGGATGTGCTCGAAGCCCAGGCGAAAGTGCTTGACGCGCTCATGAAGGACACCGGCGCACCGTGCTGGGCCCCGGACAAGCCGAGCCAGGGTGCCTGCTCGGTTCAGTAACCCCATCGATCGAGCCCGGCGGAGCACGCTTCGCCGGGCCCCATCTTCTGCCCGTGGAGCGGCTTCATGCCTGCGCGCCCATCCTGGATTCCCTATGCGCTGATCGCGCCCTCGGTCGTCTTTCTCGCGGCGCTGTTCCTGGTGCCGCTCGTGCAGACGATCTGGCTGTCGTTCTCCGCCGGCGAAGGCCTGTCGCTGGAGAACTACCGGCGCATGGCGGGCGACCTGAACTTCGCGCTCGCCGTCAAGAACACCTTCCTGCTCACCCTCGTGGTCGTGCCGCTCCAGGTGGTGCTGGCGCTCGGCATGGCCACCATGGTGACGAAGCTCGACAAGGGCCGCGACCTGGTCCTGTGGGTGCTCACCATTCCGCTCGGCATCTCGGATCTCGCGGCGGGCCTTGCCTGGCTCGCCCTGCTGCAGAACACCGGCTACCTGAACTCCGCGCTCTACGCGCTTGGCCTCATCCAGGGACCCACCGGATGGCTTTCGCAGGAGACGCCGGTCGCCCTGTTCTTCGCCATCGTGCTGGCGGAGCTCTGGCGCGCCACCGCCATCGTGCTGGTGATTCTAATCGCCGGCCTGCAGCTGATCCCAAAAGAATTCGCGGAAGCCGCCGAGATCTTCGGCGCCAAGCCGTGGACGCGCTTCACCCGGATCACCCTGCCGCTCCTGAAGCCCAGCCTGCAATCGGCCCTGATCCTGCGCACGGTGCTCGCCTTCGAGGTCTTCGCCGTCGTCTATGCGCTCGGCGGGCGCAATTTCCCGGTTCTCGCCGGCGAAGCCTATGTCTGGCAGAACGACAACCAGAATTACGGCGTCGCGGCCGCCTATGCGGTGCTCATCATGGCGATCTCGCTCGCCGCGACCGCCGTCTACCTGCGCGCCCTGAGAACGCGTCCGGAGCAGCTCCCATGACAGCCAGCGCCGTCGAAACGAAACCCGCCGCGACGAGCCGCGGCATGGCCCTTCCCTCCGCCCGGCGCCTGCTGCTGTGGACCGGCCTCGCGGTGCTCATCGCCTGGGTGCTGGTGCCGATCTATCTGGTGGCGCTCGGCGCCTTCGGGGGGCGGCTCGGCGTGTTCCGCTGGCCGAAATCGATCTGGCCCTCGGACCTGTCCTTCGCGGCCATGAGCCAGTTTCTCGCCATCGAGGGCGTGTTCAACGCCCTTGTCAACTCGCTCATCGCGGCCGGCCTGACGGTGGTGTTCTCCATCGCGCTCGGCGCCCCGGCCGGCTACGCGCTGGCGCGCTACACCTTCCGCGGGCAGAACGCCTATCGCCTGCTCGTCCTCCTCACCCGCGCCTTCCCGCTCGCCATCCTGGCGCTGCCGCTCACCGTCTCGTTCATCCGGATCGGGCTCTACGACACGCCCTTTGGCGTGTCGCTGATCCACACGGTTCTGGCCCTGCCCTTCGCGGCGCTCGTCACGCAGAGCCTGTTCATGGGCATTCCACGCGAATACGAGGAAGCCGCTTGGGTGTTCGGTTGCACGCGCTTCCAGGCCTTCATGAAGGTGGTGCTGCCGCTCGCCCTGCCGGGCCTCGCCGCGACCGCGATCTTCGCCTTCGTGATCTCGTGGAACGAGGTGTTCGCGGCCTCGATCCTCACCGTGCGCGAGCGGACGCTGACCGCCTATCTGCTGCGAATCCTCGCCGAGAGCCCGCTTCACTACCGCTTCGCCGGCGGCTTCATCCTCATCATCCCCTCCGTGCTCTTCATCTTCGCCGTGAGACGATACCTCTTCGCGGTGTGGGGCATTGCGAGCAAATAACGGATCCCATCATGGCTGACATCGTCATCGACCGCGTCGTCAAGGAATTCGGCTCCTTCCGCGCCCTGCAGGAGGTCTCGCTCACCGTCAACGACGGCGAGTTCGTGGCGCTCCTCGGCCCCTCGGGCTGCGGCAAGACCACGTTGCTCCGCATCATCGCCGGTCTCGAGACCCAGACCTCCGGCCGCGTCGTCATCGGCGGCCAGGACGTGAGCAACCTGAGCCCCCGCAAGCGTGGTCTCGCGATGGTGTTCCAGAACTACGCGGTCTTCCCGCACATGACCGTGTTCGAGAACGTCGCCTTCGGGCTGCGCACGCAGAAGGCCTCGCAGGCGGACGTGAAGCGCAAGGTCGAGCGCGCGGCGGCCCTGCTCCACATCGAGAACTATCTCGACCGCTATCCGGCAAAACTCTCGGGCGGCCAGCGCCAGCGCGTGGCGGTGGCCCGGGCGCTCGCCGTCGAGCCCGCCGTGCTGCTCATGGACGAGCCGCTCTCCAATCTCGACGCGCTCCTGCGCCTCGAGATGCGCACGGAATTGAAGGCGGTCCTGCGCGAGGCCGGCACCACGACGATCTACGTGACGCACGATCAAACCGAGGCCATGGGTCTCGCCGACCGCATCGCCGTGATGTACGGCGGCAAGATCGACCAGATCGGCGCGCCGCTCGAGATCTACGCCACGCCGGCCACTCGCTTCGTCGGCGGCTTCATCGGTTCGCCGCCCATGAACTTCATCAAGGTCCGGTGCAGCCAGGGCACGGCGCGGATCGGCGATGCGGCCCTGCCCTGCCCGACCACGGCCGAGAACCTGGAGCTCGGCCTGCGCGGCGAGGATGCGAGCCTGAGCCCCAACGGTTCCGGCCTTCCCTTCGACGTGCGCGTCGTGGAGCCGATGGGCTCGCACCTGCTCCTGACCGGCGCCATCGACGGCCAGCTCGCCCGCATCGTCGCGCCGCCGACGGCCAAAGTGAACGCGGGCGAGCGCGTCGGCCTCACCGTCGATCCGGCCCGCGTGACCTGGATCGACAGCACCACCGGACGCGCCCTCGCCCGGACCTGACTTTCCGACCTGAAGGACATTTGAGATGAACACGCTTCCGAAGGAAGAGGCGGCGCGCGCCATTCTCGCGCGCAACGATCGCGGCGGCTACACGGTGCCGACCGACCGGCTCTATCCGTTCCAGTGGAACTGGGACTCCGCTTTCGTCGCCATGGGATTTGCGGTCTTCGACGTCGCCCGCGCCTATCGCGAGCTGGAGCGCCTGGTCGAAGGCCAGTGGGACGACGGCATGATCCCGCATATCGTTTTCCATGCGCCGAGCGACACCTATTTCCCGGGCCCCGACGTGTGGGGCACGCGGCATCGCGTCCCGACGTCGGGCATCACGCAGCCGCCGGTCTTCGGCATGGCCCTGCGCCATGTGCACGAGGCCGCTCTCGCGAGCGGCACGGCCGGCGCGGCGGAGCGCACGACGGTGCTGTTCCAGGCCGCCCTGCGCTCGCACCGCTGGTGGTTGTCCGCGCGCGATCCGGACGGCCTCGGCCTCGTGTCGATCCTGCATCCCTGGGAGAGCGGCAGCGACAACTCGCCGGCCTGGGATCAGGCGCTGGCCCGCGTGCCGACCACCACCACGACGGCGATCCGCCGCAAGGACACGGGCCATGTGGACGCCTCCATGCGGCCACGCGACGAGGATTATCAGCGCTTCATCCACTTGGTCGACACCTACCGCGATTGCGGCTGGGACCCGGCGCGGCAATGGGCGGCCGCTCCCTTCAAGGTGGCGGACGTGCAGATGACCGCGATCCTGGCGCGGGCGACCGCCGACCTGATCTATCTCGCCGAGAGCCTCGGAACGGACGACGAGAAGGCGGAACTCGCGCGCATGCACGCCAGGCTGTGCGACGGCCTCGCCGGCCGGTGGCGTCCGGCACTGTCACGCTTCGTCGATCTCGACCTGATTGCGGGGCGGGACATCGAGGAGCCGACCCAGGCCGCTTTCATCCCGCTCGTGGCCCTCGAGCTCGATGCGGCTCAGCGGGACGCCGCTACGGCGGAGATCGAACGCTGGCTCGACGGCATGGTGGTCGGCGTGCCCTCGACGCCCGCCTTCTCGCCCGCCTTCGAACCGAAGCGCTACTGGCGCGGTCCGGTCTGGGCGGTCGTCAACTGGCTCATCTGCGACGGCCTGCGCCTGAACGGGGCCGAGGATCTCGCCCGCCGGATCGAGCGGACGACCGTCCGGGCGATCGAGAATGCGGGTTTCTGCGAGTATTTCGATCCGACGACGGGCGAAGGCCTGGGCGGCGACACCTTCTCGTGGACGGCGGCGGCCTACATGGTGCTCGGCCGGCGGACCTGAACCCAGGCTCGTGAGGAAATTCCAAAAGCCGCGGTCGCGCTGCGATCCGCGGCTTTCGTTTGAATGGCCCATGACAGGCCGGGCAGGACGCCGGAATGGCCGCGGGTGGATGGCAGAAGCGCCTTCATGCGGCTGTCCCTTCCGATAGGGCAGCGGGATGTCAGACACTTGAGGAGCCTTTTTGACAATAGCATAATCGCGTCTTGAAATGCAGATTTTATTTGCATTTATCGGATTCATTATGCAATTGTCGGTTCATGTCCCATGAGCCGACACCAAGACCCTTTGGACCCCTCGTCACGAGCTTCGCCGTCGACGGACGGCCGCATCGGATCGTCGGCCTTCCCGAGGCCGCCGGAGGCCAACTCGAACGGCTGCCGCACATACTTCGCATCCTGCTGGAGAACGTCCTGCGCAACGCGGGCGAGGACGCTCCGCGGGCCAGGGACGCGATCCTGACCTGGCTCCGGACCGGACGCAGCGAGGCGGAGATCCCGTTCCTGCCCGGCCGGGTCATGATGCACGACACCACCTGCGGCCCGGCCCTCGTGGACATCGCCGGCATGCGCGCCTCGCTCGCCGAGGCCGGGCATGATCCGGGCCGGCTCAATCCCGTGCTGCCGGTGGACGTGTCGACCGACCATTCGCTGGGCGTCGACGTGTTCGGCTCACCCGACGCCCTCCGGCGCAACATGGAGCGCGAATACGGGCGCAATGCCGAGCGCTACCGCTTCATGAAATGGGCCGCCCGCACCCTGACCGGCTTCCGCGTCCATCCGCCGGGCACCGGCATCATGCACACGCTCAACCTGGAGCGACTGGCGAACGTGGTCACGACGGCCGAGCGCGACGGCGTGGCCTGGGCCATCCCCGACACCCTGATCGGCACCGACAGCCACACGCCCATGATCAACGGCATCGGCGTGCTCGGCTGGGGCGTGGGCGGCCTGGAGGCGGAGAGCGTGTTCTTCGGCATGCCCGTGATGATCCGCGTGCCGGACATCGTCGGCGTGCGCCTCACCGGCCGCCTCAAGCAGGGCGTGCTCGCGACCGACCTCGCGCTGACCGTCACCGAGCGCCTGCGGCGCATCGATCTGGCCGACCGCTTCGTCGAATTCTACGGGCCGGGCGTGTCGACCTTGTCCGCCGGCGACCGCGCGGTCGTGGCCAACATGACCCCGGAGTTCGGCGCCAATTCCGGCTTCTTTCCCATCGACGCCCAGACGCTGCGCTACCTGAGCGAGACGGGCCGCAGCGCCGATCATGTTCACCTCGTGGAGCAATATGCCAAGCGGCAGGGATTGTGGTTCGATCCCGACGCGTCGCCGCGCTTCACCGACACCATCGATATCGATCTCGGCGAGGTCGAGGTCAGCCTCGCCGGACCGCGCCGGCCCCAGGACCGCATTCCGGCCGGCGCGACGGTCGGGGCCCTCGCCCCGATGCTTGCTGGCCGTCCGGTCGCGGAGGGCGAGCTTGGAGACGGCTCCCTGGCGATTGCGGCGATCACGAGTTGCACCAACACGTCCGATCCGCGCCTCCTGGTGGCCGCAGGCCTCGTGGCCCGCAAGGCACGCGCCTTCGGCCTCATGCCGCCGGCCTGGGTGAAGACTTCGCTGGCGCCGGGCTCGCCGACCGCCGAGCGCTATCTGCGCCGCGCCGGTCTCCTGGACGATTTGGCGGCGATCGGCTTCGGCATCGTCGGCTATGGCTGCACCACCTGCATCGGCAATTCCGGTCCCCTGCCGGCGGTCATCGAACAGGCGATGGCGGAGCGCGGCATCCTCCCCGTCGCGGTTCTGTCGGGCAACCGCAACTTCCCGGGCCGCGTACATCCTCAGCTCGACGCCGGATTCCTGGCCTCGCCACCATTGGTCGTCGCTTTCGCTCTCGCGGGCGACGTCAACCGCGACATCCTCAACGATCCCATCGGCCGCTCGCCAGCGGGCGAGGACATTCGTCTCGCCGATCTCTGGCCGACGGGCGACGAGATCGATGTGGCGCTCAGCAAAGCCATCGATGCCGCCGATTACGAGATGTCGTACGATGAGGCGGAGGCGAGCGAGGCGTGGCGGGTGCTCGACGCGCCCGCCACGCCCCTCTTCCCGTGGAACGAGGGCTCGACCTATATCCGCCGTCCGCCCTTCGCAGGCTTCGGCAAGGGCACGCTGCTCGGCACCTATGCGGCCCATCCGCTGCTCGTGCTCGGCGATGACATCACCACGGACCACATCTCCCCGGCCGGTCAGATTCCACCAACGGGCGAGACTGCGGAATATCTCGTCGAGCGCGGTGAGAACCGCCGCGACCTGAACGTCTTCGCCTCCCGCCGCGGCAATTGGGAAGCCATGGTGCGCGGCCTGTTCACCAACAAGAACGTGCGCAATCTGCTCGATGAACAGATCGCCCCGGGCTTCACGATCCACGCCGGATCCGGCGATCACCTGCCGCTCTATCGGGCGGCCGAGCGCTATGCTCGGGAGGGCGACTCCGTGGTGGTGGTGGCCGGCGAGCGTTACGGCATGGGCTCGTCCCGCGACTGGGCAGCGAAGGGCGTGGCGCTGCTCGGCGCCCGCGCGGTGCTGGCCTCAAGCTTCGAGCGCATCCACCGGTCGAACCTGATCGGCATGGGCGTCCTCCCTCTGCGGCTCCCGGAGGACCGGCATCCGAATACCCTGCATCTGCGCCCGAACGACCGGATCCTCATCGAAGCCGACGCAGCAACGCTCAGCCCGCGCGGCTCCGTGGCGGTCACGATCCGGCGCGCGTCGGGCGCGAGCGAGACCTTCATCGCCACGGCCGCCATCGAGACCGGTCTCGAGGTCGAGATCCTGCGCGGCGGCGGCATCATCCCGCTCATCCTGCAGCGGGTCGTCAACGCGGAGGCCACAAGCCGCGAGACGCCCGCCCCCGACTTCACCGACACCGGTGAAAACACCCGGCGAGAGGCTTCGCCGACCACCAGACCCTGAGCGGCAACCCCGCTTCGCGGTCACCCCTCACGCAACCTTAAAGGGAGGAACTCGTGAGCCACTTCACCAAGACGATCCGCGGCGTTGCATTCGCCGCCCTGACGCTCGTCGCGTCATCGGCCTTCGCCCAGCAGGAACTCAAGATCATGGCCCCGGCCGGACCCGGCGGCGGCTGGGACTCGGCCGCGCGCTCGATCCAGCAGGTGCTCACCCAGACGGGCCTCGCCAAGAGTGTCCAGGTCACGAACGTGACGGGCGCCGGCGGCACCATCGGGCTTGCCCAGTTCGTCAACACCGCCAAGGGCGATCCGAGCCAGCTCATGGTCAACGGCATCACCATGATCGGGGCGATCCTGAGCAACAAGGCGCCGGTGAACCTGGACCAGGTCACGCCGATCGCGCGCCTCACGGGCGATCCGCTGGTGATCGTGGTGCCGGCGAATTCGCCCATCAAGTCGGTCAAGGAGCTGGCCGAGGCCGTGAAGGCGGATCCGGCCAAGGTGACCTGGGCCGGCGGATCGGCGGGCGGCGCGGACCATATTCTCGCAGCGCTGTTCACGAAGGCGGCAGGCTCGGAGCCCTCGAAGGTCAACTACATCGCCTTCTCGGGCGGCGGCGAGGCGCTGGCCGCCATGCTCGGCGGCCGGGTGACGGCCGGCGTGTCCGGCTACGGCGAGTTCGAGAGCCAGATCAAGGCCGGCAAGCTGCGGGCGCTCGCGATCTCGTCCGGCAAGCGGCTCGCCGGCGCCGACGTTCCCACCCTGAAGGAGCAGGGCATGGACGTGGAGGTCGTGAACTGGCGCGCCATCATGGCGCCGCCCGCCATCACGGCCGACCAGAAGAAGGCCCATGCGGAGAGGATCGACAAGCTCGTCAAGTCGAAGGAATGGGCCGAGATCCTGAAAGCCCGCGGCTGGGAGGATTTCTACCTGGCGGGGGCGCCTTTCGAGACTTTCCTCAAGGAAGAGCAGGCTCGCGTCGGCGACGTCCTGAAGTCGATCGGTCTCGTGAAGTCGTAAGCACCAAGACCCCGGGGAGCCCGTGCAGGGCTCCCCTTCCCGGCCGAGAGTCGGCCCTTCGGCGCATGACGGAGCGATGGCGAGAGTACCCTGACCGCGACACTTCGGGTAAACGAGGGTCGAACCATCGAAACGAGTGCGTCCGAGGATGTGGTCATGAGTGCAGCCGATGAGCGTGCGGTCAACGGAAAGCGCGAATTGACCGAGGGGCTCGCCGCTCAGATCCTCGACCATATCCGGGACGGCGGGCTGGCGGTCGGGACGCATCTCACGGCCCAGGGGCTGGCGGAGCGGTTCAACGTCTCCCGCTTCCCCGTCGGCCAGGCCCTGCAGCTGCTGGCCGCGAAGGGGGTCCTCCTCCACGAACGCAACCGCGGATATTTCGTCTCGAGCGCCAAGGATGCATCGCCGGAGACCCTCGGTCTGGCGCCCAGGGACGAGGCCTCAGACGTCTATTTCAGGATCGCCGAGGACCACCTTCACGGCCGCCTGCCCGATCCTGCCTCCGAGGCCTATCTCAAGGACGCCTATGGGGCCACGAAGGCGCAGCTGAACGCGGTCTTGAGCCGGATCGCCCAGGAAGGCTGGGCCGAGCGCCGCCCCGGCTACGGCTGGTCGTTCTCGCCGATGCTGACCACGCCGGAGAGCCTGGAGCAGACCTACCGGGTCCGCCTCGCCCTCGAACCCGCCGCGCTGCTGGAGCCGGGCTACCGTCTCGATCCCGAGATCGCAGCCCGCTGCCGCGAGGCGGAGCTGCGGCTTCTCGACGGCGCCATCGAGACCGACACGGCGGACGCCCTTCACGAGCGCGGCGTCAGGTTTCACGAGGCGATCATCGGAGCCTCCGGCAATCCGTTCTTCCTGGAGGCCGTGCGCCGCATCAACCGCGTCCGCCGCCTGCTCTCCTACCGGTCGATGATCGACCGCAAGCGCTATCGCCGGCAATGCGAGGAGCACCTTCAGATTCTCAACCTCCTGGAACGCGGCCGGAACGCCGACGCCTCGGAGATGCTCCGGCGTCACCTGGAGCACACGATCGAAAACCTTCAGGAGATCCGGCCGATCCTGGAACGGTGAGGTGAGCCGACGGACGGGACAGAGACAAGGGCCCTGGACACGGCGGGCGCCCGTCGGGGCGATTTACTTTTTCGGAGAAGATGAATCCGCCTCGTTTCGCGGATCGAACCCTCGAGAGAGGGATGGTGCCCAGGAGAGGACTCGAACCTCCACGGTGTTACCCGCTGCTACCTGAAAGCAGTGCGTCTACCAATTCCGCCACCTGGGCATGCCTCGTCGGCGAGGCTTCGTTTACGGTGCTTCTGGCGGCACGTCAATCACTGAAAATGCGACCGATGCGCTTTCTTCCCATGCACCTCTTCACAGGGAAGCGGCGTTTGACTAGAGACATTCTGACGTCCACACCCAAGCTCCATGCAAGCCCTTCGCCGGGCAGGAGAGTTTCATGATCGGTGCCCTTCGCACGCCTGAGCAGCAAACCGTCACCGTGTTCGGCGGATCGGGCTTTCTCGGCCGCTACGTGGTGAGCCGCCTGGCCGAGCGCGGTTATCGCGTCCTCGTGCCGACCCGCCAGCCGAACCTCGCGAACTTCCTGCCTCTGGGCAAGGTAGGGCAGATCCATCCGATCCACGCCAATCTGCGCAACGAGAATTCGGTGGCCCACGCGGTGGCGCGGGCGGACCATGTGGTCAATCTGGTGGGCATCCTGCAGGAAACCGGCCGCCAGCGCTTCGACGCGCTCCAGGCCCAGGCGCCCGCCATGATCGCGCGGCTCGCCCGCAAGGCCGTGTCCTTCACCCATGTGTCGGCGATCGGAGCCGAGGCGAATTCCGAATCGGCCTATGCCCGCACGAAGGCCGAGGGCGAGGCTGCCCTGCTGGCGGAGCGGCCGGATGCGGTGATCCTGCGCCCCTCGCTGATGTTCGGACCCGGCGACAGCTCCTTCAACCGCTTCGCCACGCTCGCCCGCATGCTCCCCGTGCTGCCTCTGCCGGGGGCCGAGACCCGCTTCCAGCCGGTCTATGCCGGCGACGTGGCCGAGGCCGTCCTGCGGGCCGTGGACGGTGCCGTGCCGGGCGGGCGCGTCTACGAGCTCGGCGGCCCCGAGATCCGCACCATGCGCCAGATGATGGAACTCGTCTTCGAGGTCACCGAACGCAAGCGCGCCATCGTGGCCCTGCCGGGCAACCTCGCCAGGACTATGGGCAGCGTCCTCGGTACGCTCGACTGGGCGACCCTCGGCCTGATCCCGAACGAGCTCGTGACCACCCGCGACCAGGCGATCCTGCTCGAGTCCGACAACGTGGTTTCGGACGATGCCGTCCGCGAGGGCCGCACGCTCCAGGGCCTCGGTCTTGCGCCCACCACCATCGAGGCGATCGTGCCGAGCTATCTCCTGCGCTTCCGGAAGACCGGCCAGTTCGACCTCAAGCGCAATGCCACGACGACCACCCCGGACCTGCTCGCGCCCCGCTCGGGCGGGCCTGGGTCCGACTTCCACCCGGAGCGGGCTTCGGGCCCGGCCGTCGGCCAGGCGTCGAGCCGCTAGAGTATCCGTATTGATCAAGCGGGTTTTGGGGACCAGTTTCGCTGATCTCGCAAGAGCGCATTGGCCAGGATGATGAGCTTGCGCATGATGGCCGTCAGGGCGACCTTGGCCGGCTTGCCCGCCGCGAGCAGGGCCTGGTACTTGGCCTTCAGATCCGGATTGAAGCGGGCCGCCACCAGCGCTGGCATGTACAGCGCCTGACGCAGATGGGCGCGGCCGCCCCGGATCGTGCGGCGACCGCGCGAGGTTCCGCTGTCGCGCGCCACCGGAGCCAAGCCGGCGAGGCTGGCCACCTGGCTCTGATCGAGGCTGCCGAGTTCAGGCATCTCGACGAGCAGGCTCACGGCCGTGGCTTGAGCAATGCCGGGAATGCTCATGAGGATGGCCAGACGCGGGGCGAGATCCGCATCCGCCTGACACAGGCTGAGAAGTTGGGCGTCGACCGCAGCCAAGTGGCGGACTATCTGGCGCAGCCGCTGGTCGAGCTGACGTCGCAACAAGGGAGAGCGGACCACCTTCTGCCGGTTGAGAGCGGCCGTGCGGTCCTTGATCAGCGCCTGCCGCGCCACCACCAGCTCCTTCATGGCATCCAGAGTGGGACTGAGCACGGGCCGGGTGGGAGGCTCGAGCAGGGCTCCAAAACGCGCCAGCAGGGCCGCATCGAGCCGATCGGTTTTGGCGAGCTGTCCCAGGGCTTCCGCGAAGCGGCGGGCGTGGCGGGGATTGATCTTCGCCAGCGGCAGGCCGGCACTGGCAAGACTGCGCTCCAGCCCGCGGTGATAGGCGCCGGTCGGCTCGAAGACCACGCGCTGAATGGCGTACGCGGCCAGCCAAGCGATGAGGGCGCGATGGCCTTTGGCGTCGTTGGGGAAGTGGCGCGTGGCCCCGTCGGGGCAGAGACAGACATCGAGCTGATCTTTGGCAATGTCGATGCCGGCGGTCTGTGGTATAGGATGATCCATCTTTTCCGCGTCCTTGGCTTGTCATGCGGGCCATCACGCCCGGGTATCCGTTCAGGCCACGAGGAAAAGAGAGGGGCGGTCTGACTCTAGCTCGACCCGCTCCGGTCTGCGTCGGAACGACCCGTCCCCTCCCACCGCCAGCGAGCTCGCGACCCGCTGGCGGTGTCCTCATCTTGCTCGATCAGGACGCGAAAATCATAAGACAAGCATCGGACCCAAGAGTGGACCCACTTTCGGGATCGGATCCGATGCTCCCTCTCTTGGCCGGCGCATCGTTCACCGTGGACCCGAAGGGCCGCGTCAGCGAAAACCGGATCCACTTTTCCACACGATGCGCTAGAGCAGCCTCCTGGAGCCGCGCCGAACGATGCGAGGAAGCGAAGGATCGGACGGGGTCCGGTCCTTCAGGTGTTCTCGATCGAGGCAGAGTCCGTCCGGCGGACCTGAGTCCACAGCGCCCGCCCGTGCGTGAGCCTCTTGTGCAGGTGGACCATCAGGACCGCGCCGAAAATCGGCGTGATCAGGTTCACCACCGGCACGAGCACCAGGGCCGCCACGACGGCGCCGGCGGCCAGCACGGTGCCCCGGTGCTCGGTGCGCAGGCGCGCCACGTCCTCGGCCGGCCGGAAGCGGCCGGCGGCGAGCTCGAAATATTCCCGGCCCAGCAGATAGGCGTTGGCGATGAAGAACGCCCCGATATTGATGCCCGGGATGAAGAACAGGAGCAGGGCGACGAGGTTCACCAGCAGGGACAGGCCGGCGAAGCGCATGCCGTAGAGAAGGGACGTGCCGAAGGGCAGGGCCTGGCCGGGCGGATCGGCCGGATAATCCTTGCGCTCCACGATCTCGGCCACGTCGTCCAGGAAATACCCCGCCACGATGGCGGAGATCGCCGGCAGCAGATAGATCAGGGCGACGAAGAGACCGAATCCAGCCAGGAAGAATGCGAAGCTGTCGATGATGGGATAGCTGGCGCTCAGGTCGTGGTTCGTGAGGAAGATGTCGAACAGCTTGGTCAGACCGAGCCAGACCAGAACGAGCAGCGCCAGCGTCAATCCAATCGACTTCCAGAGAATGCGGCGCAGCGCGGGCGAGAAAACCTCGCGGGCCGCGGCGAAAACCGATTGGATCAGCATCTGTCGTTCGTCTCCTGACAAGGCATCCCTTGATCGGGACAGCGGACCTTACTTATGAACGACGTCGCCGCAAAGCGAGAGGTGGGGGCCATCGTGTCGTCTGAAACGTCGGGGAGCATGCCGGCCGATCCGGATGTGGCGATCGTCGGTGCGGGTAGCGCCGGGATCGCCGCGGCCCGACGCCTGCTGGCCGCGGGCCTGACCGTCACGGTCCTGGAGGCGCGCGACCGCTCCGGCGGGCGCACGGTCACGCGCCCCTTCAGGGGCCACCCGGTCGATCTCGGGGCCCACTGGCTTCACGCAGGACCGATCAATCCGCTGGTGCGGCTAGGATCCCTGCGTGGAGAGCCCCTGCGCCGGGCGCCGGCCAACGGGCACGTCTTCGTGCGCGGCAGGCCGGGCGGCCGGGCCGAGCGCGCGGCTCTCGACCGGGCCTTCGACAGGGCCGACCGGGCCATGACCCAGGCGGCGAAAGCTCGCGAGGATCAGCCGGCGGCGATGTCTCTGCCTCCCCTGGGACCGTACGGCCGGCGAGTGGCGGCCATCCACGGCCTCGTGTCGGGCCGGCCCCTCGACGAGGTCAGCCTGCACGACTTCCCGAGCATGGAATATGCGGACAACCTGTTCATTGCCGGCGGACTGGGCGCCTATCTGCGCCGCCTCGGCCACGACCTCCCGGTGCGGCTCGCCACCGCCGTCCATGCGATCGACTGGTCGGGACAGGGAGTGAGAATCGACAGTTCGGCGGGAACGCTCCGGGCCAAGGCGGCCATCGTCACGGCACCCATGGCGGTGCTGCAGCAGGGCGCGATCCGGTTCGCGCCGACGCTTCCCGACAGGGTCCGGGAAGCCGTCCACGGCTTCACGCAGGGTGTCTACGAACATGTGATCCTGCATTGGCCCGATGCGCCCTTTCGCGGTGCGGACAGGCTGGCGAGCCTGACGGGAACCCGTCGGCAGCCGCCGGGCCTCCTCACCCGAATCGACGGCACGCCGTTCCATTTCTTCGAGCTCGATCAGCCCACGGCCGCCGCCTTCGACCGGCGCGATCCCCATGGGCCGTTCCGCTATGCGCGCGAGGTGCTGGCCGAGCATTTCGGCCATCGGGCGATCCGGAATCTTGCCGCCGTGCATGTGACGGCCTGGCGGCACGATTCCTGGTCGCGCGCCTCCTGGGCCGTGGTGCCGCCGGGTCTCTACGCCATCCGCGACATCCTGAAGGCACCCGTCGGGGGCCGGATCTGGTTCGCCGGCGAGGCGCTCTCGCGCGCCCAGTGGGGCACGGCCGGGGGAGCCTGGGACGAGGGCGAGCGAGCGGCCGGGGAGGTCATCGCGCAGCTGCGCTGAGCCGGGTCAAGGCTCAGCCAATGCTGAATCCAGGCGTGTGCGCACCCAGGTCACGGCCTCGTCGAGAGAGGCCAGGACCGGGGGCGTCACGCTGAGCAGAGCGCTGCAAGGGCCGAAGCCGGCCTCCAGAAACCAACCTCCGGCCCGTTCCTTCCCGCCGACGGTCTCCTCCGGGGTCACCCAGCTGAAAACCGCCACCAGTTGCCCGTCCGCGAGGACGAGCTGTCCCTCGTGACTGCCGCCATCCGCCATGACGGGCATCGGCTGGAGAGTGATGTCATTCATCGTTCGCCCACCGGTCAGGATGATCGATCTTCGTTCTGAAGGCTGAGATAGGTCGAGGTAAACTCGCCGACCTTCTTGAGCCGGTCCCAATCGAGAATGGTCAACGCGTCACCCTGGAAACGGATCAGGCCTTCCTTGCGCAATTCCTGCAGCACGCGGTTCACGTGAACGGTCGAAAGGCCGAGCGTATCGCCGAGTTCCGCCTGGGTGACGGGGAGCTGGATCGTATCGCCGTCGGCCCGGCCGATGACCTTCAGGCGCAGGTACAGCTCGCAGATCAGATGCGCCATGTGGGCGGTGGCGGAGAGGCGCCCCATGGCGGTCAGCCATTCCCGGTGGATGGCGCCATCGATCAACGTATTGAGCCAGAGCAGCCTCGTGAGATGCGGATGCTCGTCGGTGATTTTCTCGAGGGTCGCATGAGGAACGAGGGCGATGCGGCAATTGGTGAGCGCCACGACCCCATGGTCCATCGTTTTCAGAAGGAAGCTGTGCAGGTCGATGAAGTCGCCCGCGACATGAAGCGCCGAAATCTGCCGGCGGCCGTTCGAGACGATCTTGTAGCGGGCCGCGAAGCCCTCCAGGAGCAGCGAGCTTTCCGCCGGGCGGTCGCCCTCCCGCAGGACGTCGTCGTCGGCCTCGACCACGCGAATGCGCGCAATGGCGTTCTCGAGGACTTTCTTCTCGTCGTCGGAGAGCCGGTCGTATGTCTCGAGCTTCAGAATGAGGGGATTGGTCATCAAGGCCATGCGGATAGGAACATCCCTGTTCTGGCCAATCTCCTTTCTCAGCCGCACTCACATATGTTTATGCTCACGGTGGATTTTGGTCGCACCGGTTCCGAGCCTACATCATCCGATCCGGGACAGAGGCTGGAACCGTCGCCTGGGTCGCGCGGGAGAACCTTCCGGCTCCCGTCAGAGCATGCTGGGCAGGACCCGGTCCGGCGGCTTGTGGCCGTCGACGAAGGCCCGGATGTTGACGATGACCTTCTCGCCCATGGCCACGCGGCCTTCGTGGGTGGCGGAGCCCATATGCGGCAGCAGCACCACCTTGCCCTGTTTGGCGAGCCTCACGAGCCGCGGATTGACGGCCGGCTCCTCCTCGAACACGTCGAGACCCGCTCCCGCAATGGCGCCGGCCTCGATGAGCTTGGTGAGCGCGCCCTCGTCGATGATCTCGCCCCGGGCGGTGTTCACCAGGATGGCGTCGGGCCGCATGAGCTTGAGGCGCCGGGCCGAGAGCAGGTGGTAGGTGGCCGGCGTATGCGGGCAGTTGACCGACACGATGTCCATGCGGGCCAGCATCTGGTCGAGGGATTCCCAGTAGGTCGCCTCGAGCTCGGCCTCGATCCTCGGCGGCACGTGGCGGCGGTTGTGATAATGGATCGACAGCCCGAACGCCTTGGCCCGCCGGGCCAGGGCCTGGCCGATGCGCCCCATGCCGACGATGCCGAGGCGCTTTCCCGTGATGCGCCGGCCGAGCATCCAGGTGGGCGACCAGCCGGCCCAGTTCCCGTCCGGAATCACCCGGGCCCCCTCCGGGATGCGGCGGGCGACCGCCAGGATCAGCGCCATGGTCATGTCGGCCGTGTCCTCGGTGAGGACGCCGGGCGTGTTGGTGACGGTGACGCCCTTGGCCACGGCGGCCGACACGTCGATGTTGTCGACCCCGTTGCCGAAATTGGCGATGAGCTTCAGGTTGGAGCCTGCCTGCTCCAGCACCGCGGCGTCGATCTCGTCCGTGATGGTCGGCACGAGCACGTCGGCGGTTTTCACCGCGTCGGCGAGCTCTTGCGCCGAGAGGGCCCTGTCCTCGAGGTTGAGGCGCGTGTCGAACAATTCGCGCAGCCGCGTCTCGATCACGTCGGGCAGGCGGCGGGTGACAACGACGACCGGTCTCTTTTTCATCGGCTTCAAGCGTCCCCAGCACGAGTGCCTGATCAGCCGAAGTGTGAGCGGTTCGGCGTTAAGATCAGGCACAATTCAATAAGTGAGAGCGTGATCGAACGCAAAACCGGTGGCCACTTTTGCTGATCACGCTCTAAAACCCGCGAAGTTTAAAGAGTTTCACGCTCTCTTAACTCTGCTTCGGCGATCAAAGGTGACGACCCGCCGCGTGGCGGCATCCGTCAAGCTTCTCTACCAGAGCCTCAACCCAAGACAAAGCCACTATCCGGGGGAACCATGCGCAAGATCGTCCTTGCCCTTGCTCTTGTCGGCCTGAGCGCCGCTTCGGCCCTCGGGCAGCAACAGCCGCCGGGCGGGCGTCTGGGCACGGGCCTGCCGGTGCCGCGCTATGTCAGCCTCAAGACCGACCGGGTGAACCTGCGCGAGGGGCCCTCCAAGGACCACAGGACCGCCTGGGTGTTCCAGCGGGCCGGCCTGCCGGTGGAGATCATCGCCGAGTACGAGACCTGGCGGCGCATCCGCGATTCGGAAGGCACGGAAGGTTGGGTTCTCCACTCGCTCCTGTCGGGGCGGCGCACCGCCCTGGTGATGCCGTGGGCGAAGGGCAACCAGCCGCCGATCAGCCTGTTCGACAGGTCCGACGACAAGGGCAACCTGGTGGCTCATCTGCAGCCAAGCGTGATCACCAACATCAAGGGCTGCGACGGCAGGTGGTGCCACGTCACCATCGTGATGGACGGCGCCCGCGACGTGGACGGGTTCATCCAGCAGGAGAAGCTCTGGGGCGTCTATCCGAACGAGACCGTGGAATAGGCTCTTTGCGATTTATCAAGCTTTAGGACGCTAGAAGGAAACATCGTTTCCTTTAGCCCGAAAGCCTGCCTCGATGAGTCTCAACCTGAGTTTCAAGCTGCTGCCGATCCTGGCGCTCGTCCTCGGCATCGCGTCGATCGTCGCGCCACGCTTCCTCAATGTCTTCGTGGCGATCTTCCTGATCGCCTACGCGCTCGTGGGCTTCGGCTTCATCCGCTGACCGCATCGAACCGGTAGCGGTAGGAATTCGTCTCGCGCGTCTCGAAGCCCAGCCGCCGGTAGAGGCGGTTCGCGGCCTCGCGGGCGGGACGCGACGTGAGGTCGACGGTCTTGGCCTCGCGGCGACGGGCCTGATCCAGCGCCGAACGGATGAGGGCCTCGCCGATACCCCGGCCCCGGTAGCGCTCGTCCACCACCACGTCGTCGATGAAGGCCCGGGCGCCGGTCGGGGCCAGGAACCATCCAAGCGTCAGCATCCCGGCCACGTGCCCGTCGCAGCGCGACAGGATGAGCAGGCAGGAGGACGAGGCAAGGATCGCGTCGAGATCCTCCCGGCCGAAGGCCTTCGGCGCTGAGGTCAGCTGGGCAAGCAGCCGGTTGACGGCCTCGACAAGTTCGTCCGTCCCGGCGGAAACGATCTCGATCTGCAACGCGCTCATCCCTGCACGCTCCTCCTTGAGCGAGTCTATTCCAGACGCAGGCGTCGGAGAAGCCTCGCCCCGAAGACGTTCACCGCCAGGCCCATGACGATCACGGCCCCGCCGACGGCCTCGATCGGGTGCATGGCTTCCCCAAGGATGAGAGCCGACCCCAGAATGCCCGCGACGGGCACGAACAGGGCGAAGGGCGTCACCGTGGCGGCCGGGTGGCGGGACAGGAGATAGGCCCAGATGCCGAAGGCGAAGATGGTGGTCGGATAGGCGAGATAGGCCACCGCCGCCAGGGTGCCGCCGTCGATCTGCGCCAGCGCCGCGAGGACCCGGTCGGGCCCGTCGAGCCAGAGCGACAGGCCGAACAGCGGCAACGGCGCCACGAGACTCGACCAGACGATGAGCCCCAGAGCACCGGACCCAAAAGTGGAAGGCACCTTCGGGATCCATCGGGTGCTCTTCTTCCTTGCTGGCGCCTCGTTCGGCGCGGACCCGGAGGGCCGCGTCGGCGAAAACCGGGTCCCCTTTTCCGCACGATGCGCTGGCATGTCGACCCGGCTGGCCCGCTTCGACACGATGTTGGCCGCGCCCCAGGAGGCGGCGGCGATCACGGTCATCAGGAACGGGACGGCGCCCCCGCCGGTCATGCGCGGCCAGGCGATGAGCACGAGCCCGAGGCTCGCCACGACTCCGCCGATCACCTGATGCGGGCCGGGCCGTTCGCCCATGACGAGGGCCGCGAAGAGGATCGTGAAGAAAACCTGCGCCTGCATGACCACGGAGGCGAGGCTCGCCGGCATGCCGATGGCGAGCGCCGCGAACAGCAGCCCGAATTGGGCGACGCCGAGGAAGAACCCGTAGGCGACGACGTTGCGCCAGTCGGTCCTGGACCGCGGGACGAAGAAGACGGCCGGGAGGGCCGCGAAGAGGAAGCGGAGCGCCGCGAGCAGCAGGGGCGGCGTTGTGCCGACCCCGAGCTTGATGACGACGAAGCTCAGACCCCAGACGGCCGTGACGACAAGGGCGGCGAGGCTATGGCTGAGCGGCATGTGTCAAGACCGGGAGCCGCTCTCTGGGTGTCAGGCGGTGCGGGACCTTCAGGCGCCCTTGCGGCGCAGGCGAACGATCACCTCGACGCCGGCCACTTCCATGCCGTCCGGCGGTGCGGGCAGGTCGGCGACGCTGAGGCCGGAGGACGGCATGTCGACGAGTTCGCCCTCGTCCTCCAGGAAGAAGTGGTGATGCTCGGTCGGGTTGGTGTCGAAATAGGCCTTGGCGCCGTCGACGGCGAGCTGGCGCAGCAGGCCGGCCTCCGTGAACTGGTGCAGGGTGTTGTAGACGGTCGCCAGCGAGACCGGGACGCGGGCGCGGGACGCCTCGTCGAAGAGCATTTCCGCCGTGATGTGCCGGTCGCCCTTGCCGAACAGGAGCCAGCCCAGCGAAACGCGCTGCCGGGTCGGACGCAAGCCGACGCGACGCAGTTTGTCCCGCAATTCGGACACGGGGCACCCCTTCCGGGAGGCCGGAGCGGTGGTGGACTCGATATAGGCGGACAAAGGATCGGTCATCTGCGGAACTGAATGAGGGATGGGCGCTTCTAACATCACAATCATAAGAAAGCGAGAGGGTTACTGCAAGGCTGCCCTGCGATGACGGCTGAAACGCTCCTCGTACACGACCGAAGAATCCCGGCTCGGGTCCCTTGGATGGATGGCCAAGCCTGTGCTACCAGAGCCGGCAATCAGGTCTCGGGAATCCCCCGAGGCTGCCTTTTGTGACGACGCGATGAAAGGATCGGCATCCGGCATGGCCCGCCAGTCCAGCTTTACCTATGAAGAGCTTCTCGCCTGCGGGCGCGGAGAATTGTTCGGCCCCGGCAACGCGCAGCTGCCGCTTCCGCCCATGCTCATGTTCGACCGGATCACCTCGATCGGCGAGGATGGCGGCGCCTACGGCAAGGGCCACGTGCTGGCGGAGCTCGACGTGCGGCCGGATCTCTGGTTCTTCCCCTGCCATTTCGCCGGGGACCCTGTGATGCCGGGCTGCCTGGGGCTTGACGCCCTCTGGCAGATGACGGGCTTCTTCCTCGGCTGGGGCGGCTCCTCCGGACGGGGCCGGGCGCTGGGCGTCGGCGAGGTGAAGTTCAGCGATCAGGTGCTGCCCACCGTCAAGAAGGTCGTCTACGGGGTCGATCTCAAGCGCGTCTTCCGCTCGAAGCTGGTGCTCGGCATCGCGGACGGCTGGCTGGAGGCCGACGGGCGCCGGATCTACGAGGCCAAGGACATGCGCGTCGGCCTCTTCCAGGCCGATGCGGCTGCGGGCGGCTAGGCCTTTTGGCACTGACTGAAGGGCAACCAACGTCCCATCGTATTGACAAAGCGTATTCTTTTTTAAAGAACCGGCCCTGCCGTGCCACGGCAGGGCCTTCGAGCTTGGGACCACGCTTTCATCCCATTCGCATGGCTCAGTGTTGAGAATGCGCATCCTCGGCCTTACGTGTGGAATCGTTAAGGCTGGCAGTGAAGATCCTTTGAAGAGGTAGGCTATGAGGCGGGTCGTCGTCACCGGAATGGGCATCGTGTCGTCCATCGGCAACAACACGCAGGAGGTCCTCGCCTCCCTGCGTGAAGCGAAGTCCGGGATCAGCAAGGCCGAGGATTACACGAAATACGGCTTCCGCTGCCAGGTTCACGGGGCGCCCAGCCTCAACCCCGAGGAGATCGTCGACCGGCGCGCCATGCGCTTCCATGCCAGGGGCACGGCCTGGAACCACGTGGCCATGGACCAGGCGATCCGCGACGCCGGCCTCGAGGAGGGTGAGATCTCCAACGAGCGCACCGGCATCATCATGGGCTCGGGCGGTCCTTCCACCCGCATCATCATGGAAGCCGCCGACATCACCCGCGAGAAGGGCCCCAAGCGCATCGGCCCCTTCGCGGTCCCGAAGGCTATGTCGTCCACCGCGTCGGCCACGCTGGCGACCTGGTTCAAGATCAAGGGCGTGAACTATTCGATCTCATCCGCCTGCGCGACCTCGAACCACTGCGTCGGCAACGCCTACGAGATGATCCAGTACGGCAAGCAGGACGTGATGTTCGCCGGCGGCTGCGAGGATCTCGACTGGACCATGTCGAACCTCTTCGACGCCATGGGGGCCATGTCGACCAAGTACAACGACACCCCGTCCCGCGCCTCCCGGGCCTATGACGCCAACCGCGACGGCTTCGTTATCGCCGGCGGGGCGGGCGTGCTGGTGCTGGAGGAGCTCGAGCACGCCAAGGCGCGCGGCGCGCGAATCTACGGCGAGATCGTCGGCTACGGCATGACCTCGGACGGCTACGACATGGTGGCGCCGTCCGGCGAGGGCGCGATCCGCTGCATGCGCATGGCCCTTAAGGACGTCCACACCCCGGTCGACTACATCAACCCGCACGCCACCTCGACCCCCGTGGGCGACCAGAAGGAGATCGAGGCGATCCGCACCGTCTTCGGCACGGGCGACAAGTGCCCGCCGATCTCCGCGACGAAATCGCTCACCGGCCATTCGCTCGGCGCCACCGGCGTCCAGGAGGCGATCTACTCGCTTCTCATGATGAACAACCGCTTCATCTGCGAGAGCGCTCATATCGACGAGCTCGATCCGGAATTCGCCGACATGAACATCGTCCGCGAGCGGATCGACGACGCCAAGGTCGACACGGTCCTGTCGAACTCCTTCGGCTTCGGCGGCACCAATGCCACACTCGTCTTCAGCCGCTACAACGGGTAGCGCATCGTGCGGAAAAGTGGATCCGGTTTTCCGCGAAAGACAATGCGCTCTTCAATAGCGAGCATCGGGTGAATCCCAAAAGTGGATTCCACTTTTGGGTCCGATGCTCTACCGTCATAAACCTGAGACAGCTCCATGCGATGCCCCGACCGACCCAAGGGGACCTCGCATGGACACGCTGACTCATACCGACATTCCGGCTCGCGATGCACACTTTCATAACAATTGGCGTCGCACCATGGAGCCGATGCATAGGGGGACCCAAGTGACCGGTCTGATGCAAGGAAAGCGCGGCCTCATCATGGGCGTCGCCAACGACCATTCCATCGCCTGGGGCATCGCCAAGACCCTGGCCCAGCATGGGGCGGAGCTCGCCTTCACCTACCAGGGCGAGGCCCTGGGCAAGCGGGTCGCTCCCCTGGCGCAGTCGCTCGGCTCCAGCCTCGTCGTTCCCTGCGACGTGGAGGACATCGCCTCCGTCGATGCGGTGTTCGAGACCCTGGACCGGCAGTGGGAGAACCTCGACTTCGTCGTCCATGCGATCGGGTTCTCCGACAAGTCGCAGCTCAAGGGCTCCTATGTGGACGTCACCACCCGCGAGAACTTCTCGCGCACCATGGTGATCTCCTGCTTCTCCTTCACGGAAATCGCCCAGCGCGCCGCCAAGAGGATGAAGAACGGCGGATCGCTCCTGACCCTGACCTATGGCGGCTCCACCCGGGTCATGCCCAACTACAACGTCATGGGCGTGGCCAAGGCGGCCCTTGAAGCCTCCATGCGCTACATCGCGTCCGATCTCGGCCCCCAGGGCATCCGCTGCAACGCGATTTCGGCCGGTCCCGTGCGCACGCTTGCCGGCGCGGGCATCTCGGACGCCCGCCTCATGTTCACCTACCAGAAGGCCCACGCTCCCTTGCGCCGGACGGTAACCATCGAGGATATCGGCGGCTCGGCCCTGTACCTGCTCTCGGATCTCTCCAACGGCGTGACCGGCGAGATCCACTACGTGGATTCCGGCTACAACATCATCTCGATGCCGCGCCCCGAGGTGCTCAAGGCCCAGGATGCCGCGGGCGTGACCGGGGAAGAGGGCTGAGGCTCTCGAGCGCATCGTGCGGACCCAGAGGGCCGCGTCAGCGAAAAGTGGATCCGGTTTTCCGCCGCAAGCGATGCGCCCGCTAAGAGTGGAGCATCGCTTGTGGCGGAAGGGCTCCCGTTGGCGCTCCCGCCTCCGGCGCTCTTCCCCTCGGACGCCTTCTTAACCTTACCTGTAAAGCATCAGTTGAAAGCAGCTTCTCCAGCCCGCTGGAGAGGACGGCTCGCGCCATTCGGCCTGATGGACAGGGCTCACAATATAGGCCAAGAATTTATTCGATATTTGCGGCATCCTGGTTGCCCTATGCATTGGAATGAAGACGTCGGACTCGCCTCGGCACTTGAGACATCTCGGGAAGATTTGCTCATGACGCAGAGGAATAACCCGAGCATCGACGATAATTTGTATCAATATGCCTTCGCCCTGAGCCGGCAGATTCCCTGGCTGGCGGATCGGGACGGGAAGGTCATTCAGGTCGGGCCCGGCTGGGCCGAGTGGATCGGCCTGCCGCCCGAGCAGCTGATCGACAATGGTTGGGTGAAGCTGGTCCACCCGGACGACCTGCCCCGCCTGCTGCAGTCCAGGCGCGAGAGTCTCGCCAGCGGATCGCCCTATCAATGCGAGTATCGGATCAGGACGGCCGACGGCACCTACCGCTGGTGCCGCTCCAGTTCGGCCGCCCAGCGCGACGACACCGGGGCGATCGCCTTCTGGTACGGCACCACGGAAGACATCCACAACCGGAAGGAGGCGGAGCTGGCCCTCCAGGGTCACGCCCGTGTACTGGAGATGGTTGCCGCCGGCCAGGCGCTCGGCGACATCCTGGCCGCACTCTGCCGGCTGGCGGAAGCGCAGCTTCCCGGCGCGAGATGCTCGGTCCTGCTTCACGATCCGGAGCATGGGCGGCTTCGGCATGGCGCCGCCCCCGGCCTGCCGGCCGTCTACAACGCCGCCGTCGACGGCTTGAGGATCGGTCCGGCGGCGGGATCCTGCGGAACGGCCGCTCACACCCGCAGCAGCGTCATCGTGACCGATATCGCGTCGGATCCCCTCTGGGCCCCCTGGCGCGAGCTCGCCCTGTCCCACCACCTCCGCGCCTGCTGGTCGAAGCCGATCGTCTCCCGATCCGGCGACGTGCTCGGCACGTTCGCCTCCTACTACGACGAGCCCCGCACCCCGACCTGCGACGAGATGGAGCGCATGGAAGCCGTTCTGCATCTGGCCGCGCTGGCCCTGGAGCGGCGGCGGGACGACGCGGCCCTGCGTGAAAGCGAGGAACATCACCGCCACTCCGTGGAGCTCAACCCTCAGATTTCCTGGACGGCCGACCCGCAGGGCCATCTCCTCGACGTCTCCTCGCGCTGGTGCGATCGCACCGGCATGGGCATGGGCGACGCGCTCGGATCCGGCTGGACCCGGTCGCTTCATCCGGACGACCTGCCCGTCACCCTGGATCGATGGTCCCGTTCCTTGGCGACGGGCCAGGACCTCGACGTGGATTATCGCCTGCGCATGGCGGACGGGACCTATCGCTGGTTCCGCTCCCGGGCGGCGGCGCGGCGCGCCGGGGACGGGGCCGTGATCCGCTGGTACGGGACGGTGGAGGACATCCACGACCGCAAGCTCACGGAGGAAACCCTCCGCTGGGCCGCCCACCACGACGATCTCACGGGCCTCGCAAACCGCAGGCTGTTCCGCGAGCGCCTGCAAGAGGCGCTCGACGGGACCTCCGGTTCGCCCCGGGCGACAGGCCTGCTGGTGATGGACCTCGACCACCTCAAGCAGATCAACGACCGGTTCGGTCACGATGCCGGGGACGCTCTCCTGAAGGAATTCTCCCAGCGCCTGCGCAGCGTCGCAGGCTCCGCGGACACGATCGCCCGACTGGGCGGCGACGAGTTCGCCGTCATCCTTCCCGAGATCGCCGGAGAGGGCGACGTGACCCGCGTGGCCGCGGCCATCCTGGCCCGCATGCAGGAGCCGCTGAAGCGGAATGGCAAGCTGCTGGACTGCCGCACCAGCATCGGAGGCGCGGTCTCGGTCGGCACCGGCATGAGCCCGGAAGAACTCCAGAAGCAGGCCGATCTGGCGCTCTACCGCAGCAAGACCTCCGGACGAGGCTCGTTCAGGATGTTCGTCGCGACCATGCGCGAGGAGTCGCAGCGGACCGCCTCGGCCCTCGACGTGGCGGCGCGGGCGGTGGCGTCGGACTGGATCGTGCCGTTCTATCAGCCGAAGGTGATGCTGGCCACGGGTGCGCTGAGCGGGTTCGAGGCGCTCCTGCGCTGGCATCATCCGGACAGTGGAATCCAGTCCCCGGAAAAGATCGCGGCCGCCTTCAACGACACCGAGCTCGGTACCGCCATCGGCGAGCGCATGCGCTCACGCATCTTCAGGGACATCCGCGGCTGGCTCGATTCGGGCCTCGACGTCGGCCGCATCGCCATCAACGTGTCGGCCGCCGAGTTCCGGCGTGACAACTATGCCGAGCGCGTGCTCGACGACCTGAGACGCATGGAGGTGCCGGCCCGCTGCCTCGAGGTGGAGGTCACCGAGAGCGTGTTTCTCGATTCCGGCGCCGAATTCGTGGAGCGCGCCCTGCGCGCCCTGTGCGGGGAGGGTGTGACGATCGCGCTCGACGATTTCGGCACCGGCTACGCATCGCTGTCGCACCTCAAGCGCTTCCCGGTCGATGCGATCAAGATCGACCGGACCTTCGTGGGCGGCCTGGAGACCGATGCGGACGATGCCGCCATCGTCCGGGCGCTCCTGAGCCTCGGCCGCAATCTCGGCATCGAGGTGGTAGCCGAGGGCGTCGAGACCGCCTTCCAGGCCACCCTCCTGCAGCGCATGAGCTGCGATCTCGTGCAGGGCTATCATTTCGGCCGCCCCATGCCGGCCCGGAACGTGCCGTCCTTCGTCACCTCGTGGGCGGGGGTGTGAGGAGCGTCACGGGCGCCCCGCTTCACGTCCGCGCGAGAAAACGAACCTTGGCCTTGCCAGCGCCATGATCAACCGGCACGAGAGGCTCTCCCTACGTGAGTTCCGTTCATGATCCTGTCCCGCCGCGTCGTTCTCGCCGGCCTTGCCCTGTCCGGCACGAAAGCTCCCGCCCTCGCGCAAGCCGCCCCGGAGCCGCAGCTGATCCCGGTAGAGCTGATCGAAAACGCCCTGAGCCTGCCCTCGGCCGTGCGCCTCGGCCACCCGCATGGCGACGTGATCATGGTGGAGTATTTCGACTACAACTGCCCCTGGTGCAAACGCTCGGCGCAGGCGCTGCCCGATCTGCTCAAGGCCGAACCCGAGCTCTCCTACGTGCTGGTGAACTTCGCCGTGCTTAGCCCGCAATCGGTCGCCGCCACCCGGGCGGCCCTGGCCTATCTGCGGCTCTACGGACCCGAACGCTATCTGCCGCTGCATCTGGCCTTGTTCTCCTTGCGCGGCACGGTCGACGGACCGCGCGCATTGGCGGCGGCCGAGCGCCTCGGCGGCGACACGAAGCGCATGACGGAGCTTGCCGACAGCGAGACGACCACCGGCTGGATGAAGGACGCCTTCGCGACCGGCAACGATCTCGGGCTCGTCGCGACCCCGTCGTTCCTGATCGGCACGGAGGCCTATATCGGCGGCATGAGCCTGGAGCAGAAGCGCGACGCGATCGCCCGGGCGAGAGGGTAACGCACGATGCTTCCTCCATGTCACGTCATCACCGGCCTTGGGCCGGTGATCCCGATGGGTTGAAACGCCGCGCCTGTCCGTCTCGGGATGGCCGGCACAGGGCCGGCCATGACGGAGAGGTCGCACCGGGCTGCACCCCTCCTTCCCAACCGGCCGCAGGGAATGTTGCGGCCCGTGGGATGACCCGCTAAGCCCCGGGGCATGTCGCTCATCCGCTCCTCGCTCCTGGTCGGCCTCGGCTCCGTGGCCTCGCGCGTCCTCGGCTTCGTCCGGGACATGCTGTTCGCCCAGGCCCTGGGCGCCGGGCCCGTGGCGGATGCGTTCCTCGCAGCCTTCCGCCTGCCCAACCTCGTCCGCCGCACCGTCGGCGAGGGCGGGCTCAACGCGGCCCTGATCCCGGCCCTCGGGCGCCTGGAGCCGGACGAAGCCGCCGTCACGGCCGGCGACGTGCTGGGCGTGTTCGGGCTGGCGCTCGTCGGGCTCACGGCCCTCGTGGAGCTCGGCGCGGGCGCGCTGGCCCTCCTGCTCACGCCGGGGCTGCACGACGATGGCGGAACCCTGGCCCTGGTGGCGCTCTATACCCGCCTGGCCTTCCCGATCGTGCCCTGCGCGGCGCTCGCGTCCATCGGGGCCGCCATCCTGAACCTGCACGCACGCTTCGTCGCGACGGCCCTCGCGCCGCTCGCCGTCAACGGCAGCCTGATCCTGACACTCGTGGCCCTGGAGGCCGGTTCGTCCCTTCCGCTCTCGCAGAAGGCCGCCTGGCTCGCCGGGGCATCGAGCCTCGCGGGCCTGATCCAGCTCGCCCTCGTGACGGCGGCCCTGCGGAGCGGCCGTGTCCGGCTCGTGCGCCTGCGCAGGCCGCGCTGGTCGCCGCTGCTGAAGAGCCTCCTGCTCGCCGGCTTTCCCGTGCTCGCGGCGAGCGGGGCCGTGCAGCTCTTCCTCCTCGCCGCCACCCAGATCGCCTCGTTCTGGCCCTCGGGCGTCTCCTGGCTCTACTACGCCGAGCGGGTCATGCAGCTGCCGCTCGGGCTGATGGCGGCCCTTGGGTCGAGCCTGCTCCTGCCGGAACTGGCCCGCCGCCATCGGGCCGGCGAGATCCAGGCCGTCGTGGCGGCGCAGAACCGGGCGATTGAAGTCTCCCTGATGCTCGCCCTGCCGGCGAGCGCCGCCCTGATCATCCTGGCCGGTCCTATGAGCCGCGTGCTGTTCGAGCGCGGCGCGTTCGGATCCTCCGACGCGGAGGGCACCGCCGTCGTGCTCATGGCCCTGAGCGTCGGCCTGCCCTTCGCCACCGCCGCCAAGGTGCTGAGCCAAACCCTGTTCGCCCGCGGCTCCCTGAAGGCCGCCGTCGCGGCGGCGGGCTTCGGCCTCGCCGTCACGGTCGTGGCCGCCCTGGCGCTCGCCTGGCCGTTCGGCCCGGCCGGGATCGCCCTGGGGGTCAGCATCGGCTGCCTGGGCCATGCGGCCGCCGTGGCCTTAGGCCTTCGCCAGTTCGGCCTCTGGTCGCCCGACCGGGCCCTGGCGGCGCGGGTGATGCGGATCACCGTGGCGGTCGCCGCGATGGGCCTCGCGCTCGCGGCCGCCATGCGTGTCCTGCCGCAGATCGGCACCCTGTCCCTCACGGCGCTGTGCCTGGCAGGCCTCGCGGTCTACGGCCTTGCCGCCGTGGCGACCGGCGCCCTGACCCGCGACGACTGGGCCGCGCTCACGAAACAATCGTGAGAGCCGGAAAAATCACGAGAACCCGAAAAAATCACGAGAACCCTTGCATCGTGGCACGGCCCTGTCATAAGGCGCGCCTCGATGGAGCGATCGGAGGCGGAAGACCTTCGGACCGCTCCATGACAAACGGTCAGACCATATCTGGGGCGGTTGACTGTCAGGCCTGAAACCTGCACCTGCCCTCAGTCGGAGTTCAAGTCGATGGCGCAGTTCAAGGAGCTGGTGTTCTCGGGCGTTCAGCCCACCGGCAATCTCCATCTCGGGAATTACCTCGGCGCCATCAAGCGCTTCGTCGCCATGCAGGAGAACTTCGACTGCATCTATTGCGTCGTCGACATGCACGCGATCACCGTGCCGCAGAACCCGGCCGACCTCACCCGCCAGATCCGCGAGGTGACCGCCGCGTTCCTGGCCGCCGGCATCAACCCTGAGCGCCACATCGTGTTCAACCAGTCCCAGGTGCCGCAGCACGCGGAGCTCGCCTGGGTGTTCAACTGCGTGGCCCGCCTCGGCTGGCTCAACCGCATGACCCAGTTCAAGGACAAGGCGGGCAAGGACCGGGAGAACGCCTCGGTCGGCCTCTACGCCTATCCGGACCTGATGGCGGCCGACATCCTGGTCTACCGGGCCACCCACGTGCCGGTGGGCGAGGACCAGAAGCAGCATCTGGAACTGACCCGCGACATCGCCCAGAAGTTCAACAACGACTGGGCGGAATCGATTGCCGCGAACGGTTTCGGCGATGCCTTCTTCCCGCTGACCGAGCCGATGATCCAGGGCCCCGCCACCCGCGTCATGTCCCTGCGCGACGGCTCCAAGAAGATGTCGAAATCCGACCCGTCCGATTACTCGCGCATCAACCTGACCGACGATGCCGACACCATCGCCCAGAAGGTGCGCAAGGCGAAGACCGATCCCGAGCCTCTGCCGAGCGAGGTCGAGGGCCTGAAGGCCCGGCCCGAGGCCGAGAACCTCGTGGCGATCTATGCGGCCCTCATGGACACGACGCCGGACGAGGTGCTGCGCCAGCATGGCGGCTCGCAGTTCTCCGGCTTCAAGGCCGCCCTCGTGGACGTGGCGGTGACGAAGCTGTCGCCCGTGGCCGACGAGATGCGCCGCCTCATGGGCGATCCTGGCCATATCGATGCGGTGCTGGCGGACGGTTCGGCCCGGGCCCGGGCCATCGCGTCCGTGACCATGGACGCCGTTAAGGACATCGTCGGCTTCGTGCGCGCGCGCTGATGGTCGGGCTTGCTGCTGATGGTCGGGCTTGCTCTTGCCGTGACGGCAGGGCAGCATCGGTGCTGATGCAGGAGAGCTGGCAGTGAGCGGCAAACGTCGGTCCTACGAATCGGGCCACCGCCCGAAATTCATGGTGGTGGTCGACCAGACTCCGGAATGCGCCCGGGCGGTCCATTTCGCCTCGCGGCGAACGGCCCGCACCGGCGCCAGCATGATCATGCTGGCCGTCGTGGATCCGCCCGACAATTTCGAATGGCTCGGCGTCGGCGAGGCGATGATCGAGGAGGCGAGCGAGGAGGCGCAGAAATGGCTCGATGCCGCCGCCCGCGAGGCCCGCAGCGCCGCCGGCGTCGATCCCGAGCAGGTGATCCGGGTCGGCGTTCGGGCCGACGAGATCATGAAGCTCATCAACGAGGATGAGGACATCTCCTTCCTGGTGCTGGCCGCGGGCAGCGCCAAGGAGGGGCCGGGCCCCCTGGTCTCGACTCTTGCCGGCCGCTCGGCGGCCTCCTTTCCGGTTCCGATCGTGATCGTGCCCGGCAGCTTGACCGATGAGGAGATCGACGCGCTGGCGGGCTGACCTTCGCCCGCTGCCGCGCGCGGCCGGATCCTGCAGCCCGGACATGCCGCTCGGACACCCATTCCCCCTTGGAATCCACCGCGATCCATTCCACATTGGAAGTGGAACCTGTTAGAACGATTCTAACACCCCTACTCGGCCGGCCTTGAACCGGCGCAGAGGACGAAAGAAGCGATGTTCATCCAGACCGAAGCGACCCCCAATCCCGCCACCCTGAAGTTCCTGCCCGGCCGCGTCGTGATGCCGGAAGGCACGTTCGAGGCGAAGACGCCCGAGCAGGGCGAGATCTCGCCCCTCGCCGAGCGGCTCTTTTCCGTCCCGGGCGTGACCGGCGTGTTCTTCGGCTATGACTTCGTCACCGTCACAAAGGCGGACGGCGAGTGGCAGCACCTGAAGCCGGCAATCCTCGGTGCGATCATGGAGCATTTCATGACCGGCGCGCCGCTCTTCGCCAACGGCTATGGCGCCACGGACGAGGACGGCGAGGAATTCTTCGACGATGCCGATGCGGCCACGGTCGAGACCATCAAGGAGCTGCTCGAAACCCGCATCCGCCCGGCGGTGGCGGGCGACGGCGGCGACATCACCTTCCGCGGCTTCAAGGACGGCACCGTGTACCTCGTCATGAAGGGCGCCTGCTCGGGCTGCCCGTCCTCGACCGCCACCCTGCGCCACGGCATCCAGAACCTGCTGCGCCATTTCCTGCCGGACGTGCGCGAGGTGCAGGCCGTCTGATCGGACCTTCGGAATTCAGCTCTCGAAGCGCGGCTGCCCTGGCCGCGCTTTTTCTTTGGAGCCTCCCGTTGCCCGCCCTGCCCGATTCCGCTCTCGACCGGCTCTTCCGCCACGCCCGCACCCATCGCTGGTGGCAGGACCGTCCGATCCCGGACGAGACCCTGCGTGCGGTCGCCGATCTCGCGAAGCTTGGCCCGACGAGCGCCAATTTCTCGCCCGGCCGCTCCGCCCGCGAGGAGTTCTGCGCCATCGCGTGATGCGCAACGGCGATAAACCGGCAAGAAACTGGCAAGAAACCGGGTTCCCTCCTCTCCGACTCATGCTCTAAAGCATCGGACCCAAAAGTGGACTTGCACTTTTGGGATGAATCCGATGCTTTCTTCTTGAACGAGAGCATCGGTCAACACGGAAAACCGGATCCACTTTTCCGTCCGATGCTCTAAAGAATGGCGCAGACCTGACGGAGACGAAAGTTGCGCGTCCTTGCTATCGATACCGCCCTCGGCGCCTGCTCGGCCTGCATCGTGGAAGCCGGGCAACTTGTGCCGCTGGCCGCCGAGACCATCCCCATGGACCGCGGCCATGCCGAGGCCCTGATGCCGCTGCTCGACCGGCTCTCGGCCCAGGTCGAGGGCGGCTTCGAAAGCTTGGACCGGGTCGCCGTCACGGTCGGGCCCGGCAGCTATACGGGCCTTCGGGTCGGCATCGCGGCCGCCCGCGGCATCGGCTTGGCGGCCGGCATTCCCGTCGTGGGGGTCGCGACCCTGTCGGCCTTCCTGGCGCCCCTGATGGTGGGCGACCGGCGCGGGCTCTTCACCGCGGCGATCGACGCCAAGCACGGCCACATCTACATCCAGGCGATCGCCCCGGGCGGGCGTACGATCATCCCGCCGGGCCTCATGACCTACCGCGATGCGATCCGGCTGCTCGGATCCGGCCCGATCCTGGTCGCCGGTTCCGCATCGGCCATGCTGGCGGCCGAAGCCCGCGCCCAGGGAGTCGAGGCGCATATCAACGACATCGCGGGCTTTCCCGACATCGCCTGGGTGGCCCGCCTCGGCGCGCTGGCCGACCCGAACCAGGCCCTGCCCAAGCCCCTCTACCTGCGCGAGCCCGACGCCAAGCCGCAGGACGGGGCCCGTATCGCGAGACAGTGAGAATTCTCGCGATGAGCATTCTCGACCGCTTCATCCATCCACCGGCCCCGCGCATCGAACCCGTCGGGACCGAGGCGGCCGCCCGTCTGGCGGCGATCCACGCCTCGGCCTTCGCCCGCGGCTGGAGCACGCTCGATTTCGAGCGCCTGCTCGGTGAGCGCGGAGTCGTGGCGGACGGCCTCTTCCTCGGGCGCACGGCCAAACCGGTGGGCTTCACCCTGTCGCGGATCGTGCTCGACGAGGCGGAGATCATCACGGTGGCGATCGCCGCGGAGGCGCGCGGCAAGGGCCACGCCCGCCCGCTCCTCTCCCGCCACCTCGACGAGCTCGCGCGCCGGGGCGTGGCCCGCGTGCATCTGGAGGTCGAGGACGGCAACGCGCCGGCCCTGGCCGCCTACCGTCGCCTGGGCTTTCGAGACATCGGACGGCGGGACGGCTATTATCAGAAGGCCGATGGAACGAGGGTGGCCGCGCTTACCATGGCCCTGGACCTATAGCCCGCTTCGCGTCCCTCGCTTATAAGCCTCCGCAAGGAGTCACTCGAGCCTTGGTCACACGCAACAGCACATCCGCCAAAACGCGCCGGTCGGACGCCATCGAGCGTGCCTGCCGCGACAAGGGCCTGCGGATGACCGGCCAGCGCCGGATCATCGCGCAGATCCTCGATTCGGCCGCCGACCACCCGGACGTGGTGGAGCTGCACCGGCGCGCCGCCGAGGTGGACGACCGCATCTCCCTGTCCACGGTCTACCGTACGGTGAAACTCTTCGAGACGGAGGGCATTCTCGAGCGGCTCGATTTCCGCGACGGACGCTCGCGCTACGAGCAGGCCGCGCGGGAGCACCACGATCACCTCATCAATCTCGAGACCGGCGACGTGATCGAGTTCCGCTCGGAGGAGATCGAGGCGCTGCAGAACGAGATCGCCAAGCGGCTCGGCTACAGGGTCGTCTATCACCGGCTCGAGCTCTATGCGGTGCCGCTCGACAAGGACGATGCGTGACGAAACCCAGCGTCGTCTTCAGGCTCCTGCTGCTCGGCCTGTGCAGCCTCGTGCTCGTACCCTGGCAGATGCTGGCTCTGCGCTTCGGATGGTCGTCGATGCTGCACCGGCTGCCGGTGTGGTTTCACCGGGCACTGTTGAAGATCTTCAACGTGCGCGTCATCGAGCGGGGAACGCCGCCGACCGATGCGCCGACCATCGTCCTGTCGAACCACGTCTCCTGGCTCGACATTCCAGTGATCGGATCGCTCCATCCCCTCTCCTTCATCGCCAAATCCGAGATCGAAGGCTGGCCCGTGGTCGGCCTGTTCGCGCGGCTTCAGCGCTCGGTCTTCATCGACCGCCAGCGCCGCAAGGCCACCGCCGAGGTGAACGACGCGCTCGCCCACCGCCTGGTGAAGGGCGAGGTGATCGTCCTGTTCGCGGAGGGCACCACGAGCGACGGCAACCGTCTCCTGCCCTTCCGCTCGTCCCTGGTGGGCGCCGCCCAGACGGCCCTCATGCACGACAGCGTCGAGCGGGTGTTCCTCCAGCCGCTCGCCATCGCCTATACCGGCCGCAACGGCCTGCCGGTGACCCGGCGCGAGCGCCCGTTCATCGCCTGGTACGGCGACATGGATCTCGCGCCCCACCTCAAGCTGTTCGTCCAGGGCGTCCCGCTCGACGTGGTGGTCACCTGGGGCGAGCCGATCCCGTTCAACGGCAACCGCAAGCAGGCGACCGCCTCCGCCGAGGCCGAGGTACGCCGTGCCTTGAAGGGGCTTGAGGCCGTTCACCCCCGCGTCGCCTCCACGCCGGACGCTTTCGCCTCCTCCATCAGCCAGGCCCGGAAGGCCGCCAGAGCCGGACGGTCGGCGGTGGCCTCGGGGCAGACCACGTAATATTGGTAGGCCCCCTTCACCTGCTGCGGGAAGGGCTGAACCAGGCGCCCGGCCTGCAGATAGTCGCCGATCAGCACGTTGGTGGCGAGGGCCACACCCTGACCGGACGCGGCGGCCTGCAGGCAGAGATAGGTGTGGGTGAAGCGCGGGCCGCGGGAGGTGTCGACGCCCGTGACGCCGAGAGCCGCGAGCCAACGGTCCCAGGTGGTGTAGTCCGGCACCGCTCCGACGGCCTCGTGAATGAGGGTATGACGGCGCAGGTCCGCGGGCTCCCGCAAGGGCCGCTCCGGATCGCCCAGAAGGCCCGCGCTGCACACCGCGAAGAAATATTCGTCCATCAGCAGGTCGGTGCGCAGGCCCGGATAGGCGCCTTGGCCGAAGCGGATCGCGATATCCACGTCCTCCCGGGCAAAATCGGTGAGCTGCATCGAGACCGAGACCCGGACGTCGAAATCCGGATACCGAGCCTGGAAGGATCCGAGCCGGGGGATGAGCCAGTTCGACGCGAGGCTCGGCATCGCGCTGACCGTGATGACATGGGAGGCTTCCGGGCGCAGGGCCTGGGCGGTGGCATGGTCGAGCCGATCGAGGATGTCCGACAGGGAAGTGGCATAGGCCTCGCCCAGGGGTGTCAGCGCCACGCCGCGGCTCGGATGACGGACGAAGAGGGGACGCCCGAGCCACGCTTCGAGCGCCTTCACCTGCTGGCCCACGGCGCTCGCCGTCACGGCGATCTCGTCGCCCGCCTTCTCGAAATTCAGGTGGCGGGACGCAGCCTCGAAGGCGCGCAGGGCGTTCAGGGGTGGCAGGCGTCGGCGGGACATGGCGGATCCAGGGATTTTGCCCAAGTTTTGCTTGGGCGACGCGCAAGAAGTTCTCGTTTGCTTATAACCTATCATGGGAGCACATTTCTCTTCAATGCAACGCCATTGAAGGAGACCCGCCATGGCGATCGGACATGCCACAGTAAATCTTGGGTTTCACAGCCTTGGCCGTGAGCACAAGGGTGCCCTGCTTCAGCTTCTGCTCAAGGTTGAGGCCTGGCTCGACGCACGCAGGAACTCCAGGGTCCTGTACCGGATGGACGACCGGGAGCTTGCCGATATCGGGTTGTCGCGGGCCGATGTGGAAGGCTTGAATGTCGATCGCTGGCAGGATCACCTGCCGGCCGCGTTCAGCCGATGACATCCCGAAAGGCACCCCGATGAAGATCTATTCCGGCCCCGTGAGCCTCTTCTCCCGCAAGGTCGAGATCGCCCTTCACGAGAAGGGGCTCGCGTTCGAGCAGATCCTGGTGCCGTTCACGCAGACCGCCGGCTACAGCCCGAAGAATCCGCACGTCCTCGCGGTCAATCCCAAGGGACAGGTCCCGGTGTTCGTGGACGGGGATCTGTCCCTCTACGATTCGACGGTGATCCTCGAATACCTGGAGGACGCCCACCCGGATCCGGCACTCTATCCGGCGTCTCCGGCAGAACGGGCCCGGTGCCGGCTCTTCGACGTGTTCGGCGACGAGGTCATGCTGGCCCCGTTGCGCTTCCTGATGCACCGGACCGAGCCGAAACCCGACGATCTCGAGCGCTGGAACGCCAAGGAAGCGAAGGCCCGGGAGGCCGAGGCGGCCCTGGCCGGCCATTTCGCCGAAATCGACCGGGCGCTCCAGGGCCGGGACTATCTCTGCGACGCCTTTTCGGCCGCCGACATCGCGGTGTTCATGCCCGTCTTCTGGACCCGCCGCCTCGGCGGCCCGTCCCTGAAGGGTCACGAGGCCCTGGCCGGCTGGTATGGACGGCTCGGCGCCCGCCCGGCCTTCGCGAAGGTCGTGTCCGAGATCCTGGCCGCCGATGCCGCATTGTCGGCCCCGGTCGAGGGCGCCTTCGGCGATTGAGGGAGACAGGCGGCCCTCAATCTCCTGCCGGTCAGGCCGCCGGAAGTCCGGCCGGCCGTAACCGTCCCGCACGGACCAGGACGAGCGCCGTGACCAGGAAGAGAGCGGCCACCCAGCCGAGATCACCCACGGTCGCATAGCGCAGCACCAGCCCCCCGATGAACGAGCCGAGCGCCACGCCGAAATACAGGGCCGAGCCGTTGAGCGAGAGGGCCAGCGGGGCGCTGCCCGGCGCGATCGCCAGGATCCGGCTCGCCTGGGCGGGCGGAAAGGACCACGACATGACGCCCCAGGGAAAGAGGGCGCCGAGGAAGGCCGGCCCCGCCCACCCGTCCGGCAAATGCCCGAGGAGCGTGAAGAACAGCATCATGCCCGTGTTGAGAACGATGGCGATCGTCACCATGCGCTGCGCGCCCCAGCGGTCGGCCATCTGCCCGCCGAGATAGTTCCCCAGGGCGGCGCCGCTGCCATAGACCAGCAGCACGGTGGGCAGTAGGGACCGGACGAGCCCGGCGGCCTGCAGCGTCATGGGTGCGATATAGGTGAAGATCATGAAGCCCGCCGTCATGTAGAGCAGCGTCGTCGCCAGGGCGGTACGGATTCCGGGCTGCGACAGGACCGCGAACCGGCTCCGGAGCGACATCCTCGTGCCGCGCAATCCGCCCGGCAGCATGAGACGGATCGCCAGGGCGGCGATCACCCCGGCCAGGGCGATGCTCGCATAGGTGCCCCGCCAGCCGGCCCAGCCGGCGACGAACGCGCCCAGAGGCGCCCCGAACGCCACGGCGAGGGATGTTCCGCCGACCACGATGGCGATCGCCCGCGCCCGATGGTCGGCGTGGGAGATCGCGACCGCGGTCGCCTGGGCGGTCGCGGCGTAGAGCCCGGCCGCGCAGGCGATCACGATCCGGGCGACGAGGAGAACCGCATAGGTATGGGCGAAGGCGGCGCTCAGGGCGCCGGCGGCGAAGACCACGGCGCTCGCCGTGAGGATCGTGCGCCGGTCCCGGTCGGCGGTGAGCGCCGTCAGGACCGGCGAGGCGGTCGCATAGACCAGCGCGAAGGCTACCACGAGATATCCGGCTTCGATCAGGGTCACGCCAGTATCTTCGGAGATCTGCGGGAGGAGCGACGCGATGACGAATCCCTCCGCCCCGATGGCGAAGGTGCCGAGAGCCAGCCAGAAGAGGCGCTTGTTCATGGTCCACCCGGTTTGTTCAACGATTATTGAACAATTGAACCTCCGGCCCCCGCGTGTCAAGGATTAGTTCAAGATATGTTGAACTACGGGCAAAAACCCTTATGTTGAACGGCATGACGTCTCTTCCCCATCCCCATGCCGATCAGATCGAGCTGGCCCATGTCCTGTCAGCCCTCGGCGATGAGACGCGTCTCGCCATCATCGGGCTTCTGGCCCATGGTGAGCAGGATGCGATGACCTGCAGCCAGTTCCTGCATCTCGGCTCCAAGACGGGGTTGAGCTATCATCTGGCCAAGCTGCGCGAAGCCGGGCTGGTCAGGGTCCGGCCCGAGGGCACGAAGCGCATGATCAGCCTGCGGCGGGCCGACCTCGACCGGCGCTTCCCGGGTTTCCTCGATTCAATCATCGCCTGCCAAGCCGGTCGGCCGAAGCCGGAACCGGAGGCTTAACAGGAGCGCCGCAAGCGGTGTTGTCTCTGTCACAGCGGCAACTCTCTTCTCTTGCCGGCCCAAAGCGCTTAAAGACGGGGCTCCACCCTTTCACCACAGGCCGACCTCGTGAAAAAAGTCTTCGTCAAATCCTATGGCTGCCAGATGAACGTCTATGACGCCGAGCGCATGGCCGACATGCTGGCGTCCGAGGGCTACAGCGAAACCGCCGCCATGGAGGAGGCGGATCTCGTCATCCTCAACACCTGTCACATCCGCGAAAAGGCCGCCGAGAAGGTCTATTCCGAGCTCGGCCGCGTGCGCGAGATGAAGAAGGAGCGGGAGGCGCTCGGCCAGGAGACCAAGATCGTGGTGGCCGGCTGCGTGGCTCAGGCCGAGGGCCAGGAGATCCTGCGCCGCGCGCCTGCCGTCGACGTGGTGGTGGGTCCGCAGAACTATCACAACCTGCCGCGGCTTTTGAAGAAGCCGCGGTCCGAGCGCGTGGTCGACACGGAATTCCCGATCGAGGACAAGTTCGACCACCTGCCCAAGCCGTCGAGGGCGGCGATCCGGAACCGGGGCGTGTCGGCGTTCCTCACCATCCAGGAGGGCTGCGACAAGTTCTGCACCTTCTGCGTGGTGCCCTATACCCGTGGAGCGGAGGTGTCGCGGCCGGTGGCCAAGATCCTGGACGAGGCTCTGCGGCTGGCCGATGCGGGCGTGCGCGAGCTCACGCTGATCGGGCAGAACGTGAACGCCTATCACGGCGAGGGCCCGGACGGCTCCGTCTGGTCGCTCGGCCGCCTGCTGCACCGTCTGGCCGAGGTGCCGGGAATCGCACGCCTGCGCTACACCACGAGCCATCCGCGCGACATGGACGACGAGCTGATCGCCGCCCATCGCGACCTTTCCGCCGTGATGCCCTACCTGCACCTGCCGGTGCAGTCCGGCTCCGACCGCATCCTCGACGCGATGAACCGCCGGCACACCAGCGACGAGTACCGCCGCCTGATCGCGCGCATCCGCGAGGCGCAGCCCGATCTCGCCCTCTCGTCCGACTTCATCGTCGGCTTCCCGGGCGAGACGGATGCGGAGTTCGAGGAGACCATGCGGCTCGTGGCGGATGTGGGCTTCGCCAGCTCCTTCTCGTTCAAGTACAGCCCCCGCCCCGGCACGCCGGCGGCCGAAATCGACGCGCAGGTTCCCGAGCCCGTGAAGGCCGAGCGTCTGGCGCGGCTGCAGAATCTGCTGGAAATGCAGCGACAGGCCTTCAACCACGGAACCGTAGGCCAGACCCTCGACGTTCTCTTGGAGAAGCTGGGTCGTCATCCGGGCCAGATGGCGGGCAAGTCGCCCTATCTGCAGGCCGTGCAGATCGAGACCGACCGTCACGCCGTCGGAGAGATCGTGACGGTGCGGATCACGCGGGCCGGCTCGAACAGCCTGTTCGGGGACTGGGTCGGTCCCGGCAGCCAGGCCGCCGCCTAGAGTATCGGCCCCAAGAGTGGACCCACTTGTGGGATCGGATCCGATGCTTCTTATCTTGGCTGGCGCATCGTTCTGCGCGGAAAACCAGGGCCACTTTTCGCTAGCGCGGCCCGCTGGGCCCGCACGATGCGCTAGTCTCCGGCCGCGTGAGACCCCATATTCGTTCGCCGCACGTCTTGCAGCGAAACTTCAGAGGAGAGGCATTTGAGCCCAGCGGACAATGTGACCGCACGAGCCCAAAAGGGGCGGAACGCCAGCAGCTTGCATCCCGGCGTCGTCGAAGAGGCCGAGATCGTCCTCACCTTCGACGACAATCGCCTCGCCAGCCTCGTTTTCGGACAATACGACCAGAACCTCGCCCATCTGGAGCGGCGCCTGAACGTGACCGCCATCGCCAACGGCAACCGGGTCACCGTGAAGGGCACGCCGGAAGCCTCCGAGATGGCCCGCCGGGTCCTGGAAGGGCTCTACGAGCGCGCCCGCCAGGGCGGAGCGCTCGGGCCCGGCGACGTGGATGGTGCCGTTGAGGAAAGCACGCTGCAGGGCAGCCTCTTCCCGGCCGCCGAGGAGCCGCCGGTCCCGGGGCTCACGGCCTTCGACCAGATCTCCACCCGCCGGCGCGGACCGGTGCGGGCCCGCAACGCCTCCCAGAACACCTATATCAAGGCGCTCAAGACGAACGAGCTCGTCTTCGCCGAAGGCCCGGCCGGCACCGGCAAGACCTGGCTGGCCGTCGGCTATGCGGTTTCGCTGCTCGAAGCCGGCCAGGTCGACCGCCTGATCATCTCCCGTCCGGCCGTCGAGGCCGGCGAGCGGCTCGGCTTCCTGCCCGGCGACATGCGCGAGAAGGTCGATCCCTATCTCCGGCCGATCTACGACGCCCTCTACGATTTCATGGAGGCCCGGCACGTGGACCGGGGCCTGCAGACCGGCATGATCGAGATCGCCCCCTTGGCCTTCATGCGCGGGCGCACCCTCACCAACGCCCTGGTGCTGCTCGACGAGGCGCAGAACACCACGTCGATGCAGATGAAGATGTTCCTGACCCGCCTCGGCGAGGGCTCGCGGATGATCATCACGGGCGACCCGACCCAGATCGACCTGCCGCCGGGTCAGAAATCCGGCTTGGTCGAGGCGGTGCGCATCCTGAACGGCGTCGAGGGGATCGCCCGCGTCACCTTCAAGGAGGCCGACGTGGTGCGCCATGACCTGGTACGCCGCATCGTGACGGCCTACGACAAGGCCGCCCGCGAGGCGCCGCCGGAGCCGCCGCGCCCGGATTACCGGGACCGCCGGCCGTGATCACCCTCGACATCATGATTGAGGCGGGAGATTGGGACCGCCTCGCGGACGCGGAGGCCCTCGCCCAGAAGGCCGCGGAGGCCGCCCTCGCGGTGACCTATGAAGCGGATGGCGCATTCGAGGCGAGCGTCATGCTCGCCGACGATGCCCAGATCCGGGACCTGAACCGCACCTGGCGGGGCAAGGACAAGCCTACCAACGTGCTCTCTTTCCCGGCGCCCGAGCAGCCGGGCGCCACAGGCCCTCGCCATTTGGGCGATATTGCTCTAGCCTACGAGACGCTGGTGCGCGAATCCGAGGAAGAATCCAAGGAGCTCGCGCATCATTTTGCCCATTTGATCGTCCATGGAGTACTGCATCTCCTCGGCTACGACCACGAGGTCGAGGCGGAGGCGGAGATCATGGAAGCTCTTGAGGTCAAGGCGCTCGCCACCCTCGGCATCGCCGATCCCTATCGCGACATGGCAGCATGAACGGCTGACAACCCAAAGCAATGAACGAAGATCGAAGTCGTAGCGACCGACCTGTCCGAACCCTCACCGAGACAGACGACACACGCGACCACTGGTACGACCGGGTTCTGACCCGTCTCGGCCTGAAACCCCGCGAATCCATCCGCCACGATCTTGAGGACGTCCTCGCGGAAACCGTCGAGGACACGGATTTCTCGCCCCAGGAGCGGGCGATGCTCAAGAACGTGCTCTCCTTCCACCGCATCCGCGTGGAGGACGTGATGGTGCCGCGCGCCGACATCGTGGCGGTAGCGGCGGACACCAATCTCGGCGAGCTCCTGAGCCTGTTCCGCACGGCCGGCCATTCCCGGCTGCCCGTCTACGGCGAGACCCTGGACGATCCCAAGGGGATGGTTCACATCCGCGACTTCCTCGATTTCATCGCCATGCGGGCCGATGGCGGGGCTGTGGCCGGATCCGGCCACGAGGCCCCCCTGCCGAGCCTCGGCGAGATCGACCTGTCGATGGCGCTCTCCTCCGCCAACATCCTCCGTCCGGTCCTGTTCGTGCCGCGCTCCATGCCGGCGATCGACCTGCTGGTGCGCATGCAGGCGACCCGGACGCACATGGCTCTCGTGATCGACGAATACGGCGGGACCGATGGCCTCGTGTCGATCGAGGATCTGGTCGAGATGGTGGTGGGCGACATCGAGGACGAGCACGACGAGGATTCGACCCTCACCATCGTGCCGGCGGCCGACGGCACCTACATCGCCGATGCCCGCGCCAGCCTCGACGAGGTCAAGGAGGTTCTGGGCCTCGACCTCACCGAGGAGGAAGGCGCCGAGGACATCGATACGATCGGCGGCTTCATCGTCACGCTGGCCGGCCGCGTCCCGTCCCGCAGCGAGGTGATCGAGGGACCGTCGGGCCTGGAATTCGAGGTTCTCGACGCCGATCCGCGGCGTGTGAAACGCCTTCGCGTCCATCGCCGCACCCCGGCCTCGACCGAGGTGGAGATCAGCGAAGGAAAACCGGTCGCGCCGCGTCCTGAAAGCGCTGCCGCGGAATGAGGCTCCTGGCCAAATGAGGCTCCTGGCCAAATGAGGCTCTTGGCGAAGCGCGTCAGCCTCCTGCGAGGCTGGCGCCGCTGGCTCACGGCTTTTGCGGCCGGAGCCGCCGGCGCCCTGGCCATGCCGCCCTTTGGGTTTCTGCCCGCTCTTGTCCTCTCCCTGGTCCCCGCGATCTGGCTCCTGGACGGCACGGCCAGGAACGGTCCGTCTCGCGGGGCCGCTTTCCGATCCGCCGGCCTCCTCGGCTGGTTCTGGGGCTTCGGCTATTTCGTCGCCGGGTTGTGGTGGCTCGGCGCTGCCTTTCTTGTGGAGGCGGACCAGTTCGCCTGGGCCATGCCGTTCGGCGTGCTTGGGCTGCCTGCCCTGCTGGCCTTCTTTCCCGCCTTCGGCTTCGTCCTCGCCCGCCTGCTCTGGCTGCCGGATGCCGGGCGCATCCTCGCCTTTGCCTTCGGGCTGACGGTCAGCGAATGGCTGCGGGGCCATCTCTTCACCGGGTTTCCCTGGAACAACCCCGGGATGGCGCTCGGCCAGAACCTGTGGCTGATGCAGTCTGCCGCACTGATCGGCCTCTACGGCCTGACCTTCCTGAGCCTCCTGATCGGTGCAGCGCCGGCCGTGCTGCTCACCGGCACCACGGGGCGGGCCCGCTGGACCGCTCCTGCGATCGCGGCCTGTCTCCTCGCCGGCCTTGCGCTCTTCGGCATGTGGCGCGTCCCGTCGGAGGCTTCGCCCGTCGTCGAGGCCGTGCATCTGCGCATCATGCAGCCCAACCTGCCGCAGGATGCCAAGTTCAACCCGCGCAATCGGGACGCCATCATGCGGCGCTACCTGAATCTGAGCGCGAGCCCGCGCCGCGACGGCAGCCCGGCGGCGCCGACCCATATCGTCTGGCCGGAATCGGCGTTCCCCTTCCTGCTCCACCGCGATGCCGGCTCGCTCGCGCAGATCGCCACCCTGCTCGGGCCGGGCTCCGTCCTGATCACGGGCGCCGCCCGTATGGATGCTCCCCTGCCGGGTGAGGCCGCGGGCAAGTTCTACAATGCCATCCAGGTGATCGACGAGAAGGGCACGATCCTCGGCACCTACGACAAGGTGCATCTGGTCCCGTTCGGGGAGTATGTGCCGAAAATTCTCGAGGCCTTGATCCGGGCCGCGGGACTGCGCCAGTTCGTGCACATCCCCGGTGGATTCGAGCCGAGCGGGACGCGCACAACCTTGTCCATTCCGGGCCTCCCGCCGGTGGCTGCGACGATCTGCTACGAGGCGATTTTTCCAGGCGAGATCCTGGCCGCGGGTCCGCGTCCCGACCTGATCGTGAATGTCACGAACGACGCGTGGTTCGGGCAGACGCCGGGGCCCTATCAGCATTTCGCCCAGGCCCGTCTGCGGGCGGTCGAGGAAGGCCTTCCTCTGGTCAGGGCCGCCAATACGGGAATTTCGGCCGTCGTCGATTCTTTCGGCCGTGTCACGGCCGATCTTCAACTGGGGATTGAGGGAATTTTGGATGCCGATCTGCCGGTTGCAGGCCCTCCTACTCTTTATAGGAAGTGGGGCATGTTTTCTTTGACGGCCACGCTTTCGATCTGCTTAATCATCCTGATTGCACGTCGCAGGCACCCGCCATTCCCATAAAAAAATGCTTCGATGCTGCGTCAGTTTCGGCAAGGGGACAGGCCATAATGAAGAAGTCGACGGGCTCGATCGATAAGGAAATCGGAAGCAGAGTGCGGATGCGCCGTGTCTCCATCGGGATGAGCCAGGAGAAGCTTGGCGATATGCTTGGCCTGACCTTTCAGCAGGTTCAGAAATACGAAAAGGGCATGAACCGGATCAGCGTGGCCCGCCTCGTCGAAATCGCCAAGATCCTCAATGTCGAGATCGAGTTCTTCTTTGACGGGATCAGGGGCGGAAAGCCCGAAGGCGGCTTCGCCGAAAGCGGTTCGCCTCCCTACGTGGCCGACATGATGTCGACCCCCGAAGGCCTGCAGCTCGTCCGAACCTTTGCCAGCATCAAGAGCCCCAGGGTTCGCAAAAGCATCGTTCAGCTCGTCAGTTCGCTGGCCTCGCAGGAGGAGGTTGAGCGTTCGTCATAAAGAACACGTTCGCTTGACCTTTCCCTCAGCCTGCGGCATGAGCATGTTTCTGAGCCTGTCCATTGTTACAGGTTAACCAATTTTCGTTGCCTGAAGGAATCCCATCGTGCGGCGTTCGAGCTATCTTTTCACGAGCGAGTCGGTCTCCGAGGGGCATCCGGACAAGGTCTGCGACCGGATTTCCGATGCCGTTGTCGACGCCTATCTGGCCGCCGAGCCGGAAGCCCGAGTGGCCTGCGAGACCTTGGCTACCACCAACCGCGTCGTCATCGCCGGCGAGGTCCGCGGCCCTGAATCCATCACCAAGGACACGGTGATCGAGCTCGCCCGGAACGCCATCAAGGACATCGGCTACGAGCAGGACGGATTCCACTGGAAGACCGCCGACGTGTCGGTCTATCTCCATGCCCAGTCGGCCCACATTGCCCAGGGCGTCGACGCCGCCGGCAGCAAGGATGAGGGCGCAGGCGACCAGGGCATCATGTTCGGGTATGCCTGCAACGAGACGCCCGAGCTGATGCCGGCGCCGATCTATTACGCCCACAAGATCCTCGAGAACCTGACTGCGGCCCGCAAGGGCAAGGTCGGCGACGCGGCCAAGCTCGGCCCCGACGCCAAGAGCCAGGTCACGCTGCGCTACGAGAACGGCAAGCCCGTCGCGGCAACCCAGATCGTCCTGTCGACCCAGCACCTGGACGAGAGCCTCTCCTCGGACGACGTGCGCACGATTGTCGAGCCCTATATCCGTCAGACCCTGCCCGCGGGCTGGATCTCGCCCGACACGATCTGGCACGTGAACCCCACGGGCAAGTTCGTCATCGGCGGACCCGACGGCGATTGCGGCCTCACCGGCCGCAAGATCATCGTGGACACCTACGGCGGCGCAGCCCCGCACGGCGGCGGCGCCTTCTCCGGCAAGGATCCGACCAAGGTGGACCGCTCGGCCGCCTACGCGGCGCGCTATCTCGCCAAGAACGTGGTTGCCGCGGGTCTCGCCGAGAACTGCACCCTGCAGCTCTCCTACGCCATCGGCGTGGCCAAGCCCCTGTCGATCTACGTGGACCTCCACGGCACCGGCACGGTGGACGAGGGCAAGCTGGAGGCGATCCTCATGGACGCCATGGATCTGTCGCCCCGCGGCATCCGCACGCATCTCGGCCTCAACAAGCCGATCTATGCCCGCACCTCCGCCTACGGCCATTTCGGCCGCAAGCCGGATGCGGACGGCGGCTTCTCCTGGGAGCGCACGGATCTGGCCGACCGCCTCAAGGCAGCGTTCCGCTAAGATCCGCCTGGCGGGCCGGACGCATCCGGCCCCTGAGCCTCACGATACGAGCCGGTTCCCTCTCGGGTGAATCGGCTCTCATTGCATTCCCGGCACGACACGCGCCTGTTTCTCAGCCCGATCGTACCGTCCCCAGGAGCATTGGTCCCATGAGCGAAGCCGCCGATCGGGCCGGCGCCTTTTTCGGGCGACGCAAGGGCAAGAAGCTTCGCGCCGGCCAGGACGAACTGGTTCAGACCTTGTTACCCGCGATCCGCGTCGCCCCGGGCAGACCTCTGTCGGACCAGTTTCCCAACCGGGACGCGCGGGAAACCTGGCTCGAGATCGGGTTCGGCGGCGGCGAGCATCTCGCCGCGCAGGCCCGCGCGCACCGCGACGTCAATGTCGTCGGGTGCGAGCCCTTCGTGAACGGCATGGCGAAGCTTCTCGCGGTGGTCGAGCACGAGCGCCTCGACAATGTCCGCGTCTGGGACGACGATGTCACCGACCTCCTGCCGACCCTGCCCGACGCCTCCTTCGACCGGGTCTACATTCTCTATCCCGACCCCTGGCCCAAGCGCCGGCAGCGCAAGCGCCGCCTCGTGTCCAACGAGACCCTCGAGAGTCTCGCGCGGGTGATGAAGCCCGGCGCCGAGCTGCGTTTCGCCAGCGACATCGACGATTACATCGGCTGGGTGCTGGCCCGAGCCCTGCGGTCCCGGCATTTCCGCTGGACGGCCACCCGGGCCGACGACTGGCGCCGGCCCTACGACGGCTGGCCGGGCACCCGCTACGAGGCCAAGGCCATCCGCGAGGGCCGGGTGCCGAGCTATCTCACCTTCGTGCGGGTCTGATCGTCAGGCGGGTGACGCAGCCGCGCGCTCGTCGCTCATCACCGTGCCGTCGACGAGATGGAGGCGGCGATCAGCCCGGGCGGCGAACTCCATGTCGTGGGTGACCGCAACAACGGTCTTTCCGCCCTTGTGCACGAGGCCCCGCAGGATCTGGAACACCTGCTCCGAGTTCTTGCTGTCCAGACTGCCGGTCGGCTCGTCGGCCAACACCACATGGGGATCGTTGGCGAGCGCCCGCGCCACCGCCACCCTCTGGCGCTGGCCGCCCGAGAGCTGATCCGGCCGCTTGTCGAGATGGCCGGCGAGCCCGAGCTCTTCCAGCAGGGCCGCGGCGCGGTCGTGCATGGCGGCCGCCGACAGCCGGCCCGCCTTGCGCATCGGCAGCTCCACGTTCCGCAGGATCGTGAATTCCGGCAGCAGGAAGTGGAACTGGAACACGAAACCCAGCATCTCGAGCCTCAGGCGGGCGAGGGCCCGGTCGTCCAGGGTGGAGGTGTCCCGCCCGTCGATCCTCAAGGTGCCGCTCGTCGGGCGGTCGAGAAGGCCCAGCAGGTAGAGCAGCGACGACTTGCCGGAGCCCGACGGGCCCGTGATGGCGATGAACTCACGCTCGCCCACCGTCAGCGACACGTCGCGCACCAGCGTCACCGGCACGGTGGCGGGCAGGACGCGGGTGAGGTGGTCGGCCTCGATTCGCCAAGTCATGTGGCGCCCCGGATGATGTCGACCGGATTGAGCCGCGCGGCCTGACGCGCCGGGAGATAGCCGGCCACGCCGGCGGACACGAGGGCGAAGGCCGAGGCGATCGCGTAGTGCCAGACGCTCCAGAAGAGGGGCAGGCGCGTCATTTCGCGGCCGACCCCGGCGCCCGAAAGCTTGAACTCCACCTGCGACAGGGCGAGGCAGAGGAGAAGGCCGATGGCCCAGCCGACGACGGAACCGGCGAGCCCGAGCGCCAACCCCTCGATCAGGAACAGCCGGCGCATGTTGGCCTGGGTGAAGCCGAGGGACTTCAGGATCGCGATGTCGCGCGCCTTCTCGTGCGTGATGGTCGAGATGATGTTGAAGATCCCGAACCCGGCCACCAGCAGGATCGCGCCCACCACCGTGTACATGACCACGTTGCGCACCACCAGCGCCTCGAGAAGCGATTCGTTCGCCTCCTGCCAGGGCACCGCCTTGTAGCCGAGCTCGGCCTCCGCCTGGCGGGCGACCCGGGGGGCGGCCGCCGGATCGTCGAGGCGCAGGCGAATGTCGTTGATGGCGTTGGGGCGCTCGCTCAGGATCTGGGCATTCTTGAGAAGCACGTAGGCTTCGCCCTCGTCGCGGGCGTTGGTGCCCGTGTGGAACTGCCCGACGATCCGGAAGCCGCGCGACTGGCCGGTCGGAGCGACGACCTGGATCGTGGTGCCCGTGGAGGCGCCGAGCCTCTGCGCCAGGCGGTCGCCCACGACAATGTTGTTGCCGCCGGACCGAAGCGTGTCGAAACTGCCCGACAGGAAGTCCCCTGCGACGGACGAGACCTCAGCCTCGCCTTCCGGCTCGATGCCGATCACGGTCACGCCCACGTCGCGCCCGGCGTAACGGACCACGCCCTGCGTGCGCAGGGCCTGCGCCATGCGTCCGGGCACCCAGGCCCTCAGGGAAGCCGTGGCCGCGGCCGGATTGAGAATGCCGCGCCGGTCCTCCTTCGGCCGCAAGCCCTCGAACTGGGCCGCGGCGAACAGATCCTCCGCAGGCTGCCGCCGGGGCGAACGGTGCTCGTCGGTGATCTGAACGTGCGGCATGGTGTCCACGAGCTGGGCGACGAAATCCTTTTCGGTGCCCTGCATCAGGGCCGCCATGGCGATGGAGAAGCCGACCCCGAGAGCGACGCCCAGGATCGCCACGATCGTCTGGCGTCCGCGCCCGGCGATGTGGGTCAGGGCCAGTTCCAGGATGAGGCGCATGTCACCCCTGCCTTTCCCGAACCTTCGTCCCGTCGGCAAGCTCGTCCGGGAACGGGGCGATCACCCGGTCCGTGTCGGAGAGGCCCTGCCGGATCTGCGAGTTGCTGGCTCCCCGGATGCCGACTGTCACGTCGCGCCTGCGGGCCACAGCGCCGTCGAGCACGAACAGGGCGCCGCCGCGCAGGGCGTTGGTCGGGACGAGAAGAGCGCCGGGCTCGATCCGCACGATCGCGTTCACCTCCACGGTCATACCGATGCGCAAGGGCGTGTCCTGCGGCAGGGCCAGGTGGACGCGATAGGTCTTGGCGATGGGATCGCCCTTCGGAGTGACCGAATCGACCTTCGCGTCCAGGACCTGGTCCGGAAAGGCGTCCGCCTTGAGGACGGCGCGCTGGCCGACCGCCACGCGCGGGATGTCCTCCTCGTTCACGTCGGCCTCCACCTGCAGGGGCTTGGGCTCACCGACCCAGAACAGGATCGTCCCGGGCTCGGCCGCCTCTCCCACCTCGCCGTCCTGGCGCAGGACGACGCCGCTCATGGGAGCCCGCAGGACATAGGATTCGAGCCGGGTCTCCTGGCCGGCGATCAGGGCCTGGATCTGGCCGAGCTCGCTGCGGGCCCGGTCGAGAGCCTGATCGCTGGCGACCCGTCGTTCCACCAGGGCGGCGATCCGATCGTAATCGGCCATGGTCAGCTTCTGCCGCGCCTTCAGCTCCGCCAGGGTGGCCTCCGGCTGGCGGCTGTCGAGGCGGGCCAGAACCGCTCCGCGCTCCACCGACTCGCCCTCGCAATTGCACAGCTCGACGATCCGCTCGCGCAGGAGAGGCGCCACCTTGGCCCAGGTGCGCGGCTCCACGACCCCAGTGGCATAGACGATCTCGGCGGCGTCGCCACGCTTCGGCGACATCGTGGTGACCTCCTGCGGGCGGCTGAGGCGCCAAGAGGCCGCTGCAGCGGCCAGCAGCGCGAGCCCGAGGAAAAGAACGCGGGACATCGTCAAGGCATGATGCTCCGAAGGAGACCCTTGCCTATTATAGCTCAGACCCGGCCGCGACAGCGCAGCTTTCTCGACCCGGCTGCGGCTCGCCTTCCGTCGCGGAGCACTGGCAGGACCTCGGGCGGTTGCGGACCAGACGGCGGGCGCATGACGGGACGATCGAGAGAACTCTTGCATTTTTCGACGTGAATCGGTATATCTCTCACGTCAGCTCTGGTTGCAGCGTCAAGCTGCTGGTCGAGAGTGGGCCCCCCGGGGTCCGCTCTTTTTTATTGCTTGGACCCCGGGGCGTGCGGAGAGCCATGACAAACGAACGCGACAACCGACTGATCACCGAGAACGGCGTCGCCGCCCGGGTGGCGGCCATCGTCGAGCCGGTGATCGAGGATCTGGGCTTCAATCTCGTGCGGGTGCGGGTCAGCGGCCAGAACGGATGCACCGTCCAGATCATGGCCGAGAGGCCGGACGGCACCATGTCGGTGGCCGATTGCGAGACCGTGAGCCGGGCGATTTCGCCGGTTCTCGATCTCGAGGATCCCATCACCACGGCCTATCATCTGGAGATCTCCTCGCCGGGGATCGACCGCCCGCTGGTGCGCGTCAGCGATTTCGAGCGCTGGAGCGGCTACGAGGCCAAGGTGGAGATGGCCGTGCCGGTCGCCGGCCGCAAGCGCTACCGCGGCCTCCTCCGGGGTGTGGAGGACGGGATGCTCGTGATCGAGCTGCCGGACGTAAAGGAAGGTCTCGATCCGATCGCCCGGGTGCCCGTGACGGATCTCGGCGAGGCTCACCTCGTTCTCACCGACGAGCTGATCCGTGAATCGCTGCGCCGCGGAACGGCGCCGACCACGGACGATCTTGATGAAGACACGGATGTGGTCAATGCGCCCGACGAGACGCCGGACCCGTCCGATCAGACAAAACCGAACTAAGGAGCGACCTCGATGGCTATCAGCGCCAACAGGCTTGAACTCTTGCAGATCGCCGATGCGGTCGCGCGCGAGAAGGTGATCGACAAGCAGATCGTGCTCGACGCCATGGCGGATGCCATCGCCAAGGCGGCCCGGTCCCGCTACGGGGCCGAGACCGACATCCACGCGGAGATCAACCCGAAGACCGGCGAGCTGCGCCTCGCCCGCCACCTCCTGGTGGTCGACGACGGCGCGGTGGAGAACGATTCCCGCGAGATCACCCTGGCCGAGGCCCGCACCCGCCACAATCCGGCCGCCCAGGTGGGCGACGTGATCGCCGACACCCTGCCGCCCTTCGATTTCGGCCGCATCGCCGCCCAGTCGGCCAAGCAGGTGATCGTGCAGAAGGTGCGCGACGCCGAGCGCGACCGGCAGTATCAGGAATACAAGGACCGCATCGGCGAGGTCGTGAACGGCGCGGTCAAGCGCGTCGAATACGGCAACGTGATCGTCGATCTCGGCCGCGGCGAGGCGATCATCCGCCGCGACGAGCTCATCCCGCGAGAGACCTTCCGCCCGGGCGACCGCATCCGCGCCTATCTCTTCGACGTTCGCCGCGAAGCCCGCGGGCCGCAGATCTTCCTGTCGCGCACCCATCCGCAGTTCATGGCGAAGCTCTTCGCCTCCGAGGTGCCAGAGATCTACGACGGCATCGTGTCGGTGCAGGCGGTGGCCCGCGATCCCGGCTCCCGGGCCAAGATCGCCGTGACCTCGCGCGACAGCTCCATCGACCCGGTCGGCGCCTGCGTGGGCATGCGGGGCTCCCGCGTCCAGGCGGTGGTGGGCGAGCTGCAGGGCGAGAAGATCGACATCATCCCCTGGTCCCAGGACCAGGCGACCTTCATCGTCAACGCGCTCCAGCCTGCGGAAGTGGTCAAGGTGGTGCTCGACGAGGAGGCCGACCGCATCGAGGTGGTGGTGCCCGACGATCAGCTCTCGCTGGCCATCGGCCGCCGCGGCCAGAACGTGCGCCTCGCCTCGCAGCTCACCGGCTGGGACATCGACATTCTCACCGAAGCCGAGGAATCCGAGCGGCGCCAGAAGGAATTCGCCGAGCGCACCGAGCTGTTCATGAACGCTCTCGACGTGGACGAGGTCGTGGGCCAGCTGCTGGCCTCCGAGGGCTTCCGCTCCGTCGAGGAGATCGCCTACGTGGATGCCGGCGAGGTGGCCTCCATCGAGGGCTTCGACGAGGATACGGCCGCCGAGATCCAGAGCCGCGCGCAGGAATACCTCGCCCGCATCGAGGCCGAGAACGACGCCCGCCGCCAGGAACTGGGCGTCTCGGACGACCTGAAGGAGATCGACGGCGTCACAACTGCCATGATGGTGGCTCTGGGCGAGAACGACATCAAGAATGTCGAGGACCTGGCCGGCTGCGCCACCGACGATCTCGTCGGCTGGACGGAAGGCCGCGGCCCGGAGGCGACCCGCTACAAGGGTGCGCTCGACGGCTTCGACCTGTCCCGTGCGGACGCCGAGAACATGATCATGGCCGCCCGCGTGAAGGCCGGCTGGATCGAGCAGCCGGAAGAGACGGTGGAGACCGAGGGATTGGCCGAAGAGGCCGAGACCGAGGCTCAGCCGTCTTAACTGGGCCATGGTAAAGCGAGGTCAGCACCCGTGCCGCGGCATGAACCGGAGCGCACCTGCATCATCACCCGCGAGGCGAAAGGCCCCGCGGAGCTGATCCGCTTTGTCCTCGGGCCCGACCATCAGGTCGTCCCCGACCTCCGGCACAAGCTGCCGGGCCGCGGCGTCTGGGTCACGGCCCGGTTCGACATGGTGGAAGAAGCGGCCAAACGTCGCCTCTTCTCCCGGGCCTTCAAGGCCGAGGCCAAGGCCGCGGAGACCCTGGCCCTGGACATCGAGCGCATGCTCCGGGACGATCTGCGCCAGGGCCTGGCCCTCGCCAACAAGGCCGGCGCGGTGATCACCGGCTTCCACAAGGTCGAGTCGGCGATCACGGATAAGCCCATCGTTGCCCTTATTCATGCCGCAGAGGCGGCCGAAGATGGGCGAAGAAAATTGGCGAACCAGTTGCGAAAACGCCTCGGCGACGCAATATCTCACTTTCCGGTCATCCAAGAATTGTCGATCGACGAATTGGATTTGGCATTAGGCCGGTCACATGTGATACATGCTGCCCTCGTCGCGGGCGCTGGGAGCGACGGCTTTCTGAACCGCTGGCACCGTTACCGCTCCTATCGCGGCACCGATGCCGATCAAACTGGCCTCGAGAACGAGACCGGCGAACCCACGATTTTGAAACCCGCAGGAACTGAGGCGGAATGACTGATACGAAAAACCAGGGCGACAAGACTCTCCACGTGTCGTCCAAGACGCTTTCTCTGAAGCGACCCGTCGAACAGGGCGTGGTGCGCCAAAGCTTCTCCCATGGCCGGTCCAAGTCGGTCGTGGTGGAGACGGTCAAGCGTCGCCCTGCTGTCGGCCCCAGCCCCGGGGTCAAGGAAGACAGGCCCGCGCCTCAACAGGCCGCGGCCCCCGCGAGCGCGCCCAAGCCCGCCGCTGCCGCTCCAAAGCCGGCCGCTCCGGCCCCGAAGCCGGCTGCCCCGGCCCAGGGCGGCCGTCCGCAGCGCAGCGCCCCGAACACTCCCCGGTCCGGCGGCATGGTGCTGCAGACGCTCTCCGAGCAGGAGCGCGATGCGCGCATGAACGCGCTGGTCGACGCCCGCCGTCGCGACGAGGAAGACCGCAAGCGCCAGGCCGAAGAGGTAGCCCGCCGCGCCGAGCGCGAGGCTGCGGAAGCCAAGGAGCGTGAAGCGGCCGAAGCCCGCAAGCGCGAGGAGGACGAGCGCCGCCGTCAGGATGACGAGCGCAAGCGCCGCGCCGAGGACGAGGCGCGCCGTCGCCTGGGCGAAGAAGCTCCGCGCCCGTCGTCCGCACCGGCTCCTGCCGGTGCCGGCCGCGCGCCCGGCTCCGACCGGCCCCGGTCCGATGGACCCCGCCCTGCCGGCCGTTTCGATGGCCCGCGTACCGGTGGCCCGCGCTCGGATGGTCCCCGTCCCGGCGGCTTCGGCGGCCCGCGCAGCGGTGGCGGCACCATGGGTGGTCGTCCGCCGAGCCTGAACCATATGGCGCGCCCTGCCGCGCCGGTCGCGCCCGATCCGGAGACGGCAAAGCCGAACGTTCGCACGACCCCGCCCGTGGCTGCCCGCGCGGCCGTGGCGGATGACGAGGAAGGCGCCCGCACCATCCGCCGTCCCGGCATCGCCGCCAAGCCGGCGGCTCTGCCGAAGACGCCCAAGGTCGCTCCCGGCGAGGAAAAGCGCCGCGGCCGCCTGACTCTGGCCAATGCGACCTCGGGCGAGGACGAGCGTACCCGCTCGCTCGCCGCGTTCCGTCGCCGCAACCAGCGCCTCATGGGCCACCGTCAGGTGGAACAGAAGGAAAAGATCGCCCGCGAGGTGATCATTCCCGAGACGATCACGATCCAGGAACTGGCGAACCGCATGTCGGAGCGCGCCGTGGACGTGATCAAGATGCTGATGAAGCAAGGCCAGATGCACAAGATCACGGACGTGATCGATTCCGACTCAGCTCAGCTGATCGCGGAAGAGCTCGGCCATACGGTGAAGCGCGTTGCGGAATCGGACGTCGAGGAAGGCCTCTTCGACACGCCGGACACGGACGAGAACCTCTCGATCCGCCCGCCGGTGGTGACCATCATGGGCCACGTCGACCACGGCAAGACTTCGCTGCTCGACGCGATCCGCAAGACCAACGTGGTGTCCGGCGAGGCCGGCGGCATCACCCAGCATATCGGCGCCTATCAGGTGACCTCGCCGCTCGGCGGCAAGATCACGTTCATCGATACGCCGGGCCACGCGGCCTTCACGGCCATGCGTGCCCGCGGCGCCAAGGTGACGGACATCGTGGTGCTGGTGGTGGCGGCCGATGACGGCGTCATGCCGCAGACCGTCGAGGCGATCAACCACGCCCAGGCGGCCGGCGTGCCGCTGATCGTGGCGATCAACAAGGTGGACAAGCCCGACGCCAACCCGCAGCGGGTCCGGACCGAGCTGCTGCAGCACTCGATCGTGGTCGAGTCGATGGGCGGCGAGACCCTCGAGTTCGAGGTCTCGGCCAAGACCGGCCAGGGTCTCGAGACCCTGCTCGAAGGCCTCCAGCTCCAGGCCGAAATCCTCGAGCTCAAGGCCAACGCCGAACGGTCGGCGGAAGGCACTGTCATCGAGGCGAAGCTCGATCGCGGCCGCGGTCCCGTGGCGACCGTGCTGGTGCAGCGCGGCACGCTCCACACGGGCGACATCGTCGTGGCCGGCGCCGAGTGGGGCCGTGTGCGCGCCCTGATCAACGATCTCGGCGCCACCGTGAAGGAGGCCGGTCCCTCGGTTCCCGTCGAGGTTCTGGGCTTCAACGGCACGCCCGAGGCCGGCGACCGCGTCGCGGTGGTCGAGTCCGAAGCCCGTGCCCGCGAGGTCACCGAATACCGGACGCGCCAGAAGCGCGAGCGTCAGGCCGCCCGCATGGGCTCGGCCGGACGGACTCTCGTCGACATGATGCGCGACCTCAAGGCCGGAGCGGGCCGCAAGGAGTTCCCGCTCGTGGTCCGGGCGGACGTGCAGGGCTCGGCGGAGGCCATCGTCGGTGCGCTCGAGAAGGTCGGCAACGAGGAAGTGGCAGCCCGGATCGTCCAGGCGGGCGTCGGCGGCATCTCCGAGTCCGACGTCACCCTGGCGGAAGCCTCGGGGGCCATCATCCTGGCCTTCAACGTGCGCGCCCACAAGGAAGCCCGCGAGGCCGCCGAACGTGCCGGCATCGAGATCCGCTACTACAACATCATCTACGACCTCGTGGATGACGTGAAGGCGGCGATGTCCGGACTCCTGGCTCCGACCCTGCGCGAAGAGCGTCTCGGCGAGGCCCAGGTCCTCGAGGTGTTCAACGTGTCGAAGGTCGGCAAGATCGCCGGCTGCCGCGTCCTCGACGGCGTGGTCCAGCGCGGCGCCCATGTCCGCCTGATCCGCGACAACGTGGTGATCCACGAGGGCAGGCTCTCGCAGCTCAAGCGCTTCAAGGACGACGCCCGCGAGGTCACGTCGGGCCAGGAATGCGGCATGTCCTTCGAGAACTATCAGGACATGCGCGCCGGCGACCTCATCGAGTGCTACCGCGTGGAAGAGGTGAAGCGGACGCTGTAAGAAGCGCCCGACTTCGCCCCATCATCGCCCATCAATCCTCATGGCCGGGTCGCTCCCGGCCATGATCCCTTTTGACCGATCCGGTCCAATCCCGGAGAAGCACCCATGGCCAAACGTTTCGAACAATCCAGCGGACCCTCGCAGCGCCAGCAGCGCGTCGCGGAGCTGATCCGCCACGCCCTCGCCGAGGTCCTCTCGCGCGGGGACCTGCAGGACGACGTGCTGACGAGGAACGTCATCACCATCCCGGAAGTGCGCATGTCGCCCGACCTGAAGCTCGCGACCGCCTACGTCATGCCGCTCGGCGGGCGCGACGAGGACGCCGTGCTCAAGGCCCTCGACAAGAACAAGAAGCTGCTGCGCCAGGAGGTGGCCCGCCGGGTCAACCTGAAATTCGCGCCCGATCTGCGCTTCCGCCGCGACGAGAGCTTCGACGAGGCCGCCCGCATCGACGCGCTGCTGCGGTCCGAGCGCGTGGCCCGCGACACGGTCAAGCCCGAGCCTGACCCTTCCGACGACAGCAGCGAGTAAGAAGCGATGAGCGAAGAACGCCCGCAGCGGAGGCCGCACGGCGACCGCCCGAAGAAGCGCGACGTCAACGGATGGATCATCCTGGACAAGGGCGTCGGCATGACCTCAACCCATGCGGTCGCGGTGGTCAAACGCGGCCTGTCGGCCAAGAAGGCCGGACATGCCGGCACCCTCGATCCCCTCGCCTCGGGCATCCTGCCGATCGCGCTCGGCGAAGCGACCAAGACCGTTCCCTTCGTCATGGACGGGCGCAAATCCTACGTGTTCACCGTGGCCTGGGGGGCGGAGACCACCACGGACGACACCGAGGGCGATGTGGTCGAGCAGACCGACCGGCTGCCCGATCCGGCCATGATCGAAGAATACCTGCCCCGCTTCACCGGTCAGGTGCAGCAGGTGCCGCCCCGCTTTTCCGCCATCAAGATTCAGGGCGAGCGCGCCTATGATCTCGCCCGCGACGGCGAGACGGTGGAGCTGCAGCCGCGCACGGTCGAGATCGACCGGCTCGCGCTGATCCACCACGCGGGCAACCGCTCGATCATCGAGGCCGATTGCGGCAAGGGCACCTATGTGCGCGCCATCGCGCGCGATCTCGGCCGTGCCCTGGGCTGCCTGGGCCATATCGCGGCGCTCCGGCGCACGCGCGTCGGTCCTTTCACCGAGGACGACGCCGTCACCGTGGACGACGTTGCGTCCGATCCGGCGGCCCTTCGGCCGGTGGAGATCGCCCTGAGCGAGATTCCCGCAATCCCCGTGAGCCGGGACATGGCCGGCCGCCTCATGCGCGGCCAGTCGATCATCCTGCGCGGCCGCGACGCGCCCCTGTCCGGCAAGGTCTACGCCACCTGCAACGGCGTCCTGATCGCGGTGGGCGACGTGGAACGGGGCGAGTTCGTCCCGCACCGGGTGTTCAACCTGGGCGGCTGAAACCCTTCGTCCCAGCGGCTGAGGGCGGAACTCTGGTCCGTCATCACCGGCCCTGTGCCGGTGATCCCGATCGTTCGAAGCGCCGCGCCTTTCCCGTATCGAGATGGCCGGGACAAGCCCGGCCATGCCATGGCAAACGTGTCACCGCGGGCGGCAGCAGCCCGGTATGAGCAGGTCTTCTCTTACCGATCCGCCTTCTGACCCTGAGCCGAGCGCGTCAGGAACTTCCGGGTGATCGGCTCGATCATGTCGTAGACGGCCTGGGCGGTCTTTTCCTCTTCGGCCAGGGTCTGCTGGAGGCCCGGGATGAACTTCTGGTTCCCGGAGGCCTCGGCCATGACGATCAGAGACTTGTAGGACGCGATCTCGAAATTCTCGAAGGCGTGGTTGGCGAAGGTGTTCTTCAAGACCTCGTCGGCCATCGGCATGTGGCCGGCGGCGGCCAGGTTGGCCATGAACTGGGTGGCCATGTCCTTCAGGATCGAGCGGTCGGCCCCGAAGGTGTGCAGCATCTCGTCGAGGCGGCGGATCTGACCTTCCGTCTCGGTGATGTGTCGGCGCAGCAGGTCGGACATCTCCGGATAGTTCTCGAACCGCTCGACCTGCCGCTCCATGAGTTGGATGGCCTGCTTCTCGAGGGCATGGGCGTTTTCCAGGCCTGTGATGAAGATGTTGCGGATGTCTTCCGAGGACGTGAGGTCGGCCATGCCGGTCGTACTGGCAGTCATGATGTCAGCTTCCTATATTGGGCGTGTCTGGGTCACCAACCGTGACCCGGGGCACTTGTTCCGCCAGGGACCGGCCCAAACGGCGCATCCTATTGCTCCGCTTGGGAAAAATGATTTTCCTGGTACTCGGGCGCATTTCGTGTATGGTGCGCCATCTTTTCGGTAGCTTCAGTCTCCGAAAGACGCGTCCGGGTTCGGACCGCGCTGGACGACATCCCGGCCCGGCCCTTCCGGACGAACCCGACCCGAGGCCCTGAAGGCCCAAGGTCTCCTGACATACCAACCTGAAAGGACTGACGATGTCGATTACGGCTGAGCGCAAGAACGCGCTTGTCAAGGAATTCGCCCAGAAGGCTGGCGATACCGGCTCCCCTGAGGTGCAGGTCGCCATTCTCACCGAGCGGATCAACAACCTGACCGGTCACTTCAAGAGCCACACGAAGGACAACCACTCCCGTCGTGGACTTTTGAAGATGGTCTCGGCACGCCGTTCGCTTCTCGACTATCTGAAGAAGAAGGACGAGAGCCGCTACCGCACGCTGATCGAGAAGCTCGGCATCCGCCGCTAAGCTTTTCTTGAAAACGTCCGTCCGGAGCCCGGCTCCGGACGGTTTCTCCAACACTGCGCGGCTTCACGGCCCGGTGTTTCTTAAGGAGGCGGCAGACACGATGACCATGGCAGGATCGCAAGGGGCTTGTGAGGCGGGCTACCCCGCCGGCGCGAGCTTCTCGCCGTCTTGCTCATGGCATCGAGCCCCCGCCCCGCTGTCATGAAAGACACGCCATGTTCGATACTCAACGCGAAGAACTGATCTGGGCCGGGCGCAAGCTCGTGCTCGAAACGGGCAAGATGGCCCGCCAGGCCGACGGCGCCGTCGTCGCCACCTACGGTGAAACCACCGTTCTCGCCACCGTCGTGTCGGCCAAGGAGCCGAAGCCAGGCTTCGATTTCTTCCCGCTCACGGTGAACTACCAGGAGCGCACCTATGCGGCCGGCCGCATCCCGGGCGGCTACTTCAAGCGCGAAGGCCGTCCGACCGAGAAGGAGACCCTGGTCTCCCGCCTCATCGACCGTCCGATCCGCCCCCTGTTCGTCGCAGGCTACAAGAACGACACCCAGGTCGTCGTGACCGTGCTCTCGCACGATCTCGAGAACGATCCCGACATCGTCGCCATGGTGGCGGCCTCCGCGGCCCTGACCCTGTCCGGCGTGCCCTTCATGGGCCCGGTCGGCGCGGCCCGCGTCGGCTATATCGGCGGCCAGTACAAGCTGAACCCGCCGGTCCAGGAGATGGAATCCTCCGCTCTCGACCTCGTGGTGGCCGGCACGTCCGAGGCCGTGCTCATGGTCGAGTCCGAGGCCAAGGAGTTGCCCGAAGACGTGATGCTCGGCGCCGTCATGTTCGGCCACAAGCACTTCCAGCCGGTCATCGAGGCAATCATCCGTCTCGCCGAGAAGGCCGCCAAGGAGCCGCGCGACTACCAGCCGGCGGACGTCTCCGACGTGGAGAAGGCCGTTCTGGAGATCGCCGAGGCCGACCTGCGCGAAGCCTACAAGATCACCAAGAAGCAGGACCGCTACGCGGCCGTCGACGCCGTCAAGGCGAAGGTGATGGAGGCGCTGGTCCCGGCCGATGGCGAAGCCAAGTTCGACCCCGAGAAGGTCAAGGCCGTCTTCAAGGAGGCCCAGGCCAAGGTCGTGCGCTGGAACATCCTCGACACCAGCACCCGCATCGACGGTCGCGACCTCAAGACGGTCCGCCCGATCCTGTCGGAAGTCGGCGTCCTGCCGCGCACCCACGGTTCGGCCGTGTTCACCCGCGGCGAGACCCAGGCGCTGGTCGTGACCACGCTGGGCACCGGCGAGGACGAGCAGTTCATCGACGAGCTGGAGGGCACCCGCAAGGAGACCTTCCTGCTGCACTACAACTTCCCGCCCTATTCCGTCGGTGAGACGGGCCGCATGGGCTCGCCCGGCCGCCGCGAAATCGGTCACGGCAAGCTCGCCTGGCGCGCCATCCACCCGATGCTGCCGCCGTCGCACGAGTTCCCCTACACGATCCGCGTCGTGTCGGAGATCACCGAGTCGAACGGCTCCTCGTCGATGGCGTCGGTCTGCGGCGGCTCCCTGTCGCTGATGGATGCGGGCGTTCCCCTGCGCCGTCCGGTGGCGGGCATCGCCATGGGCCTCATCCTCGAGGGTGAGCGCTTCGCGGTCCTGTCCGACATCCTCGGCGACGAGGATCACCTCGGCGACATGGACTTCAAGGTGGCCGGCACGGACCAGGGCATCACGTCGCTCCAGATGGACATCAAGATCGCCGGCATCACCGAGGAGATCATGCGCGTCGCGCTCGATCAGGCCAAGGACGGCCGCGCGCACATCCTGGCCGAGATGAACAAGGCCCTGACGGCGCCCCGCGCCGAGCTCGGCGAGCATGCCCCGCGCATCGAGACCATGCAGATCCCGGTCGACAAGATCCGCGAGGTCATCGGTTCGGGCGGCAAGGTCATCCGCGAGATCGTGGAGAAGACCGGCGCCAAAATCGACATTAACGACGACGGCCTCATCAAGATCGCGTCCGCCGACGGCAAGTCGATCAAGGCGGCCTACAACTGGATCCGCTCCATCGTGGCCGAGCCCGAGGTCAACGTGATCTATGACGGCACGGTCGTGAAGGTGATGGAGTTCGGCGCCTTCGTGAACTTCTTCGGGTCCCGCGACGGCCTCGTGCACATCTCGGAGCTCGCCAAGAACCGGGTCGGCAAGGTCACCGACGTGGTCAAGGAAGGCGACAAGGTGAAGGTGAAGTTCCTCGGCATGGACGAGCGCGGCAAGGTCCGTCTCTCCATGAAGGTGGTCAACCAGGAGACCGGCGAGGACATCACCGAGCAGCTCAAGGCCGAGCGCGATGCGGAACGCGCCCAGCGCGACCAGCAGAAGCAGGCCGGCGAGTAAGGCTTCGGTCCCCTCTTAGGACCAGAGAAGGCGCGGCGAATGCCGCGCCTTTTTCTTTGTCTGCAAGCGTTGTCTTACGTCAATGGAAGACAGATCTCCGTCCGCAGCTCGGTCGGCGCCGTATCGCGCGGACTATTGAGATAGTCCTCGAACACCGGCGCATCGGCGGCCTCTCGGCCGGACGACGGCAGCCATTGGCCATAAAGCCAGTCATACGCCGCGCGCATGTCTCCGTAGGGACCTTTGTATTTCAGCACCGCATAATCACCGCCCCGGATCCGACTCGCGAATAGGGGTGCGTCGACCGCCATCGGTTCATTCACGACAACGGCGGCCTGTGATCTCAATTCGGATTCGGGAACGCTCGTGGGATCGTCGAGATAGACGCCGACCATAGGCAGATTCGGGCGGATCAGGCCGCGTTGGGCGAGGGTCGTGAAGAGCAGGTCGAAGCTCTTGCCGATGGCCATATAGGAACCGCGATGCTCGACGGCGATCAGGGTCTTGGGCGCAACGGTCGTGATGCCGACATCGTACATGGCATGAACTCCTTGAGGCGTTTTTGCTTTGAAGACGGAATGGCTGCCGCCCTCGCGGTATTTCGCGGGCGGCAAGCCGAAGGCGGCACTGAAGGCACGGGTGAACGAGGCTTGGCTGTCGTAGCCGGCCCGCTCCGCCACATTCAGGATCGGCCTGTCGGAATGGGCGAGGTCGGCGGCTGCGCGCTGCAGTCTCAAGCGCCGGACAGTGGCGGCAACTGTTTCCCCGAAATGGGCGTGGTAGATCCGATGCCAGTGATAGGGCGAGAGACATGCAATACCGGCCAGCACATCGAGGCTGAGTTCCTCATCCAGATGATCGTGGATGTAGGCGGATACCCGCGTGAGGCGGCTGGCATAGCTTTCAAAAGTCGCTTGTTCCATCGTGTGGCATCCGCCTTCAAGGTCGTCGGTCCAACCTTAAGCGGAACGCCTTTGATAAATCCTGCTCTTCCGCATCATCGCCCCAAACCGTCCGCCCGCGGGATGATCCAGCTCCCCAGGGGAGCCGCCCGTCCCCTGATCTGGACGATCCGGCGGTCGCGGTCGGAGAGGTCGAGGCCGGCCCGGGAGGCGAGGTCCTCGGAGATGACCAGTTCCACGTCGAGTTCCTTGGCGAGGCCTTCCAGGCGGCTGGCGGCGTTGATGGTGTCGCCGACGGCCGTGAGGCTGGTGGCCTGGCCGTAGCCCATCTGCCCGACGATGGCCGGGCCGGCATGGAGCCCCATGGCGATCGTCAGGGGCTGCTCGAACTCGCTCGCATATTCCTCGTTGAGGTGCACGAGCGCGGCCTTGATCCGCAGCGCCGCGTCGAGGGCCTGCCGGGCCGCCTGCTGGGGCGAGGCCTTGAGGCCGAAGAGGGCGAGCACGCCGTCGCCGATGAACTTGTCGATATAGCCGCCCGCATCCTCCACCGCCTGGCCCACCGCCTCGAAATAGCGGTTGAGGATGAAGACCGTGTCGAAGGGCAGGCGCCGCTCGGCGAGGCTCGTGAAGCCGCGCAGGTCGCAGAACAGAACGGCGATCTCCTGCTCCTGCCCCTGGGCCCGGCCGCCGCGCACCAGCGCGGTCACGCCGTTGCGCCCGGTGGACAGGATCGGCACGACCGAGACGTCGTGGGTGGGCCGGAACTGGCAGGCGAGCCGCACGTTCGGACCCGCCTTGATGCGGGCGAGCGTGCCACGCTCCTGGGGCGTGGGCGGCGGCTGGCGCTGATGACCGTCGAGCACCCGCACCCGGCAGGTGGAGCAGCGCCCGCGCCCGCCGCAGACGGAGATGTGGGGAATACCGGCGCTGCGGCTTGCCTCCAGGACGCTGAAGCCGAGCGGCACGGTGGCCACCTGATCGTTCGGGTAGAACACGCGCACGCGCCGCGACCACAAGGGCACGCTGCGGATGAAGCGGGCGGCGAGCGTCGCCGCGATGAGCCCGCCGAAAGCCGCATAAAGAAGCGGGCCGGCCGCCGGCAGGATGTCGGACGAGGGGGGAACGGGCGTCCCGAACCGGCCGGGCGCGTCCGCGATCTCCCGCCCGGCCTCCGCGAAGCCGAGCAGCGCGAGGACCGGGACAAGGACGGCGCCCGTGTAGAGAAGCAGCGCCGAGCGCGGGAACCAGCTTTTCGGACGCAGCCAGAAATAGACCCCGAGGCACCCGTGCAGCCAGGCGATCAGGAGGGCGACGGACTGGCGGGCCCCGATCCCGGGATTGAGGACCCAGAGGTTGCGGACCACTTCGGGATAGCCGGAATCGTGCCCGGTCAGGGCCCATTCGATCCGGGTTCCGACCACGTGCCCGACCAGAAGGAACGGCAGGCTCACTCCCAGGATCAGCTGGGCGGCCTCGCGCCAGGGCATGCGCAGGGTCCGGCGCCGGTAGAGCGCCAGCAGCGCGAGCAGGAAATGCACCAGGATGGACCCGTAGAGGAGCACCGTGCCGGCCGGGTTGCGCCACAGGCGGTTGAACCAGGAGCGGCCGTCCTCCATGGCCTCGACTGACACCAACCCGAGGGCATGATTGGAGAAATGGGTGAGGAGAAAGGCCCCGAGCACGAGCCCCGTGAACAGACGGATCTCGCGGGTCCGGAGATGGATCTCGGAGCTCCCTGAATCGGGTGCCGGTTTGCCTCGAACACTGGTCATACGCGTCTTTCAGATCAGCCCGGCGGCGTCTCGTCTTCAGGCTTGCCTGCCGCCATGCAGTTGCACCAAGGTGCCGGTTGTCAAATCACGATCCCTGCACCGGCTCTCCGCACCATGTCCCACATCATCACCAGCGTTACAGAACTCGAAGCCCTCTATGGCGAGGTCAACAGGGGCTCGCTCCTGAAGGAGACGGACCGGGTCGTGCCCGAATACCGGGCCTTCATCGAGGCGGCGCCCTTCGTGGCCTTGGCCACCCGCGGCCCGGAGGGGCTCGACTGCTCCCCCCGCGGGGACGGACCGGGCTTCGTGCGGGTGCAGGACGACAAGACCCTGCTCCTGCCCGACCGGCGCGGCAACAACCGCATCGATTCGCTGAAGAACATCGTGCGCGAGCCCGCAATCGCCCTGCTGTTCCTGATCCCCGGGATCGGCGAGACCCTGCGGGTCAACGGCCGCGCGGCCATCTCGATCGAACCCGCCCTGCTCGACAGCTTCGCGGTCGACGGCAGGGCACCGAAATCGGTGATCGCGATCACCGTCGAGGCGGTCTATTTCCAGTGCGCCCGCGCGATCCTGCGCTCGGAATTGTGGAACCCGGCAAAGCACGTGGCGCGCGCCTCGCTGCCGAGCGCCGGCCAGATCCTCGCGGCCCTGACGGCCAATGAGATGGGCGGCGAGACCTACGACAAGGCCCTGCCGGAGAGGCAGCGGTCGACCCTCTATTGAAGCGGATGCTCTTGACCTGACGTCCCCTGCCCCCGAAAAGGCAGATCCCACCTGTTCTGGAAAAGGCACAAGGACATTCCATGACGATCCAACGCATCAAGCCCGGCCCGCGCATGAGCGGCGCCGTCGTCCACGGCAACACGGTCTATCTCGCCGGCCAGGTCGCCAATCAGACCGCCGGGCAAAGCGTCGCCGAGCAGACGAAGGAAATCCTCTCGATCATCGACGGCCTCCTCAGCGAGGCGGGCACCGACAAGTCGAAGATCCTGATGGCCAATATCTGGCTCACCGACATGGGAGCGTTCCAGGAGATGAACGCCGTGTGGGATGCCTGGGTGTCGGCCGGCAACACCCCGGCCCGCGCCACCGTCGAGGCGAAGCTCGCGGCTCCGGCCTTCAAGGTCGAGATCGCCGTCATCGCGGCGAAGTGAGGCTTCTCAAAAACGAAGCGGGCCGTCAGGCCCGCTTCGTTCCGTCTCGCGCCGTCGTGCTTACGGGCAGGGATGGCGCAGGCCATCGTAGCCCAGATAGGTGCCCGAGGCCGGGTCGTAGGACTTGAAGCGCTGGGCGCAATAGGCCGAGCCGCCGCCGGGGGCGACATAGGTCGGAGCGGCCTGAGCCTGCGACTGGGCGATGGCCCCGCCGATGATGGCGCCCGTGGCAAGACCGATGGCGCCGGCCGCCGCCGCCGAGCCGTAGTCGCGGCGGTAATAGCGCGGACCGTAATAGCCGTAACGCGGGCCGTAGTAGCCACGGCGCGGCCCGTAGGCGCGGCGCTCCACGTAGCGCGGGCCGCCGCGGTAGTAGCGGCGATACTGCACGTAATCGGACTGAACCTCACCCTTCTTCAAAGCGGCAACGAGTTCGTTCACCGGCGCCGTCTGCGTCTCGGCCGCGGAGGCCGGAGCGGCGAGACCGAAGGTACCCAGGACAGCCGTCGCAGCGGCCGCCAAGACAAACTTACGCATGAGCTAACTCCTCTAATCGTGGGGAGCGAACGCGAAGAACCCGCCGGTCGTTCCGTTTTTGCGGGATTTCGGACTATCTCTCGCGGGAACGTGAGGATGAATGATCCTGCACGATCCCGTCGGGTTTGGCGGCGACGACCCGCCTGCCCTCCACCCGCCCCTGCCCGGTCGGACAGAGATCGAGAATCGCGCAGCGCCCGCAGGCCGGGCTCTTGAAGAAGCAGCAGCGCTGGCCGTGCAGCATCATGACCTCGTGGTGATCGTAGACCTGCTGCGCATCCCAGTCCTCGGGCAGCAAGGATGCCAAGGCCGCATGGGACGGGCCGACCGCAACCGATTGGGGAATGAGTCCGGTGCGTTGCGCCACCCGGTGGTGATGGCTGTCGACGGGCAGCGCGGCCTTGCGCAGCACCGAGAACGACAGCACCGCAGCGCTTGTCTTCGGGCCGATCCCCGGAATGCTCTCGAGCCACGCCCTCGCCTCCCTGACCGGCATGGCGCCAAGTAAATCGAGCGACAGGCTGCCGTGCCGATCCTCGACGGCGCGCAGCACCGCCTGCAGGCGCGGCGCCTTCTGCTCCGGCCAGGTGACGCCCTGGATCGTCGCCTCCACCTCCTCGGTGGGCGCGCTCATCATCGCGCGCCAGTCGGCATAGCGGGCCTTGAGCGCCTTGAAGGCGCGGCCCGAATCCGCGTTGCGGGTGCGATGGGAGAGCAGCGACGAGATCAGCTCGCTCAGGGGGTCGAGGGAATGGAAATACGCGATCGGACAGCCATAGATCTGGCAGAGGCGCTCGTGGATGGCGAGCGCCTTCGCCTTGAGGTCCTGCAGATCCGGATTCATCCCGAGGCAAGTCGCGAATCGGGAGGGTGGTTCCATTCACGCGTCATCGCCGGACTCGTCCCGGTGATCCCGATGCGAGAGGCGCCACGCTCGAGACAATCGCGATGGCCGGGACAGGCCCGGCCATGACGGCGTCATGGTCGTCGATCTTACAGAATGAACCGGCTCAGATCCGTGTTCCTGGCCAGGGTCTCCACCTCGCCGCGCACATAGGACGCATCGATGGTGACCGTCTCGCCCGAGCGGTCGGGCGCCGTGAAGGAGACATCGTCGAGCACCCGCTCGAGCACCGTCTGCAGCCGGCGTGCCCCGATGTTCTCGACGGAATTGTTCACGTCGACGGCCACCTGCGCGAGCGCGTCGATGGCATCGTCCGTAAACACGAGGTCCAACCCCTCCGTCTTCATCAGCGCCACCGACTGCTTGATGAGGCTCGCCTCGGTCTCGGTGAGGATGCGCTTGAAATCCTCCACCGTCAGCGGGGCGAGTTCGACGCGGATCGGCAGGCGGCCCTGCAGTTCGGGCAGCAGGTCCGACGGCTTCGACACGTGGAAGGCCCCGGAAGCGATGAACAGGATGTGGTCGGTCTTCACCGGCCCGTATTTCGTCGACACGGTCGTGCCTTCGATCAGCGGCAGCAGATCGCGCTGTACGCCTTCGCGGGAGACGTCCGCGCCCGTGCGGCCCTCGCGGCCGGCGATCTTGTCGATTTCGTCCAGGAACACGATGCCGTTGTTCTCCACCTGGCGCAGAGCCTCCTGCACGATGGCGTCCTGGTCGATCAGCTTGTCGGCCTCCTCCGTCACGAGCGGCTCGTAAGCCTCGCGCACGGTGGTGCGGCGGGTCTTCGCGCGTCCGCCGCCGAAGGCCTTGCCGAACATGTCGGAGAGGTTGATCGCGCCCACGGACGCCCCCGGCATGCCCGGGATGTCGAACATCGGCATCCCCTGCCCTCCGCCGGATTGCAGCTCGACCTCGATCTCCTTGTCGTCGAGTTCGTTGGCGCGCAACTTGCGGCGGAAGGAATCGCGGGTGGCGGCGCTGGACGTGGCGCCCACGAGGGCATCGAGCACGCGCTCTTCGGCCGCCACATGGGCCTTGGCCTGCACCTGGCGGCGGCGCTCCTCCTTGACGAGGCCGATGCCGATCTCCACGAGATCGCGCACGATCTGCTCCACGTCGCGGCCCACATAGCCCACTTCCGTGAACTTGGTCGCCTCGATCTTGATGAAGGGTGCGCCCGCCAGCTTGGCGAGACGGCGCGAGATTTCGGTCTTGCCGCAGCCGGTGGGGCCGATCATGAGGATGTTCTTGGGCGCCACCTCCTCGCGCAAGGAACCCTCGAGCTGCTGCCGGCGCCAGCGGTTGCGCAACGCGATGGCGACCGCGCGCTTGGCGTCGTTCTGGCCGACGATGTAGCGGTCGAGTTCGGAAACGATTTCGCGGGGAGAAAACGTGGTCATTCGATGTCCAGGGTCTCAATGACGATATTCGAGTTGGTATAGACGCAGATCTCGGCGGCGATCGCCAGCGACCGGCGCACGATGGCTTCCGCGTCCATGCCGGAATCGGCGAGCGCGCGGGCGGCCGCCAGCGCGTAATTGCCGCCGGACCCGATGGCCATGATGCCGTTTTCGGGCTCCAGCACGTCGCCGGCGCCGGAGAGCAGCAGGCCGACCTCCTTGTCGGCCACCAGCATCATGGCCTCGAGGCGCCGCAGGTACCGGTCGGTGCGCCAGTCCTTGGTCAGCTCCACGCAGGCGCGGGTGAGCTGGCCGGGATATTGCTCGAGCTTGGCCTCGAGGCGCTCGAACAGGGTGAAGGCATCGGCCGTCGATCCGGCGAAGCCGCCGATCACGCCGCCCTTGGCGAGACGCCGGACCTTGCGCGCATTGCCCTTCACCACGGTCTGCCCCAGGCTCACCTGCCCGTCGCCTCCGATGACGACGCGGCCGCCCTTGCGGACCATGAGGATCGTGGTGGCATGCATGCGGGGGGCGGCGTCTTCGGACACGAGGGTCAAACTCCGGTAGAGAGAAATTCGTCGTCAGCAATGCGCGCCTTCAAACGCACCATGAGCCTTATCCTGAGAAGCCGTCAGGCCGACTCGATGGACGAGGTGGAGCTTGGTTGGGCGCCTGAGGCCTGACTTAATCATTCATCGGCCAAAAGCAACGCGGGTGGCGTTTCTCGCCGCGGCTTGCTAGAAGGCCCCTGTCTCCTGTTCCGCAAAGGATTTTGATGATGCGCTCCGCGAGCGTCAGCCGTCGCACCGCCGAGACCGATGTTGCCGTGTCGATCGCCCTCGATGGCACCGGCAAGGCCGAGATCTCCACGGGGGTCGGCTTCCTCGACCACATGCTCGAACTGTTCGCCCGACACGGTCTCTTCGACCTGACCGTGAAGGTGACCGGCGACCTGCACGTGGACCAGCATCATACCACCGAGGACACCGGCATCGCCTTGGGCCAGGCCATCCTGCAGGCGCTTGGCGATAAAAAGGGCATCTCGCGCTATGCCGACATCCATCTGCCGATGGACGAGACCTTGACGCGCGTCGCCCTCGACATATCGGGCCGCCCCTTCCTGGTCTTCCGGACCACCTTCCCGACGGAGAAGATCGGCGTTTTCGACACCGAGTTGGTGCGCGAGTTCCATCAGGCCTTCGCCATCAATGCGGGGCTGACCCTGCACGTGGAGACGCTCTACGGCGAGAACAGCCATCATATCGCCGAGAGCTGCTTCAAGGGCTTGGCACGGGCCTTGCGTCAGGCCGTGGCACTGGACCCGAGGGAGGAGGGCCGCGTTCCCTCCACCAAGGGAACGCTCTAGATCACTCACGCATCGTGCGGAAAAGTCGGTCCTGTCGTCCCGCATGATGCGCCGTCTTTGAATGGAGCATTGGATCATTCCGGAGGTGGCGTCCGCTTCCGGGTCCGATGGTCGAAGAGCCTCTTGCCTGGCGAGATCGTCGTCGTCACCTCACCGGGCAAGGCCTGAGGAAACGTCATGACCACCTATACCCTGCACCTCCCGCGCGACGCGCGGCCGGGCGACGCGACCGCTCTCGACGAGTCGGAGCTCGTGAGGGACGCCTTTTCCTGGGGGGCGTTCTTCTTCACGTTCCTGTGGTTCTTCTACCATCGGCTCTGGCTCGCCGGTCTCGGGGTCCTGGTCCTGGTCCTGGCCTTCGGGGGCCTCATGGCCCTGCTCGACGTGCATCCCCTGGCCGGCTCCCTCGCGCAGCTCCTGCTGCAGGGTCTGATCGGGCTCGAGGCCAACAGCCTGCGGCGCTGGACCCTGGCCCGCCACGGCCTGCCGGTGGCCGACGTGGTGACGGCCGAGGACCAGGACGAGGCGGAGGCCAAGGCCTTCGCCCGCTGGCTCGCGGCCAAGTCATCCTTGGCCTCATCCCTGGCCTCGTCCCCGCCCCGCGGCCCGGCACCGGCAGCCATTCTGTCCACCCCCCGGAGGTCCGAGCCGGTGATCGGCCTCTTCCCCGATGCGGAGCGTCCCCGGTGAGCGTCGTCATCATCGATTACGGGTCCGGCAACCTGCACTCCGCCGCCAAGGCCTTCGAGCGAGCGGCCCGGGAGGCCGAGCTCGACCTCTCCATTGCCGTCTCGTCCGACCCGGCCCTCGTCGCCAGGGCCGACCGGATCGTGCTGCCGGGCGTCGGCGCCTTCGCCGATTGCCGCCGCGGCCTCGACTCCGTTCCCGGCATGGTGGAGGCCCTGCAGCGGCGCGTCCATGAGGACAAGCGCCCCTTCTTCGGCATCTGCGTCGGCATGCAGCTCATGGCGACCCGCGGCCTCGAGCACACGGTCAGCTACGGCCTCGACTGGATCCACGGTGACGTGAAGCCGATCCAGCCGGGCGATCCGGCGCTCAAGATCCCCCATATGGGCTGGAACACGCTGACCCTGGCGAAGCCGCACCCCCTGCTCGACGGCATCCCGACCGGGCCGGACGGGCTGCATGCCTATTTCGTGCATTCCTACGCGCTGACGCCGGAAAGCCCCGACGACGTGGTCGCCACCGCCGATTACGGTGGCCCGGTGACCGCCATTGTCGGACGGGACAATCTCGTCGGCACCCAGTTCCATCCCGAGAAGAGCCAGGCGCTCGGCCTCAAGCTCATCGCCAATTTTTTGAGGTGGCGCCCGTGATCCTTTATCCTGCCATCGATCTCAAAGAGGGCCGCTGCGTCCGCCTCGTCCAGGGCGACATGGACCAGGCGACCGTGTTCAACGACGATCCGGCCGACCAGGCCGCCACCTTCGAGGCCCAGGGCTTCGAATGGCTGCACGTGGTCGATCTCGACGGCGCCTTCGCGGGCAAGCCGATGAACGCGGCCGCGGTCGAGACCATCCTCAAGCGGGTCGGCATCCCGGTGCAGCTCGGCGGCGGCATCCGCGACATGAAGACCGTGGAGGGCTGGCTCGGGAAGGGGGTGTCCCGCGTCATCATCGGCACGGCCGCCGTGCGCGATCCCGCTTTCGTGCGCGAGGCCGCCCGGCTCCATCCGGGCAAGATCGCGGTCGGCATCGACGCCAAGGACGGGCTGGTGGCGGTCGAAGGCTGGGCCCAGACATCGACCCTGTCGGCCGAGGAGCTCGGCCGCCGGTTCGAGGATGCGGGCGTGGCCGCCATCATCTACACGGACATCGCCCGCGACGGGATCCTCAAGGGCCTCAACTTCCCCATGACCCTGGGGCTCGCCCGCGCCGTCTCGATCCCGGTCATCGCCTCGGGCGGCCTCGCCTCCATGGCCGATATCGAGCGCCTGACCCAGCCCGATTGCGCGGTCCTTAACGGCGCCATCTCCGGCCGCGCCCTCTATGACGGACGCATCGACCCGCAGGAAGCGCTGACGCTGCTGCGCTCCGTGCGCAAGGAGCCCGCCTGATGCTCAAAGTGCGTCTCATTCCCTGCCTCGACGTGAAGGACGGGCGCGTCGTGAAGGGCGTGCAGTTCGTCGATCTGATCGACGCGGGCGACCCGGTCGAAGCCGCCAAGGCCTATGACGCGGCCGGCGCCGACGAGCTCTGCTTCCTCGACATCACGGCAAGCCACGAGGCGAGGGGGATCCTGCTCGACGTGGTGCAGCGCACGGCCGAAGCCTGCTTCATGCCGCTCACCGTCGGCGGCGGCGTGCGGACCGTCGAGGACATCCGCAGGCTGCTGCTCGCCGGCGCCGACAAGGTCTCGATCAACACGGCCGCGGTGAAGAACCCGGATTTCGTCCGCGAGGCGTCGGAAAAATTCGGCAACCAATGCATCGTCGTGGCCATCGACGCCAAGAAGGTGTCGGGCGCAGGCGAGGAACCGCGTTGGGAGATCTTCACTCATGGCGGTCGCAACGCCACCGGGATCGACGCCATCGCGTTCGCCCGACAGGTGGCGGAGCTCGGGGCAGGGGAGCTTCTGGTCACCTCCATGGACCGGGACGGCACCAAGGGCGGCTACGACCTCGCGCTGGTGCGCGCCATCGCGGATGCGGTCTCGGTGCCGGTCATCGCGTCCGGCGGCGTCGGCAATCTCGACCATCTGGTCGACGGCGTGAAGGACGGCCATGCCAGCGCGGTGCTCGCGGCCTCGATCTTCCACTTCGGCACGCATACGATCGGCGAGGCCAAGGGCTACATGGCCGGGAAGGGCCTCAAGATGCGGCTGGACGAGCCGGCGCAGAGCGCGTCAGGTCGGCCGTGAGCGTGGCCGTCACGACGCGCGTGCCCGATCATGACCCCCAGTTGAAGGGATTCAGCGAATGACGGTCTCCAACGAGGACGATCTGACCAAGCTCCAGGACATCGGCCGGATCGTCGCCAATACCCTCGAGGCGATGGCGGCGGCCCTCGAGCCGGGCATGACCACGGCGGAGCTCGACCTGATCGGCCGCCGGCTGCTCGAGAAGGCCGGCGCCCGCTCCGGCCCGGAACTCGTCTACGATTTTCCCGGGGCAACCTGCATCAGCGTGAACGAGGAGGTGGCTCACGGCATTCCCGGCCCCCGGCGCATCGAAGCGGGCGACCTCGTCAACATCGACATCTCGGCGGAAAAGAACGGCGTTTTCGCCGATACCGGTGCGTCCTTCGCGGTCCCGCCGGTCACGAACGCGACCAAGCGGCTCTGCCGGGACGGCCGTCGCGCCATGTGGGTGGGATTGCGCCAGGTCGGTGCGAACCGGCCGATGGCCGGCATCGGGCAGGCCATCGGACAATTCGCCGAGAAGAACGGCTATACCCTGGTGCGCAACCTGGCGAGCCATGGCATCGGCCATTCCCTGCACGAGGAGCCGAAGGAAATCGCCACGTGGCCGGACCGCTCCGAGCGTCGTATCATGGCCGAGGGCCTGGTCTTCACCGTGGAGCCCTTCCTGTCCCTGGGGGCGAACTGGGCAACGGACGGCGAGGACGAATGGACCCTGCTCAGCGATCCCCGCGCCCCGACGGTCCAGTACGAGCATACGGTCGTCGCCACCCGAAACGGTCCTCTCGTCGTCACATTGCCGGGTTAGTTCCATCATGACCACCTTCACCCTCGACGACCTCGCCCGCATCGTGTCCGAGCGCGCGGCCGCGCCGGCGACCGAATCCTACACGGCCAAGCTCATTGCCGGCGGGCCGGCCAAGGCGGCCAAGAAGCTGGGCGAGGAGGCCGTCGAAGCGGCCATCGCGGCCGTCGAGCGCGACCGGAAGAACCTGACGGCGGAAGCCGCGGACGTGCTGTATCATCTTTTGGTCGTGTTGCAGGGCGCAAACATTCCTCTAAGTGACGTCATGGCCGAACTGGAGCGCCGCACGGCGCAGTCGGGTCTTGCCGAGAAGGCCGCGCGCAAGACCTAAAACCTGGAAAAGAGGTGGTTCGCATGGACCAGCCCAACCTGATGTCCGCCGACGAGGACGATGACGGCCTCTTGCCCTACCGCATCTTCTCGCGTGACGAATGGGCCCGCCTGCGCGCCGACGCGCCCATGACGCTCACCGCCGACGAGGTGGTGCAGCTGCAATCCCTCAACGATCCGATCTCCCTCGACGAGGTCGCGGCGATCTACCTGCCGCTCTCGCGCCTGCTCTCCCTCTACGTCGCGGCCACGCAGGGCCTGTTCAAGGCGACTCAGCGCTTCCTTCTGGCCGAGCAGCAGGAGAAGGTGCCCTACATCATCGGCGTGGCGGGATCGGTGGCGGTCGGCAAGTCCACCACGGCCCGCGTGCTCAAGGCGCTGCTGGCCCGCTGGCCCAACACCCCGAAGGTCGACCTCGTCACCACGGACGGGTTCCTCCTGCCGAATGCCGAGCTGACCCGGCTCAACCTCATGGAGCGCAAGGGTTTTCCGGAGAGCTACGACACCGGCAAGCTCCTGCACTTCCTGGCCGACATCAAGGCCGGCAAGCGCAACGTGAAGGCGCCGCTCTACTCCCACCTCGTCTACGACGTGGTGCCCGGCGAGGAGACCACCGTCGACCGGCCGGACATCCTGATCGTCGAGGGCCTCAACGTGCTCCAGCCCGCGCGCATGCCCAAGGACGGCACGGCCATTCCGTTCGTGTCCGACTTCTTCGACTTCTCGGTCTATATCGACGCCGACGAGGAGGACCTGCACCGCTGGTACGTGAACCGCTTCCTGCGCCTGCGCCACACCGCCTTCCGCGATCCGCTGTCCTATTTCCGGCGTTATGCGGAACTGTCGGAGTCGGAAGCCATCACCATCGCGGACGGCTTGTGGAGCCGCATCAACCTGGTGAACCTGCAGGAGAACATCGTGCCCACCCGCCAGCGCGCGAGCTTGATCCTGAAGAAGGGCCCGAGCCACCGGATCGAGACGGTGGCGCTGAGACGGCTCTAACGGGTCCAACCATTTCTCAACCGTGAGCGTTGTGCCTCCGGATGAGGGGAGGAGCCATGACGACGCACCCGGTCGACGAAAAGCTCAAGCGCAGCGCCGAGCACGCCCAGGAAGCGGCGGAGCAGAGCCAGGAGGCCGCCGAGCAGACGCAGGAAGCGGCCGCGCACACGCAGGAAGCCGCCAAGACCACCGCCAAGGCCAGCGTGCAGATGAAGGACAGCGCGGACCGGCGCACGGAGCTGGCCGCCAACCGCACGGTCTTTGCCGCCGAGCGCACCTACGCGGCCTGGGTGCGCACGGGTCTCGCCGCGCTCGCCTCCGGGATCGGGGCGAAGAAGCTCCTGGAGGGCGTGGTGCCGGACTGGATGATCGTCTCGACCGGATCGATCCTGGTGCTGTTCAGCGCCTTCTGCTTCGGCTCGGCCGTGTGGCGCCAGATTTTTACGGGCTCGCAGCCGCCACACCCGGACGTGCAGCGCCTCCCGCCGTTCCTGCTGGTGCTGTTCAACGGTTTTCTCGCGCTCGTCTCGCTCGCGGCCCTGTTCGGCCTGTGGTTCGGGCGGACGGGCGGGTGAAGCGATCACCCTATCGGGTCATCACCGGCCTCGTGCCGGTGATCTCGATGCTGTGAGTCGCGGCGCACTTCGGATCGGGATGGCCGGGACAGGCCCGGCCCCGACGGGGAGAGTATTGCCGATAAAGGGGCAGGGCGGTTCTTAGGACAGCAGCCCTTCCTGCTCGGCGAGCCCGCGCAGGTTCGCCTGAGGGCGGGCGCCGAGATGGCTGATGATCTCGGCGGCCGCGAGGCCCCCGAGCCGGGCGCAGTCGGTGAGGTCGAGGTTCTTCACGAGGCCGGCCAGAAAACCCGACGCGAAGAGGTCGCCGGCGCCCGTGGTGTCGACCACGCGCTCCACCGGGAAGGCCGGGACGGCCCTGGTCTCGCCCCGGCTGACGATGAGCGCGCCGTCCGCCGAGCGCGTGATCGCGCCGAGCACGTTCTCCTCGCGCAGGGCGGCGAGCGCCGTGTCGGCATCGGACGTGCCGTAGAGGCTCTGCAGCTCGTGGATGTTGGCGAACAGGATGTCGAGGCTGCCGTCGCGCATCAGGCCCAGAAACTCGTCGCGGTAGCGGTCGACGCAGAAGGCGTCGGAGAGGGTGAGCGCCACCTTGTTGCCGGCCTCGTGGGCGATCCTGACCGCCTTGCGGAAGGCCTCCTTGGCGGCCGGCGGATCCCAGAGATAGCCTTCGAGATAGACGATGGACGAGGCGCGCACCGTGTCCGGGTTCACGTCGTCGGGGGTGAGGTTCTGGCAGGCGCCGAGATAGGTGTTCATGGTGCGCTCGCCGTCCGGCGTCACCAGGATGAAGCTGCGGGCCGTGGCGGGGCCGTCCTCGGCCGGGGTCACGTCGTAATGAACGTCGATGGCCTTGAGGTCGTGGGCGAAAAGCCGGCCCGTCTCGTCGTTCTTCACCTTGCCGATGAAGCCGGCCTTGACCCCGAAGGAGGCGACGCCCGCCGCCGTGTTGGCCCCGGAGCCGCCCGACACGATGACCGCCGGACCCATGTCGCCGTAGAGCTCCTCGGCACGGGCTTCGTCGATCAGCTGCATGGCGCCCTTGTGGACCTTCTTCTGGAGGAGGAAGGCCTCGTCCGTGTGGGCGAGCACGTCAACGATGGCGTTGCCGAGGGTGAGGACGTCGATGCGGGTCTGGGACATGAGCCACCGGGATTGAGAAAGGACGGGGCGCTTTCGCATCCGGGGCAGGGGAGGTCAAGGCGGGCGTCCGCTAAACCTTGTCCTGCACCGCCTGGATCGGCACCGGGGCGCGCCGCTCCCGGGTCTGCGCCCGGTCGAGAATGGCCAGCATCTGCTCGAGTTCGGCCTCCGAGAGGGAGCGGATCTCACGGGCGAGGCGGTTGGCGAGCAGGGTCGCCCGAGGGTCGCCGCCAGCCGTGTCGATCTTCACCCGGGGGTCGGACAGGTCGGCGAGGCGCGTCAGTTCGTCGGCCTCGTCCCAGATGATGTGGAAATATTGCAGGACGCCCTGGATCAGCGCCCAGGTGGGCTTGCCGCGCTCGCCGCGCTCGAGGGCCGAGAGATAGGCGCTCGACACGCCGAGATGGGCGGCCATGTCCTTCAACATCCGCCCGCGCTCCTGGCGCAGCTGCCGTACTCGTTCGCCGAAGGGAGTCATCCGTCTATCCCGCGCCCCGCCGGCGGCGGAGCCTGACATAGAGTGCACCGGATCCGCCGTGCTGGGGAGAGGCCTCCTCGAAGCCGACCACCAGGGAGCGCAGGTCTGGCAGGCGCAGCCAATGCGGCACCATGCGCCGCAGCACGCCCCGTTCCTCGACGAGGCCGGAACTGACGGCCGCGCCCCCCTTGCCGGTGATCACGAGCACGAGCCCGTGGCCGGAGCCCTGCGCCCGATGGAGGAAGCGCAGAAGAGCGAAATGGGCCTCCTCCTGGCGCATCCCGTGCAGGTCGATGACGCTGTCCACGTCCTTGCGGCCGCGCCGCAGGGCCTGGAGGGTCCTGCGCTCCACCGGAGCGAGCGGCGGCAGGGCCGGCTTCGGAGGCGGGAGCGGGGCCGGAACGGGCGCGGGAGCGGCGACCTGCGGGGCCGGGGCGGCTCGGTCCCCCGGCTCGGGCGTCAGGCGCTTGCCCGCCATGGGCTTCACGTGCCGGGCCACATGGGACCAGAGCCGCTTCTCCTCGGGGCTGAGCTGGCGCGTGCGGCTTTTTCTGGTCATGAACGGGGTTTGGGCTGCAGGACCACGAAGCGCACGGGATGGCGCAGGAGGCCGGCGCGGCGCCCCGCCTCGGCGCCGCTGCCGAAGAAGAAGTCGCCCCGCGCCGGGCCGACGATGGCCGAGCCCGTATCCTGGGCGATCATCAGCCGCCGCAGGGGTTCGGTCCTGTCGAGGGCGAGGGGCAATTCTCCGTCGAGCCAGACGGGCAGGCCGTAGGCCCAGAGGGACCGGTCGACCGCGAGGCTGCGGCCGGGCACGAGCGGGATGCCGGCCCCGCCGATCGGCCCGTCCGCGGGCGCAAGCTCGCTCGCCTCGCGGAAGAAGATGTAGGATTGATTCTGCCGCATCAGGGCCTTGGCGGGCTCCGGATGGTCCTTCAGCCAGCCCATGAGCCTGTCGAGCGTCATGGTCTCCAGATCCATCTCGCCCCGCTGGACCAGCAGGCGACCGATCGACGTGTAGGGCCGCCCGTTGCGTCCCGCATAGGCGACGCGCATCACCGTGCCGTCGGAGAGCCTGATGCGGGCGGAGCCCTGGACATGGATGATGAAGGCCTCCCCGGGCTCGCGCAGATACACGATGGGCCTCGCGCGGGCGCCCAGGGCGCCCGCCTCGATGGCGGCGCGGTCCGGATAGGGCTCGTATCCGTTCTTCGTAAGCCTCGCGGCCTGGAGGCCTTTGTCCAGACCCGGCAAGGTTTCCCCTTGAGGAACGGTGACGAGATCCGCGGGCCGGTCGAGCAGGGGCACCCGATAAACGGCGTCGGGCGCGCGCGAACCCTGGAATTCAGGCTCGTAATAACCGGTGAGAAAACCGCCGCCGGAACGGGGCGTGACGGCGACGGGCTGAAAATGGGCCTCGAAGAATCGGCGCGCCTCGGCGGGCGACGGCTCGGGGTTCCTCAGGGCCGCGCGGCAGACGGTCAGAAGGTCGTGCTGCGGCGGCTGGGCCGGGCGCAGGGCGGCGGCAGCGCCGTCCAGGGCGCGACAGGAGCGGAGAAAGGCCCGGTACGCGGCCGCATGATCGTCGGCTTCCCAGCCGGCAAGCGCCGCGAAGGGCAGGGGCTCCAGGCGCGCCTGATCCTGCAGCGCCGCAGCCGCTCCGGCGGACATGTTTAAGCCCCAGGCGAGAGAACAGGCGAGGAGAGCCCGCGCGGCATGCCTCATTGCCCCGCTTCGGTGGCCACGAGCTGCCAGTTGGGATCACGGCTGCCGAGCGTGCGGGCGAAGGTCCACACGTCGGTGACGTCGGCCACGGTCTCCGGGCTGCCGTCGACCACGGTTCCCGAAGCGTCGCGCGTCGCGGTGATCAGCTTGGACAGGAAGCGGACCACGATCTGGGCCGTCTTGCCCTGAAGCTCGGCTCCGGCCATCTCGGCCTTGTCGATGGACACGAAGGTGGTCTCGACCGTCTCGCCCCGGCGCTCGCGCTCGGTGATGGCCCGCTCGAAGCCCTCGTAGACGTCGCGGGAGAGGAGATCCTTCAGAGTCCGGCGGTCGCCCTGCGCGAAAGCCGTGACGATCATCTCATAGGCCGACTTGGCCCCTTCGAGGAACTGAGCCGGGTCGAAATTCGGCTCGGCGCGGGCAATGCCGTCCAGCGCCTGGGCCGTGGTCGAACCGGGCTCGGCAATGCCCTTCCAGCGCTCGGCGGCCGGAACCTCGGCGGCGGGACGGGCTCCGTTGGCGCCGGGCAGGCGCACCACATTGTGATCGGGCTCGGCCGGCGCATTGCCGGGGCGAAGCGGCGCATCCCGGCGCGACATCGGGTCGAAGGGGGGCTGCTCGTTGCCGGTCTTCTGTCCGAGAACGGAGCGCAGACGCCAGATCACGAAAACGGCCAGTACAATGAAAATGAGGGTCGTGATGTCGAAGGAATCCTGCATCGTCGATCCGTTGTGAGCCTGCCCGCGCCCGGTTGTCGCCGGGCGTTGTGTCGAGGAGGTGAAGGTGTCATCCTTCGCATATGGGGTCTTGAGGTCGTAACATCCACCTCCGGCCCCGACAAGCAAATGAGTCGGCTGAAATCTTGCTTCGTGTAGGAGAAGCTGATAGCGCGAAGACCCATGGCCCGAAGCGAGCCGGCGCTTTGCCTGACGACGTGTTCCGTCCGGGCCCCACAAGACACCCCTGAGGGAGCATGAACCCATGGCCGAGAACCCGGCAAACAACGGAGCGCCCGCGCTCAACGCCCTTGCGCAGTACTGCAAGGACTTTTCCTTCGAGAACCCCAACGCGCCCCGCTCCCTGCAGCAGCAATCGGAAGGCCCGCAGATCAACCTGCAGGTCAACGTAAACGCCAAGCAGCTCGCCGAGGCCGATTTCGAGGTCGACCTCACCCTCGAGGGCGATGCCAAGATCGGCGGCAAGGAGGTGCTGTTCGCCTTCGAGCTGACCTATTCGGGCGTGTTCCGGATCCAGAACATCCCGCAGGAGCAGCTGCACCCGGTCGTGATGATCGAATGCCCCCGCCTGCTCTTCCCGTTCGCCCGCCAGATGGTGGCCGACGCGGTGCGCAACGGCGGCTTCCCGCCCCTCTACATCGACCCGATCGACTTCGTCGCTCTCTATCGCCAGCGCGCCGCCGAGGTGCAGGGCCAGCAGAACGGCGGCCAGACCCTGTCGTAAGCGGTCGGTCGCGTTCCACCATGTGGATCGGGCGAGGCGGGCGACCGCCTCGCCCTTTTTGTGCCGCGTACCCCTTCAGAGATCGGCCGAACGTCGACCCCGTTCCTCATCACCGGCACAAGGCCGGCATGACGTCGAGGATCGAGCTCGCATTGAGATCAGGAGGACGCCTCGGGTGTCGTTTCTCCGAGATACTCGCGCCAGAGGGCGCTGGGCCCCAGCGACTGGATGAAGGCCTCGTGCGCCGCGCGCTCGGCCTCGGTCAGACGTGAGATCAGGGTGCGCGGACGCGCATCGCGATCCGAGGTCGTCCCCGCCAGGGCCGCACCGGCCCGGGCGGCGGGCTGCAGCGACAGGTCGAAGCCCACCTGTTTCCCACCGATCAGCTCGATATAGACCTCGGCCAGGATCTCGGCGTCGAGGAGCGCCCCGTGCTTGGTGCGCCGGGAATTGTCGATCCCGTAGCGGGAGCAGAGCGCATCCAGGTTGTTCGCAGCACCCGGGTGCTTGCGCCGGGCCATCGAGAGCGTGTCGACCGCGTCGGACAGGACGAACTGCGGGTGCCCGGTGCGGGCGAATTCCGCATTGAGGAAGCCGATGTCGAAGGCCGCGTTGTGAATGACCAGGCGGGCGTCGCGGACGAACGCCGCGAACTCGTCGGCCACGGCGGCGAAGACCGGCTTGTCCTTGAGGAATTCGTCGGAGAGCCCGTGCACCGCGAAGGCGCCGGGCGAGACCGGGCATTCGGGGTTGATGTAGACGTGGTAGCTCTTGCCCGTGGGGATGTGGTTGAGAAGCTCGACGCAGCCGATTTCGATCACCCGGTCGCCGTTCGCATGACTGGTGCCGGTGGTTTCGGTATCGAGAACGATTTCACGCAACATGGATGGCTCACTCTGACTCGAAAGGGCGCCGCCGGCCCGGGCGGCCGGCGAGACAGGCGAGAACCGACCGCACCTGCGCCTCGGCGGAGGCGAAGCCGCGGCTGGTATCGACCAGGAAATGGGCCCTGGCCCGTTTGTCCCCGTCTTTCATCTGCTTGTCCAGGATGGCATGAAACTTTTCGTCCGTCATGCCGGGCCGGGCGAGCACCCGGGCGCGCTGAACGGACGCAGGCGCCGTGACCACGAGAACCGCGTCGCAGCGCCTCTCGCCGCCGGTCTCGAACAGGAGCGGGATGTCCAGCACGGCGAGCGGCGACTGGGCCGAGACCCGCGCAAGGAAGGCCTCCTCCTCGCCCCGCACCAGCGGATGCACGATGGCCTCGAGCTGCCTCATGCGGGCCGGATCGTTGAGGACGGCCGCGCCGAGCCGCGCACGGTCGACCGCGCCGTCGGTCACGGTGCCGGGAAAGGCCCGGTCGATCAGCGGCACAGCGCGGCCCCGGTAGAGCCTGTGCACGGTGGCGTCCGCGTCGTGAACCGGCACGCCGAGCCGCCGGAAGAGATCGGCCGTGGCCGATTTCCCCATCCCGATGGAACCGGTGAGGCCGAGCACGAAGGTCATCGGTGTCCCTCGATGTCGGCGAGGATCAGGGCCCGCAGCTCCGGCGTCACCTCGGGGGTCACGCCGAACCAGCGCCGGAAGCCCGGCACGGCCTGGTGCAGCAGCATGCCGAGACCGTCGACCGTTCTCAGGTTCTGCGCCGCCGCGGCCGCGAGCAGGGGGGTCGCGAGCGGAACGTACACGATGTCGGCCACGGCGGCGTTGCGCGGGGCCCGGGCGAGATCGAGGGCGAGCGGCGGCTGGCCGGCCATGCCCAGCGACGTGGTGTTGACGATCAGCCGGGCATGGGGGATCACCCGCGGCAGCGCTTCCCAGGCCGAGGTCTCAAGTCCGACCGGACTCCCGGGCCTGAGATCGGCGACCAGATCCTCGGCCTTGGACGAGGTGCGGTTCGCCACGAAGATGCGCTTCAGGGGCCTGTCCTGGAGGCCGGCCACCACGGCCCGCGCGGCTCCGCCGGCGCCGAGCACGAGAGCAGTTTCCACCTCCTGTTCCCAGCCCGTCCCCAGGCTCCCGTCGAGATGGGCCATGAAGCCGGCGACGTCCGTGTTGTCGCCCCAGAGCACCCCGTCGTCGATCCAGAGGGTGTTCACGGCGCCCACGCGCTGCGCCTGCGCGGTGCGGCGCTCCACATTCAGGAAAGCCATCTCCTTGTGCGGGATGGTGACATTGCCGCCGGCAAAGCCCCGGGACGGGAAGTCCTTCAGAAAATCCCCGAAATCCACAGGCGCCACGTCGATGCGCTCATAGGAGCCGTCGAGCCCGTACCGCTTCAGCCAGTAGCCATGGATCAGGGGCGAGCGGGAATGCTTGATCGGATGGCCGACGACGAAGGCCTTCGTCATGGAACAGGGTCCTTAAAGGGCGAGGCAGCCGAGGCGGCGCAGGGAGGCGAGAAGCGGCAGGAGAGGGAGCCCCAGGATGGTCGAATGGTCCCCCTCGACCGCCTCGAACAGATGAACCCCGAATCCTTCGAGCTGGTAAACCCCGACACTCCTGAGCACGTCGGGCCCGGCGAGGTCGAGATAGAGCTCGACCGCCTCCTCGGTCAGAGGCCGCATGGTCAGATGGGCGGTGCCGAGAATGCGCTCGACCACCTGGCCGCCGATCGCGAGAGCGCCCGCGGAATGGAGCGCGTGGCGCCGCCCGGACAGGGCCATCAGCTGGGCCTCCGCGGCCGGGCGATCCGCCGGCTTGTGAAACACCCGGCCCTCGCAGGCGAGCACCTGGTCGGCTCCGATCACCACCCGGTCCGGATGGCGGCGGCTGACGGCGAGCGCCTTTTCCTCGGCGAGGCGGGCGGCGAGCGCCGGCGGATCGAGGCCCTCATGGACGGCCGCGTGCTCGACGGCCCGCTCGTCGATGGCGGAATCCTGAGTTTCGACCGGCAGGCCTGCGCTCACGAGCAGGGCGAGCCGCGTCGCACTCATGGACGCGAGGAGGAGCTTGTCGGAAGGGGTCCAGAGTGCCGGCATGGGCTTATTCCGCAATGAAGCGCAGACGGTGGTCGCGGTAGAGGTCGATGATCGCCGCCGCCGTCTCCTCGATGGAGCGGCGGGTCACGTCGATGACCGGCCAGCCGTTGCGGGCGAATAGCCGCCGCGACGCCGCGAGTTCCTCCGCCACCGCGTCGCGGTCCACATAGGACGTGTCGTCGTCGGCGTTGAGGCTGAGCAGCCGGTTCTGCCGGATCTGCACGATGCGCTCCGGCGTCGCCACGAGGCCGACGATCAGGGCCTTCCGGGCCGTTTCGAGAACGGCCGGCGGCGGCACGCCAGGCACGAGGGGAATATTCGCCGTCTTCAGGCCGCGATTGGCGAGATAGATCGCGGTCGGGGTCTTCGAGGTGCGGCTCACGCCGACCAGGATCACGTCCGCCTCGTCGAGATCGTGCGGCAGATGCCCGTCGTCGTGGAGAAGCGTGAAGTTCATCGCGTCGATGCGCTTGAAATATTCCGCGTTCAGCATGTGCTGCGCGCCGGGTCGCGCCGTCGAATGGGTGCCGAGATAGGAGGAGAGCAGGGCATGGACCGGCTCGAGCACGGAGAGGTGCGGCGAGCCGGTGGCGCGGCAGACCTCCTCGAGCCGATGGGCGAGATCCTGCTCGACCAGGGTGTAGAGCACGATGCCGGGCGCGGTCTCGATCTCGCTGATCACCCGCTCGAGCTGCGTGTTCGAGCGCACGAGCGGATAAACATGCTCGATGGCGGCGACGCCCTCGTATTGCGCGACCACCGCGCGGGCGACCGTGATGAGGGTTTCGCCGGTCGAATCCGAGACGAGATGGAGATGGAAATAGCTGCGTCCCACGGCGGAGGCCCTCCAGGAACAGGAGTCGATCAGTGTGGATAAAACGCCGTCGCGCGCAGGTCCAGCCAGGAGGCCTGTGGGATTCGCCTCGAGCCATCAACAGGGCTCGTCGTTGTGCGACTCTCGTGATGTCGAATTGGGAGAATCCGGCACGAATCACCGACAAGTTTTCGATTCAGTTTTGGTTAAGCTTCGTTAACGGGCTGTTAAGGTTTAACAAATCGGAAAGGATTGTGGCACGCCCGCCCCAACCGTTAACGACCCGTTAACGGCCGGGCCCGTGTGGACCGGCTGTGGACGGGGTTGCGGCTTTGTGATTCACGGCCCAAGAGAAACATCAGATTCTTAGATTCAAAGATTATCTTTTAAGAGAGGGCCTGTGAGCGAGCGTCCCACCAAAGCGATCCTGCGCGTGCTGAACGGCGAGCCGGTCTGGCCGCTGCCGATCTGGATCATGCGCCAGGCCGGCCGCTATCTGCCGGAATACCGCGAGACGAGGAAGCAAGCCGGCTCCTTCCTCGATCTCTGCTACAATCCGAGGCTTGCGGAGGAAGTGACCCTTCAGCCGATCCGCCGCTTCGGCTTCGACGCCTCGATCCTGTTCTCCGACATCCTGGTCATCCCCCATGCCCTGGGCCAGGACGTGCGCTTTGTCGAGAACGAGGGGCCCAAGCTCGATCCGGTCACCTCCGAGGCCGATTTCTCCAGGCTCGCCGACGAGCTGCCGCTGGAGCGGCTGGATCCGGTCTTCGAGACCCTGGACCGCCTCAGCAAGAGCCTTCCCGGGGAAACGACGCTGCTGGGCTTCTGCGGGGCGCCCTGGACGGTGGCGAGCTACATGATCGCCGGCAAGGGCACCCCCGACCAGGCGCCGGCCAGGCTCACGGCCTATCGCGATCCGGCTTTCATGGACGCCCTGATCGACCGTCTGGTGCGGGCCTCCACGGCCTATCTGGTCCGCCAGATCGACGCGGGCGCCGAGGCGGTCCAGATCTTCGAGAGCTTCGGCTCGGCCCTGCCGCCCGCCCTGTTCGACCGGCTATCCCTCAACCCGATCCGCCGGATGGTGGAGGGCCTCAAAAGCGCGCGCCCGCACGCGAAGGCGATCGTCTTCGTCCGCGGGGGCGGGGCCAATCTCCACCGCTTCGCGGCCGCCGGGATCGGCGACGCGCTGGCACTCGACTGGACGCTCGATCCCGCCCTGGTTCTGCCGACCCTGCCCGGCACGGTCGCGACCCAGGGCAACCTCGATCCGCTGGCGCTGATCGCCGGCGGCGAGGCCCTGACCCTGGGCGTCGACCACATCCTGAACGCGGTGCGCGGGCGCCCGCACATCTTCAATCTCGGGCACGGCATCCTGCCGGAGACCCCGGTCGACCACGTGGCGCAGATGATCGCTCGCGTGCGGGGGGGCTGACATGCTGTATCTGTGGATCAAGGCGGCCCACGTGATCGCCATCATCGCCTGGATGGCCGGCATGCTCTATCTGCCGCGCCTCTTCGTCTATCACTGCGACGTGCCCAAGGGCTCGATCCAGTCCGAGACCTTCAAGATCATGGAGCGGCGCCTGCTCAAGGCGATCATCAACCCGGCCATGATCCTGGCCTGGGTTCTCGGCCTGATCCTCGTCTGGCAGGGCGGCTGGCTCACCTCCGGCTGGCTGCACGCGAAGGTGCTCCTGGTGCTCGTCCTGTCCGGCGTGCACGGATTCCTGTCGCGCACCGTGAAGGATTTCGCCGCCGACCGGAACACCCGCCCGGCGAAATTCTACCGGATGATCAACGAGGTGCCGACGGTGCTCATGATCGGCATCGTGATCCTGGTGATCGTGAAGCCGTTCTGACGTCTCCTCAGACCTTCACCTCGCCCTCGTCCATGCCGTGCCAGTAGTGGATGCGGGTTGCGTGGACCTTGATCAGGACGAGGCCCGGAGTATCGACACCGTCCTTGAACCAGACTTCAAGATCCTTCGTCCAATGCTCCTCGAAGGCTTTTCTGTCGCGGATCAGCTCGGCGCGCCCTTCGACCGCGATGAAGATCGGGGGCTTGCCGAGGAGACCCTTGCTGCCCTGGAAGGACAGGGACACCTTCGGATCACGCTTGATGTCGTCGACGGTCCGCGTCTCCTCGTAGGAGAAGAAATACGAATCACCCTCGTAGGCAACATCTCCGTTGTTGCTCATGGGACGTCCCGCGATCTCGCCTCCCTCCGTATGGGTCTAGAGCATGGCAAAATCGATGTCGCGCATCTTGTCGGACAGGTCGGCGAGAGTGAGCTGACTCACAGGCGTCTCCTTGATCGGTCACCGACAACCCCTGTTCGCAACGTTCCGTTCCGGGGAGAGGTGACGAAGGCTCTTGTGATTTCCGGAGAAAACGGCTAGATAAGAGGTCTCTTCCTCAAAGACAGGTGCGCTGCACGGGGCCCTTAGGGCTCTCTCAAGTCACTCCCGTGAACTGAGCGGCCCTGTCGAACGTTTCCCCGATCTCCCCCGCGTACAGCCCCATCTGACCGCGACTTTACCCCGAGAGTGTTCCCCGATGAGGGAAATCAAACTTCAAGACCTGAAATCCAAGACGCCCACCGAACTCATCGCGTTCGCCGAGGAGCTCGAGGTCGAGAACGCGAGCACCATGCGCAAGCAGGAGCTCATGTTCGCGATCCTCAAGCAGCTGGCGGCGCGCGAGGTGGAGATCATCGGCGCCGGCGTCGTCGAGGTGCTCCAGGACGGCTTCGGCTTCCTGCGCTCGGCCGATTCCAACTACCTGCCCGGCCCCGACGACATCTATGTCTCGCCCTCGCAGATCCGAAAGTTTGGCCTGCGCACCGGCGACACGGTGGACGGCCCGATCCGCGGCCCGAAGGAAGGCGAGCGCTATTTCGCGCTGCTCAAGGTCAACACCATCAATTTCGAGGATCCCGAGAAGATCCGGCACAAGGTTCATTTCGACAACCTGACGCCGCTCTTCCCGCACGAGCGCTTCAATCTCGAGATCGCCGATCCGACCCGCAAGGATTTCTCGCCGCGGATCATCGACATCGTGTCGCCCATCGGCAAGGGCCAGCGCGCCCTCATCGTGGCGCCGCCGCGCACCGGCAAGACCGTGCTGATGCAGAACGTGGCGCAGTCGATCACCACCAACCATCCCGAGTGCTACCTCATCGTGCTGCTCATCGACGAGCGCCCGGAGGAGGTGACCGACATGCAGCGCTCCGTGAAGGGCGAGGTCGTGGCCTCCACCTTCGACGAGCCGGCGACCCGCCACGTGCAGGTGGCCGAGATGGTGATCGAGAAGGCCAAGCGCCTTGTGGAGCACGGCCGCGACGTGGTCATCCTGCTCGATTCGATCACCCGCCTGGGCCGCGCCTACAACACGGTGGTGCCGTCCTCCGGCAAGGTGCTCACCGGCGGTGTCGACGCCAACGCCCTGCAGCGCCCGAAGCGCTTCTTCGGTGCGGCGCGCAACATCGAGGAGGGCGGTTCGCTCACCATCATCGCGACCGCGCTGATCGACACCGGGTCGCGCATGGACGAGGTGATCTTCGAGGAGTTCAAGGGCACCGGCAACTCGGAAATCATCCTGGACCGCAAGGTCGCCGACAAGCGCACCTTCCCGGCCATCGACATCACGCGCTCGGGGACCCGCAAGGAGGAGCTGCTGGTGCCGAGCGACACGCTCAAGAAGATGTACGTGCTGCGCCGCATCCTCAACCCGATGGGCACGGTCGACGCCATCGAGTTCCTGCTCGACAAGCTGCGCCAGACCAAGTCCAACCAGGAATTCTTCGACTCGATGAACACCTGAGGCGGAAACAGAGCTTCCGATCGTCAGCCCCATCCTCTCGGCCCGAGAGGGTGGGGTTTTTTCTTGCCCGGTCTCCTCCTGCCGTCAGAACACCCCCATGAGAGCGAGCACGATCACGGTCAGGACGGCGGAGATCAGAAGCGAGCCCGCGCAGCCCAGCCGGTTCGAGAAGACAAAGAACATCCCGGCTCCTGTGCCATGGCGGACGTTCGCCTCACCCCGTCCGGGCAGAACCGAAGACGCCGCTTGCCAGCACAACGCCGAGCGTCGCCACGATGATCCCGACCAGAGCGGCCATGTCCGGGATCTCGCCCAGAATCGGAACCGCCAGCAGGGCCGCGAGCACGATCGACAGGGGCGAGACGGCGGCCGCGCGCGAGGCGCCGAGCCGGTCCACGGCGATGCCGTAGAGGACGATGCCGGCGACGCCCGAGGCAAAACCCTGCACGACCGCCTGCACGATCACGGGTCCGGCCTGGCCGTCCCCGAGCGCCTGGACCAGGGCCGGAGCCCCGAAGGGCAGGAGGAGGAGAAAGGACCACAGGCCGATGAGGGATGCCGCCTGAAGGGCCGACAGGCCGCTGCGGCGATAGGCATGGGTGTAGATCCCCCACAGGCCGGCACCGGCGAGCAGCAGCAGATGACCGCGCCAGGCGCCGGTTCCGGACAACAGCAGGCCATGGCCGGTGATGCACACGATGCCCAGGAGGATGAGACCGAAGCCGGCGACCCGGAGGCGCGCGAGGCGCTCGCCGAAGACGAGCCACCCAACGAGCGCGACGAAGAGCGGCATGGTGCCGGGCAGGAGCGGCCCGATCTCCGCCGCCGGGGCATATTGCATGCCGAGCGCCACGATCAGGAAGAAGGGGGCGCCGGAGCCGAGGAGCCCGAGACTTTTAACGATGCCGAGGCCTTTCGGGAACAGGCCGGTCCGTGCGCTGATCGGGAGGAGCAGGAGGGCGGGAACCCCGAATCGCAGCAGGCCGATTGCGGCCGGCGGCAGATCGTGCGTGACCGCGTGGCGGGTGGCGACCGCCCACACGGCCCAGATCGTCACCGTGGCGAAGGCGGCAAGCCATCCGGTTAGGTCGAGGCGGGTTCGAGACGGGGAACCGGCGAGATCGGACATGGCGAGCCTCCAGGATCCGGAGCATAAGCTGGCAGGCGAGGGCATGTCCTTGCGAAGATCGACTTGATGACGGCACATTCTTGGCAGAAGATTGCGTCGAAGCGGGGTTTGTCGCTGCCATGCCGTTCATTGAACTCGACGCCATCGACCTGCGGATCTTGTCCGCCCTGCAATCCGACGGGCGGCTGACCAACCAGGAACTGGCCGATCAGGTCGGGCTCTCGCCCTCACCCTGCCTGCGCCGGGTGCGGCGGCTGGAGCGCGACGGCTTCATCCGCACCTACCGGGCCGTGCTCGACCGGGATTCGGTCGGCCTCGGACTTACGGTCTTCGTCGAGATCAAGGTCGAGAAGCATTCCCGCGACAATGCCCAGGCGTTGCAGCAGGCCCTGGTCTCGATGCCGGAGGTGGTGGCCTGCCACATGGTGTCCGGTACAGCCGACTTCATGGCCGAGATCGTGGTGGCCAACCTCAAGGCGTACGAGAGGCTTCTGACCGACAGGCTCCTGGTCCTGCCGATGATCGGCGATATCCGGTCGAACTTCGCCCTCACTCGGGTAAAATCCGACGCAGCCCTGCCGCTGACCCACCTGAAGCGGGAGACGCCCGGGCGGGAGCCGGATTGCTGAGGGCGGTTTCTCTCCTTGTCGAAATGGACAGGTGAGCGATATTCGCCACGTCATGGCCGGCCTTGTGCCGCCATCCCGATTGCATGAAGCGCCGCGTCTTTCGCATCGGGATCACCGGGACAGGCCCGGTGATGACGTGAGAACATGGACTCCGCTCATTCCGCTGTCCGTACGGCCAGCATCTCGGCCACTGTGGCTCTCAGCTCCTCGGCATCCGTGACCGGAAGGGAGCAGCGCATGCCGGCGCAGACGAGGGCCCGGGCGCCCGGGCCCTTGTTGGCAAGTGCCTTGGCCGGATGATCGTCGTCGAGGGCCTCATCGGGACGCAGCCGGCGGACGCTGCGATCGAGATAGGGGAGGGCCAAAGCGGCCGCGTACAGGGCGTCGGAATCATGACCCGTCACGAGGATGCTCAGGCCGCGCAGGTGCAGGTCGAGGGCGTTGAGAATCGAGGTATGGCCGAGCGGCGCCGACCGGGCGATTCCCACGAGCGCGCTCAGCACGTCCGAGGCGCGCCGGAGATCGTCCTGCGCCTCGGTGATCTGCGCCAGCCGAACCAGCGCCTCGGCGAAGACCCCGTTGGCATTGGGCACCGCGTCGTCCTGGGTGGGCTGCGGACGGACGACGAGAGGATCCGCCCCCCGGGCGGTCATGGCGAGGCTGCCGGTCTCGGCGACCATGAAGTCGGTGAGCAGACCGTCGCGCCAGATTTCCGCGTCCCGGAGATAGGCGGGCTCGCAGGTCGCCTCGAAGAGGGCGAGCGCGGCCCGCATCATGGCTGCCTGATCGAGGACAAAGCCCGGGAAGATCAGAGCGCCGCCACGCCAGGAATGGCCGAGCCGCCCATCCCGGCTCATCGCGTCACGGACGAACCGGTAGGCCCTGGCCGCGAGGCCGATCCAGTCCGGCCGGTCGAGCAGGGCGGCGGCGCGCACGAGGGCCGCGATCATCAGCCCGTTCCAGTCCGCCAGCACCTTGTCGTCGAGGCCGGGCCGCACCCGCCCGGCGCGGCGCTCCAGAAGCGTCGCCCGCATGAGGGACAGCCGCTCCTCCACGGCGGGCGGGGCCTCGCCGGAGAGGAGCCGGTTGGGGATGTTCCGGCCTTCGAAGTTTCCGCCCTCGGTGATGTCGTAGACCTTCGCGAAGAAGGCCGCATCCCCGTCGCCCAGGGTCTCCTGGATCTCGGACAGGCTCCAGACATAGAAGCGACCCTCCTCGCCTTCCGAATCCGCATCGAGGCTCGACGCGAAGGCGCCTTCCGGCGTGGTCATCTCCCGTTCGAGCCATGCGACGATGCCGGCGGCGGCATCCCGGAAGATGGACCGGCCTGTCTCGGCAAAGGCCAGGGCGTAGAGCTCCAGGAGCTGCGCATTGTCGTAGAGCATCTTCTCGAAATGCGGCACGAGCCAGCGTTCGTCGACGGAGTAGCGAGCGAAGCCGCCGCCGAGATGATCATGGATGCCGCCGAGCGCCATCCGCTCCAGGGTCAGGAGGAAGCCCTTCTCCGCCTCGTCGTCCCCGGTGCGGCGGACATAGCGGGCGAGGAACTCGAGGATCGGCGGGTTGGGGAATTTCGGTGCGCCCTGCAGGCCGCCGTTCTCCGGGTCGATCAGCCCGGCGAGCCGCGAGCCCATGCGGTCGAGATCGGCGAGGCCGAGCGTGCCGCCATCGCTCCGTTCGGCCCGCGCGAGGTGTTGTTTGATCGCGTCCCGGTTCTTGAGGATCCGCTCGGGCTCCGCGTGGTACAGGCGGCTGACCTCCCGCAGCACCGCCGTGAAGCCCGGCCGGCCGAAGCGTGGCTCCTTGGGGAAGTAGGTGCCGCCCCAGAACGGCTCGCCGTCGGGGGTCAGGAACATGGTGAGGGGCCAGCCGCCGGGTTCGCCGAGCAGATGAAGGGCGCTCATATAGACGTGGTCCACGTCGGGGCGCTCCTCGCGGTCGACCTTGATGTTGACGAAGTGCTCGTTCATGACCGCGGCCACGTCAGGATCCTCGAAGCTCTCGTGGGCCATCACATGGCACCAGTGGCAGGCGGCATAGCCGATCGAGATCAGGATCGGCCTGCTGAGCCGCCGGGCCTCGGCCAGGGCGTCGGGTCCCCATTCCCACCAATGGACAGGATTGTCCCGGTGCTGCAGAAGATACGGGGAACTGGCCTCGTTCAGGCGGTTCATGGGTCCTGCTCCCAAGTCGGGCTGACCGGCCGGCACGGATCCCGGCCGCGCCTCACGGTCTTAAGACGTCATCAACCATAACGCCTCTTCGGTCTCACAGGGTTCACCCTCATGCGTTCGGACGACACCATCTTCGCCATCGCCTCGGGTCACGGCCGCGCCGCCGTGTGCCTGATCCGGATCAGCGGGCCGGAGAGCGGCAGGGTTCTGGAGCGGATGGCGGGAGGGCTGCCGGCGCCGCGCCGCGCCGTGGTGCGGATCCTGAAGGATCCTTCGAGCGGAGAACCCCTCGATCAGGCCCTGGTCCTGTGGATGCCGGGGCCGGAGAGCTTCACCGGCGAGGATCAGGCGGAGCTCCATATCCATGGCGGCCTGGCGACCCGGGCCGCCGTGCTGCGGGCCCTCGGGTCCTTGGGCCATTGCCGCCCGGCCCAGGCGGGCGAGTTCACCCGCCGGGCGTTCCTCCATGGGCGGATGGATTTGGCTCAGGTCGAGGGTTTGGCGGATATCATCGACGCCGAGACCGAGGCCCAGCGCCGGCAGGCCATGCGCCAGCTCGGAGGGCGGCTCGGGAACGCCGCCGAGGGCTGGCGCGACACCGTCCTGCAGGTTCTCGCCCTCCTCGAAGCGAGCCTGGACTTTTCCGACGAGGGCGACGTGCCGGAGGATCTCGAAGCGGACATTCTGCGAATGATCGACGGGGTGCGGGACGAGATCGGCCGTGCCGTGGCCGATCGTGGCGGCGAGCGCCTGCGCGAGGGCCTGACCGTCGTTCTGGCAGGCCCGCCCAATGCCGGCAAGTCGACCCTGCTCAATGCCCTGGCGCGCCGGGATGTTGCCATCGTGTCGCCGGTTGCCGGAACCACGCGTGACGTGATCGAGGTGCACTGCGATCTCGGCGGCCTCCCGGTGATCATCGTCGACACGGCGGGCCTGCGGGAGAGCCTCGATCTCATCGAGCAGGAGGGCGTCACCCGCGCCCGCGCCCGGGCGCAGGATGCGGATCTCGTGCTCTGGCTCGTGCCGCCGGACGACCAGCCGGGAGAACCGCCCCAGGCGCGGCACCTGCTGCGGGTGGGCACGAAGGCCGATCTGCCGGGGTCCCGGCAGGATTGCGACCTGATGATCGCGGCGGCGACCGGCGAAGGCCTGCCCGGCTTGATCGCCCGGCTTGAGCAGGAGGCCGGCGCTCTGATGGGGCAGGGCGATGCCTTGGTGACCCGCGAGCGTCACCGCAGGGCCCTTGAACGAGCACAGGACTCGCTTGTACGGGCGCGTGCTCTCCTGGTGGACGGGGGCCCGCTCGAACTTGCCGCTGAAGAGGTCCGCCTTGCCGCGAGGTCGATCGGTGAGATCACCGGTCGGGTCGACGTGGAGGACATGCTCGATCGCTTGTTTTCGAGCTTCTGCATCGGCAAGTGATTGCAGGCTGCACTCCCCATCGGTCGAACGGGGTCGGGTCCCATTTTCCGGTTCACGAATCGGTGGAACAATGCTGAATCATCGCGGCACAACCTGTGAACGGGACGTGCAGAACCGAGGTTTGGCTCGGAATGTTTCACGTGAAACATTTTGCCCTTTTGACCTTCGCTGCGCGGCGGCTTAGAGCCAGATGCATCCGAACAGACAGCAATCCGACGCTCCCGTCCCAGGTCAAGCGTCCGGCGGGAATGACGGCAGCGGAGCGGACGTCAGGCTATTGCCTGAAGCCGGCCTTGCCGCATGGAGAAGATGGATGGGTGACCTTTACGATGTGATTGTCGTAGGCGGCGGCCATGCCGGGTCCGAAGCGGCCGCGGCCTCGGCCCGCATGGGCGCGCGTACGGCCCTCGTCACGCATAAGCTGGCGACCATCGGCGCCATGTCGTGCAACCCGGCCATCGGGGGGCTCGGCAAGGGGCATCTCGTGCGCGAGATCGATGCCCTGGACGGGGTCATGGGCTGCATCGCCGACCGGGCCGGTATCCAGTTCCGCCTGCTCAACCGCCGTAAGGGTCCTGCCGTACGCGGACCGCGCACCCAGGCGGACCGTAAGCTCTATGCCCGTGCCATGCAGGCCGAGCTCCTGCAAACAGAAAACCTCGCCATCGTGGAGGGGGAGGCCGACGATCTCCTGGTCCAGGATGGTCGCGTCACGGGTCTGCGGCTCACGGATGGGCGCGTGCTGGCCGCCGGAGCCGTCGTCATTACGACCGGCACCTTCCTGTCGGGCCTTATTCATATCGGCGAGAGGAAGATTCCAGCGGGCCGCATGGGAGAGCGGCCGTCGCTCGGCCTGCCACAGACCTTTGCGCGGCTCGGCTTCACCCTCGGGCGTCTTAAGACAGGAACCCCGCCCCGCCTCGACGGCCGCACAATCGATTGGGCCGGCGTCGACAAGCAGGCAGCCGATGACGAGCCCGTGCCGTTCTCCCTGCTGACCACCCGCATCACGAACCCGCAGATCGAATGCGGCATCACCCGTACCACGGCCCAGGTTCACGGCCTGATCCGGGACAACCTGCACCGTTCGGCCATGTATTCGGGCGAGATTCAGGGCAGGGGACCGCGCTATTGCCCGTCGATCGAAGACAAGGTCGTCCGCTTCGGCGACCGGGACGGTCATCAGATCTTCCTGGAACCGGAGGGGCTCGACGACTTTACGGTCTATCCTAACGGGATTTCGACGTCGCTGCCGGAGGACGTGCAGCTGGCCTTCCTGAAGCACATTCCGGGCCTGGAGAAGGTCCGGATGATCCAGCCGGCCTATGCGATCGAGTACGACTATGTCGATCCGCGCAATCTCACGGCCACGCTCGAAACGAAGGCGGTCGCCGGCCTGTTCCTGGCCGGCCAGATCAATGGCACGACCGGCTATGAGGAGGCGGCCGCCCAGGGGCTGGCGTCGGGGCTGAATGCCGCCCGTCGCGCCTCGGGCCAGGACGGTATCGTGTTCGATCGGGCGGAGTCCTATCTCGGCGTCCTCATCGACGACCTGGTCACCCGTGGGGTGAGCGAGCCCTATCGCATGTTCACCTCACGCTCCGAGTATCGCCTGAGCCTGCGCATCGACAATGTGGACGAGCGCTTGACCGGCAAGGGCCTGGAGATCGGCTGCGTCGGCAGCGAACGCGCGGCTCACTTCGGGCGGTCCCAGGACGAGATCCGCGCGACGCGCCAGCAGTTGCAGGCGCTCGCCGTGACCCCCAGGGAGGCGTCGCGCCATGGCCTGGACCTGAACCAGGACGGGATTCGCCGCACGGCTTATCAGCTGCTGTCCTATCCGACGATCGTGTGGGAGGACCTGGAGCGGGTCTGGCCTGACCTGAAAAGCGTCAGCCAATCGGTGCGGGAGCGGCTGCAGACGGACGCCACCTATGCGGTTTACCTCGACCGCCAGAAGGCGGATATCGCGGCCTACCGACGGGACGAGAGCGTGGTTCTGGAGGACACGATCGATTTCCAGGGGCTTCCTGGGCTGTCGAACGAAATCAAGGCCAAGCTCGATCTGGTCCGCCCTAAGACCCTTGGCCAGGCTGCCCGGATCGAGGGTATCACGCCGGCAGCGCTGACCCTGCTGGCGGCTCACGCCCGCAGATCTCTTGGGCATCGCGCCGGTTCGGCTGAGGTCTTGTCGTGACGAAGCCCAGCATGGTCACGGCCTCCGACCTCAATGTTTCACGTGAAACATTCGAGAAGCTCGAATTGCTCGAACGGGAGCTTCGGCGCTGGCAGGCGATCAAGAACCTCGTCGGTCCTGCGACCCTGGACCAGATCTGGCAGCGTCACATCGTCGACTCTCTCCAGCTTCTCGATCTCGCACCGGAGGCCAAGACCTGGCTCGACCTGGGATCGGGTGCCGGGTTCCCGGGTCTCGTGCTCGCCATTGCGGGCGCGGAGAGGGGACTCAGCGTCCATCTGGTCGAAAGCAACTCGCGCAAATGCGCGTTCCTCCGGCACATCGCCCGGCTGACGGGCGTCTCGGCGACCATCCGCGAGGCGCGGCTGGAAACCGTCGTGCCGGACTTTCTGGGCCAAGCCGATGTGGTCTCTGCCCGGGCTCTGGCAGCGCTCGACCAGCTGCTGGACTGGACCGCACCCTTGTTGAAATCGGGGACAATCGGCCTCTTTCCCAAGGGGCGCGATGCCGAGACCGAATTGACCGAGGCCCGGAAAAAGTGGACATTCGAGGCAGAGATCCTGCCGAGCCTGACCGATTCCGAAGCCAGGATTCTGCGCATAACCTCCATCGAGAGCCATTCATGATGACCGACCGCAACGGACCCGAAGCAGGCGCGCGTGGCGTGGAGCCGCGCGTTCTCGTGCTCGCCAACCAGAAGGGGGGCGTCGGCAAGACCACGACGGCGATCAACCTCGGCACCGCGCTCGCGGCCATCGGCGAGAAGGTGCTGATCATCGATCTCGACCCGCAGGGCAATGCCTCGACGGGCCTGGGCATCGATCGGAAGAGCCGCCAGATCTCGACCTATCACGTGCTCGCCGGCGAATCGTCGCTGGCCGAGGCGATCACCGAGACTGTCGTGCCCGGATTGTCCGTGGCCCCCTCGACGCTCGACCTGCTCGGCGTTGAACTGGAGATCGCCAACGAGCGGAATCGCTCCCACCGGCTCCGGTCGGCGATCGCGAGCCTTTCAGCCGTCGAGGTAAGCGAACCTTTTACCTATATTTTGATCGATTGCCCGCCATCGCTCAATCTTTTGACCATCAATGCGTTGGTGGCCGCTGACGCGGTTCTGGTGCCCCTCCAATGCGAATTTTTTGCTCTGGAAGGCCTCAGCCAGTTGCTCAAGACGGTCGAGCAGGTCCGGTCGGCCCTCAACCCGGACCTGTCGATCCACGGGGTCGTGCTGACCATGTTCGACCCGCGCAACAACCTGTCGGGACAGGTCGTGGCCGACGTGCGCGAGTTCATGGGCGCCAAGGTGTACGAGACCATGATCCCCCGCAATGTCCGGGTGTCGGAAGCGCCGTCGCACGGCAAGCCGGTGTTGCTCTACGATCTGAAATGCGCCGGCTCGCAGGCCTATCTCCGCTTGGCCTCGGAAGTCATTCAGCGTGAACGCGCCCTGCGCGCGGCTTGAACAGTTTGAGAGAGACAATGGCAGAAGAAGGTAAGTCGCGCCTGGGCCGGGGACTGGCCGCCCTGATCGGCGAAGTCGGGGACGAGATGGGCAATCTCGAGCGCAAGGGCTTCGTCCCGCGCCATGTCCCTGTAGAGTTCCTGCAGCCGAACCCGCGCAATCCTCGCAAGCGATTCGACGAGGAGGATCTGCAGGAGCTGACCCAGTCGATCAAGGATCGCGGCATCATTCAGCCCATCGTGGTGCGCTCGTTGCCGACCAATACGGAGCGTTATGAAATCGTCGCCGGCGAGCGGCGCTGGCGCGCGGCGCAGAAGGCCGGCCTGCACAAGGTGCCGGTCGTGATCGTGTCGATCGACGACAAGACCTCGCTCGAATACGCCATCCTCGAGAATGTTCAGCGCGCCGACCTCAACCCCATCGAGGAATCGGAAGGTTATTCCCGGCTCATGGTCGAGTTCTCCTACACGCAGGAGAACCTGTCGAAGATCATCGGCAAGAGCCGCAGCCACATCGCCAACATGCTGCGCCTCGCCGACCTGCCCGTCGGCGTGCGCAAGCTCATGATGGAGCGCAAGCTCACCGCCGGCCATGGCCGCGCGCTCCTGTCCGTGAAGGATCCGGTGCAGGTGGCCAAGCGGATTCTCGACGAGGGCCTGAGCGTGCGCCAGGTCGAGGAGATTGCCCAGAGCGACAACGCCGATCCGGAGAAGGCGGAGGCCAAGGCGGCCAAGTCGGTCAAAGCCGAGAAGGATCCGGACACCCGCGCCCTCGAAAAGGCCCTGCAGGACGTGCTGGGCCTCACGGTCAGCATCGACCACAAGGGCAAGGGCGGCGAATTGCGCATCAAGTACAAGACGCTGGATCAGCTCGACGGCTTGTGCCGGAGGCTCAATCCATAAAAGGACGGGCGGCAGGCTCGCATGGCATGGAATCACCGGCCTCGTGCCGGTGATTTCGTTTGTGCACAGCGCGGTACTTCTCCGCATCGGCACCGCCGGGACAGGCCCGGCCAGGATGAAGCGGGAAGGACTCTACCGCCGCGCCGCCCGGGCGATGTCGAGCAGGGTCTTCGCCGCGATCGTATCATCGAGATCGGCCAGGCGGCGGGTCTGAAGGAGGCTGGCCTGCAGGAGGGCGATCGCGTTCCTGAGGCTGCCGCCGGTCCAGCGCTGCAGATGACGCTCCACAAGGGGCTTGCGCCGGAAATGCAGGCTGCGCAGGGTCTCCATCACGGCCGGGATCGGGCGTCCTTCCTCAACGGAAAGGCGCGCCGTCAGCAGCATCAGGGCATGTCGGAGCGCGGCGCCCAGCAGCACGGATGCGTTCACCCCCTCGGCGGCGAGACGCCGCGAGCCCACCTCGAGACCCGTGCCCTCGCCGGCGAAGGCGGCATCGATCACCGCGTCCATGGCGAGGCTGGAGACGTCGCTCATGATCGCGTCCACGTCCGCGAGCGTGATCTCGCTCTGGCCATGGGCGTAAAGCATCAGCTTGGCGAGTTCGCCCCGGGTGGCGAGCCGGTCGCCGCCGAGGCTCGCGATCAGGGCGGTCCTGGCCTCGCGCTGGATCGAGAAGCCGTTCGCCTTCAGGGTCTCGTCGACCACCGTGCCGAGATCCCGGCCCGTATCCGCATAGCAGGGCAGGGCCAGCGCCTTCTGCGAGCGCTCGCAGAGGGTCCGCAGGGGGGACGATTTCTGGATGTCGCCGCCCTCGATGACGATCACCGTATCCTGCAGCTCTCCTTTCAGGACGCCATCGACGGCCGGGGCGATGTTGCGCGAGGTGGACTTCACCCAGATGGCGCGCTTCGACCCGAACAGCCCCATGGTGCCGGCCTCATCCGCGAGGCGAGCCGGGTCGGCCGCGATATCGTCGCCGTCGATGCGGATGAGCTGGAACGGGTCGGACGGATCGTCCACGGCGCGCTCGGCCACCATGCGGGCGCGCTCGTTGATCAGCCCCATATCGGGCCCGTAGAACAGGAACACGCCGACGCGGGGATCGGGGCGCCGCAGCGCCCCGTCGACGTCACCGGCTTTGACGGCGACCATCGGCGTCAGCCGGCGGTGGCGAGCGCCGCCGACAGCCGGGTTCTCACCTGCTGCGCCAGGTCCCTGGCGAGCCTGATCTCCGCATCGCGTCCTGCCCGGATGTTGGCGAAGCGCTGCGGGAAGCGGTCGAAGCTCGTCGTGGAGGTCGCCGTGCCCTGGGTGACCACGGTCTTCCCGTCGAGGCTCGTCAGGGTATAGGTCAGGGTCCCGCCGACGATCACGGAGCTCGCCGTGCCGGTCTCGGTGTCGACCACCGGGCTCGACCGGCTTTCCTGCAACGCCAGCTTCAGGTTGTAGCGCTTGGGCGTGTCCGATCCCGAGCCGTTGAGCAGGTAGACCAGCTCGCTGCGCAGATAATGCCCCGAATTCGCGAGGGCCGGCGGCCATTTCACCTCCGGCACGTCAATGGAGGCCAGCACCGTCTGGAGGGACTCGCCCGAAGCCGTCGGGCCGTAGAGGGGCCGGAAGCAGGCGGACAGGCCGAGAGACAGGCTCGCCACGAGAACGACCGAGGCGAGACCTTTCAGGTTAAACGACGACATTCACGATCCTTTGGGGAACCACGATGAACTTGCGGGCGGGCTTGCCTTCCATAGCCTTTTGCACGCCGTCAAGCGAGAGCACAGCCGCCTCAATGGTAGCCTGATCGGCATCGCGGGCAACCGTCACGTCGGCGCGCTTCTTGCCATTGACCTGCACCGGCAGGGTGACCGTGTCCTCCACCAGCAGGGACCGGTCGACCGCCGGCCAGGCCGTGTCGGACACCAGGCCGGGCTGGCTCAAGGACGCCCAGCACTCCTCGGCCAGGTGCGGCATCATCGGGGCGAGCAGCTGCACGAAGATGCGCCCGGCCTCGGTGAAAGCCTGGCCCAGGCCCTGCTCGTCGCTGCTTTTCGCCTTGTTCGCCAGATCCTGCAGGGCGTTGGCGAGCTCGTAGAGATGAGCCACGCAGCGGTTGAAGCGCAGGCGCTCCACGTCGTCCTCGACGGCCGCCAGGGCCTTATGTGCGGCCTTGCGCACGGCGAGCGCGATCGGACCCTCGGCCGCGGCGCCGTTGCCGCCGTCCATACGGTCCGCGATCTCGCCGATCAGGCGCCACACGCGCTGCACGAAGCGGCCTGCGCCCTGCACGCCCTCCTCGGTCCAGATCACGTCGCGCTCAGGGGGCGAGTCGGACAGCATGAACCAGCGCGCCGTGTCGGCCCCGTAGGACGCGATGATCTCGTCGGGATCGACCGTGTTCTTCTTCGACTTCGACATCTTCTCGATGGAGCCGATCTCGATCGGGGCGCCGGTCTCCACATGGAAGGCCTTGCGGGTTGCGCCTTGCACCTCGAAGCGCACGTCGGCGGGCAGCACCCAGCCGCCAGTGGCGTCCTTGTAGGTCTCGTGCACCACCATGCCCTGCGTGAACAGGCCGGCGAACGGCTCGTCCAGGCCGGCATGACCGGTCTTCTTCATCGCCCGGGTGAAGAAGCGCGAATAGAGCAGGTGCAGGATCGCGTGCTCGATGCCGCCGATATACTGATCGACCGGCAGCCAGCGGTCCACGGTCGCCGGGTCGGTGGGCTCGTCCGTCAGGGTCGGGTCCGTGAAGCGTGCGAAGTACCAGGACGAATCCACGAAGGTGTCCATGGTGTCGCTCTCGCGCCGGGCCTTGCCGCCGCATTGCGGGCAGTCCACGTGTTTCCACGTGGGATGGCGGTCGAGCGGGTTGCCCGGCACGTCGAAGGACACGTCCTCCGGCAGCACCACGGGCAGCTGGTCCTTCGGCACCGGCACGACCCCGCAGGCATCGCAATGGATCACCGGGATCGGGCAGCCCCAGTAGCGCTGGCGCGAGATGCCCCAGTCGCGCAGGCGGAAGTTCACCTTGCGCTCGGCCACCGCGTGATTGCCCCGGGTCTCGGCCTCCAGGCGCCGGGCGACCTCCTCCTTCGCCTCCGCGATGGTCAGGCCGTCGAGGAAGCGGGAATTGATCATCCGACCGTCGCCGTCATAGGCCACGTCCGTCACCACGAAGCTGGCCGGGTCGACGTCCGGCGGGCAGACCACGGGGGTGTTGCCCAGGCCGTACTTGTTGACGAAGTCCAGGTCGCGCTGGTCGTGCGCCGGGCAGCCGAAGATGGCGCCGGTGCCGTATTCCATCAGGATGAAATTCGCCACATAGACCGGCAGGGTCCAGTTCGGATCGAACGGATGCTCGGCGCGGATGCCCGTGTCGAAGCCGAGTTTTTCGGCCTTGTCGATGGCTTCCTGGGCCGTGCCCATGCGCTTGGCCTCCTCGATGAAGGCGGCCAGCTCCGGGTTCTTCTCGGCCGCGGCCTTCGCCAGCGGATGATCGGGCGCGACGGCCATGAACTTGGCGCCGAACAGGGTGTCGGGCCGCGTCGTGTAGATCTGCAGCTCGGTCTCGCCGTTCGGCACCGTTTCCGGCTTCAGGGCGAAGCGGACCAGCAGGCCTTCCGAGCGGCCGATCCAGTTGCGCTGCATCAGGCGCACCTTCTCGGGCCAGCGGTCCAGGGTGTCGAGCCGGTCGTCGAGATCCTGCGCGAAATCGGTGATCTTCAGGAACCACTGGGTCAACTCGCGCTGCTCGACCAGGGCGCCGGAGCGCCAGCCGCGCCCGTCGATCACCTGCTCGTTGGCGAGCACCGTATGGTCGACCGGGTCCCAGTTCACCTTGGCGGTCTTGCGGTCGACGAGGCCGGCCTCCAGGAAGTCCAGGAACATGCGCTGCTGGTGCTTGTAATAGCTCGGATCGCAGGTTGCGATCTCGCGGCTCCAGTCGATGGCCAGGCCCATGCTCTGCAGCTGGGCGCGCATCGTGGCGATGTTGGCATAGGTCCATTCCTTCGGGTGGACCTTGTTCTGCATGGCGGCGTTCTCGGCCGGCATGCCGAAGGCGTCCCAGCCCATGGGATGGAGCACGTTGAAGCCGCGGGCGCGCTTGTAGCGCGCCACCACGTCGCCCATGGTGTAGTTGCGCACATGGCCCATGTGGATGCGCCCCGACGGATAGGGGAACATCTCGAGCACGTAGTATTTCGGACGCGGGTCGTCGTTGTTGGTCTTGAACAGGTCCTGGTCGTTCCAGACCTTCCGCCATTTCAGCTCGGCTTCCTTGGCGTTGTAGCGCTCGGGCCTCATGTCTCGTCTATATCCGTCGTGAATGGTGCGAAGCGGCTTGCGCCGCCGGGTTGCGGCGGACTAGGACACAGCTCTCCCGCGCGGTCAACGGTTTCGCGCGCGCGAGGCGGCTTTAAGAGGATCCCATGAGCGACAACCACGCGGTCGACGGCCTGAGGCAGGTGCAGGAGAGCATCCGGCGCGCGGCGTCCGATTACGGGCGCGACCCGTCCGGCATCACCCTCGTGGCGGTCTCGAAGACCTTTCCCGCCGAGGCCATCGAGCCGGTGCTCGCTGTGGGCCAGCGCGTCTTCGGCGAGAACTACGTGCAGGAGGCCAAGACGAAATGGCCGGGCCTGCGCGCACGCTTTCCGGATGTGGAGCTCCACATGATCGGCCCGCTCCAGTCCAACAAGGCCCGCGAGGCCGTGGAGCTCTTCGATGTGATCCACACCCTCGACCGCCCGTCGCTCGCCGAGGCGCTCGCCAAGGAGATCGCCCGGCAGGGCCGGACGCCCCGCCTGCTGGTTCAGGTGAACACCGGCGAGGAGCCGCAGAAGGGCGGCGTGGTTCCGACCGAGGTCGACGCCTTCCTCGAGGCGTGCCGCGAACGGTACGGATTGCAGATCGAGGGCCTCATGTGCATCCCGCCGGCCGAGGACCCGCCGTCGCCTCATTTCGCCCTGCTCCACACCATCGCGAAGCGTCACGGGCTTGGCGTGCTGTCCATGGGCATGAGTGCCGATTTCGATGCGGCGATCCAGCTCGGCGCGACCCATGTACGGGTCGGCAGCGCGATCTTCGGAGCAAGGCCGTCGAAGGCCTGAGCCTGCATCGGAGCGAAGGATCCGTCAGCGCCTTCGCGCGGCCTGGAAATGGTCGATGAAGGCCCTGAGGCCCGCCGAAGGCAGGCGCTGGCGCGGATAATAGAGGCAGATGCCCGCAAAGGGCGGCGTCCAGTCAGCCAGGACGCGCACCAGGCGCCCGGTCGCGAGATCCGCTTCCGCCGAGCGCCGGTTGACATAGGCAAGGCCGGCGCCGGCCCGGGCCGCCTGCAGGCCGAGATCGTGGGTTCCCAGAGTCAGGCGGCCCGGAACGTCGAGGCGGATCGCCTCGCCCGAGCGCTCGAACTCCCAGCGGTAGATGGTCCCGCTCGGCAGGCGGGTGCGGATGCATTCGTGCTCGAACAGATCGGCCGGGTTCTGCGGCAGGCCGTGGGCCGAAACATAATCGGGTGCTCCCACCACGGCGAACTCCTCGTCGAGCCCCAACGCTATGGACACCATCTCCTGCGGCACGGCCTCCGCGATGCGAAGGCCGGCATCGAAGCCGCCCGCCACGATGTCGACCATCCGTCCCTCGCAGACCACGTCGACCCGCATGTCGGGATAGGCCTGCAGGAAGTCGAGGAGGATCGGCAGGACCCGCATGGCTCCGCCCTCGGAGGTGTTCAGGCGCAGGAGGCCTGCCGGCGTCTGCCGGTAGTTGTTGATCGTCTCGACGGCATCCTCGAGCTCCCGCAGGGCCGGCTGCACCCGGGCCAGGAAGGCCTCGCCGGCTTCGGTGACGGAAACGCTGCGGGTCGTGCGGTTGAAAAGCCGCACGCCGAGGCGTCTCTCAAGGCTCGCCACCGTATGGCTCAGGGAGGAGGGCGACAGGCCGAGGTCGAGCGCCGCCGCCCGGAAGCTGCGATGGGCCGCCACGGCCGCCAGAGCCTTGAGATCGTTGAGGCCCAGATCCGCCATTGTGCGAAATCCTTCATCATCCCGTGTAGAATTGAACGGCTTATCACACTAATCGCATGGATCCATATGGAAGCTCCAGCACAGGAGCTTTTCCCATGACCCGTACCGTTCTCATCACAGGCACTTCCACCGGCTTCGGCGAGGCCACCGCCCGCCTCTTCGCCTCCCGAGGGTGGAACGTCGTCGCGACCATGCGCCGTCCCGAGGAGGGAGCGGCCCTGGCCGGTCTCGATAATGTCCTCGTCACGCGGCTCGACGTTCAGGACCAGGCCAGCATCGACGCCGCATTGGCGGCCGGGATCGAGCGCTTCGGGCGCCTCGACGTGCTCGTGAACAATGCGGGCTTCGGCCTGTTCGGGGTGTTCGAGGGAACGTCGCGCGACAAGATCCGGGAGCAGTTCGACGTCAACCTGTTCGGGCTCATGGACGTGACCCGGGCGGTGCTGCCGCATTTCCGCGCCCACCGGGCGGGCGTGATCGTCAATGTCAGCTCGGGCGCCGGCGTCTTCGCCCTGCCGATGATCTCGCTCTATTGCGCATCCAAGTTCGCCCTGGAGGGGTTCTCCGCATCCCTGTCCTATGAGCTCGCGAGCCTCGGGATCGCCGTGAAGGTCGTCGAGCCCGGCGGCGTCACCAGCACCCGGTTCGGCGAGCGCAGCGGCGGCGAGGCCGCTCGGGCTGCCGTCCCGGCCGATTACGAGCCCTTCGTGACGGCCGCCCAGGAGGTCTTCGCCGGCCTGCGCGCCGCCCGGGCCGATGCGACAAGCGACGAGGTGGCCGAGGTGATCTGGACGGCCGCCACGGACGGCAGCGACCGGCTGCGCTATGTGGCCACCGACGACATCAAGCCCCTGGTCGCCGCCCGCCGAGAAACCTCGGAGGACGCGTATCTCGCCTTCATGCGCGAACGGGTCGGGCCGAAGACCGGGCAGGAAAGACCGGGGAGGGGTGAGGCGGCCTGACCAGCCACACGTTTCCGTCATCACCGGGCCTGTCCCGGCCATCCCGATCCGGTGAGGCTCGGCGTTCCAAACGATCGGGATCACCGGCACAAGCCCGGTGATGACCGGGGGATCTTACCCCTGTTCGCTGTCCAGCATGGCCATCTGGGGCGCAGCGTAGCGGTCGCCCGCGGCGGCGCCCTTGGGCACGGCCTGCTCGATGGCCGCGAGATCGTCGCGCGTCAGCCGCACGTCGAGGGATCCGAGCGCTTCCTGCAGCCGATCCCGGCGGCGGGCGCCCACGAGCGGCACGATGTCGTCGCCCTGAGCGGCCACCCAGGCGATGGCGATCTGTGCCACGCTGACGCCCTTGCGCTCCGCCACGCTCTTGAGCGCGTCGACCAGCGCCAGGTTCCTGTCCACGTTGCCGTCCTGGAAGCGCGGGCTGTGGGCGCGGAAATCGCCGGCTCCCGCCTGATCCTTGCGCCAATGGCCGCTGATCAGCCCGCGGGAGAGCACCCCATAGGCCGTGATGCCGATGCCGAGTTCGCGGCAGGCCGGCAGGATCGCGTCCTCGATGCCCCGGGAGATGAGGGAATACTCGATCTGCAGGTCGCAGATCGGATGCACGGCCGCCGCCCGGCGGATCGTGTCGGCCCCGACCTCGGACAGGCCGATCTGGCGCACATAGCCGGCCTTCACCATGTCGGCGATGGCCCCGATCGTGTCCTCGATCGGCACGTTCGGATCGAGCCGCGCCGGCCGGTAGATGTCGATATGATCGACCCTCAGGCGCTGGAGCGTATAGGCGAGGAAGCTTTGGACCGCCTGCGGCCGGGCGTCGTAGCCGAGCCAGGCGCCGGACGGCTCGCGCATGGCGCCGAACTTGACGCTGATCACGGCCTGGTCCCGGTTGCGGCCCTCAAGGGCCTCGCCGATCAGCATCTCGTTGTGGCCCATGCCGTAGAAGTCGCCCGTGTCGAGCAGGGTGATGCCGGCGTCAAGCGCCGCATGGATGGTCGCGATGCTCTCGGCCCGGTCCGCCGGACCGTACATGCCCGACATGCCCATGCAGCCGAGGCCGAGGGCGGACACGGAGGGGCCGGTTTGCCCCAAGCGGCGGTGTTGCATTGTCTGATCTCCTGAAAAATGGCGGCCGGCTGTCCTGCCGGCATGAACGGATCATGCCCGCTTCCGGTTCGTGCGATAATCCGGCATAACCGGAACAGGCTGTTTGGATTTTCGAACAATGAGCGATGTGGATCTAGCGGATCTCGAAGCCTTCGCGGCGGTCGCGCGGGCGCGCAGCTTCCGCAGCGTGGCGCGGCTGCGCGGCGTCTCGGCCTCGTCCCTGAGCGAGGCCCTGCGGCGGCTGGAGGCGCGGCTCGGCGTGCGTCTGCTCAACCGGACCACCCGCAGCGTCACGCCGACCGAGGCCGGCCAGCGCCTCCTGGAACGCCTGGGGCCGGCCTTGAGCGAGGTCGCAGCCGCCCTCGACGCGGTGAACGGCTTTCGGGACTCGCCGACCGGCACCCTGCGGCTCAACGTTCCCACGGCGGTGGCCCGCCTGGTGCTGCCGCGGCTCATCGGGCCGTTCCTCGACGCCCATCCGGGCATCACCCTGGAGGTCGCCACCGACGACAGCTTCGTCGACGTGCTGGCGGCGGGCTTCGACGCAGGCATCCGCTACGACGAGCGTCTGGAGAAGGACATGATCGCCGTGCCGATCGGCCCGCGCACCCAGCGCTTCGCGGTGGCGGGAGCGCCGGCCTATTTCGCCGCCCATGGCCGGCCCTCGCACCCGAGGGACATCCTGAACCACGCCTGCATCCGGCACCGCTTCGCCAGCGGCATCATGCATCCCTGGGAGTTCGAGCGCGACGGCGAGGTCGTGAAAATCACGCCCACCGCCCGGGTCGTCGCCAACAGCATCGACCTGGAGATCGCCGCCGCCCTGCAGGGCCTCGGGCTGATCGCCACCTTCGCGGGATTTCTGGAGAGCGAATTCGCGAGTGGCGCCCTCGAGCCGGTGCTGGAGGATTGGCAGCAGCCCTTTTCAGGACCCTTCCTCTATTATCCGAGCCGCCGCCACATGCCCGCGCCCCTGCGCGCCTTCGTGGACTTCGTCAAACGCCGGCCGGCACCCGAGATTGCATCCGCGGGCGTTTCCGGTTAAGCCTACCGTCTCGATCCACCATGTCGAACCGGGGAGGGCTGCATGATTGAAGCGATGCATCAACGCACGTTCGGCCCCGGGCACGCCCTGCAGCAGCTTGTTGCAGGGCCGGCCATCGAGCGGATCTGACGGCTTTTCTCCGTCCTCATCTCACTCCGGTCAGCTCTGAACGGCTCACCCGCGCCCGTGGCTCCGCAAGGATCCGGCGCGTCTGACACGTTCCAGATTGTTCGCGCCGACGGCCTTCGCCCGGGCGCGCCGCACCCGTGAGATCCTCCCATGGCCTCCTTGAGCCTTCGCAATGTCAGCTTCATTGCCCAAACTCCCCTGTTCCGGAACCTGAACCTCGTCATCGGCCAGGGCGACCGCCTCGGCCTCGTGGCGGCCAACGGGGCCGGCAAGTCGACCCTTCTGAAATGCCTCGCCGGCCTCATCGAGCCGACCGAGGGCGACATCATGCGCTCGCGTGGCCTGCGCGTCGCCCTCGTCGAGCAGGACGTGCCCGCCGGTCTCGCCGATCTGTCGCTGCACGACGTGCTGCTGCAGGCCCTGCCGGCAGGCGAGCGCGAGAGCCAGGAATGGCGCGTCGACATGGTGCTCGACGAATTCGACACTCCGGCCGATCTGCGTACCCTGCCTGTGCAGGCGCTGAGCGGCGGCTGGCAGCGGCTCGCGCTGATCGCCCGCGCGTGGATCACCGAGCCCGACCTGCTGCTCCTCGACGAGCCCACGAACCATCTCGATCTCGAAAAGCTCTTCACCCTGGAGGCCTGGATCACCCTGGCGGGTTTCACCGCGCCTATCGTGGTGGCGAGCCACGACCGCGACTTCCTCGATGCCTGCACGACGAAAACCCTGTTCCTGCGGCCCGAGGAATCCGTCTCCTTCGCCCATCCCTACCGGCGCGCCCGCGCGCTGCTCGACGCCCATGACGAGGCCGCCCGGACGCAGCGCGACAAGACCCTGCGCGAGGTCAAGCGCCTGCGCGAGAGCGCCCAGGAGCTGCGCAATGTGGGCCTCAACAGCGGCAGCGACGCGGCGCAGATCAAATCCGCCCAGATCAGGCGCCGCGCCGATGCGCTGGAGCAGCGCGCGCGCGTCGTGCACCGGGAGCGGCCGGGCGAGATCCGACTCGGCAACCGGGGCACCCATGCGCGGGTGCTCCTCGGGCTCGACAACGTTGGCGTTCAGGCGCCGGACGGGCGCAGGCTGTTCACGATCCCCAAGCTCGAGGTGGCGCAGGGCGACCGCGTCGTGGTGCTCGGCCGCAACGGCGCCGGCAAGTCGCAGCTCGTCCGGCTGCTGCACGCGGCGATGACCCGCCCGGACGGCCTCCCGGGCATCCGCACGAGCCCGAGCCTCGCTCTGGGCTATGTGGACCAGGACATGGGACAATTGCCGCAGACGAGCACGGCGCACGACTTCATCCTGTCGCGCTTTCGCCTCGGCGATCAGCGCAGCCGCGCGGTTCTGGCGGAGGCGGGCTTTCCCGTCGACAGGCAGGGGCTTCCCATCGCCAGGCTGTCGCCCGGCCAGAAAGCGCGGCTCGGCCTCCTCGCGCTGCGCCTCTCCGAGCCCAATGTCTACCTCATGGACGAGCCCACCAACCACGTGGACATCCCGGGTCGCGAGCAGCTGGAAGCGGAAATCCTCGATGCACAGGCCACCTGCATCCTCGTGTCCCACGACCGCAGCTTCGTGAAAGCCGTCGGCACCCGCTTCCTGCTCATCGACCGGGGCCGGCTGCGCGAGGTGGATGGGCCGGAGGCGTTTTACGAGAGCGTGGCCCGGTGAGCGATGTGGCGGATGATGCCCACCCCGTCGTCACCGGGCCTATCCCGGTGATCTCGACTGGAAGAGCTCTGCGCTTCTCAGGATCGGGAAGGCCGGGGCAAGCCCGGCCATGACGGGCGGGGAGGGCGACGGCGGCTCACCCGACGATCTCGATCCGCGTATCCGGCCCGATCCGTTCCATGAGGCGGCGGATCATGCGCCTGTCGACGGCCACGCAGCCCTCCGTGGGCCGGAATCCCGGACGGGCGAGATGGAGGAAGATGGCGCTGCCGCGGCCCTTCACGACCGGGCCGCGGTTCCAGGCGATGTCGAGCACCACGTCGTAGAGATGATCGTCCCGCCACATCGTCTCGTGACCGGTCGGGCAGGGCAGGGGAACGAGGCGGTTGTAGCGCCGGTCCCTCACGTCGTCCGACCAGCCGTCGGCGGGGCGGATGCGCCTCAGGGGCAGGCCCGTCCGGGGGCGCGGGCCGTGGTCCGGGCGGTAGAAAGCCTGCAGGATCCGGAACCGCCCGACCGGCGAGGCGCCGTCGCCCTCGCGCTTGGCCCGGGCCGTGCCGGAGCGGCCCAGCGCGCACGGCATGACGAGATTGCCGGCCTCGAGACGCCCGCGCCTGTGGTCGAGCGGGGAGCGGAACACACGGATGACATTGACGCGGGACGGTTTCATGGGCAGTGGAAGGGACGGAAGGTCCCTCTTGTTGTCAAGCTGGGAATGACTACTCTTATGCATCGAGCATGATCCAAAGCTCAAGGCTCGCGCCCGCGGGCGCATCGTCGAAAACCCGAACCCGGTTTTGCCGAACGATGCTCTCGCGTCAGGCGGCGATTTTCGATCCGGATCATGAGCGGTGACAGGAGGCGAACGGACCGGCCCGGAGATGTCCGGGTTCTTCGCTGTTCGAAGACCGCTCTCGCGACTTTCGCAGTCCATCGTGTTGAAGGGTTTGAGATGTCGAATGCCAGCCGCCTCCTCGTCGTCGATGACGATCAGGACCTGCGCGACACCCTAGCCGAACAGCTCGGATTCTATGACGAGTTTCAGGTTGCGACCGCCGAGAACGCCACGGGCGCTATCGATGCGGTGAAAGGGGACCGGATCGATCTTGCCATCATGGATGTGGGCCTGCCCGACATGGACGGGCGCGAGGCGGTCAAGGTCATGCGCCAGAACGGCTTCCGCAGCCCGATCATCATGCTCACCGCCCAGGGGTCGGACAGCGATACGGTGATGGGCCTGGAGGCCGGCGCCAACGATTACGTGGTCAAGCCGTTCAAGTTCGCCGTGCTGCTCGCCCGGATCCGGGCGCAGCTGCGCCAGTACGAGGCGAGCGAGGATGCGGTGTTCCAGATCGGGCCCTACATCTTCCGCCCGGGCTCGAAGCTGCTCACCACCGACAAGGGCTCCAAGCTCAAGCTGACCGAGAAGGAAACCGCCATCCTGCGCTATCTCTACCGCGCCGGTCAGTCCGTGGTCGGGCGCGACACCCTGCTCACGGAGGTGTGGGGCTACAATTCCAACGTCACCACCCACACGCTGGAAACGCATATCTACCGCCTGCGCCAGAAGATCGAGTCGGACCCGTCCAACGCCACCATCCTGGTCACCGAGCCCGGCGGCTACAAACTGATTCCCTGACCGGCCATGGCGCTCGACGACGACATCGCCACGCTCAGCCGGGCTCCGCTGTTCAACCTGCTGGAGCGCGACGCCCTACGCCTCGTGGCCTTCGCGTCGGAGAGCCGGACCTACCGGGAGGGCGACGTGCTGTTCAAGAAGGGCGACCGCTCGGACGGCGGCTACGTGGTGAGCCGCGGCGCCATCGCGCTCGACGCCAAGGACGACGGCTCGCCCGAGGCCTTTCTCGCCGGTCCCGGTGCCCTGATCGGGCAGGCGGCCCTGTTCGCACGCATCGAACGCCGCGCCACCGCGACGGCCCGCGAGCCCTCGGCCATCATCCGGGTGACCCCGAGCCTCATGCGCCGGGTGCTGGAGGAGTTCCCGGACGCGGCCGCGGCCATCCAGGACGCGATGGCGGACGAGCTGGCCCGCCTCACGGAGGGCCTGGAGCGCGTCCGCCAGCAGCTCATCGCCATCGACGGCGGGGAGATTTCCGCGAAAGCGCCGGATGAGACGTGAGAGGTTGAACCTCTCACGCGGCCTTCACGTCTGACAGGAACACATCCACTTCGCGGCTGAGGTTCTCGGCGTAGCGGGCGAGCTCCTGGGCGGCGCCCAGAACCTGCGTGGCCGCAGCCCCCGTCTCGCCGGCCCCGTGCTTCACGCTCTCGATGCTGTCCGTCACCTGGCCGGTGCCGCGGGCGGCCTCCTGGACGCTGCGGGAGATCTCGCCCGTGGTGGCGCCCTGTTCCTCCATGGCGGCCGCGATCCCGGTCGAAATGGCCGAAATCTGGTCGATAATGGTCTGGATGCCGTGGATCGCCCCCACGGCCTCCTGGGTGGCGCCCTGGATCTGGGCGATCTGCGAACCGATCTCGTCGGTGGCCTTGGCCGTCTGGGTCGCGAGGTTCTTCACCTCGGAGGCGACGACCGCGAAGCCCTTGCCGGCCTCGCCGGCGCGGGCCGCCTCGATGGTGGCGTTGAGCGCGAGAAGGTTGGTCTGGGCGGCCAGGTTGTTGATCAGGGTGATCACGTCGCCGATGCGCTCGGCGCTGCTGGAGAGCGCCTGCACGATGCCGTTGGTGCGCTTGGCGCTCTCGACCGCCTCGAAGGAGATCTGGGACGATTGCGTGACCTGACGGGCGATCTCGCGGATCGAGATCGACATCTCCTCGGTGGCCGCCGCGACGGTCTGCACGCTGCTCGAGGTCTGCTCGGCGGCCGCCGCCACGCTGACGGATTGCCGGTTGGTCCGGTCGGCCGTGCTCGTCATGGTCTGGGCGGTCGCCTCCATCTCCGAGGCCGCGGCGGCGAGCCCCTGGGTCAGGGCCGAGACATTGGCCTCGAACCGGCGGGTCAGCTCGTCGAGCTTGAGGGCGCGCTGCAGCTTCGCGTCGCTCTCGGTGGCCTGCTCGACGGAGAGCCGCTGGCGCTCGACGGTGTTCTCGCGGAAGATCTCCACGGCGCGGGCCATCTCGCCGATCTCGTTCCTGGCGGCCGTGTAGGGGACCGTCAGGGCGGTCTCGCCATGGGCGAGGCTTTTCATGGCCTCGGCGAGCCTCGGGATCGGCCGGAACAGCATGCGGCCCGCCAGGATCGCGGCGAGCGTCAGCAGGAGCACGACCGCCAGGGAGACCATCCCCATCTGCCACATGAGCTCATGGGCCGAGGCTTCGAGGGCGGTGACCTGGAATCCGCTGCCGAGCACGCCCAGCACCTGTCCGCTCTGGCCGAAGACCGGAAGATTCACCAGGAGATAGTCGGCCCCGAGGATCTTGGCCTTGCCCACATAGGTGCCGCCCGCCGATACGATGGGGAAGATCACCCCGTTGCGGTCCATGGCCGTGCCGACCGCGCGCGACCCGTCGGGATTGCGCATGTTGGTGGCGCGCCGGATGAGGTTGCCGCTGGCCTTGTCCTTCACGAACAGGGTCGCGGGGGCCTGCGTGGCCTCGGCGATGCGGTCGGCGAGCTCGTCGCTGTAGAACACGGCGTCGTCGTTCACCGTGATGCCCGTGACCGCCCCGGCGGCGTCCTTCTTCACGCTCAGGCTGTCGATGGAGCCGCGCAGGATGCCCACGAAGGTCCGCACGTTGGACTGCAGCTGGGCGAGCGCCTTGGTCTCGACGTCCTGGCGGGTCTGAAGGGAGACGACCGCGAAGAGCGCGGCGGCGGTCACAACGACGAACGCCACCATGGCGGCCGTCGTGAGGTGGGAAAGCTTCCGGTTGGCGAGGAACTGCACGGGTATTTACCTTAGGGAAAGTCGTGCAGAAGCCTTCGCAAAAACCGGTTAAAAAGGTGTCAAAGGGCGACGGGCAGGGCGGCTTTTCTACAGCTCCAGCACGGCCGTCACGGGGGCGTGGTCCGAGGGACGCTCCCAGCCGCGGGTCTCCCGGGTCACGTCGATGGAGCGCAGGGTGCCCTGCAGGCCCTTCGACAGCCAGACATGGTCGAGGCGGCGGCCCTTGTCGGCGGCCGCCCAGTCGGGCGAGCGGTAGCTCCACCAGGAATAGATCTTTTCCGGCTCCGGCCGCAGGATCCGCATGGCGTCGATCCACTCCGCCTCCTGGCGCAGCTCCTCCAGCATTGCGGTCTCGACCGGGGTGTGGCTCACCACGTCGAGGAGCTGCTTGTGGCTCCACACGTCGTGCTCGAGGGGCGCCACGTTGAGGTCGCCCACGAGAATGGCCGGTCCGGAGGTCGGCTTCGCGCGGCCGCCCCAGGAGCGCATCTCGGCCATGAAGTCGAGCTTGTGCCGGAATTTCTCGTTGAGCTCCGGATCGGGAATGTCGCCGCCGGCCGGCACATAGAAGTTATGGATCGTCAGGCCGGCCGCCGCCTTGGCCTCCCGGCTCAGGGTGATGGTGATGTGGCGCGCGTCCTGGCGCCCGCACATCTCCATCACGCCGGTCTCGGAGAACGGGTAGCGGGACAGGATCGCGACCCCGTTGTAGCCCTTCTGGCCCATATGGACCACGAAGGGATAGCCGAAGGCCTGCAGGTCCTTCAGGGGCAGCTTGTCGTTCGGGCACTTGGTCTCCTGCAGGCACAGGATGTCGGGGCGGCGCTCCTTCAGGAAGCGGCCCACCTGGTCGATGCGCAGGCGAACGGAATTGATGTTCCAGGTCGAGACGGTCAGTTGCACGGGAGGAAGCCCTTCGGAAGATCCCCTTCGGCTACGACAGATTCCGGCCCGAGGGAAGGGCGACGATCACCGGAAATAACAGCCCCTCGTCATCACCGGCCTTGTGCCGGTGAGCCCGATTCCGTAAGGCGCGGCGCTTTTCCATATCGAGATGGCCGGGACAGGCCCGGCCATAACGCCGAGAGTGTCACATCCACGGCGGCCTCATTTGTTCCCGCCGACGAGGATGTCGTACTGGATCTTGAACAGATCCTGGTCGATGCGGCGGCCGCGCTCGCTCTTGCCCAGCATCACCACCGTCTGGAAGCCCTGCGCATCGACGATGCGCCACTGGTTCAGGGTCTCCACCTGGCCGTCGAACACGAGGACGATGCGCGAGGTTCCGCCGAGCGTCGACGAATCCTCCAGGCTGATGCGCACGCCGTCGCCGTCGTTGGCGATGCCCGTGATCCGGATGTCCTGGCCGAGATTCACCTGTTCGCGCAGCAGGAATTTCAGCGGCGTCTGCGAGATGGAATAGAGGTCCTGCGTCGCGAGCTTGCGGTCGCGCACGGCGACCGAGCGTCCGTCGGCGATCACCTCGAGGGTGGCGGGCGGATCGTATTCGAACCGCACCCGGCCGGGGCGCTGGAGATAGAGGGTGCCGCCCTGCCGGCGCCCGTCGCCGCCCATCTGGTTGAAATCGGCCACCAGGGTGGTCAGGTTCGTGAAATAGGCATTCGCCCGCGCCACCACCTCGCCGTTCGGCAGCGGCTGGCGCAGGGCCACGGGCGTCGCCGCGGCGGCGGCCACCGGCCGGGACGCGATGACGACGGGCTCCGATTCGGGCGTGTGGCGGGGATCCGCGGTCGCGGGGCGGCTCGGCGGGAGCGGCGCGGTGACGGCCAGGACCTGTTCCGCATTGGCCGGCCTCGGGATGACCGGGCGGGACGGCTGGGTCTCGGCCGCTGCGGGCGTCGCCCGGTGGAACGAGGCGGTCGGCAGATGCGGGAGCGACGGGCCGAAGCCCTGCGCGACCATCGGACGGACGGGCGGGAGGAACAGGTCGATCGGAACCGTCTGGGCCACGGCCGGCAGGGCGCCCGCGATGAGCGCCGTCACCAGGCCGGCAAGAAGGACGGGACGCATCCGAATCGGTCTCCTTCGGACCATCATCATGGACGCTGCCCGGCCATTGGGAATGGCCCAGGAATGACGCAGGGCCGCGGCCAAGGTTCCGAGACCGCCTTAATCCTCTCCCATGCCCGGAGTTTCAAGCAGAATTTCGCGTTTACCGGCGTGGTTGGCGGGTCCGACGATGCCCTCGTTTTCCATGCGCTCCATGAGCGAGGCGGCGCGGTTGTAGCCGATCTGGAGGCGGCGCTGGATGTAGCTGGTCGAGGCTTTCTTGTCGCGCAGCACCACCGCCACCGCCTGGTCGTACAGGTCCCCGCCCGGCGCCCCGAACTCGCCCTGGTCGAACACGGCCGCGTCGGGAGCCGCCCCGCCCTCGTCCTCCTCGGCCGTGACCGCCTCCAGGTACTGCGGCCGGCCCTGGCGCTTGAGATGCGCCACCACCTTCTCGACCTCCTCGTCCGAGCAGAACGGCCCGTGCACGCGCGTGATCCGCCCGCCGCCGGCCATGTACAGCATGTCGCCTTGCCCCAAGAGCTGCTCGGCGCCCATCTCGCCCAGGATCGTGCGGCTGTCGATCTTCGAGGTGACCTGGAACGAGATCCGGGTCGGGAAGTTCGCCTTGATCGTGCCGGTGATCACGTCCACCGACGGGCGCTGGGTGGCCAGGATCACGTGGATGCCGGCGGCGCGCGCCATCTGGGCCAGGCGCTGGATCGCCCCTTCGATCTCCTTGCCGGCCACCATCATCAGGTCGGCCATCTCGTCGACGATCACCACGATGTAGGGCAAGGGATCGAGATCCATCACCTCGTCCTCGTAGATCGCCTCGCCGGTCTCGCGGTCGAAGCCGGTCTGCACCGTGCGCGTGATGGTCTCGGCCTTCGCCTTGGCCTCGACCACCCGGGCGTTGAAGCCGTCGATGTTGCGCACGCCGAGCTTGGACATCTTGCGGTAGCGGTCCTCCATCTCGCGCACCGCCCATTTGAGCGCCACCACGGCCTTCTTGGGGTCGGTGACCACCGGGGTGAGCAGGTGCGGGATGCCGTCGTAGACGGAGAGTTCGAGCATCTTGGGATCGACCATGATCAGCCGGCACTCGGCCGGCGAGAGCCGGTAGACCAGCGACAGGATCATGGTGTTGATCGCCACCGACTTGCCCGACCCGGTGGTGCCGGCCACCAGCAGGTGCGGCATGCGGGCGAGATCGGCGATCACCGGCTCGCCGCCGATGGTCTTGCCGAGGCACAGGGCGAGCTTCTGCTTGGTGGCCTCGAAGTCCTGGGAGGCGAGCAGCTCGCGCAGGTACACGGTCTCGCGCTTGTGGTTGGGCAGCTCGATGCCGATGGCGTTGCGGCCCTGCACCACCGCCACCCGGGCCGAGACCGCGCTCATCGAGCGCGCGATGTCGTCCGCCAGCGAGATCACCCGCGACGACTTCGTCCCAGGCGCAGGCTCAAGCTCGTACAACGTCACAACAGGACCGGGATTGACCTTGGTGATGGCGCCGCGCACGCCGAAATCCTCGAGCGTCCCCTCGAGCAGGGCGGCGTTCTGCTCCAGGGCCTCGGCCGAGACCGAAGGGACCGACGGGCGCTTGGGCTCGGCGAGCAGGTTGAGCTGCGGCAGCTGGTAGTTCTCCTCGTCGAGCAGGGAGGGCTGCGATTCGCGGGCCATGCGCTTGCCGGGCTTCGGCGCGGCGGGCGCCGGGGCGACGCGGGACGGGGCGGGCTCCGGCCTTGCGGCAGGGTGCAGCGGGGGGAGATGCGGCTCGTCGGCGTCCCATCCGGCCTCGTCCTCGTCATGCATCGGCATGGAGGCCGGGGCAGGGCGCGGACGCGCCGGGGCGCCGTCGAGAACGGGCTCGCGCCGCAGGCCGGGCTGCCGGGACGGGCGCCGCGCCGGTGCGGGAAGGTCCTCGACCTCCTCCACGAGGGCGGAGCGGCGGTTCTCCTTCCAGCGCCGGGCCGAGGCACGCAGGCTCATGACGCCATGGGCGAGGGCTCCCAGGGACACGATGCCCCAGCCGGGCTCGTCCTGGCCGGCCTCTTCGGCCTCGTCCCAATCCTGGATCTTACGCCGCCGGACCGGCGGGCTCTCCTCGAGCTCCTCGGGATCGTCGTGGTGGCGCTCCTCCTGCGGGCCGAGGCCGCAGGCGGCCGTGAGGCTGAAGATCGCGATCCCGGCGAACAGGGCGCCCAGGACGGCGCTGGCCGAGCCGCTCGACAGGCCCGTGATGGCCTTGGCTCCGGCGAGCACCGCATCGCCGACCACGCCGCCGAGCCCCGTGGGCAGCGGCCAGCTCTGCGTCGGCGGCAGGGCGCTGGCGAGAGCCGTCGCGGCGCCCGCGCCGATCACCCAGAGCGCCAGGCGCAGCTGCAGACGGCCGAGATCGCCCGACTTCATGAGCCGCCAGCCCCAGAGCGCCAGGGGAAGCAGCGCCGCGATGGCGCCGAGGCCGAGAAGCTGCATCAGCAGGTCGGCCACGATGGCGCCGGGCCAGCCGAGGAGATTGCGGACCGGAAGATCGGTGGCGTTGTTGAGGCTCGGATCGTCGACCGACCAGGTGGCGAGGGCCACCGCGACCGCGCCGGCGACCGTGATCAGGCACAGGCCCGTCAGCTCCTGCGCCCGGCGGGCCAGGAAGGCTCGAAAGGCGCTGAAGAGGCCATCATAGGCGGAAGAAGAACGGCGGGCCGTACGCATCAAACCACTCTAAAAAACCACGGGACGGGACATTATTGCCTGGATGCTAGCCGGGCCGGGTTAAGGGTCCTTTAACCGTAAGCGCATCGGGCAGGGAAAAGGTGCGGCGGTTTTCCGTTGTTGACGTTGGGCCTTCGAACGATCAGTGTCCCGGCCATGACCCGCAGAGGCCCGAAATCCGCCTGGACGCGCGCCGCCATCGTGGCCGCGATGGCCTATGCGTTCGTGCTGCAGGCCCTGCTCCTGTCGGTCGGCGGCGCCTTCCATGCCGCTGCGGCCGCGGAGGCCCAGGGGATCATCTGTCTCCAGGACGGGTCCTCGGCGCCCGACCATGGACCGAAGAAAGCCCACGAGACCCTCTGCTGCACCCTGAGCTGTCACGGCTCGACTGCGGCAGGACCGGCCCCGGCCCCGGCCATCATCGAGCCGATCGCGCCGGTCGCCGCAACGGTCGATCCATCCGCCGGGGCGTCGCATCTGCGCCTCACCTCGGACGTCCTGCCCCTGGGATCGCGCGCGCCGCCGCACCGCGGCTGAGTGCCGCCCGCTTCGATTCCCCTACTCTCTCAAGGACGTTCCCGATGACTTCGTCACGCTTCGGCGGCGCGCTGACTGCCGCCGCCCTCATGATTGCCTCGCCGGCCCTCGCCCATGTCTCGTTCGAGAACGGGCAGGCGACCCCGAACGCCACCTACAAGGCCGTGCTGCGCATCCCCCATGGCTGCGACGGCAAGGCGACCCTCAAGGTGCGCGTGCGCATCCCCGAGGGCATCGTGGCGGTCAAGCCGATGCCGAAGGCCGGCTGGAAGCTGGAAACCGCCAAGGGCGCCTACGTGAAGGCTTACCAGGTCAACGGCGAGGCCGTGTCGGAAGGGGTCACGGACATCGTCTGGTCCGGTTCCCTGGACGACGCCTATTACGACGAGTTCGTGTTCCAGGCCCGCTTCACCGAGGCCTACCAGCCGGGCGCGACGGTCTATTTTCCGGTCGTGCAGGAATGCGACGGCGCGACCGAGGAATGGACCCAGGTGCCGGCGGCCGGCGAGGATCCGCACAGCCTCAAATCACCCGCGCCCGGCGTGCGCGTCGCGGGCGCTGCCGCCACGGGCTCTCAGGTCGTGAAGGCCGGACCGCTCACCCTCGAACAGCCCTGGTCGCGGGCGACCCCCGGGGCCGCCAAGGTCGGCGGCGGATACCTGCGCATCACCAACACCGGCACGGCGCCCGATCGCCTGGTCGGCGGCTCGTTCCCGCTCGCCTCCAAGGTCGAGGTGCACGAGATGCGCATGGACGGCGACGTCATGCGCATGAAGCCGGTCGAAGGTGGTCTCGAGATCAAGCCGGGCGCCACGGTCGAACTGAAGCCGGGCGGCCTGCATCTCATGTTCATGGACCTGAAGGAGCCCCTGAAGGAAGGCCAGACGGTCAAGGGAACGCTCGTCTTCGAGAAGGCGGGCCGCGTCGAGGTGGAATACGCGGTGCGCGGCATGGGCGGCGCCCCGGCCGAGCATCAGCACTAGCGCGGGAGATCGGCGATGACCATCAAGCGTCTTCTCGTGCCGCTTCTCGTCTTCACCACGGGCCTGCTGGTGCTGCTGGTGACGGCGGGCCTGCTCCTGTTCCCGTCGCAGCCGCCGCAGAGCGCCGGCAAGGTGCCGATCGGAGGCCCGTTCCGGCTCACGAGCCACGAGGGCCGGCCGTACACCGAGGAGAACCTGAAGGGCAAGCCCTTCGTGGTCTTCTTCGGCTTCACCCATTGCCCGGAGGTCTGCCCGACCACGCTCTACGATCTCACCCAGGACATGGCGGCGCTCGGCCCGGATGCCGACAGGCTCCAGGCCGCCTTCATCACGGTCGATCCGGCCCGCGACACGCCGGAGCTGATGAAAACCTATCTCTCGTCCTTCGATCCGCGCATCGTCGGCCTGTCGGGAACCGAGGAGGAGATCGCGGCCGCGGCGCGCGCCTACAAGATCTATTACCGCAAGGTCCCGACCGATGACGGCTACACCATGGACCACTCGGCCACCCTGTTCCTGATGGACAGCAAGGGCGAGTTCTACGGCACGTCGAACTTCCAGGAGCCCGAGGAGACCCGCCGCGCCAAGCTGCGGCAGCTGATCAAGAACGGGTGAGGCGCATCCACGCTCCCTGCCATGGCATTCACCGGCCTCGTGCCGGTGATCTCGATCGGAAAAGCGCCGCGCTTCACATGATCCGGATGGCCGGGACAAGCCCGGCCATGACGCGGCGAGATCCTTTGACCGCGCATAAAAAAGCCCCGGCCTTTCGGTCCGGGGCTTTTCCGTTCGAGCGAGTGGCTCGTTTCAGTAGTTGTAGGCGCGCTCGCCGTGGTCCGCGAGGTCGAGGCCTTCGCGCTCCTGGTCCTGCGTGACGCGCAGGCCGACGATCATGTCGGTGATCTTGTACAGCACCACGGAGCCGATGCCGGTCCAGACCAGGGTGACCACCACGGCGATGATCTGGGTCCAGACCTGGCCGCCGATCGAGTACTCGCCGACCCCGTAACCGCCCAGCGACGGGGCCGCCACGACGCCGGTGCCGATGGCCCCGATGATGCCGCCGACGCCGTGGATGCCGAAGACGTCCAGGGCGTCGTCATAGCCGAGGGCGTTCTTCACGCTGGTCACGGCGAAGTAGCAGACCGCGCCGGCCACCAGGCCGAGCACGATGGCCCCCATGGGGCCGGACAGGCCGGCGGCCGGCGTGATGGCCACGAGGCCGGCGACCGCGCCCGACGCGATGCCCAGCAGCGAGGCCTTGCCCTTCCCAAGAGCCTCCACGGTCATCCAGGCGAGACCGGCGGCGGCCGGAGCCAGGATGGTGTTGATCAGCGCGAGGGCCGCGCCGCCCGTCGCTTCCAGGTTCGAGCCGGCGTTGAAGCCGAACCAGCCGACCCACAGAAGGCACGCGCCCACGAAGGTGAGCGTCAGCGAGTGCGGGGCGAGCAGGTCGCGTCCGTAGCCGATGCGCTTGCCGATCAGCAGGGCGCCGACGAGGCCCGCCACGCCCGAATTGATGTGAACCACCGTGCCGCCCGCGAAGTCGAGGGCGCCGAGGCCGAACAGGTAGCCTTCCGAGAACCACACCATGTGGGCGATCGGGAGATACACGAAGGTCAGCCACAGGCCGGTGAACAGCATCACGGCGGAGAACTTGATGCGCTCGGCGAAGGCGCCGACGATCAGGGCCGGGGTGATGCACGCGAAGGTGAGCTGGAAGGCCGCGAACGTGAATTCAGGAATCGCCACGCCCTTGGTGAAGGTGTCGGCGGTGGAATCCGTGGTCACGCCGGCCAGGAACGCCTTGGAGAAGCCGCCGATGAACGCGCCGATGCCCTCGCCGCCGGACGTGAAGGCGAGCGAGTAGCCGTAGAAGGCCCACAGGATGGACACCAGGCTGAACACCGCGAAGACCTGCATGAGCACCGAGAGCATGTTCTTGGTGCGCACGAGGCCGCCATAGAACAGGGCGAGGCCCGGGATCGTCATGAGGATCACGAGGATGGTGGAGACGAGCATCCAGCTCGTGTCACCCTTGTTGACCGTGGGGGCGGCCGCGGCGGCGTCCTGCGCCAGGGCGGGATCGAGGGCCGCAAGGCCCAGTCCGAGCGCGGCGAGCGCCGGAAGGAGGAGAGGACGGAACTTCATCGGATCTGAACTCCGGAAAATCATTGAATGAATGGGATCAAAGGGCGTCGATGTCGGTCTCGCCCGTGCGGATGCGGACCGCCTTCTCGAGCGAGGTGACGAAGATCTTGCCGTCGCCGATCTGGCCCGTGCGGGCGGCCGCCGTGATCGCGTCGATCACCTGGCCGACCAGCTCGGTCGCCACCGCGACCTCGATCTTCAGCTTGGGCAGGAAGCTCACCGCGTATTCGGCCCCGCGATAGATTTCGGTATGGCCCTTCTGCCGTCCGTATCCCTTCACCTCGGTCACGGTGAGGCCGTGCACGCCGAGAGCGGTGAGCGCGTCGCGCACCTCTTCCAGCTTGAACGGCTTGATGACCGCCATCACGATTTTCATGGGTCTGGCCCCCTTTTTGAGACGTCTGCCCGACCAACCAGGCAGCGGTTTCCAATCGAACCCGGCCTGTCGGACGGGTGTCGGGGGCATCTACGCAAGAAACATGCCAGGCTTTGTCGCCAGAGGCGCACGGGCGCTGCCTCTTTCCTAGGCAGGCTCAGCTGGGCTATAAAACGATCTTATTGATCAAATTTTAGGCAGAACTGGTCAGGTCCGACGTTCGCGGATGAGCCCTTCCTGGGCAACGGACGCGACCAGGGTGCCGTCCTGCTTAAAAATGAGTCCGCGCGAGAAGCCGCGCGCCCCGCCGGCGCTGGGGGTGTCCTGCGCGTAGAGCAGCCATTCGTCGGCCCGGAACGGCCGGTGGAACCACATGGCGTGGTCGAGGCTCGCCGGCTGGATCGCCGGGTCGAACACGGACCGGCCGTGCGGAAAGAGCGACGTGTCGAGGAGCGTCATGTCCGACGCATAGGCGAGGACGCATTGGTGGATCGCCGGATCGTCCGGCAGCCGGCCGGTGGTCTTGATCCAGACATGGAACCGCGGCTCTCCCGGCTCGCGGGAGGTGTAGCGCTTGATCTCCACGGGACGGATCTCGAGCGGCCGCTCGCGCTCGTAATAGGTGCGCATGGGTTCGGGCATCTGCAGGAGAAGCCGGCCCTTCACGTCCTCCTCGCTCGGGAGCTCGTCGGGTCCGGGCACCTTCGGCATCTCGGCCTGGTGCTCGAAGCCCTCCTCCTCGCGGTGGAACGAGGCCGACATGGCGAAGATCGCCTGCCCGTGCTGGATCGCGAGCACGCGCCGGGTGCTGAAGCTCTTGCCGTCGCGGATGCGCTCCACCTCGTAGATGATCGGGATCCTGGGATCGCCCGGCAGCATGAAGTAGCAGTGGAGCGAATGGGGCGGACGCCCGTCGACCGTGCGGGTCGCGGCCACCAGCGCCTGGCCGATCACCTGCCCGCCGAACACGCGCTGCCATCCGCTCTTCGGGCTCTGCCCGCGGAACAGGTTCACCTCGAGGGGTTCGAGGTCGAGAATGGACAGGAGATCGGAAACGGCACGGGACATGGGGTTCAAGGTCCTTCGATCGGCAACAGCCATCCATCGGTGAGAGGCGCAGGAAGGTCAAGCTTGACGCTGGTCGATGGATCGCTGACACCCACCTATAACGTCGAAGGCATGGAGAAAGACCGATGAGCGCAGCAACCGGGATGGAGCGACCGCGCATCGTCATCGCGGGCGGAGGACTCGCCGGGCTGTCCCTGGCCCTGGCGCTGAAGCGGGCGCTCGCCGAGGGAATCGACGTGGTCATGTGCGATCCGGCCCTCCGGCGCGATCCCCATGGCGACAAGCGCTCCTACGCCATCGCGGCGGCGGCGCGCCGGATGCTGGAGGCGCTCGGAATCTGGGCCGGGATCGCCGACAGGGCGCAGCCCATTCTCGACATGGTGATCACCGACAGCCGCCTGCAGGACCCGGTGCGCCCGACCTTCCTGACCTTCGCGGGCGAGGTCGACGGCCATGAGCCCTTCGCCCACATGGTCACGGCGGGCGATCTGACCGCCACCCTGCTGGAGGCCTGCCGCGACAGCGGCGTCGACCTGCGCGCCGAGGGCGTGAGGGGCTTTGCCGTTCAGGGCGCGCGCACGGATGTCGTGCTGGCGGAGGGGGGCAGCCTTGCGGCCTCGCTCCTCGTCGCGGCCGACGGGGCACGCTCGCGCCTGCGCGAGCAGGCGGGCATCGGCTGGATCTCCTGGCCCTACCGCCAGTCCGGCATCGTCGCGACGATCGTCCATGAGCGTGACCACGAGGGCAGGGCGGTCGAGCACTTCCTGCCCTCCGGGCCCTTCGCGATCCTGCCGCTCAAACCGGAGCCGCAGGCCGATGGTTCGTTCCGGCACCGCTCCTCGATCGTCTGGACCGAGCGTGCGCAAAACGTGCCCGCCTTGCTCGAGTCGCACCCGGAAGACCTGCTCATCGAGCTCGAACGCCGCTTCGGCCTCCAGCTCGGCAAGCTCGCCTTCGAGACCCGGCCCCAGGCCTTTCCCCTGTCCTTCGGCGTGGCCCGGTCCTTCGTGGCCGAGCGCCTCGCGCTCTTAGGGGACGCCGCCCATGTGATCCATCCCATCGCCGGCCAGGGGCTCAATCTCGGCCTGCACGACGCGGCCGCACTGGCCGAGATCGTCACCGACGCCATGCGCCTCGGCATGGATCCGGGGGCGGCCGACGTGCTCGACCGGTACGAGCGGGCGCGCCGCGCCGACATCACCGCCATGGGCATGATGACCGACGGCCTCAACCGGCTGTTCTCCAACGACGCCCTGCCCGTGCGCCTGATCCGCGACCTGGGGCTGGGCCTCGTCGACCGGATGCCGGGCCTGAAGCGCTTCTTCATCCGCGAGGCGGCCGGCGTCAGCGAACGGCAGCCCAGGCTGCTGCGGGGCGAGGCGCTGTAGGACGGCGCCCGCCCTTACCCCGCCCTTACCCCGCCCTTACCCCGTCCTGCCGTGATCGTTCCGGCACAGGTCGTGATCGGCCAGTACCTGGATGATCCGGCACTCGCCCACCTGACCGTGCTGGCAATCGTCCAGCATGTGCCGCAGCTCGGACCGGAGCAGCTCGAGCTGGGCGATGCGGCGCTCGACGCCCTCCAGATGCCGGATGACGATCCGGTCCGCCGGCTCGCAGGGCTGCTCCGGCCTGGCGCTCAGGCTCAGGAGCTCGCGGATGGCCTCGACCTCGAAGCCGAGCTCCCGCGCATGCCGGATGAAGCCGAGCCGCGCCACGTGATCGGACCCGTAGCGGCGCTGCCGTCCCTCCGTGCGTGGCGGGGCCGGGAGAAGGCCGATCTGCTCGTAATAGCGGATGGTCGGTACTTTTACCGCGACCCGGCGCGCCAGTTCCCCGATCGACAGATCCGTCATTTTTCCCTTGAACCTCTAGTCGCTAGAGATTGTACGGCTCTCCCGATCAGACGAAAAGGAGATTCGGATGAGCGATCGTCACGACCATCGGCACGGAGCCTGCTGCTCCTCTCATGAGCACCATGAGCAAGAGTCCGCCGCTCATCCGGCGCGGGCGCACGAACATGCGGAGGCCGCCTGCGGCTGCCATGGCGGCGTGCCGGTCTTCGACGGGGTCGACCCCCGCTACAAGCGGATCCTCTGGACCGTGATCGCGATCAACGCCGCATTGTTCGTCACGGAGATCGTGGCCGGCCACCTCGCCCGTTCCCAGGCCCTGCAGGCCGACGCCCTCGACTTCCTCGGCGACACGGTCACCTATGGCCTGAGTCTCGCGGTCATCGGCGCGTCCCTGCGGGTTCGCGCCACCGCGGCCCTGTTCAAGGGGATGAGCCTGTCGCTCATGGGCGCCTGGGTGTTGGGCTCCACGATCTACCATGTGCTGATTCTTGGCCTTCCCCGGGCCGAGATCATGGGCGGGATCGGGATTCTGGCGCTCGCCGCGAACCTCGCCAGCGTGCTCCTGCTGATGCGCTACAAGGACGGGGACGCCAATGTGCGCTCGGTCTGGCTGTGCTCGCGCAACGATGCCATCGGCAATGGGGTGGTCATGGCGGCCGCCCTCGCGGTCTGGGGCACCGCGAGCGCCTGGCCCGATCTGATCGTGGCCGGCCTCATGGCCGGCCTGTTCCTGTCCTCGGCGGTGCAGATCCTGCGCCAAGCCTGGGCCGAGTACCGGGATGCCGGCGCGGTCGCCCCGGCTCCGGCCGAGTGAAATGAGGAGGGCCGGGCAGGCGGTCAGCGGAAGGCCACGGGACACCGGCCTTCCTTTTTTATACGTAATAACATAAACACATGCTCCAGGCCGCCATTTCAGACCGCCGGGGCACATTCATGACCAATCACATTTACGACTCGATCGACGATCTGCCGACACCTGGCACCGACGCGCTGATCCAGCTGACGGATACGATCACCGGGAGCACGATCATCGACATGACGCTCGAGGCCGTCACCGGAACCATCTTCCAGGCCGCGAGCAAGCAGCGCGTCACCATCGGGAGCAACGGCTCCATCCGGGGAGACATTTACGGCCTGAACCTCCAGGGGCTCGGCAGCACGGTGATCAACGACGGGGTGATCGGCCAGATCGCCACCCCGACAAGCGATTTCACGACCGATGTCGGCATCCGGTTTTCCGGCGCCGGACCGGGCTCGGTCACCAACCTCCAGGTCATCAAGGGCGCCATCGGCATCGAGATCGCTTCGACATCGACTGCGGCCAAGCTGGAGCTGATCAATTCCGGCATGATCGAGACCACAGGGCTTGCCGTTGTCGGCGCCCACGGAGGCGACCGGATCGTCAACACCGGCACCCTCAGGACCACCGCCACGAATGGGATCGCCCTTGACCTGGGAGCCGGCGATGACCTCTATGACGGCCGGTCCGGAACGGTGGGTGGGATCGTCAAGCTGGGAGACGACAACGACGTTGCCTATGGCGGGGCCGGAAACGAGACGATTTCCGGCGGAAAAGGAAGCAATGTCGTCGACGGTGGCGACGGTAACGACAGCTTTATCGTCGGGGACGGATACAACACCATCAATGGCGCCAGCGGCACAGACACGGTCGATTATTCGAACGCGACGTCGACCACGACTCCGCAGAGCGGCTTCACCATCAATCTGACGTCCGGTTCGTCCTACGGCAACGGGACTTCCGACGTGCTCAGCAGCATCGAGAATGTCATTGGAAGCGCTTTCGCCGACACGATCACGGGCAATTTTCTCGCCAACAGCATCATCGGGGGCAATGGCGACGATACGCTGGACGGAGGGACCGGCGACGATACCCTGGACGGCGGTGACGGCAACAACACCCTCCGTTTCACGGGGTCGACCGCGGTGACTGCAGACCTCTCGAAAGTGGATCCGCAGAATACGGGATACGGCAACGACAAGCTGATCAACATCCGAAACCTGGAAGGCGCCTCGGGCGGCGATCAGCTCACGGGCGACCAGCATGCCAACCGGCTCGACGGCAAAAGCGGCAACGATACGCTCGCGGGCAGGGAGGGCAACGACACGCTCTTGGGCGAAGCCGGCAACGACACGCTCGAGGGCGGCGCAGGCAACGACACGCTCGACGGCGGCAGCGGCACGGATACGGCGCAATTCTCCGGCGCAAGGGCCAGTTACAGCATCGTAACCGGCCCCGAAGGGGTCATAATCACCGACACGACCGGACAGGACGGTGCCGACCTCCTCAAGGACATCCGGTTCGCCAAGTTCGGTGACCAGACGGTTGCGCTCGTCAATGGCAGCCCGACGAGCATCTCGCCTTCCAGTGCCAGCGTCTCCGAAAGCGCTGTCATTGGCGCAACGGTGGCGACTTTGTTCGGCTCGGATCCAGACGGTGACAGCCTGACCTTCACCCTGTTGGCGGATGCAGGAGGCCTGTTCGGCATCAGCGACGGCAAGCTCGTCGTCAGAAATGCCCTCGACTACGAGACCGCGACGCAGCACGTCGTCACCGTCAAGGCTTCCGATGCCTGGGGCGGCGAGTTCACCAGGAGCCTGACGATTTCCGTCAGGAACAACACGACCGAGACGATGCCGATCACCAGGTCAGGTACGGCGGCAGCGGACCAGCTGACGGGAGAATCGGGCAACGATCGGCTCTCGGGCCTGGCGGGCAACGATACGCTCTTCGGCGAAATCGGCGCCGACACGCTCATCGGCGGCGCGGGCAACGACACCCTCGTCGGCGGAGACGGGAGCGACGTCTTCCTGTTCGACAAGAAGCCGAACGTGAAGTCGAACCTCGACTACATCCAGGATTTCGTGCCGAAGGACGACGTCATTCACCTGTCGCGGCACGCCTTCTCCAAGATCTCCAAAGGCACCCTGTCGAAGAAGGCCTTTGTCGTCGGGGATCACTTCAAGGACAAGGACGACCGGGTCCTGTACCTCAAGAGCGCCGGCGCGCTCTTCTACGATCCGGACGGGTCGGGTCCCGCGAAGGCGGTTCAGTTCGCCACCATCACGAGGAAGATCCCGATCTCCCACAAGGATTTCTTCATCGTCTGAGGGCTGGCGACGAAAAAGCCCGGCTCACCCTGTGAGCCGGGCCCGATGCCTCACGACCGACGAAAGGGCCGGCGCTTGCGTGGATCAGCGCTTCGCGTCCGCCTTTGCGCGCTCGATTCCCTCGATGATCAGGCGGCGGGCCTCTTCGGCATCGCCCCAGCGGATGATCTTGGCCCATTTGCCGGGCTCGAGATCCTTGTAGTGCTCGAAGAAGTGCTCGATCTGCTTGATGGTGATCTCCGGCAGGTCCGTGTAGGTGGCCACCCGGTCGTAGCGCTGGGTCAGCTTGCTCGACGGAACCGCGATGATCTTCTCGTCCTGGCCGCCGTCGTCCTCCATCACGAGAACGCCCACGGGCCGCACGTTCATGACGGCGCCCGGCGCGATCGCGCGGGTGTTGGCGACGAGCACGTCGCAGGGGTCGCCGTCGCCCGAGAGCGTGTGGGGGATGAAGCCGTAATTCCCGGGATACCGCATCGACGTGTAGAGGAAGCGGTCGACGAAGAGCGTGCCGGATTCCTTGTCCATCTCGTACTTGATGGGTTCGCCGCCGAGCGGCACTTCGATCACGACGTTCACGTCGTCCGGCGGGTTCTTTCCAATCTTGATCGCATCAAGGCGCATAGAGCTGTTCTCCGGAACAAGGCTTGAAGCATCGTCCCGGTCGAGGCTCTCTCCCAGGGGAGGAGGCCGTCACGCCGGAACAACGGGGCAGAAGATCGTCTCGAGAGCGGCTCGAACCGATAGGCCGGACGACCGCTTTCTGGAGCCTGGATGCCTCACTAGAGCATTGGGTTCAAAAGGGGAACCCATTTTCAGGCGCGACGGGACGCGCCGTGTATCGCGAAACCGGGACCGGTCCTGAGATCCTGAAACAGGGTATCGCGCCGGCGGCCTCGGACGTCGTCAGCGAAAGAGGTACGCGACCTTGGCGAGCGGCTTCTGGCCGATGCGCTCCTCGACGTGGGCGACCGTGCGTCCGCCCATGCTCTCGTAGAACGCGCAGGCGCGCTCGTTGTCCTCGAGCGCCCAGACGACGACCCGGTCCAACCCCCGATCCTTGAGATCGTTGCGCACCGCATTGAACAGGCGCCGGCCGAAGCCGATGCCCTGGTATTCGGGCAGCAGATAGAGCTCGTCGATCTCGCCGTTCGCGGGCAGCGACCGGTCGCGGCAGCGGCCGTAGGAGGCATAGCCGACCGCGCCCTCGCCGATGTCGAGCACCACGAGCGGGCGACCGCGCGACACGGTGGAGCGCCACCAGCGCGGGCTGCGCCGGGAGAACATCTTGTCGAGCGTCACGCCCGGAATGATCCCGAGATAGGCCTCCCGCCAGGCTGCGTCGAAGACCCGCGAGAGGGCCGGGGCGTCATCGGGCTTGGCGTGACGGATACTGACGAGAAGGTCGCTCATGGACACGAAGGCGGCGAGAGGAAGGTCAGGACCGAGTGTCCGCCCGGCAGGGTTAACGGGGCCTTAACGGCGGCTCCCGTTTGGCTGCGAAACCTAGGCTTTATAGGCGGTTGGCCGGATGCCTGGGGTGGGCAAAAGGACGCAAGGAGGATCACATCGTCCGGTCCGATGTGGCTCTCGTTTTGATGGGTGGTCTGGGATTAGGACGCCCAAGCGGGCTTGCTGCCGGCGATCAATGATCTGACCCGCGTCACCTTCCCTAAAGAAATGAAGGGTTGAAAACCCGGGATAGATCGATACATAGTCTCGTCATTCGAAACGTTATAACGATTGTGTTCCGGCGCACCGACCGCTCACGCGGCAATGGCTAAAGCCCGGTCGATCCAATCGAAGAGGAGACAGTCATGGCTGAGCTGGCGACGTGGGGTCCACAATTATCCTTCCCAAAAGGCAGCGCGAGGCAGACGCAGCTGCAGGATGGCCGCATCCTTCTGACATGGGCGGACGTCGACACCGTGCGAGCGTCGATCCTGAATGCCGATGGATCGGTCGCAACGCCGGCCTTCACTGTGAGTGGACGGCAGGACACCGCCCGAACTCCGGAACCGGTCGTTCTCAGCAACGGCGACTTCGTGGTCGTTTACAGTCAGAGGAATCCCACCACCGCCTGGAACCTTGTTTGGCACCGGTTCACGGCCGACGGCGTCTCTCTCGGGGAGGCGGCCATTCAGAAAAATGAGAGCATTTCTCCTGATGAAAGAGTCGTGGCGACGAACAGCGGTGGATTCGTCATTACCTACGTCAACGAAGGGGCCGGCGGCTCTTCCCACGGGTTAGGCCAGATCGTGGTCGATGCTCTGGGGAACACGACCGAATCCCTTTTCTATCCGCCGAATTCCGACAGGACAAACGTCTTTTCCCTTCGGGATACGGAAGCTCTTTCCAACGGTACGTATATCACTCTCGTAAACCATTACTTCAACAATGGGACGACGATCGGTTTCGATATCCGTCTGAGCAATGGAACCACCATCGGGAATTACAGGACCGTTTCTGCCTCTACCGGCAATCAATCGGGCGCGGCCAAAGTGGTTGCGTTGAGCACGGGCCAGTTTGCCATCGTGTGGATTTCGCCCGATAATAAACTCGTCGGGCAGATCTTCGACGGAGGAGGAAGCCCCGCCGGCGCCGTATTGGTCATTGACGATGCAATCTCAAGTTCTACCAATTTCAATCTAGCCGCAGTCCCTGGCGGGAAATTTGCCATTGGTTACGCCGAAGGCGGAACCATGTTCGTCAATGTGATCAACGCTGCGGGACAGGTTGAAAGCAGTTCGACCACAAGTCACGTTGGCTTGGCTCCCACACCGGCTCTGACAAGCCTTAAGGACGGCCGCTTGATAGCCAATTGGAACGACGCTCACAATATCCGAGCGTTGATCCTCGATCCGCGCGATCAGCGCGTGAATTGGACCGGCGACGATAACGCTCAGCAATACGGCGGAACGCGGTTCGGCGACAATCTGCGCGGCGCCGGCGGCAACGACAAGCTGTTCGGGTCGGACGGGAACGACAACCTGAACGGAGGCGCAGGCAGCGATGTCCTCGACGGCGGTGACGGGTGGGATCTCGCCACCTACATCGACACGCCGGACGCGCAGGGCGGCGTGATCATCGATCTCTCCGACAATTCGAACAATGGCGGCGCGGCGGCCGGGGACGTTCTGATCGGCATCGAAAGCGTGCAGGGCACCAATCAGGGCGACACCCTCACCAGCATCCAGGGGGGGCCGAACGGAAGCGGCTCGGAACTGCACGGCGCCGGCGGGAGCGATGTCCTCAAAGGCCAGAATGGCGGCGACCGGCTGTATGGCGAAGCGGGCGACGATATCCTGGAGGGTGGCGCCGGCGCCGACATCTTGGATGGCGGCGACGGCTGGGATCTCGTCACCTACATCAACACCACAGGCCAGGGGGTGATTGTCAACCTCACCACCAACCAGAACGGCGGCGGGGCGGCGGGCGACACGCTGACCGGGGTCGACGTGGTGCAGGGCACCAACCAGGCCGATACGCTGACCAGCATCGACCGGGGCGGCGGCACCGGGGCAGAACTGCACGGAGCCGGCGGCAATGACACCCTCATCGGCAAGAGCGGCGGCGACCGGCTGTATGGCGAAGCCGGCGATGACGTCCTGGAGGGCGGCGCGGGCAGCGACGTGCTCGACGGCGGCATCGGTTGGGATGTCGTCACCTACATCAACACCACCGGCCAAGGCGTGACGGTCGACCTCTCGAGCCAAGCCAACAATGCCGGCGGCGCATTGGGCGACACGCTGTCCGGCATCGAGGTCGTGCAGGGCACCAACCAGGCCGACACGCTGATCAGCATCGACCGGGGCGGCGGCAACGGCGCTGAGCTGCACGGAGCCGGCGGGGCTGATACCCTCACCGGCAAGGGCGGCGGCGACCGGCTCTTTGGCGAAGCGGGCAACGACATCCTGCGGGGCGCCGGCGGCGGCGACGTCCTCGACGGCGGCGCCGACAGCGACACGGCCGTGTTCTCCGGCCAGCGCAGCGCCTACACGATCACCGACAACCACGACGGCACCTTCACGGTCACGGGCCTCGACGGCGTCGACAGGCTCACGAATATCGAGTTCGTGCAGTTCGACGACGTCACCGAGACCCTCACGGCCGGGACAGAGAACCATGATCCGGATCGCCTCACCTTCCTGGACGACGGCACCACGGCGAGCGTTAACGCGGACGCCGTCGCCCCGGTGCTCGGAGAGCTCAAGGGGCACGACCCGGATACCGGCCAGACCCTGACCTTCGCGATCGACCTGTCCGACGCGAACCAGGGCAGGTTCACGATCACGAACGGCAACAGGCTGTCCGTCGCCTCGGGCACGCTGGACGCCGGCACCTACACGGTGAAGGTGCGGGTGTCCGACGGCCACGGCGGCGCGCTGGTGAAGGATTTCACCATCGTCAGCAATCCCGTGGTGAACGGCAACCATGCCCCGTCGACGCTTCGCCTCAACGGCGGCACGGATGTTTCGATCAACGAGAACGCAGCCTTTGCCGGCACCTTGTCGGCGCAGGATTCGGACGGCGACAATCTGACCTGGAGCTTCGTCGACGGCATCGTCGGCAACGCCAACGGCCTGTTCGAGATCGACAACACGGGCACCGGCAACAAGCTTCTCAAACTGAAGGCCGGGATCGACTACGAGGCTCTGCCGGCCGGCCAGAAATACCTCATGGTCTACCTGAACGCGTCCGACGGCAAGCCGGGCGGGACCAGCGCCCTGCAAGGCTTCAAGATCGCCGTCGCCGATCTGGACGAGACGCCGCCGAACCAGGCGCCGACCGGCGTGACGCTGTCCGGACGCTCGGCCGCCGAATACGCCCCGGCCGGTCGCGAGGTCGGCACCCTGTCGGCCACGGACGCCAATGGCGATCCCGTGTCCTATGCGCTCCTCGACGATGCCGGCGGCCGCTTCATGCTCTCCGGCAACCGGATCCTGGTGGCCGACGGGTTCCGCCTCGATTGGGAACAGGCGCGCTCGCACACGATCGCCGTGCAGGCGTCGGACGGCCGGGGCGGCGTCGCAAGCCAAGCCTTCACTATCGAGGTCGGCAACATCGATCCGGAATTCACCGCCGGCACGGCGCGGGACGACGTGTTCCACGGCGGCGCGATGAACGACGTTCTGCTCGGCAATGCCGGCCACGACCGCCTGTTCGGCGGGGCGGGCAACGACACGCTCAAGGGCGAGGCCGGCAACGACACGATCGGGGGCGGCGCGGGGCTCGACAAGCTCACTGGCACGAAGGGCTCAGGCAGCCGGGACGCCTTTGTGTTCGATACCCGGCTCACCAGCAAGGGCGTGGCCGCCAGGAACAAGGACACGATCGTCGATTTCGGGCCGAAATACGATTCGATCTATCTCGACGATGCGGCCTTCTCCAACCGGACGATCGCCAATTACCTGAAAGGAAAAGGCGCGGCGCTCGACCATGCCTTCAAGATGAAGAGCAGCTTCTTCCGCGTCGGCGACAAGGCTCTCGACCGGGACGACTTCTTCATCGCCAAGAAGATCAAATCGACCGAATATAAGCTGTACTGGGATGCGGACGGTTCCGGCTCGAAGGCCATGCTGGAGATCGGCACCGTGAAGCTCCAGAAGGGCGAGGGCACCGCACTCACCTACAAGGACTTCTTCTTCATTTGAGCGAAGGAGACGTTCGCCGGGCCCTCATCCCGAGAAGCCGGCGATCTCCCCTTCGCCCGAACAAGGACGTGTCGAGGAAAAGCCCGCCCCCTCGCAGGGGCGGGCTCATTGGTTCGCGGTCGCTTACGGTGCTTCAAACTACAGCCCATGCAGGATCTAAAAGTGGTCCCCCATCATTTCCTGATCTCCAGCCTTGATCCGATGCCGCAGCATTATCTGCATGGGACCTGCTGGCAAGACGAGGATCTCATCCTTGCCGATGGGGGATACGCGCGGTACCGCGCTGTCAGGAACGCCACGATTCAGGCGGGCCAGGACGGCGCCTACATCGTCGCCAACAGCACGGAACGCGAGACCGTCATAGGGACCGACTTCAGCGGCTATCACAAGCTCTTTCTCTACCAGCATGCCGACCATTGGATTCTCTCCAACTCGCTCATCGAAACGGCACGCTTCGCCGCAGCCAAAGGGTTGCCGGTCACCATCGACGAAAGCCATCTGGCCAGCTTCTTCATCAAGGGAGCGTTCGGAAATCAACTCACGTCCCTGCGCACCAGCGTGAAGGAAATCCGGCTGGTTCCCGCGACGATGGAAGTTGTCGTCCCTCGGGTCTCCCTCAAGAGCAACCCGACTTTGCGGCTAACGCCCGCCACCCGGATGGCGCAAGGAGAGACCCGCTACGGTGCGGCGTTGCGCGAGTATCTAAGATTGTGGGTCGGCCGCATGGCCACGGTGCTCCAATCGGATTTGTCCATGAGCAGTGAACTGACGGGAGGCCAGGATTCACGGGCCGTACTGGCCCTGATGCTCGCGGCGGCCCGGCTGGTCGGGGTCGATTCGATCCGGCGGATCAATTTCACGAGCAACGAAGGTCAAACGAACGATTTTGCGGTCGCGCGCGAGATTGCGGAAAGATTTCACCTGCGCTTCATGACGTGGAGCGACGACCGGCGCAGCCCCCCACTGCTCGGACTCGTCGAAGCCTACGAAAAATGGAAGTCGCTCTGCCTCGGAGTCTATGCGCCTAGCTATTTCCCGCGAAGGCGCCCGGTTCCGACCTCAATCGTCTTCGGGGGCTCCGGCGGCGAGGGGCATCGGCGCTTTTACCCCGACATCGGATTGGACAGGTTCCTCGCGCTTCACCGAAACCATATTCCTTCCGCTGCTCATTTCAGGACGCTGAAGAACGCCATCGCCGAGGATCTCGCGTTCCTGCAACAAGGACCTGAGGTTTCTGTCGATCCCCTGGTCCTGCACTACCGGCATTTTCGGGATCGATGTCATGGCGGTCGCACGCCGCAATACACGAACCTGCTTTCGCCTCTCTCCAGCGCCTCCTTGAGGAGAACGTCGTCCCTATGCACCCCTGATCAGCTCGACCGCAGACAGGTCGTCGCCGATATCCTCATCAATGCGAGCCGCGAACTCGCATCCATGCCTTTCGACACTCCGAAAAAGTCCTTCGTTGCGAGTCATTTTGACGAGGTGATCGACGCCTCGGATGCCATCGGCTCTGCCCGCACGAGCGGGCGGGTCTTCGCAGCGGCGTCAGAGCATGCGGCCAGTGGGGATTTCACGAAACAGAAAGCACTCCACCTGCTTCGGGATGATTTTCTCTCGCATTACGACACCATGGGCAGAACAGGCTTCTTTCCAAGAAGCTATCTGGAAGAGGCCAAGGCTGTCGTGGAAGAAGCGGCGCGGAAGGGGCGCTTCTCCCATCCTGTCGAAGGTTGCTCCGTATCGCACGTGATCCTTGCGGGGGAGCTGTCAGGCCTCGCTCGAGAGGATATCCGTCGACCATCCACCTTAGAGGCTTTCAGATCGGCCATTCTGCGGCGCCTGCCCGGGCGTATATGAGGGCGTCACCCCCGGGTTGTACCGATGCGCTTTCCCTGCACGGCGTGACGGATCTCTCTGGGACAGTCAGTAATGAAAAAGGCGCCCGCTCCTCATCCGAAGAGCGGGCGCCTTTTTCGTCGCGTATCTTACGCCGCGAGCTGGCGCAGGACGTAGTGCAGGATGCCGCCGTTGCGGAAGTACTCGACCTCCTCGAGCGTATCGATGCGGCAATGCACCGGCACCTTGCGCACCGAGCCGTCGGCCGAGGTGACTTCCATCTCCATGCGCTGGCGCGGCTTCAGCTCGCCGGCGAGACCCTTGATCGTGATGGTCTCGTCGCCCTTCAGGCCGAGCGTCTCCCAGGACGTGCCCTGCTCGAACACGAACGGGGCCACGCCCATGCCGACCAGGTTCGAGCGGTGGATGCGCTCGAAGCTCTCGGCGATCACCGCGCGCACGCCGAGCAGGACCGTGCCCTTGGCCGCCCAGTCGCGGGACGAGCCGGTGCCGTATTCCTTGCCGGCCAGAACGACGAGCGGAACGCCCTCGTCCTTGTAGCGCATGGCGGCGTCGTAGATGAACATCCGCTCGCCGGAGGGCTGGTGGATGGTGTAGCCGCCCTCGACCACGTGGCCGCTCTCGTCCTTCACCATCTGGTTCTTGATGCGGATGTTGGCGAAGGTGCCGCGCATCATGACCTCGTGGTTGCCGCGACGGGTGCCGTACTGGTTGAAGTCGGCGACGCGCACCTGGTGCGACTGCAGGTATTCACCGGCCGGCGAGGCCGCCCGGATGTTGCCCGCGGGCGAGATGTGGTCGGTGGTGATCGAGTCCTGGAAGAGACCGAGGATGCGGGCGTTCACGATGTCCGTGACCGGCTTCGGATCCTTGGTCATGCCCTCGAAATAGGGCGGGTTCTGCACGTAGGTGGATCCCGCAGGCCACTCGTAGGTGAGGCCCGGCTCGAAGGTGACCTTCTTCCAGTTCTCGTCGCCCGAGAACACGTCGGCGTAGCGCGACTTGAACAGCTCGCTCGTGATCGTGCGGTCGATGAAATCCTGCACCTCGGCCGAGGAGGGCCAGATGTCCTTGAGGTAGACCGGCTGGCCGTCCGAACCCGTGCCGAGCGGATCCGTGGTGAGATCCACCAGCATGGAGCCGGCGAGAGCGTAGGCCACCACCAGCGGGGGCGAGGCGAGATAGTTCGCGCGCACGTCCGGGTTCACGCGGCCTTCGAAGTTACGGTTGCCCGAGAGCACCGACACGGCCACGAGGTCGTTGTCGTTGATAGCCTTCGAGACGTTCTCCGGCAGCGGGCCCGAATTGCCGATGCAGGTGGTGCAGCCGAAGCCGACGAGGTTGAAGCCCAGCGCATCCAGGTCGCCCTGGAGGCCGGCCTTCCTGAAGTATTCCTCGACGATCTGCGATCCGGGCGCGAGCGAGGTCTTCACCCACGGCTTGGAGGTCAGGCCCTTGGCGACCGCGTTGCGGGCGAGGAGCCCTGCGCCGATCATCACGCTCGGGTTCGAGGTGTTGGTGCAGGAGGTGATCGCCGCGATCACCACGTCGCCATGGCCGAGATCGTAGTTGGCGTCCTCCACCTTCACGCGCTTGCCGATCTCGCCGGCCTTGCGGAACTCCTTCTCCATGGCGCCGAGGAACTCGGTCTTGGAGGTGTCGAGCGTCACGCGGTCCTGCGGGCGCTTCGGGCCGGCCAGCGAGGGAACCACGTCGTTCAGGTCGAGCTCGAGGCTGTCGGTGAAGACCGGGTCCGGCGTCTCGGCCGTGCGCCACATGCCCTGCGCCTTGGCGTAGGCCTCGACGAGGGCGACGCGCTCGTCCGTGCGGCTGGTGGTGCGCAGATACGCGATGGTCTTGTCGTCGATCGGGAAGAACCCGCAGGTCGCGCCGTATTCGGGCGCCATGTTGCCGATGGTGGCGCGGTCGGCGACCGACATGTCGTTGAGACCGGGGCCGTAGAATTCCACGAACTTGCCGACCACGCCCTTCTTGCGCAGCATCTGGGTGACCGTGAGCACCAGGTCGGTGGCGGTCACGCCTTCCTTGAGCCTGCCGGTGAGCTTGAAGCCGATCACCTCGGGGATCAGCATGGAGACCGGCTGGCCCAGCATGGCGGCCTCCGCCTCGATGCCGCCCACGCCCCAGCCCAGGACCGCGAGGCCGTTGACCATGGTGGTGTGCGAATCGGTGCCCACCAGGGTGTCCGGATAGGCGGTCTCCTCGCCGGTCGCCGTGTCCTTGCGGGTCCAGACGGCCTGCGACAGGAATTCCAGGTTCACCTGGTGGCAGATGCCGGTGCCCGGGGGCACGACGGAGAAGTTCTCGAAGGCGGTCTGGCCCCACTTGAGGAAGCGGTAGCGCTCGCCGTTGCGCTGGTATTCCAGCTCCACGTTGCGGTCGAAGGCCTTCGGGGTGCCGAACTCGTCCACGATCACCGAATGGTCGATGACCAGGTCGACGGGCACGAGCGGGTTGATCTTGCGCGGGTCGCCGCCGAGGTTCTTCATGGCGTCGCGCATGGCGGCGAGATCCACCACGGCCGGAACGCCGGTGAAGTCCTGCATCAGGACGCGGGCCGGGCGGTAGGCGATTTCCTTCTCGTCCTTGCCCCGGTTGTCGAGCCAGGCGGCCACGGCCTCGATATCGGCCTTGGTGACCGTGCGGCCGTCCTCGTAGCGGAGCAGGTTCTCGAGCAGCACCTTCATGGAGAAGGGCAGCTTCGAGGCGCCCGTGAGGCCGTTCTTCTCGGCCTCCACGAGGGAGTAATAGGTGTAGGACTTGTCACCGACTTTGAGGGTCTGGCGAGCATTGAAGCTGTTGTTGAGCGTCACGGCGAATCCTCGCGTGCATTTGGGTTACGAACATGTGTTCGGCCGAAAGCGCGATAAGCGCGCGCCGCTCCGGGGGCGCCCGGACAGGGGAGAAAGCGCGCGAGGCGGATTGGACGCCTTGGCGCGCGGCGCAGCCAGGGGTGCTATAGATCATTTCGAACCATCCCGCTACACGGATTAGAACCATTCCGGGGTGCAATCAGGGCAGAGGTCTTCGGGTTTGCGTCTGAGCGTTAACAATTTGGCCTGCGAGCGGGGGGAGCGCCGGATCTTCGAGGGCGTCTCGTTCACCCTGCGGGCCGGCGAGGCCCTGGTGATCACCGGCCGCAACGGGGCCGGCAAGTCCTCGCTCCTCGAGATCCTGGCCGGCCGCCTGCGTCCGGCCGCCGGGGTGATTCTCCTCGAGCAGGCGGGCGAGCGGACCTTGGCCGAATGCCTGCACTACGTGGGGCATCGCGATGCCCTCAAGGCGGCGCTCACGGCCCAGGAGAACCTCGCCTTCGCCCGCGACTTTCTCGGCAGTCCCGCGATGAAGCCCCCCGAGGCCCTGGAGGCCGTGGGCCTCGCCCATGCGGCCCGCCTGCCGGTGGCCTATCTCTCGGCCGGGCAGCGCCGCCGGGTGGCGCTTGCCCGCCTCCTGGTGGCGCACCGGCCTCTCTGGCTCCTCGACGAGCCGACCTCGGCCCTCGACACCGCCTCCCAGGACATTCTGCGCCTCCTCCTCGAGCAGCATCGGGGAAGCGGCGGCATGATCGCGGCCACGACCCACTCGCCCCTGTTCCTGACGGATTCCAAGGAGATCCGGATCGAGCGCAGGTCTCCGCGCGTTGAAGAACTGGACGAGGAGCCCGCATGATTCGCTCCTTCCGCGCCCTCCTGGTCCGCGACCTGAAGCTCGCCGCGCGCGTGGGCGGGTCGGGCGTCATGGGCCTCATCTTCTTCCTGATGATCGTGACGCTCATCCCCTTCGCGCTCGGGCCCGATCTCAACCTGCTCTCGCGCATCGGCCCGGCGATTCTCTGGATCGCCGCCCTGCTCGCCACCCTGATCGGCCTCGACCGCCTGTTCCAGGCCGATCAGGAGGACGGATCCCTCGATCTCCTGCGCCTGTCGCATGCGCCCATGGAGGTGGTCGTGCTGGCGAAGGTCGTGGCCTATTGGCTCGTCACCGGCCTGCCGCTCGCGGTCGCCGCGCCCTTCCTCGGTCTCCTGGTCGCGCTCTCGCCGGAGGGCATGCTCGCCATGGTGGCGACCCTGCTGGTGGGGACGCCCGCGCTCACCTTCATCGGAGCGGTCGGTGCGGCTCTGACCGCCTCGTTGCGGCGCGGCGGCCTGATCCTGGCGATCCTGGTCGTGCCCTTCATGATCCCGACCCTCATCTTCGGGGTTTCGGCCGCCAATGCGGCGCTGGGCGGGACGATTCCCTTCGCGACCCCATTCCTGATCCTGATCGCCCTGTCGCTGATCGCGGCCGTCGTCGGCACGGTCGGGGCCGCCGCCGCCCTGCGCTCGGGGGAGTAGGCAGGCCGATGGGAGACCGTCTCGTCCTGCGCCTGCGCCGCGCTCTGACAGGGCCCCTGCCGGAGCCTGTCTGGCCGGCCGGGATCCGGCCGGTTCCGTTCGAGCCGGACCGTCATGCGAGGCAGGTTCACGCGCTGCTCGTGGAAGCCTATTCCCGCGGGGGCGGCTATGTGGAGCCCTTCACGATCTGGTGGCCGAGCCTGCGAGACGATTCCGAATTCGATCCGGCCCTGGTCGTCGTCGCGGTGAACGCGCAGGACGAGATCGTCGGCGTGGCGCAGTGCTGGACGAGCGCTTTCGTGAAGGACCTCGCGGTCGCGCCGGCCATGCGCCGGCAGGGCCTGGGATCAGCCCTGCTGCGCCAGGCCTTCCGAGCCCTGCAGGGTCGCGGAGCCGCCTTCGTGGATCTCAAGGTCGACGCCGACAACCCCTCCGGGGCCCTGCGGCTTTACCGCTCGCTCGGGTTCGACGAAGTCGAGTCCTATCGGCTCTCCTGACCGTCAGGCAGCCCGTGTGTCCTCGTCGGGGACCCGCCCGAACAGGGCGTCGAACCCCTCGGCGCCCTCGCAGGTGAAGGTGAGGACGCGGCCCGCATCCCGCCGGACCCATTGCTTCTCGATCAGCCGGTCGAGGATTGCGGCGCCGAGCGCACCGCCGAGATGGCTGTGCCGCTCGCTCCAGTCGAGGCAGGCCCGGCACACGGGGCGGCGGCCTTTTTCCAGCTTGGTCAGATCGATGCCGAAATCCGCGAAGAAGGTGCGGCCCTTGTCCGTGAGCGCGAGATCCTGCCCGCCCGCGATCAGGCCCTGCCGCCGGGCACCATTCAGCAGCGCGACGCCGCGCTCGCCGGCGAGATGGTCGTAGCAGATCCGGGCCGAGCGCAAGGCCGCATCCTTCGGGCCGGTTCTGACCCGGGTCGCTCCCGTGCGCTGGGCCAGGCCCATCAGGGCTTCCAGGACCTGCGCCACATCGGGCCCCGAAAGCCGGAAATAGCGGTGCCGTCCCTGCTTTTCGGCGATCAGAAGGTTAGCCGCGTCGAGCTTGGCGAGATGGCCGCTCGCGGTCTGGAGGGTGACGCCGGCGGCTCGCGCGAGCTCGCTCACGGTCAATGCCCGGCCGTCCATCAGGGCGGTGAGGATGTTGGCACGGGCCGGATCGCCCAGCAGGGCGGCCACGGACGCGATGACGGGACCTTCTTTCATACTTCGATCATAGCCGAACCATTGGTGTCGATCAATCGGCTAAGAAGGACGGGTCTTCGGCAACAGGACGGCTGCAACCATGATCACCTGCTTCATCCGCTACGAGATCGATCCCTTCAGGAAGGAGGCGTTCAACGAATATGCCCGCAACTGGGGCCAGGCCATCCCCCGCTGCGGGGCGGATCTCATCGGCTACTACGCCCCGCACGAGGGCTCCGCCACCACGGCCTATGGGGTCTACACCATTCGGAGCCTCGCCGAATACGAGGCCTATCGCGAGCGCCTGCGCGATGATCCAATGGGACGGGCCAATTACGAGTTTGCGAAACGGGAACAATTCATCCGCCGGGAAGACCGGATCTTTCTCCGGTTGGCCTCGGCCCCTCACGCGGAGCTGATCAAGCCATGATTGCGGTGATCTTCGAGGTCTGGCCGGACGGAGAGGATGGACGGCAGCATTACCTCGGCCTTGCGGCCGCCCTGCGCTCCGACCTCACGGCCATGGACGGCTTCATCTCGGTCGAGCGCTTCCAGAGCCTGACCGAGCCGGGCAAGATGCTGTCGCTGTCGTTCTGGCGCGACGAGGAGGCGGTGCGGGCCTGGCGCAACCTCCCGTCTCATCGGGCGACTCAAGAGGCCGGCCGCGCCGGCACCTTCAGGGACTACCGCCTGCGCGTCGCCGCGGTGATCCGCGATTATGGCCTGAACGAACGCGCCGAGGCGCCGACGGACAGCCGCGCGGTTCATGATGGGCTCACGGCCGAAGGCTGATCCCGAAGGCCTGCTCGATGGCCGGCTTGCCGTCCCGCTCGACCCGGTAGACGGCGCGGTAGAGGCCCGGCCGGAAGCCGCCGGGCGGCTGCTTCACGCCCGAGAAGGCCATCCACTGGGCCTTGTCGCGGTCGAGGGGCGGCGCCTTGTTCTGGGCGAGCGGCTTGCCGTCGGGATCGAACAGGGTGAGGGTCTGGACATCGCCGCCTTTCAACCCGATGGCCCGCACATAGGCCACGAGCGCCGGCGACCGGGTCGTGGGCGTGTCCTGGTCGGCGGCGCCGGATTCGATCGCCTCCATGGTCACCGGCCCCGGGGCGAAGCCCTTGTTGAGGACGCTGCCGCCCTGATAGGCGAGCGCGCGCTGGAGCGAGGCCTCCCACAGCGACGTGCCGCCGCCGCAGGATTTCTCCGGCGCCCCGTATGCGAAGGGATCGACCGGCTTGCCGTCTTTGATCAGCGTGAAATGCAGATGCGGGAATTCGGTCAGTCCGGACAGGCCGATCCGGCCGATCCTGTCGCCGGCCTTCACCTCCTGGCCCGAGCGCACTGTGACGCTGCCTTTCGCCATGTGGCAATAGGCCGTGCGCCAGCCGTTGCCGTGATCGATCACCACTGCGTTGCCGCAGCCGATCCGGCTGATCGCCTCGCGGGTCTGCGGGGTCACGGCCACGTCGGCAACGCCCTCGCGGGTGCTGGCCACCTTTCCGTCGGCGGCCGCGACCACGTCGATCCCGGCCTTCTGCGCCGCCATGGTCGGCACGCGGATGTCGGTCCCGTCATGGGTGTCGTAGGTGAGGGTGCCGCATTGGTAGTCGCTCGCGGCCGGCGAGGGGTCCCGATCCACGTAATGCTGGATGAAGCAGGTACGTCCGATCTCGCAGGTGACCGGCAGGCGCAAGCTGATCTCCTGCGCGGCGGCGGGAAGAGCCAGGGCGAGGCCGACGAGGCTTGAAGGTCCCAGACGCATGATCGCTCCGCAACATCGATGCCGGGATATAGGTCGCCATGAAGGCTGATGAAGGGCGACAGGATCTCACGCTCACGTCATCACCGGCACGAGCCGGTAATGACGCCTAGGGACGATAATGCCAAGCTCCTACGCATATTTCCGGAATGGCGATGGAGCGCGAAGCCTCTAAAAGCCTGGTTCTGGCGAAAACGTTATGCGGCTTGCGGCGATGTCTCCGTTGCAGGCGCAGCCCTGGACCGCTAAATCGACACCATGATCCGAGACCTTGCCAATCCGACCCGCTTCATGAGCCTCAGCGGCACGCTGCTGCCGTGGGTGGGCGGTCTCACGGCGCTTCTCATGGCGGCCGGGCTCTACATGGTCTGGTTCACGGCGCCCGCCGATTACCAGCAGGGCGAGACGGTCAAGATCATGTACATCCATGTCCCGGCGGCCTGGCTGTCCCTGTTCTTCTACATGATCATGGCGTCCTCGGCGCTCGGCACGCTCGTCTGGCGCCATCCGCTGGCGGACGTGTCGCAGAAGGCGGCCGCGCCCATCGGGGCGGCGTTCACGCTGATCTGCCTCGTCACCGGGTCGCTCTGGGGCAAGCCCATGTGGGGCACCTACTGGCAATGGGACGCGCGGCTGACCTCCATGCTGGTGATGCTGCTGATCTATCTCGGCATTCTCGCGCTCTGGCGCGCCATCGAGGAGCCCAACCGGGCGGCCCGCGCGGTGTCGATCCTGACCCTGGTAGGGGCCGTGAACGTGCCGATCGTGAAATTCTCCGTCGACTGGTGGAACACCCTGCACCAGCCGGCCTCCGTGTTCCGCCTCGGCGGGCCGACGATCCATTCCTCCATGCTCGTGCCGCTCCTGGTCATGGCCGCGGCCTTCACCCTGCTGGGAATCGCCCTGCACCTGTCGGGCATGCGCACGGAGATCCTGCGCCGCCGGGTGCGCACGCTCACCATCCTCGAGGCCGAGCGCCTCGACGCACAGGCGGCCTGACGCCCATGTCGCACACGTTCTTCATCGCGTTCTCCTACATCCTGACGGCCCTCGTGGTGACCGGCCTGATCCTGCGCGCGGTCATCGATCACCGCATCCAGGTCCGCGCGCTGGCCGAGCTCGAAGCCCGCGGCATCGGCCGGAGGTCCCGCCGTGGCTGAAGCCGCCGAACGCCCGCGCTCCCGCTTCCTCTTCCTGCTGCCCGCCCTCATCTTCGTCGCCCTGGTGGGGCTGTTCGGTGTGCAGCTGATCTCCGGCCGCAACCCGGCCGAGGTTCCCTCGGTCCTGATCGACAAGCCCGTCCCGATCTTCGATCTGGCGCCGCTCGAAGGCCTTCAGGCCAATGGTCGGCCGGTACCCGGCTTCTCGAACCAGGATCTGAAGGGCCGCGTCACGGTGGTGAACGTCTGGGCGTCCTGGTGCGCGCCCTGCCGGCAGGAGCACCCGCTGCTGGTAGAGCTGGCAAAGAATCCCTCGGTCCGCGTGGTCGGGATCAACCAGAAGGACAATCCGGACAACGCCCGCCGCTTCCTCGGGGCGCTCGGCAACCCCTACGCGGCCGTGGGCGTCGATCCGAACGGCCGCGCCTCCATCGACTGGGGCGTCTACGGCGTTCCCGAGACCTTCATCGTCGGACCCGACGGCACCATCCGGTACAAGCATATCGGGCCGCTGACGCCCGAGAATTTTTCTGCCTTCAAGGAGCGCCTGGCACAAATCCCGCGCGCTTGAGCCGGTTGATCGCCACGTCGAGCGCCGACAGGAAGGCCGAGCGGTCCTTCTGCGAAAACGGCCTCGGCCCGCCCGTGACCTCGCCCATGGCGCGCAGATCCTCCATCAGGTTGCGGGTGGCGAGCGCCATGCCGACCGAGGACTCCGTGAAGGGTTTTCCGGTCGGGCCGATCACCTCGGCGCCGGCCTTGACGCAGCGGCTCGCCAGCGGGATGTCGGCCGTGATCACGATGGCGCCGCGCCCGGCGCGCTCGGCGATCCAGTTGTCGGCCGCGTCGAACCCGGCGCTCACCACGACCCGCTCGATCAGGGGATCCTGGGGGACCTGCAGGAAGGCGTTCGACACCACGAAGACCCTGACCCCGTGGCGCCCGGCGACCCGGTAGATCTCCGGCTTCACCGGGCAGGCATCCGCATCCACGTAGAGGATGATCGGTTGGAACGTCTCGCTCATGGTCCCTATATTCCTGTGGGATGCGGGGATGCCGCCGGGTCCTCCCGGCAGGCCGTGACGGCGTAACCATTTGGTCATCGGCGTTGAGGCACGTGTCGGCCTGCAAGATCAACCCCTCCGGGAGCAAAAAGAACCCGTGACCCCTCGATCCCGCATCCGTGCCGCCCTGGGCCTGATCGACTCCCTCCGCACGACCCCGGTGCTGAGCGATGCCACGCACCGGCTGATCCGCGAAGCCGATACCGGCGCCCTGCAACGGGCCGGGCTCGCGCGCATGGTCACGGCCGGGCTGCTGCTCATGGCCGTCCTGGTCACCACGGCGAGCGTCGAGCTCGCCAACCCGATGGCGCTCAAGCAGATCTGGGCCGCGGAGCTGACCCTGGTGCTGTTCGGCGCTCTCGGCTGGACCGGCGCCTGGCTCGCCTCGAAGCGCATCGCCATCGAGAGGCTGCCGGTCATCACGGCCATCCTCGATGCCTGCCTGGTTCTCGGAAACCTGGCCTACACCCATTGGGGCCTGGGGATCCCCGGCAGCCTCTTCTCGGTCTTTCCGGTCGCCTGGGTGGTGCCCATCACCATGGCGGCGGCGGCAATCCACTACCAGCCGCGGCTCCAGGCCTTCGTGGCCGCCATCTATGTGATCGGCCTGTCGCTCCTCGCCTTCGGCAGCGGATACTTGAGCCCCGCCGAGCGCCAGCAGGACCTGTCCGAGATCATCGGCGTGTTCTCCGCCCAGGCCAACATGGTCCGCCTCGTCATGGTCTTTGCCGCCGCCCTGATCCTGATCCTGGTGGCGCGCCAGGGACGGCTGATGCTGGAGCGGGCGGTGCGCGAGACCACCCTGCGGGTGACGCTGACCCGCTACCTGCCGCGCGAGCTCGCGCCAATCCTCACCGACCAGGCCTTCGCGTCCCTGCGCCAGGGACGGCGCATCCCCGTGACGCTGCTCTTCGTCGACATCCGCGCCTCGACCACCTTCGGCGAGACCATGGAGCCGGCGCAGCTTGCGGTCTTCATCACGTCGTTCCGGCGGCGGGTCCTGAGGGCGGCGAGCCGCCATGGCGGCGTCATCGACAAGTTCACCGGCGACGGAGCGCTCATCCTCTTCGGGGTGCCGGGCGCGCGCCCGGACGATGCCGGCCGGGCGCTCGCCTGCGGGCGCACGCTTCTCACCCTGATCGAGCGCTGGAACGCCAAGCGCGGCTTCAACCCGCCGGTGCGCCTGGGCATCGGCATCCATACGGGCGACGTGTTCTGCGGCGTGGTGGGCGACGAGAGCCGGCTCGAATTCACCGTGGTGGGCGAGACGGTCAACATCGCGTCCCGCATCGAGCAGGCGACGAAAGGCGCCGGCTGCGAGCTCCTGGCCTCGCAGGAAACCGTCACGGCGGCCGGCGAGGACGACAACTGGACCGAGGTCGCGTGCGATCCGCTGCCGGGCGTCACGCGCAAGATGGTGCTGATGAAGCCGGCCGGGTGAGGGGCGGCACCACCTTGTCATCACCGGCCTTGGGCCGGTGATCCCGATTGGCGAGGCATGGCGCTTGAAGGCATCGGATGGCCGGGACAAGCCCGGCCATAACGGAAGAGCGTAGCGTTAGACCTCTTCCGCCTTCTTGATCTCGTGCCGCAGCAGCAGCGGCGTCTGCGCCAGCGCGAACGCGATGGTGAGCGGCATGATGCCGAAGACCTTGAAGCTGACCCAGAAATCCGTGGTCTGGGTGCGCCAGACGATCTCGTTCAGCGCGGCGAGCGCGAAGAAGAACAGGGCCCAGCGGAGCGTCAGCTTGCGCCAGCCCTCCTCGTCGAGCTCGAACACGCTGTCGAGCACGATCTGCAGCAGGGGCTTGCGGAAATAGAGGCCGCCGAGGAGCACCAGCCCGAACATGGTGTTCACGATCGTGGGCTTGAGCTTGATGAAGGTCTCGTCCTGCAGGAACAGGGTGAGCCCGCCGAACACCACCACGACGATGCCCGACACCATCGGCATGATCGGCAGCTTGCGGGTGAGCCCGTAGCTGATGCCGAGCGCGATCACGGTCGCCACGATGAAGACCCCCGTGGCGGCGAAGATGCGGTGGTCTTCCGGGAAGCCGAACCGGTCCCCATAGGCGTTGCCGAGGAAGAACAGGGCGAGCGGGCCGAGCTCGAGGGCGAGCTTGAGCAGGGGCGGGAGGCGCTTGTCGTCGGTCATGAGGTTGCTTCTAACCCGGCAATGGCTTTTGCGAAATCCCGTGCGGTGAAAGGCTCCAGGTCCTCGACTCCTTCGCCCACGCCGATGAAGTGGACGGGGAGGCGGAATTTTTCGGCGAGCGCCACCAGGATGCCGCCGCGGGCCGTGCCGTCGAGCTTGGTCATGACGAGGCCCGTCACGCCGGCCGCCTTCTGGAACAGCTCGACCTGGCTGATGGCGTTCTGGCCCACCGTCGCGTCGAGCACCAGGAGGGTGGCGTGGGGGGCGGTCGGGTCGAACTTCTTGACCACGCGAACGATCTTTTCCAGCTCCGCCATCAGCCCGGCCTTGTTCTGCAGGCGGCCCGCCGTGTCGATGAGGAGCACGTCGGAGCCGTTCGCCTTCGCCTCCTGCAGGGCGTCATAGGCAAGGCCCGCCGCATCGGCGCCCTGCGCGCGGGCAAGAACCGGCGCGCCGACCCGCTCGCCCCAGACCTTGAGCTGCTCGATGGCGGCGGCCCGGAAGGTGTCGCCGGCGGCGAGCATCACCTTGAGGCCCTGCTGGCGGAACTTCTGGCTCAGCTTGCCGATGGTCGTGGTCTTGCCCGCCCCGTTCACGCCGATCATGAGGATCACGAAGGGCTTCTTCGTCCGGTCGATGGCGAGCGCCTGGGCGACCGGCTGGAGCGCCTTCTCGACCTCGCTGGCGAGAATCGCCTTCACCTCCCCGGGCGAGATCTCCTTGTTGTAGCGGCCCGATGCGATCGCCGCCGTAATGCGCATGGCGGCCGGAACGCCGAGATCCGCCTGGACCAGGGCATCCTCGAGCTCCTCGAGGGTCGCGTCGTCGAGCTTGCGCTTGGTGAAGAGGCCGGTGACGCTGTCCGACAGGGACGAGGAGGTGCGGCGCATGCCGTCCGTCAGGCGCTGCCACCAGCCGCGCGGTGCTGCCGGCATAGCGTCGGGGACCGGATCAGGGAGCACCTCGGCGGGCGCCGGGTCGGGGGCCGGCAGGTCCGCGGCCGTGATGTCGGGGCGCAGTTCGGGGCCCGTCTCGGTCAGGATGCGCGGCAGCGGCTCCTGCGGGTTGGTGCCTTCGGGATCGAGACCCTCCACGGGCTGGAGGTCCGCCCCGGCCAGTTCCGGCGCCGCCTTGGCCTCCTCGGGCGTATCAGGGGAGGCCTCCGTCACGGTCGGAGGAGCGGCCGTCAGGTCGTCCGCCGCGTTCGCCGGCGGGGAGGGCATCGTCTCGGGATGGCCTCCGGCCTGCGGCGTCTCCGGCGCCGGCTGCTGCGTCTCCGGCTGGGCCGCCGCAGGGGTTTCGGCCTTGCGCCCGAACAGACGGGAGAGGAATCCGGGCTTGTCGGGCTTGGTGTCAGCCATGGGTGCTGCTGTGCCTTTTCGTTCTTGTGCTTGATTGAGCGCTGCCGCCTCGATAGCGCATCGTGCGGAAAAGTGGAAAACGGTTTTCCGCACCAAACGATGCGTCTGCATGAAGCGTAAGCATCGGATCAATGCCAAAAGCGGGTTCCACTTTTGGAACCGATGCTCTAGTCGAGGCCTCATGAATGCGGAAGAGATAGTAAGCCGATTGCTGTATCGCGATGCCCTGATGCTCGTGATCGACAAGCCTGCCGGCCTGCCGGTGCATCCCGGGCCCAAGGGCGGCGAAACCCTGTTCCATCACCTCGACGCCCTCCGCTTCGGTCTGCCGCGCCGCCCGGAGGCCGCGCACCGCCTCGACAAGGACACATCGGGCTGCCTGGTGCTCGGCCGCCACCCCAAGGCCATCGCCCGCCTCAACGAGCTTTTCCGCATGAACGAGGTCGACAAGGTGTACTGGGCCGTGGTCGAGGGCGGACCGCACGACGAGGGCGAGATCGACCTGGCGCTCGCGCCGAAATCGCCGGACCGCGGCTGGTGGATGAAGGTGGACCCCAAGGGCCAGCCCTCGCTGACCCGGTGGCGGGTGCTGGGGCGGGGCGAGGGCTTGGCTCTCCTGGAGCTGCGACCCGTCACCGGCCGTACCCATCAGCTGCGGGTCCATTGCGCGGCGATGAACTTTCCGATCCTGGGCGATCCCATCTACGGCTCTGCCCCGCGCTTCGGCGGCCCGGGCCTGCATTTGCACGCCCGCAGCGTGAGCGTGCCGCTCTATCCGAAGAAGACGCCGATCACCGTCGAGGCGCCGGTGCCGGAGCATATGCGGGAGCGGGTGGAGGCTTGCGGCATCTTGGTCGGCGGCGCGGGCCGTCCGACCTGACATCCTCCACGTGTCATCACCGGCCTCGTGCCGGTGATCCCGATGCGGTGAGACGCCCCGCTTCGAGCGATCGGGATGGCCGGGACAGGCCCGACCATGACGACGATCGGTCTGAACGGGAACCCTAGGCCGCCAGCAGGTCCTTGCCGTCGTGGCCGGCGATCGTGGTCGGCACGATCGCGCCCGGCGTCACGGGCCTGTCGAAGCGCACCAGGGTGAACCCTTCCGTGCGGCCGAGCTGGTTGGTCTCGATCAGCACGTTGCGGCGCGCCCCGATCTCGCTGCCGAGATGCCTCAGCAGGGCGGCCTCGCCCTTCTCGCGCAGGCGCCGTGCCCGGTCCTTCACCACATCGCGCGCCACCTGCGGCATGCGTGCGGCCGGGGTGCCGGGACGGGGCGAGAACGGAAAGACGTGGAGGTGGGTGAGACCGCATTCGTCCACGATGGAGAGGGAGCGCGAGAACATCTCCTCGGTCTCGGTCGGGAACCCCGCGATGATGTCGGCGCCGAACACCATGTCGGGCCGAAGGCGCTTCACCTGTTCGCAGAACGCGATGGCGTCGTTGCGCAGATGGCGGCGCTTCATGCGCTTGAGCACCATGTCGTCGCCGGCCTGAAGCGACAGATGCAGATGCGGCATCAGGCGGCTCTCGCCGGCGATCACGTCAAGGAGATCGTCATCCGCCTCCACGGAATCGATCGACGAGATGCGCAGGCGCTCCAGCTCCGGCACGTGGCGCAGCAGGCCCTTCACCAGGGTGCCGAGCTTCGGCTCGCCGGGCAGGTCCCGGCCGTAGCTCGTGATGTCGACGCCGGTGAGCACCACCTCGCGGGAGCCGTGCTCCACGAGGGTGCGCACCTGCTCCACCACGGCTCCCATGGGCACGGAGCGGGAATTGCCGCGGCCGTACGGGATGATGCAGAAGGTGCAGCGGTGGTCGCAGCCGTTCTGCACCTGCACGAAGGCGCGCGTGCGCCCGCGCATGCCGTCGATGAGGTGCACGGCGGTTTCCTTCACGGCCATGATGTCGTTGACGAGGACCTTCTCGCTCGCGCCTAAGCCGAAGTCGCGCATTCCGGTCCAGGTCTCGGCCTTCATCTTCTCGTGGTTGCCGACGACCTGGCTGACCTCCGGCATGGCCGCGAAGGTTTCGGGCTCGACCTGGGCGGCGCAGCCCGTCACGATGATGCGGGCTTCCGGCTTCTCGCGGGCGAGCTTGCGGATCGACTGGCGCGCCTGGCGGGTCGCCTCGGCGGTCACCGCGCAGGTGTTGACGATCACGACCTCGCCGAGGCCCGCATCCTCCGCATGGCGCTGCATGGCCTCCGACTCGTAGGTGTTGAGCCGGCAGCCGAAGGTGACGACCTCGACCGCCATCAGGCCACCTCGGTGAACAGGGACGGGGAGAAGGTGCCCTCGTGTTCCAGCTCGGTCGGGCCGGTCATCAGGACATGGTCGTCGCTCTCCCGCCATTCGATGACGAGGTCGCCGCCGGGAAGCGCGATCACGGCCTTGCGGCCTGTCAGCCCCTTGCGGGAAGCCGCCACGAGGGTCGCGCAGGCCGCGGACCCGCAGGCCCGGGTGGCGCCCGCTCCCCGCTCCCAGACCCGCAAGCTGATGTGTTCCGGGCCGGTCACCTGGGCGAAGGAGATGTTGGCGCGCTCCGGGAAGGCCGGGTCGTGCTCGAACACCGGGCCGATGGCGGAAAGATCGTAGGCCTGGGCGTTCTCGACCCAGAAGATCGCGTGCGGATTGCCCATGCCGACCGCCGAGGGGGCCCGCAGCTCGGGTGCGTCGGGCAGGGTCGTGTCAACGGCGATCGTTCGGGTATCGGGGAAAGGATCCCGCAGGGGAATCTCGTTCCAGGCAAGGCGCGGCGGGCCCATGTCGACGGTGAAGACCGTGTCCGAGACGCGCTCCACCGGCAGCAGCCCGGCCTTGGTTTCCAGCACCAGGTCACCCTCGACCGGGCGGCTCATGATCGGATCCGTCGTCATCGCCCAGGCGACGCAGCGGGTGCCGTTGCCGCAGGCACCGGATTCCGAGCCGTCGGTGTTGTAGATCCGCATATAGGCGTCGGTGCCCGGCGTCACCGGATCGTGCAGCACCATCAGCTGGTCGAAGCGCGAGCGCGGGTCGGCCGCGATGGCGCGCGCTTCCGAAGCGCTTACGCGGTGGGCGGAGCCGCGCAGGTCGAGCACGGTGATCTCGTTGCCGAGACCGTTCATTTTCAGGAAGCGGCTGTTCGAAAGGGCACTCATGGGGGCGTATATGGCTCAAAATGCCCGAAACCGCGAGAGGGGTCGCGCGCGTCTGGGCAATTCTGCGGCAATATCGTCTAGAAGGCCTGCACGATCCGGGGGATGCTGGTCGCCACGATGAGCAGGCCGACCGCGACCATCAGGGGCCGGGTCGGCACCCGGCTGACCACGAATCCGCCCAACGGGGCCGCCAGCACACCGCCCACGATGAGGCCTGCGGCCGAACTCAGCTCCGACCAGCCCAGGTTGAGGATGAAGGTGGCGGACACCACGGATGTGACGAGGAACTCCGTCAGGTTCGCGGAGCCGATCACCTGCCGGGGGGCATGGCCGCGCCCGATCAGCGAGCTCGTGACGACCGGGCCCCAGCCGCCGCCCCCCATGGCGTCGAGCAGGCCACCGCCGGCGCCGATCCACGGCACCATCCAGTCCCGGACCTCCCGGGGCCAGAGCGGGCGGAACGCCTTGAACGTGATGTAGAGGCCGATCGCCATCAGGTAGGCGGACACCAGGGGCTGAATCGTCTTCGCGTCGATGCTGGACAGGATGAAGGCCCCGACGGCTCCGCCGAGCATGCCGGCCGGCGCGAGTCGGGCCACGAGGCGCCAGTTCACGTTGCGGTGGAGCACGTGCGAGGCGCCCGAGGCCGCGGTGGTGAAGATTTCCGTCACGTGAGTCACGGCACTGGCCGTGGCGGGCGGCACGCCGAAGGCGAGAAGGCTCGTGGTCGACAGCACCCCGAATGCCATGCCGAGCGCCCCGTCGACGAGCTGGGCTCCGAAGCCGATCAGCGCAAAGATCAGAAAGTCTTCCATTCCTGGAGCAGCCTCGACGGAGACGAACGGGGGCTTGAGCATAGGCCAAGGGCATGACGTTGCGAGAGTGACCGGGGCTCCCGGCCAGAGGATTTTTTGTGCAGCTTATGAGGGGATGGCCTGCTGCAATCCGTCCTCCATGGAAGCTCGCGGACAGCCTCGCCGCTGCAACAAAACACCCCTATGGTGCTGCACCGTCTCTCTTCTTGATTCGCGGGTAAGGCGTCCTTCTCATGCGGCTGCGCTCTTCAGGTCTTCTCCTCGTTTTCGCCCTTTGCTCAGGCGTCGCCCTCGCGCAGACGCCCCCGCCAGCAAGCCCCCCGGCCGCCACGGAGACGCCGGCCGCTCCTGCCGCTCCGGCCCCTTCTCCAGCTGTGCCGCAGGCGCAGGGCGCACAGACGCCGGTCACCCCCGCGCCGGCCGCTCCCGCTCCCGCCGCACCTGCGCCCGCGCAGGAGGCGGGCCGCACGACCCTGTTTCCAAACCCGAGCGATCCGTCCGGTGTGGAGGAGGGCGTCCTGGTGTCGAAGCCCACGGTGGTGCTCTCGGGCACCAGCACCTGGGACGATGCCTTCACCAATCTGAAAAATGCCTTCGCCAAGATCGACGGTGAGCTGAAGAAGGCCGGGATCGCGCCGGCGGGCCGGCCGGTGACGATCTTCGTCGACACCGACGACGACGGTTTCAAGTACGACGCGATGGTGCCGATCGCCCGGGTGCCGGAGGGCAAGACCGAGCTCACGCCCGAGATCAAGTTCGGCAAGACGCCGGAGGGCAAGTCCTTCCGCTTCGTGCACAAGGACGCCTATGACGAGATCGACGGCACCTACGAGACGATCACGGCCTATCTCGACATCAAGGAGATCGTCGCCAAGGACGCGTTCATCGAGGAATACGTGAGTGATTTCACCGATTCGCAGGACACCAATTTCGAGGTGAACATCTACGTTCAGCCCAAGGAGTGATCGCGCTCTTCGACCTCGACGGGACTCTGACCGATCCCAAAACGGGCATCACCCGGTCGATCCAATACGCCCTCGAGCGGCTCGGACAGCCCATCCCGGCCGTCGACGACCTCACCTGGATGATCGGCCCGCCGCTGATCGCAAGCTTCGCCAAGCTGCTGGGCGGAGCGGGGGACGCCCCGGAGGCCCTGCGCCTCTACCGGGAGCGGTTCAGCGACGTCGGCCTGTTCGAGAACGAGGTCTATGCCGGCATCCCGGATCTGCTCCAGGATCTTCGGGAGAAGGATGTCCGCCTCTTTGTCGCGACCTCGAAGCCGCATGTCTATGCGCGGCGGATCCTCGACCATTTCGATCTCTCGCGGTTCTTGACCGCGATCTACGGCTCCGAGCTCGACAACCGGAATGCCGACAAGCGGGATCTCATCCGGCACCTCGTCGAGCAGGAGCGCTTCGATCCGGCTCGAGCCGTCATGATCGGCGACCGGGAGCACGACGTCTTCGGGGCCAGGGCCAATGGCATCACGGCCATCGGCGTCACCTGGGGTTACGGGTCCCGGCAAGAGCTGCTGGACGCGGGCGCGGCCTGCCTCGCGGAGGATCCGCAGGGGCTCGAAGCGCCGATCCTCAGGCTGACGGGGGCCACGCCTCGCCCGGCCGCAACGGCCTGAACCGGGCCTCCGGGATCTCGGCCACCTGGAGGGCGGCCGCCAGTTCCTGCGGCGGCTCGTCGACGCCTTCGTTGGTGAGCCGGAACGTGCCCCAATGGTGGCCCAGCGCCTGCTCGGCCTCGATGATCTCCAGCACCTTCACGGCATCCTCCGGGTTCATGTGCTGCGGCTCCATGAACCAGCGCGGCTCATAGGCCCCGATGGGCAGATGGGCGAGGCGTGGCCTGCCGAAGCGCTCGCGCACGGCCCGGAAGATTTTTCCGTCGCCGAAGCCGGTATCGCCGACGTGGTAGACCGTGCCGGCCGGCGTGGTCAGCACATAGGCGCACCAGAGCGCCATGCGCCGGTCGTTGATGCCCCGCGCCGACCAATGGTAGGCGGGCTCGACATGGGCCGTGACGCCGTTCCCCAGATCGAAGGATCCGCCCCAATCCCGGGTCTCCACGGGGATCTCCGGGTGCTCGGCCCGGATCACCGCATCGTTGCCGAGCGGCGCGACCACTGTCGGGCGGTACCGCTGCCAGAGGCGGCCGAGGGTGTCCGTGTCGAGATGGTCGTAATGGTTGTGCGTGATCAGCACCGCATGGATCTGCGGCAGGTCGTCGAAGGCGATGCCCGGCGGGTTGACCCGCTTGGGCCCGGCGAAGGAGACCGGGCTCGCGCGCTCCGAGAACACCGGATCGGTCAGGATGTTGAGCCCTGCTACCTGGATCAGGAACGAGGCGTGGCCGATCAGGGTCGAGCGCAGGTCCCGCACCTCGGCCGGGGGCTTGTCCCGGAACGGGCTCGGGAAGCTGTCCGGCCAGTCCTTGCGCCCGCCGCCGAGCTGCCAGCGGGCCAGCTCCAGGAAGCCTTTGTCCTGCGGCTGGTTCGCCAGGAAGAACCGGACCCCGTCGAAATGGTCGGTGACCGGCCCCTGGTAATAGCGGTTCGTCGCCCGGGCGGCGGTCATCCAGCCCAGGGCTCCGGTTGCGGCCACGACAGGAAGCCCAAGGACTTTGAGAAGGGTGCGGCGGTTCATGGAAGCAGGAATCCTCGGCGAAGCTTTAAGCGTGGGGACGGCGGGCCTGATCGGCAAGAGGTCCCGGTGCCGTTCCACCGGACCATCCGCCGCGTCATGGCCGGGCCCATGCTGGTGGCGAAGGGACACTCGCCTTCGCGTGATCCCGGAGGACAGCCGATCGAAGCCTCAAGATCCTCCATCGTCTGCCTTTTCCTTGACTTCTTGGTCTTTTCCCCTTAGGGGCTGACCGCAAATCTGTAGAGCGAGCCCTTCTGAGCCGCCGACCAGCCCGCGAGGCTGGAGGTCAACGTCCGACAGCGCGATGCGCCCTCGGGCGCGTTTCTCCTTGGGTTTGCTTTACGCCGTCATGACCGCACTCGCCGGATCACGACGCATGAGGATGAACGGATGTCGGACGACGCATTGCGCATCGAGGACGCGGTCAACGAGACCTGCCCGTGGTCGGGGAAGCCGATCGCGGCGGATTCGCTCACCCTCTATCGCGGCGAGGTGGTCGGATTCTGCAATCCCGGCTGCCGCGACAAGTTCAAGGCGGCGATCGACCACTTTGAAAAGGCCCTTGCGAAGAGCGATGTACCTCTCATCGCAAAAGGAATTGAGTGATCATGTTCGAAGGCCTTTCCGAGAAGCTTTCCACCATCCTCGACTCGCTGACGCGCCGCGGCGCGCTCACCGAGGAGGACGTCAACGCGGCCCTGCGTGAGGTCCGCCGCGCCCTGCTCGAGGCCGACGTGGCCCTCGAGGTGGTGCGCTCCTTCACCGACAAGGTGCGCTCCCGGGCGGTCGGCGCCGAGGTGGTCAAGTCCGTCTCCCCGGGCCAGCAGGTGGTCAAGATCGTCCATGACCAGCTCGTGGAGATGCTGGGCTCGGACGCGGAAATCATCGACCTGAACGCGGTTCCGCCCGTCGGCATCCTCATGGTCGGCCTCCAGGGCTCGGGCAAGACGACCACCACGGCCAAGATCGCACGGCGCCTGAAGGACCGCGAGAACCGTCGCGTGCTCATGGCCTCGCTCGACACCCGCCGCCCGGCCGCCATGGAACAGCTCGCCGTGCTCGGCAAGCAGGTCGACGTCGACACCCTGCCGATCGTGGCCGGCCAGTCGGCCGTGCAGATCGCCCGCCGCGCCATGGAGGCCGCCCGTCTCGGCGGCTACGACGTGGTGATGCTCGACACGGCCGGCCGCGTGACCGTCGACGAGGCGCTCATGGTGGAGGCCGCCGAGGTGCGCGCCGCCACCGGCCCACACGAGGTTCTCCTCGTGGCCGACGCGCTCACCGGCCAGGACGCGGTCAACACCGCCCGTGCCTTCGATCAGCGCCTCGGCGTTACGGGCATCGTGCTCACCAGGATGGACGGCGACGCCCGCGGCGGCGCGGCCTTGTCCATGCGCGCCGTCACCGGCAAGCCGATCAAGCTCATCGGCACGGGCGAAAAGGTCGATGCACTCGAGGAATTCCACCCGAGCCGCGTCGCCAACCGCATCCTCGGCATGGGCGACATCGTCTCGCTGGTCGAAAAGGCCGCCGAGAACTTCGACCAGGCGCAGGCCCAGCGCATGGCCGAGAAGATGCGCAAGGGCAAGTTCGACCTGGAGGACCTGCGCGACCAGCTCGCCCAGATGGAGAAGATCGGCGGCCTGAACGGCATGCTCGGCATGCTGCCGGGCGTAGCCAAGATGAAGTCGCAGCTCGAGAACGCCAATCTCGACGACCGGATCATCAAGCGCCAGCGCGCCATCATCGATTCCATGACCCCGGCCGAGCGCCGCAACCCGGACATCCTCAAGGCCTCGCGCAAGAAGCGCATCGCGGCCGGCGCCGGCGCCAAGGTCGAGGAGATCAACAAGCTCCTGAAGATGCACCGCCAGATGGCCGACGTCATGAAGATGATGGGCGGCGGCAAGGGCAAGGGCATGGCGGGAGCGCTCGGCAAGATGTTCGGGCTCGGCGGAGGCGGCATGCCCCAGCCGACGCCGGAGCAGATCGAGGCGCTGCAGAAGCAGATGGGCGGCAAGCTGCCCGATTTCCCGGGCGGCGCCGGCGGCCTTCCGGCCATGCCCAAGGGCATGCCCGGCCTGCCGGGTCTGGGCGGGGCTAAGATCCCGGGCCTGCCCGGCATCGGCGGCTTCCCGTTCGGGAAGAAGAAATAGGTTTCGTCAGCCCCGCCCAGGCGGGAATGGCATCGGAAGAAGTTTGATCACAGGACACCAAAAAGGAGTTTCCCATGTCCCTGAAGATCCGTCTCACCCGTGGTGGTGCGAAGAAGCGTCCCTACTACCGCATCGTCGTCGCCGACTCGCGCTCCCCGCGCGATGGCCGCTTCATCGAGAAGGTCGGCACCTACGACCCGATGAAGCCGAAGGACGATGCCGGCCGCGTCGTTCTCGAGACCGAGAAGGTCCAAGCCTGGCTCGCCAAGGGCGCCCAGCCGACCGACCGCGTCCTGCGCTTCCTCGATGCCGCCGGCCTCCTGAAGCGTCCGGCCCGCAACAACCCGCAGAAGGCCGTCCCGGGCAAGAAGGCCCAGGAGCGCGCCGACGCCAAGGCCGCCGCAGCTGCCGCCGGCGAAGGCGAGGCTGCGTAAGCACCATGAAGAAGGAGCGCTCCAACCAGCGCTCCACTTCGCCTTTTTCCGGACTGGAAAAAGACCGGGGTGGGGGTGCCGGCGTCAACCGAGCCAAGGTCGCGCAGGCTCCCTCGTCCAAACCTCTTCCCCGCCGCGAAGAGCCGAAACCTGCGCCCGTTCGGGACGATCTCGTCCTCGTGGGCGAGTTCGGTCGCGCCCATGGCCTGAAAGGCGAGGTGCGGCTGAAATCCCATACGGGCGCCCCGCAGGCGATCGCCGGCTACAGGCCCCTGATCGCCGGCGACGGCCAAACCTTCTCTCTCAAGTCCGTGCGGCCCGCCCCCGGCGGCGCGCCCGATCTTCTCATCGCGGTCGTCGACCGGGTGACCACGCGCGAGGCCGCCGAGGCGCTCAACCGCGTGCAGCTTTTCGTCGAGCGCGACAAGCTTCCGCCGCCCGATGAGGACGACGAATTCCTGCTCGCCGACCTGATTGGTCTGTCGGTCCAAACCGAAGCGGGCGACGTGATCGGCACCGTGATCGACGTGCCCAATTACGGCGGCGGCGATCTTCTCGAGATCGCACCGGCGCACAAGGGTCCGACCGCTTTCCTGCCGTTCACCAAGGCCTTCGTGCCGGTGGTGGACGTCGCGGGCAAGCGTATCGTGGCCGTGCCGCCGGACGACCTGTTCGAGCCGGCCAAATCCGCACCCGAGGACGAGGCGTGAGTTTTTCCGCCACCGTCCTGACTCTCTATCCCGACATGTTCCCTGGCCCCCTCGGGATGTCCCTGTCGGGCGATGCGCTCGCGCGCGGCGTCTGGTCGCTTGCGGCGAGGAACATCCGCGACCACGGCCTCGGCCGTCATCGCACGGTCGACGACAGCCCGGCCGGCGGCGGTCCCGGGATGGTGATCCGCTGCGACGTGCTGGCCGCCGCGATCGACGCCAACGTTCCGGCCGACGATCCGCGCCCGAAGCTGCTCATGAGCCCACGCGGACGGCCGCTGACACAATCCCATGTCCGTGAGCTCGCGGCCGGTCCCGGCGTCGTCATCGTGTGCGGGCGCTTCGAGGGCGTGGACGAGCGCGTGATCGAGGCGCGCGGCCTGACGGAAGTCTCCATCGGCGACTACGTGCTCTCCGGCGGCGAGATGGCCGCGATGATCGTGCTCGATGCCTGCGTGCGGCTGTTGCCCGGTGTCATGGGCAAGGAGGCCTCCGGCACCGAGGAGAGCTTCGAGTCGAATCGTCTCGAATATCCGCATTACACGCGGCCGCGCGAGTGGGAGGGACGGCCGATTCCGGACGTGCTGCTCTCCGGCAACCACGCCCTGATCGAGCGCTGGCGTCGTGAGGAATCGGAGCGGATCACCCGCGAGCGCCGGCCGGATCTGCTGGAGCGCTAGCGCGTCGTGCGGTCCCGGACGATGCGCTCTTCGAGGTGCAGAGCATCGGATGGATCCCAAAAGTGCATTCCACTTTCGGGGCCGATGCTCCAGCATCGGCCCGATGCGGAACGCCGGACACGGCCGGGGGTTTAAAGGGCGGCACCTCGATCAAAGGAGGTCGATATGGTCAGCCACCTTCTCCTCAGCACGACCTTTGCCGTCATCCTCGCCGGTCCCGTCTTCGCGGGACCCTGCACGCAGCGGCTCGCCGATCTGGAGAAATCCATCTCGGCCAGGCAGGAGGGCGCAGGCCCGACCCTGGACGCGCCCGCGACCACAGGGTCCGCCACGCAGGGCTCAACCCCGGGCCAAGGGCCGGGGGCGAACGTCACGGGACAGAGTCAGGGCCATAACCAGTCCATGCAGATGATCCAACAGGCCAAGCAGCTCGATCAGCAGGGCAAAGAGGCCGAATGCATGGACATGGTCGGCCGGATCGGCGCCACGGCTCCGCCGGCCACCAAGTAGAGCCACGCGCTCACTTTTCCGCATGCGGCCGGGTCGCGGCACGGTCGCATTGCAACCGCGCACCATCTGTGCTCCGCTTCGCCCGAAGTCCTTCAGGCGATGAACGGGAGACGCGGGCGTGGTGCAGGGTTTCGAGCATGTCGGGATGACGAGCAGCGATCTCGACAGGACCATCGCGTTCTATAGCGGGCTGCTCGGCCTGAAGGAGATTCTTATCAAGCGCACCGGGGAGGGCGGACGCATCGCGTTTCTCGAGACCGGCGGCGTCATGCTCGAGATCGTCGAGCCGGCCGCATCGATCGAGACGCCGGCGCGCGAGGTGCCCGTCACGGAGGCCGGCATCCGCCACATCACGTTCCGGGTCGAGGACGTCGAGGCGGTCTACGAGACGCTCCGCGCGGCCGGCGTGGCGTTCACCGTCGCGCCGCGCAAGGCGGCGAATGCGGAACTGATCCGCAAGGTGGCGTTCTGCAAAGACCCCGATGGCATCATCGTGGAGTTCCTGGAGCGCGTGTGATCGCCGCGCGCGTCAGGCATCCGCCGCAAGCGCCGCCCCAAAGGTCTTCAGATACTTCATCCCGGTGTCGCACATCACGGTGACCACCGTGGCGTCGGGGCCCAGCCGTTCGGCGAGGCGCAGGGCCGCGATGACGTTGGCGCCCGTGGACGTTCCGGCGAACAGGCCCTCCTCGCGGGCGAGCCGGAACGCCATGGCGGTGGCCTCCTCGGTCGAGACGCGGTCGATCTCGTCGGCAATGCCGTCCTGCCAGAGCGGCACCACGTAGCCGGCGCCGATCCCGTCAATCCTGTGCGCCCCGGACGGGCCGCCCGACAGGACGAGCGATTCCGCCGGCTCCACTGCCACGATGGTCAGAGCATCGGAATGGTGCCGAAGGCGTTCCGCGATGCCGCGCAGGGACGCGGCCGTTCCGACGCTCTGGACGAAGCCGTCGATCCGGCCGTCCGTCTGCCGCCAGATCTCGTCGGCCATCCGGTGATAGGCGGCGATCTGGTCCCGGTTCTTCATCTGGTCGGTCCAGAACGAGCCCTTCGCCTGCGCGATGATTCCGGCCTGGGCGATCATGGCCTTCGTCAGCGCCTCGGTCATGCGCCCGCCATCGCTTTCGACAATGTGCAGGGCCGCCCCGAGAAGCCGCATGTGATCGAGCTTTTCCCTGCTGAACGCATCGGACGTCACGATGTCGAGCGGGTAGCCCTTCACGGCGCAGACCAGCGACAGCGAGACGCCCGTGCTGCCCCCGGTATATTCGACCACCGGGCCGCCCGGCTTCAGGCGCCCGTCGGCTTCCGCCGCCTCGATCATGGCGACCGCCATCCGGTCTTTCATGCTGCCCGTGGGGTTCTCGTTTTCCAGCTTCAGGAGGATGCGGGCGCCGCGGGCGGGCCTGACATGCCGCAGGGCGATCAAGGACGTGTTGCCGATGCGGTCGAGGATGGTGCGGGGTGGTGCGGTCATGGGATCATCCGGGAAACTCCCGCCTCGATAGGTCAGGCTGGGCATTGTGTCAGGTCCGGAATCCGGACTTCTGCCGCATGCCCGGGCATGGTAGCGCTTCACCCATGGCAGATTACGGTCAATTCTGTTCGGTGGCGCGAGCCCATGAGGCCATCGGCGGGCGCTGGACCCTTCTCGTGGTGCGCGAACTCCTGTGCGGCAGCCGGCGCTTCAACGACATCCGCCGGGGCATCCCGCGTATTTCCCGCACCATGCTGTCCGAGCGCCTGCAGGATCTGGTGCATGTCGGAGCGGTCTCGCGCGTCGAGGGCGAGCACGGACCGGAATATGCGCTCACCGATTCGGGCCGCGAGCTGATGGGGATCGTCGGCGCGCTCGGCACCTGGGGCCAGCGCTGGCTGCCGCGGCGGGCCGAGGACGAGGATCTCGACCTCGAACCGCTCCTCGTCGACATGCAGCGGCGGGTCCGCATCCATGCTCTCCCGCCCGAGCCCCTCGTCGTCCGCTTCGAGATCGAGGGGCAGCGCCAGCCGCGCTTCCTGCTCCTGAAGGAGGCCGAGGTCTCGTTCTGCACCCAGAACCCGGGCTTTCCGGAGCCTCTCTGCGTCCGAGCCCGCCTGCCGGCGCTGATCGCCTGGTGGCGGGGTGACGCGACGTTCGCCGAGGCGCAGAGAATGGGGTTCCAGGTGGAAGGGCCGAAGGCTCTGGTGCGGACGTTTCCCAACTGGTTCGAGCGATATCTGTTCGCCGGGGTCGCGCCTGCTCCATCGGTTTGAGCCCTTGGTGCGCGTGCTTTTCCATCACGTCATGGCCGGGCTTGTCCCGGCCATCTCGATCGGAACATCGCGGCGCTTCTCGGATCAGGATCACCGGGACGAGCCCGTGATGTCGGGGAGAGTGGAACGGGAGCCCCGGCCGCCGATGCGAGAGGCTCGACAATCCCGCGAAACTCCTGTATAGGCGCGGCCTCAACTTAAAACAGGACGCCGAAATCCCGCGGGTTTTGAGATCGCTCAGGGCCACGCAACGGCAGGAGTATTACGATGAACCTCATTCAGCAGCTCGAGCAGGAGCAGATCGCCAAGCTCGCCAAGACTATTCCGGACTTCCAGCCCGGCGACACGGTGATCGTCAACGTGAAGGTGAAGGAAGGCGAGCGCACCCGCGTGCAGGCCTATGAGGGCGTCTGCATCGCCCGCTCCGGCGGCGGCCTCCACGAGAGCTTCACGGTCCGCAAGATCTCCTACGGCGAAGGTGTCGAGCGCGTGTTCCCGCTCTACTCGCCGCTGGTCGAGTCTATCAAGGTCGTGCGCCGCGGCGCCGTCCGTCGCGCCAAGCTGTACTACCTGCGCGACCGTCGCGGCAAGTCGGCCCGTATCGCCGAGCGCGTCGAGAAGAAGACCGAGACCCCGGCTGCGGCCGAGTAAGGCTCTCGCCTCCCTCTTCGGAATTTGCAAAGGCGCGGTTCAACCCGCGCCTTTTTGCTGACGATCCAGGCTTGGCGGCAGGCCAACACGACAAAAATATAATTGCGTCATGAATGCCGTCTGCTATGCGATCGTTTCAAGGCGGTGTGCGCTCAGGACATCTTCCCGTCCGGGCGCCGGCCCGCTAAACACGCCGAACCGTTATTTTTCGACCGCTGGAAGAGAACCATGGCCAAAGCCCGCACCCTCTACGACAAGATCTGGGACGACCACGTCGTCGATCAGCAGGATGACGGAACGTGCCTTCTCTACATCGACCGCCACCTGGTCCATGAAGTGACGAGCCCGCAGGCCTTCGAGGGCCTGCGCATGACCGGCCGCGCGGTGCGCCAGCCGCAGAAGACCCTGGCGGTGGTCGACCACAACGTGCCGACCTCCGACCGCTCGCACGGCATCGAGGATCCCGAAGCCGCCACCCAGGTGGCGGCGCTGGCCCAGAACGCCAAGGATTTCGGCGTCGAGTACTACAACGAGCTCGACACCCGTCAGGGCATCGTCCACGTGGTGGGCCCGGAACAGGGCTTCACCCTGCCCGGCATGACCATCGTGTGCGGCGACAGCCACACCTCCACCCACGGGGCCTTCGGGTCGCTCGCCCACGGCATCGGCACCTCGGAGGTCGAGCACGTGCTCGCCACCCAGACGCTGATCCAGAAGAAGGCCAAGAACATGCGCGTGACCGTGGACGGGCAGCTGCCCGCAGGCGTCACCGCGAAGGACATCATCCTGGCCATCATCGGCGAGATCGGCACCGCCGGCGGCACCGGCCACGTGATCGAATATGCCGGCGAGGCCATCCGGTCCCTGTCGATGGAAGGCCGCATGACGATCTGCAACATGTCGATCGAGGGCGGGGCCCGGGCCGGCATGGTGGCGCCCGACGAGAAGACCTATGCCTACCTGAAGGACCGCCCCAAGGCCCCCAAGGGCGAGGCCTGGGACGCGGCCGTGCGGTACTGGGATTCCCTGCGCACCGACGAGGGCGCGTTCTTCGACACCGAGATCCGTCTCGACGCGGCGAACCTGCCGCCCATCGTCACCTGGGGCACGAGCCCGGAGGACGTGGTGTCGATCGCCGGCGTCGTGCCGAACCCGGACGATATCCAGGACGAGAACAAGCGCCGCTCCAAGTGGCGGGCGCTTGAGTACATGGGCCTGACGCCGGGAACGAAGATCACCGACATCGCCCTCGACCGGGTCTTCATCGGCTCCTGCACCAACGGCCGCATCGAGGATCTGCGCGAAGTGGCCAAGGTGGTCGAGGGCCGGCGCGTGGCCGAGAGCGTCAGCGCCATGATCGTGCCCGGCTCCGGCATCGTGAAGATGCAGGCGGAGGCCGAAGGTCTCGACAAGATCTTCAGGGAGGCCGGCTTCGACTGGCGCGAGCCCGGCTGCTCCATGTGCCTGGCCATGAACGCCGACCGCCTCGCGCCCCATGAGCGCTGCGCCTCCACGTCGAACCGCAACTTCGAGGGCCGCCAGGGCTTCAAGGGCCGCACCCACCTCGTGTCGCCCGCCATGGCGGCGGCGGCGGCGATCGCGGGCCGGTTCGTGGATATCCGAACCTTCGGCTGATTGGCAGCCTCAGACGCATGAAAAAAGGCCGCGGCTCCTGCAAGCCGCGGCCTTTTTTCATGCTAAGGGCCTGTGGGCTTAGTCCACATAGACCCGGCGACCGCCGGCCACCACCTGGCGGCACCGCTCGACCGGACGGCGGACGACCACGCCGCTCGGGCGGACGCGCTCTTCCATCACCGTGCGGCATACGGTGCGGGTCCGGGCCGGACGCACCACGCGGCGCTCGACGACCCGATCGCGGTAATGATGGCCGTAATGCCGCTCCTGCGCGACCCGGACGCCCGACGGACCGATCCGCACGTCGACGCCCTGGGCCGATGCCGCACCGGCGCCGAGAACCACCAGCCCGGCCGCAGCCAGGATACCAAACACTTTACGCATTGTTGCCTCGTGAGCTTGTGTTGTTCCGGGCCTGTTAACGGCCAAGCGGGCCAGGCGTTCCGTTGCGAAGTCGCCATTGAGTCGCCATGGTAAAGCAACGGTAAAGGCTGCGAGGAGGGTTTCATGACCGATCGGGACCGGGAAGCCCGCGACGCCGACGCGGCGCGCGAGGCGCTGGAGCGCGTCCAGCGGGATTCGGACACCCTCGGCGCGTCGGCGCTCGCCCGCATGGGCCGCCGGGCGGGCGACCATTTCGGCGCGAAGGATGCGGTCGGCTCGGCCGAGGACGGCGGCACCGACCCGGTCGAGCTCTGGGGCCGGCGCATCGGCCGCGCCCTGTCGCTCGTGGGTGTCGTCATTCTGGCCATCTGGCTCCTGGTCCAGCTGAGGATCCTCTGACCCATGACGGCCCTGGCCAATCTCCAAGCCCCCAGCCTCGACGATCTCGAAGCCCTGGCGCAGGACGCCTATGCGCGCCTGCCGGAGGCGTTCCGGCGGCTCTGCGAGGGCGTGGTGATCCGGGTCGAGGATTTCCCCGACGACGAGACGATGACCGAGATGGGTTGCGAGACGCCCTTCGATCTCCTCGGCCTCTTCCGCGGCATCGGCCTCGCGCAGGGGGGCGGCCAGATGCAGACCGGCCAGTTCCCCAACATGGTCTGGCTGTATCGACGGCCGATCCTCGATTATTGGGCCGAGCACGAGGAGAGCCTCGGGCACATCGTCACCCATGTGCTGGTCCACGAGATCGGCCACCATGTCGGCCTCTCCGACGAGGACATGGAGGCCATCGAAGCGGCGGCGGGGTGAGCCTTGCAGGCTGGCAACGGCTGGACGCTACGCCAGATTAAGCCCTACCCGAGGACAAGCTGGCTCGCCCTCTCGGATGCGGGCCGTCCCCAACCAGGAGAGGCCTCATGGCAAAGACGGTGGCCGAACAATTCGTCGAGATCCTGGCGGCTGCGGGTGTCAGACGCGTGTACGGCATCGTCGGCGACAGCCTCAACGGTCTGACGGACGCGATCCGCCGCCGGGACGACATGGAGTGGATCCACGTCCGGCACGAGGAGGTCGCGGCCTTCGCGGCCGGCGCCGAGGCGCATCTGACGGGCGCGCTTGCAGTCTGCGCCGGGAGCTGCGGGCCGGGCAATCTCCATCTCATCAACGGGCTGTTCGACTGCCACCGCTCGCGCGTGCCGGTGCTGGCCATCGCGGCCCATGTTCCCTCGCCCGAGATCGGCAGCGGCTACTTTCAGGAGACCCGCCCGGAGACCCTGTTCCGGGAATGCAGCCATTACTGCGAGCTGGTCTCGAGCGCCCACCAGATGCCTCGCATGCTCGAGATCGCCATCCGGGAGGCGACGGTGAAGCGCGGCGCGTCGGTGCTGGTGATCCCCGGCGACGTCGCCCTGCAGCCGGCCGCCGCGGCGCCTCCGGCCAAGCCTGCCGGACTGCTGCCGCAGGCGCCTGTCGTCACCCCGGCGCCGGACGATCTCGATCGCCTCGCCGAGCTCCTCAACGGCGGCAACCGCATCACGATCCTGTGCGGGGCGGGATGTGCGGGCGCGCATGACGCATTGCTGGCTCTGGGCGAGCGCCTGCAGGCCCCCATGGTGCACGCCATGCGCGGCAAGGAGCATGTGGAGTGGGACAACCCCTACGATGTCGGCATGACTGGGCTGATCGGCTTCTCGTCCGGCTACTACGCCATGCGCGACTGCAACGTCCTGCTGATGCTCGGCACCGACTTTCCCTATCGTCAGTTCTACCCGGAGGATGCGGGGGTCCGCATCGCGCAGGTGGACCTGCGGGGCGAGAATATCGGCCGCCGCGCCGCGGTTGATGTGGGCGTGGTCGGCGATGTCCGCGCCACCCTGACGGCCCTGCTGCCCCGGCTCGATCGGAAGACCGACGCCACGCATCTCGCCCGGGCGCGCGAGCATTACGCGAAAGCGCGCCAGGCGCTCGACGAACTCGCGGCCGGAACCCCGGGCCGGCGGCCGATCCATCCGCAGCAGGTCGCCAAGGCGATCAGCGACCAGGCGGCGGACGATGCCGTGTTCAGCTGCGACGTGGGCCTTCCCGTCGTCTGGGCGGCCCGCTATCTCGCCATGAACGGACGGCGGCGCCTCGTCGGGTCGTTCTGGCACGGCTCGATGGCCAACGCGATGGCCCAGGGCATCGGCGCCCAGGCGGCTTTTCCGGGCCGGCAGGTGATCTCCCTGTCGGGCGATGGCGGCTTCTCCATGCTGATGGGGGATCTCCTCACCCTGACGCAGCAGCGCCTTCCCGTGAAGGTCGTGGTGTTCAACAACGGCACGCTGGGCTTCGTCGAACTCGAGCAGAAATCCACCGGCTTCCTCGATTTCGGCACGGAGCTCCGGAACCCGAATTTCGCCGCCATGGCTGAGGCCGTCGGCATCCGCGGCATCAGGCTCGAGGATCCGGCCGAGGTGGACGAGGGGATCGCCGCCGCCCTGGCCCATGACGGGCCGGTCCTGGTCGACGCGGTGGTGAACCGGACGGAGCTCGCCATGCCGCCCTCGGTCACCCTCGACATGGCGAAGGGCTTCACCCTCTACATGGTGAAGGCGGTGCTGAACGGCCGCGCCGACGAGGTCTATGACCTGGCCCGGACGAACCTCTGGCGCTGAGGAGGTTTCCGCCCGCCGCGACGATCGTTGGCCTAGCCGTTCCTGAAAGCCTTTGATATGAGGCACCTGACAGCGGCTGCATGGCCGCCTGAAGGGATGTGAGGACCATGGACAAGTTCACCGTGCTGGAAAGCGTCGCGGCGCCGCTGCGGATCATCAATATCGACACCGATATGATCATCCCCAAGCAGTACCTGAAGACGATCAAGCGCACGGGGCTCGGCACGGGCCTCTTCTCCGAGATGCGCTACCGCGAGGACGGCTCCGAGAACCCGGACTTCGTCCTCAACCAGCCGGCCTATCGCAATGCCCAGATTCTGGTGGCGGGCGATAACTTCGGCTGCGGCTCCTCCCGCGAGCACGCCCCCTGGGCGCTGCTCGACTTCGGCATCCGCTGCGTGATCTCCACCAGCTTCGCCGACATCTTCTACAACAACTGCTTCCAGAACGGCATCCTGCCGATCAAGGTCTCGCCGGAGGACCTGGAAAAGCTCTTCGACGACGCGGAGCGCGGCGCCAACGCTACCCTGACCGTCGATTTGGAGAAACAGGAGATCCGCGGGCCGGACGGCGGTTCGGTCACTTTCGACATCGACCCGTTCAAGAAGCACTGCCTGCTCAACGGCCTCGACGGCATCGGCCTGACCATGGAAAAGGGCGCGGCCATCGACAGCTTCGAAGAGAAGCTCGCCGAGCGCGCCTGGGCTTAAGTCGGGTTCAGCAGCGCGCCCTCACGCAGATGAAGGCCGGGGCGCGCGACAACTGCTCGTAGAGGCGCTCCGACACCTCCTTCATCTCCGGCAGGGGCTTGGGTTCGACGAGCCGGTCGAAAACCCAGCCCGCCTCCACCAGCCCGTTCATGATGTCGGCCAAGGGACGCCGATACGCTTCGACATAGGGGCGGGGCTCGCCGAAGCCCGTCCAATGCATCCCGAACCGGGACCGTTCGTAATAGATGCTCTCCTGGCGGATCTCGGGATGCATCCAGTCGGCCATCGGGTGAGCCATGGAGAAGGCCAGGGTGCCTCCCGGGCGGCAGGCCCGTCTGAGTTCCCGCAGAACCGGCGTCAGGTCCTCCACATAATCGAGGGCCAGGGCGCAGAGGATCTTGTCGAAGGATGATCCCCCGAGCCAGCCGAGCGGCTCCGTCAGGTCGGCGACCCTGAACTCCGCCGGCAGTCCATCGCAGCGCTGCCGGGCCAGATCGATCATCTCCGGCGTGATGTCGAAGCCGTGGATCGTTGCTCCCCGCCGAGCCAGGATCTCGCTGTTGATCCCAGGCCCGCAGGCTGCATCGAGCACGCGCAGCCCCTCCACGTCTCCCAGCAGGTTCAACGTCGCAGGGCGCTCGTAGAGGCCGTTATGCGGCTTCATCGGCGCGAGGGCGGAGTAGCGGTCCGCGAACGTGGAATAGGACCGTCGTGCCATGAGCCGGGTGTCGTCCTGCTGGTCGCCCATCGCTCCCCTCACGCTTTCGTGTGGCCTCGGTTTAAGGCCCCGTTTCCATAAGATTAACCAAATTGCCTGCAAGTTCGCGAGCATGAAGAACCTTATCGCCCCCGCTCTCTTCGCTCTCGCCGGCTTTGCCGCTGCGACACCGGCCGTCGCCCAGGCGGATTTCGGCTCCTGCCTCGCATCGCTCCGCGGCCAGGCGGCCGCCAAGGGCATTTCGGGCCAGGCGTTCGACGCCGCGACCCGCGGTGTCGCGCCGGATCTGACGATCCTCGACCTCATGAGCAACCAGCCCGAGTTCAAGACGCCGATCTGGGACTATCTCTCGGCGCTCGTCGACGAGGAGCGGGTGCAGGACGGCCGCACCGCCATGCGCCAATGGGGGCAGGCGCTGGCTGCGGCCGAGGCGCGTTTCGGAGTGGATCGCCATGCCATCGCGGGCGTCTGGGGCGTGGAATCCAATTTCGGCAAGGATATCGGCGGAAGGCCGCTGATCCAGTCGCTGACGACCCTGGTCTGCTACGCGCCGCGCCGGAACGAGTATTTCAAGGGCGAACTGATGGCGACCCTGAAGATCGTCCAGGACGGGGACATCAACCCGGCGAACCTGCGCGGCTCTTGGGCCGGGGCCTTCGGCCACACCCAGTTCATGCCGTCGACCTTTCAGCGCCTCGCCGTCGACGGCGACGGGGACGGGCACCGGGACATCATGACCTCCGTGCCGGACGCGGTGCATTCGACGGCCAACTTCCTCAAGAAGGCCGGCTGGGTGAACGGCCTGCCCTGGGGCTACGAGGTGCGCCTGCCGGAAGGCTTCAACGCGAACCTCGCCGGGCGCAAGAACAAGAAGCCGCTCGCCACCTGGGCGGCCATGGGGGTGCGGCGCGTCGACGGACGTCCGCTCTCGGGCAGTTACGCGGCCGGCATCATCATCCCGGCGGGCATCAACGGCCCGGCCTTCCTGGTCACCAAGAATTTCGATGCGGTCTATTCCTACAACGCGGCGGAATCCTACGGGCTCGCCATCGCGCTGCTCGGCGACCGCCTCAAGGGCCAGCCCGGCATCCAGACCGCCTGGCCGACCGACGATCCGCCGCTCTCGCGCGCCCAGCGCCGCGAGCTGCAGCAGCTCCTGACCGCCCGCGGCTACGACGTGGGCGAGCCGGACGGCAAGATCGGCGCCAAGACCCGCGAGGCCATCAAGGACGTGGAGCGCCGCATCGGCCTCGAGCCGCGCGGCCGGCCCGGCGGCAAGGTGCTGCAAGCGCTCCGGGGGTAGGCTTGCTCACCCCAATGGCCATCATCAGCTAGTTGCAGTGGCGCTGGGTTTGGAGTTGTACTGACTCCATGCTCATCGCCCTTCTCACGGATATCCACGGCAACCGCGAGGCCCTGTCGGCCTGTCTCGCCCATGCACGCCTGCTCCGTGTCGACCGCCTGATCTTTCTCGGCGATTACGTGGGCTACGGGGCCGATCCGGCCTGGGTGGTCGATACGGTCCGCAGCCTCGTGGACCAGGGCGCCGTGGCGCTCCTGGGCAATCACGACGCGGCCATCGACGGCTCCGACGAAGACATGAACAGCGTTGCCCAGGAGGCGATCCGCTGGACCCGCAACCAGCTCGGCATGGAGCAGCGGCGCTTCCTGGCGGACCTTCCCCTCACCCACGAGGAGGGCAGCGTCCTCTATGTCCACGCCAACGGCTACGCGCCTCGCACCTGGGACTACATGGCCGGGCCCATGGAGGCGATCCGGCATTTCAGCCGGGTCGATGCCCACATCACCTTCTGCGGGCATGTGCATGTGCCGATGCTCTATCACATGAGCACGACCGCCAAGGTCGGCACCTTCACGCCCGTGGCCAACAACGACATCCCGCTCCTGCCGACTCGCACCTGGCTGGCGGTCATCGGCGCCGTCGGGCAGCCGCGGGACGGGGTGGCGGCGGCGAATTACGCGGTCTTCGATACCGCGCGGCAGACCCTGCGCTACCTGCGCGTGCCCTACGACACGGCCACAGCCGCCCGGAAGGTGCGCGAGGCCGGCCTGCCGGAGAAGCTGGCGCTGCGTCTCGAACAGGGTCGCTGACGGATGCGCTGGCGCCTGCATCGCGGCCAGGTGATCGACGGTTTCACCCTCCAGGAAAATCTGGGCACCGGCGGCATGGCGCAGCTCTGGGCCGTCACCCGGGAAGACGATTCGACGCCGCTGATCATGAAGGTTCCGATGCTGATCGACAGCGACGACCCGCTGCCCATCGTGTGCTTCGAGACCGAGCAGATGATCATGCCGCGCCTCGCCGGCCCGCATGTGCCGCGCTTTGTCGCCACGGGTCCGCTCGATCCCATGCCCTACATCGTCATGGAGCGGATTCCCGGACAGTCGCTGAAGGCGCGGCTCGACCAGGTTCCGCTGCCCTGGCCCGAGGTCGTCGCGATCGGCGCGACGGTGGCGCGCGCCCTGCACGACCTGCATCTCCAGCACGTGATCCATCTCGACATCAAGCCGAGCAACGTGATGATCCGCGAGACCGGCGAGGCCGTTCTCATTGATTACGGTTTCGCCCGGCACGAACGCCTGCCCGACCTTCTGGCCGAGGAATTTCGCGAGCCGTTCGGCACCACGCCCTACATGGCGCCGGAACAGGTGCTGCAGGATCGGGCCGATCCCCGCAGCGATCTCTTCGCGCTCGGCGTGATGCTGTATTTCTTCGCCACCGGGGAACGTCCTTTCGGCAATCCGCGCGGCGGCCAGATCCGCCGCCGCCTCTGGCGCGATCCGGTGCCGCCGCGGGCGCTCAACCCGGAATGTCCACCGTGGCTGCAGGAGATCATCCTGCGCTGCCTGGAGGTCGACCCGGACGAGCGCTACGCCACGGCCGCTCAGCTCGCCCTCGATCTCGAGAACCCGGACCAGGTGCGGCTCACCGAACGGGCCGGACGGCTCGAACGCGACAGCGGCGTGAAGACGTTCCGGCGCTGGCTCAAGGCCCGCCGGGCGCAGCCGCTCGAGGCACCGAACATCGCCGGGCAGCTGTCCCGGGCCCCCATCGTGCTGGTGGCCATCGATCTGTCACCGGGCAGCGAGGATCTCGCCGAAGCCCAGCGCATGATGATCGGCGGCATCCTGTCCATCGAGGGCGAGGCGCGCATTGCCTGCGTCAACGTCCTGAAGACCTCGCGCATCGCCGTCGACATCCTGGAGGACGAGGAGGGGAGGAGCCTCCACGTCCAGCGCCTGGTGCAGCTCCGGCACTGGGGCGGCTCGCTCCAGATCCCGTCGGATCGGATCACCTACAGCGTGCTGGAAGCGCCCGATCCGGCCGCCGCCCTCGTGGATTACGCGCGGCACAACAACGTCGACCATATCGTGGTCGGCGCCCGGGCCTCATCCGCCCTGCGCCGCTACCTGGGGAGCGTCTCGTCCCGCGTCGTCGCGGAGGCCCCCTGTTCGGTCACCGTCGTCAGGACCCCGAAAGACCGACGGGCCGAGGACGGGGGAGCCGCCTCCGCCTAACGGCCAACACGACGAGAGCTTGCCAAGCCGCGCATTCGGCTCTTTAAGGGCCCTGCATTTGATCACGACAGAACAGGGGTCTTCCCATGGCAACGCACAAGCTCCTCCTTCTCCCTGGCGACGGCATCGGCCCGGAGGTCATGCGCGAGGTCGAGAAGATTGTGGGCTGGTTCCGCAAGCGGGGGCTGGGCTTCGAGACCGAGACCGATCTCGTCGGCGGCTCGGCCTACGATGCCCATGGGGCGGCGATCTCGGATGCCGCCATGAACCGTGCGCAGGAGGCCGACGCGGTGCTCTTCGGCGCGGTGGGCGGCCCGAAATGGGACAGCGTGCCCTACACGGTGCGCCCCGAGGCGGGCCTGCTGCGCCTGCGCAAGGACCTCGGCCTCTTCGCCAACCTTCGCCCGGCGATCTGCTATCCGGCGCTGGCCGATGCCTCCTCGCTCAAGCGCGAGGTGGTGGAAGGCCTCGACATCATGATCGTGCGCGAGCTCACCGGCGGCGTCTATTTCGGCGAGCCGAAGGAGATCGTGACCCTCGAGGACGGCTCCCAGCGCGCCGTCGACACGCAGCTCTATCATACCCACGAGGTGGAGCGCATCGCGCGCGTCGCGTTCGATCTCGCCAGGAAGCGCCGCAACAAGGTTTCGTCGGCCGAGAAGATGAACGTGATGAAGACCGGCGTGTTCTGGCGCCAGGTCGTCACCCGCATCCACAAGGCCGAGTTCTCCGACGTCGAGTTGGAGCATGTGCTCGCCGACAACTGCGCCATGCAGCTCGTCCGCTGGCCCAAGCAGTTCGACGTGATCGTCACCGACAACCTGTTCGGCGATATCCTGTCGGACATCGCCGCGATGCTCACCGGTTCGCTCGGCATGCTGCCCTCCGCCTCCCTGGGGGCCGAGGATCCGGTGACCGGCCAGCGCAAGGCGCTCTACGAGCCCGTGCACGGCTCCGCCCCGGACATCGCCGGCAAGGGACTGGCCAATCCGATCGCCATGATCGGCTCCTTCGGCATGGCCCTGCGCTATTCCTTCGGCCTCCTCGACGAGGCGGATCGCCTGGACCGGGCGATCGCCAACGTGCTCGCCTCCGGCACCCGCACGAAGGACATCGCGGCTCCCGGCGCCAACGCGGTGGGCACGCAGGATGTGGGCGATGCGATCGTCAAGGAGCTCGAAGCCCAGTCGTGACGGCAAAAGCCCCGGGCCACGCCCGGGGCCTTCCGTCTCGGCGGAGAATTCAGCGGATCGAGCCCGTCGCCTCGACGTCCGGGCCGCCGAACATGGGGAACGGATTGCGGGAGCCGACAAAGGGCCCGTTGGTGATCGGATCGGGCAGTATCCCGACGCCGAACCGCTCTCCGTTCGGCGCATAGGGCGGACTCAGCAGATAGGACTGCGCCTGCCCATAGCCGGTATAGCCCGGATTGATCGAGCCGACCGGGACGACCGGTCCCGGATCAAGGAAGCTGCGCGGTTGAACCCGGAGAACGAGAGGACGGTTTCTGGTCTGCGCTTCCGCCATCACTGAGACGGACGTAAGCGCAGCCAATGATATCAAACCCAACAATGCGAAGCGGCGCATGGGTAATCCTCCAAGAACGGCGCTCAGTGCCTTGTGCTGTGCGCGATCATCGCGTGCGATGATATCGAAACAAGGCCGCCCCCCTAAAAATGGTTCCGACGAAGCGTGACATTTCACACAAGGTGAGAAGGACAGCAGCCGATGCAGGATAGGAAGGCGGGTTTCGATCTCTCAGGCAAGGAGGGCTTGAGCCTGCTGAGCGACACCCCGCTGGTGGCCGAAACGCCCGAAGAGCTTCTCGACGACGAGACGACGCCGGTCGCGCGCTTCTTCATCCGTAACAACGGATTGCTGCCCGGTCCGACGGCCGACCCCGAGGCCTGGAGCGTCGTCGTCGACGGGGAGGTCGAGCGCCCGCTCCGCCTGACGGTCGCGGAGCTGAAGAGCCGCTTCCCGCACAAGACGTTCCGCATGGTGCTCGAATGCGGCGGCAACGGCCGGTCCTTCTTCGAGCCCGCCGCGGAGGGAAACCCCTGGACCCATGGCGGTGTCGGCTGCGCGGAATGGACCGGTGTCTCGCTCGGCGACGTCCTGCACGCGGCAGGCCTCAAGGACACGGCATGCTTCACGGGTCATTTCGGCGCCGATCCAGACAAGCACGGCAGCCGTGAGCGGCAGGCCATGTCCCGTGGCGTGCCGCTCGCCAAGGCCCTGGAGGAGCACACCCTGCTCGTCTGGGCCATGAACGGCGAGCCGCTCCCTTTCATCCATGGTGGTCCCTTGCGCCTTGTCGTGCCGGGCTGGCCCGGCTCGCTGAGCCAGAAATGGCTCACGCGGGTGTGGATCCGCGACCGGGAACACGACGGTCCGGGCATGACCGGCCTGTCCTACCGCCTGCCGGTCCGGCCCCTGACGCCCGGTTCGGACGGCACGGGGGTGCAGACCCGGATCCTCGAATCGATGCCCGTGCGCAGCATCGTCACGGCGCCCGCCGACGGCCGCCGCTATCCCGAGGGCACGCGCTCCATCGCGGTCCGGGGCGCCGCCTGGGCGGGCGACGACGAGGTGGCGCGGGTCGAAGTCACCCTCGACGGCGGTGCGACCTGGACCGAGGCCGCCATGACGCCCCCGCGCAACCGCTACGACTGGGTGCGCTGGCAAGCCACGCTGACGCTGCCGGGCGACGGCTATTACGAGATCTTCGCGCGGGCGACGGACTCGAGGGGTCGTAGCCAGCCCTTCCGGGCTGCTGGATGGAATCCCAACGGCTACGGCTGCAACGTCATGCACCGGGTGGCGATCATGGTCGGGCCGGAGGCCTGACGGCTCCCGGGGCGGTGCGAGCCCCAGGCCCGCACGAATCGGCTCGGCCACGCTCGGCCTGGGCGAAGACGGCCTTCAGGGACGGATTGCTGCTGCCGGTCAGGGCGATGCCGTCGATGAAGCAGGCGAGCGGCCCATCGTCGGGAGCCGTGGAGCCGCACAGCCAGCCCTGGAAGCCGAACATGGCCGCCGGATCGGAAAACCGGAAGGCCAGGCAGCTCTGCTCGCCCTTGTTCGCCAGGGTCATGGGAGCGGCTTCCATGGAGCCGAATTTGGTTGCGACCATGCGGCTCTGGCCCAGATGCGCGACCGCAAGGCCCGAGCGGGCCGCCCGCCGAACCGTGTCGATGTAGAAACTTCCCGGAGATTCGGCCGATCCCTGGACGAGAGCCAACTGCGCATACCGGAAATCGCCGAAGCGCCCAACGGTCAGGGTGTCTTCCCGCGCTCCATCCGCATGCTCGCGCGCTTCGGACACGACGGGACCTGAGACGCCAGCCAGGGCATAGACGGACGGGGAGGCGGGCAGGGGCTTCCAGGCCGGTGCCGGGGCGACCAGCACCGAGGACGGAACCGCCTTCCGCCGCTCGGCCGGCGTGACATTCTGCTCCTGTTCCAGCGCGACATAGACGAGGCCCGCGATGGTGCAGGTCGAGATCAGGACCATGCGCAGCCAGGGCAGGGACTTCCGGCGGAGTCGACGGGAGGGGCGTTCGTCGACCCAGTCGGCGACGTCATCCTCGTCCCATTCGGCATAAACCGCCCGCGGCATCCTTTGAACCCATCAACCCTGCTGATCCCGTCATCCCCATGTTCTACCGTGACACTGGCCAGGGTTCGAAAGGTTTTGCTAAGCATGGTCAATCAAAGCTTAACACCCCGAGCCCCACCATGCCCCAGACCGTCGTCCGCCTCGCCACCCTGGAGGATGCCGCCGAGGTCGCGGCCCTGGTCCGGGCGCTCGACCTGCATTACGGCGGCCCGGAAGTGGCCCGGCCCCTCGAGCCGACCCTTGCGATGGTCGAACGCTCCATGCGGGAGGCGGAGGGCACGCGCTATGCCCTCGCGGTCCGGGACGGGCAGGCCGTGGGCCTTGCCTGCTTCGCCATCCTGCGGCCCGGCTTCAGGCTCACCGGCCTTCTCTTCGTCAAGGAGCTCTTCGTCGCCGAACCTGCGCGTGGCCATGCGGTCGGGGCCCTGCTGATGCGCTGGCTGGCGGATCATGCCCGGGCGCAGGGTCTCACCCGAATCGACCTCACCACGGATGGCACCAACACGGGCGCGCAGGCGTTCTACGAGCGCCTCGGAGCCGAGCGGATGGACAAGGTCTTCTACCGGTTCAACCTCTCGACCGATGTGCTGACGGGCGACTGAACGCACTGAGCCCAAGGAAATGCTTGACGGAAGCGCGACTTTGGTGTGTTTCTGGCGGCACCAAAGCCGCCTTCAGGCTTTTGGATGGACGATGGCAATGGCGCTGCTCACTCAGACGACGAGCAAAACGAAAACCGCCACGACGGCTGTGAAAACAGCCGAATAAGCCTCGTCGTCCCCGGTCCTCTCTCCCACGGGGCGAGAGGCAGCACCCGAGCAGGGTTTTCAAGTTTTCCGGGGAGAGCCGCAACAGGAGAAGTCATATGGGTTTCAAGATCGCCGTCGTCGGTGCGACCGGCAATGTGGGCCGCGAGATGCTGAGCATCCTCGCCGAACGGGCCTTTCCGGCCGATGAGGTGGTGGCGCTGGCCTCCCGCCGCAGCCAGGGGTCGGAAGTCTCCTACGGCGACAAGACGCTCAAGACGAAGGCTCTCGACACCTATGATTTCTCCGATGTCGATATCTGCCTCATGTCGGCGGGCGGCGAGGTCTCCAAGGAGTGGTCGCCGAAGATCGCAGCCCAAGGCGCGGTCGTGATCGACAATTCATCCGCCTGGCGCTACGACGCCGACGTGCCGCTCGTGGTGCCCGAGGTGAATGCCGAGGCGTTGCGCGACATGAAGAAGGGCATCATCGCCAACCCGAACTGCTCCACGGCCCAGCTCGTCGTGGCCCTCAAGCCGCTCCATGACGCCGCCACCATCACGCGCGTGGTGGTGGCCACCTATCAGTCGGTCTCCGGTGCCGGCAAGGACGGCATGGACGAGCTCGACCGTCAGACCAAGGCGCTCTACTCGCTCCAGGACGTGCAGGAGAAGAAGTTTCCCAAGCGCATCGCCTTCAACCTGATCCCGCACATCGACGTGTTCATGGAGGACGGGTACACGAAGGAAGAGTGGAAGATGACGGCCGAGACCAAGAAGATTCTCGACCCGAAGATCAAGCTCACGGCCACCTGCGTGCGCGTGCCGGTCTTCATCAGCCACTCGGAGGCGGTGAACGTCGAATTCGAGAAGCCGATCACGGCCGACGAGGCGCGCGACATCCTGCGGGCCGCCCCCGGCATCATGGTGGTCGATAAGCGCGAGCCCGGCGGCTACATCACGCCCCACGAGGCGGCCGGCGAGGACGCCACCTACATCTCGCGGATCCGCGAGGACATCACCGTCGAGAACGGCCTGTCCTTCTGGTGCGTGTCCGACAACCTGCGCAAGGGCGCGGCCCTGAACGCCGTGCAGATCGCCGAGGCCATGGCCAATCGCGGCCTGCTGAAGCCCAAGAAGCAGGCGGCCTGAGCCCCTGGAGGCCGGACGCGCCGCGTCGCGGCCTCATGCATGAACGCAAAGAGCCGCTGTCGGATGCGACAGCGGCTCTTGTCACGCCGGCAGCCCTCCCGACGGCGGCCTCCCGTCCCATCCGGCAGGCCTGGCGGAGGCTCTTCCATCGTGAAGAGCCCGCGATCAGATGATGAAGAAGTCGGTGTGGTCGAGCGCTCCGCCCATCTTCTTCGCATTGGGCTCGTAATTGATCGTCGCGATCTCGACGGCGGCCTTGCGGCCGCTGCCATCCGGGTCGAAGAGGATCTGCGCCTTCTTGGCTCCGATCTTCTTGATGATGATGTAGTCGTTTGCGTCCTTCGCACTGCCGAGGGCCACATAGGCCTTGCCGATCTTCTGGGCCTTCACGTCGCCGCCCTTCTTGTCCAGACTCATGAACGCCTTCGGCCTGAAGACGTCGCCGTCGAGCCAGATGGCATCCTTCTTGTGCTCGAAGCCGTAGACGATGTCCTTGTGCCTGTTCGCTTCGGCTCTGTTGTTCTTCAGGTCGGTGTCGAAGAGGAAGACGTCGGCATCCTTGAGGCCCTTGGTCGCGCTGGTGCTGCCGTAGAGCTTGTCCTTGCCGGCGCCTCCCGAGAGGATGTCATTGCCGCCATCGCCCTTGAGGATGTCGGCACCCGCTCCGCCGACCAGCCGGTCGTTGCCGAGGCTGCCCGAGAGTGAGTCCGCGAGCGCACCGCCGTAGAACACGTCATCGGCGGCGGAGCCGGGCGTGGTTTCGGGATTCCAGTCGATGACGACGATGGTGAGGTCCTTGACAGAGGACGCCCCGGCCTTGTCCGTCACGCGCACCTTGATCGTGTGGGCGGGCGCCTGCTCGAAATCGAGCCGGAAGCCGTTGTCCACCACGAGATCGTGGCCGTTGACGATCTTGAAACGGCCGCCGGCGGTATCCACGAGCTCGTAGGTGAACGTGTCGCCCGCATCCGGGTCGGCCGCGCCGAGGCTGCCGACGAAATCGCCCGCGGACGACAACTCCCGGATCGTCTTGTTCGTCAGGGTGACGTCGGTCGGGGCGTGGTTGACCGATCCGATCGTCAGGTCGACCTGCTGGATCACGGACAGGGACGCATCCTTCTGATCGGTGATCTTGACATAAACCGGGACGACGGTCGAACCGGCCACGTCGCGCAGCCCGCCCGTGCCGACCTTCACGTTGCCGTCGGCGTCGATCGAGAACTCGCTGCCCGCATAGGCGCTGCCGTCGGCATTCACGAGCGCATAGGAGTAGGTGCGGAAATCCGACCGCGTGTCCGGATCGATCACGCCCTGCAGGGTCGCCAGGGTGGTGCCGGGCTGCGTGGTCTTCGTCGCCACGTTGACCGCATAGGTCGCGCCGGTCGGCCGCTCGTTCACGTCGTCGAGGTAGATCTTCACGGTCGTGTTGCCGGAAACCTTGCCATCCTGGCCGCTCTCACGGGCCCGCACCACCACGTTGAAGTATTTCTTCTCGCCAGGCGCGCCGGCATTCTCGGTCTGAAGCCCGCTGCTCGCGGCCTCGTAATTGGCGCCGCCCGCGAAGGAAATCACCCCGGTGTCGGGGTCGATGGAGAACAGGCTGCCGGGATTGCCGACGAGGTCGTAGAGGATTGTCGTCCCGCCGAAACCGTCATCGGTCGATTGCACCGTCGCGACGGTCGCGACCGGCCCGCCATTCTCGCTGAGCAGCGCGACTGTGCCCTGCAAGGTCGGGTTCGTCGGGGCGGTGTTCCCGTCGCCCGCCGCATTCACCGTGATGTGGAAATCCTTGTAGGCCGAGACCGATCCGGGACCGCCGTTCCTGTCCGTGACCTTCAAGGTGATCGTGTAGGTCTCGGTCTTGGTCACGTCGGTGAGCGCCGCCACCTTCAGCTGGCCGTTCTCGATCTTGAACCGCCCGCCCGCATTGCCGGCGCCGCTCGTCCCGTTGGCACCCGTGGTGTCGAAGGCGTAGACGAGGCCCGTATCGCCTTCCGGATCGAGGGCCTGCAGAGCTCCGATGAGCGTCCCGTCGGGCGCGTCCTCGCCAATCGCGGCCTTGGTCGTCCCGTCCGTGAAGGACAGGCCCGTCGCGGCCTCGTTCACGTCGGTCACGTAGACCTTCACCGGGGTCGATCCTGAGGACCAGCCGGTGAGCGTCTCGGTGGCCTTGACGGCGAGAAGGTAGAACTTGCGCACCAGCGAGCCGACCATCTCGGTCTGCAGGTCGACATCCTCCGCCGATTCGTAGTCGACCGCGCCCACGAGGCTGATCAGGCCGCTCGTCGGGTCGATCATGAACTTGCCGCCGGGATTGGCGGTCAGCGAATAGACCGCACCTCCGTCTGCGAGACCGGGGCTCCTCACGTTCGCAACGGGCGTGAACGGCGCCGCGTTCTCGCTGATCGGGGTCACGGATCCCTGCACAGCCGGCGCGACGGGCGCCCGGGTCGGCAGCGCCACCGTGCCGTCCTGGAATTGCAGGAATTCGATGTTCTTCAGGGTGTCGGTCCCGTCGCGGGCATCGCCCATGGTGTCGATGACCGTCAGGGTGCCGTCGGGATTGCGGGTGATCGTGTACTCCGCCAGGAGGCCCGTAAACACCGCGATGTCTTGGCCGGCGCCCCCGTCGAGCCAGTCGTCGCCGCCGCCGCCTTCGATGCGGTTGGCGCCGCCGTTGCCCGTGATGGCATTGCCGAGGTAGTTGCCCGTGCCTCCGTTGTCGCCGGCACCGGTGAGGACGAGGTTCTCGACATCGTTGGCCAGGGTGTAGGACACCGATGCGCGCACCGTATCGAGGCCCTGGTCCGATGTCTCGTCGACGAGGTCGTTCGCATCGTCCACGACATAGGTGTCGTTCCCATCCCCGGCGGCCATCCGGTCCGCGCCCGCGCCGCCGTCGAGGATGTTATGGCCGGTATTGCCGGTGATCCTGTTGGCGAGATCGTTGCCGGTACCCCTGATGTCGCCGAATCCGGTGAGGACGAGGTCCTCCACATGCGCGCCGAGGGCGTAGGACACTGAGGCCCGCACCGTGTCGGCGCCTTCGCCGGCCCGCTCCGCCACCAGGTCGCCCTCGTGATCGACCATGTAGGTGTCGTCGCCATCGCCGCCGGCGAGTTGATCCGCGCCTGCACCGCCGTCGAGCCGGTTTTTGCCGGCGTTTCCGGTGAGCGAATTCCCCAGTTCATTGCCCGCGCCGTCGATGTCGTCGCCTCCGGTGAGGACGAGGTTCTCCACGTTCCTGCCGAGCGTGTGAGACACGGAAGCCCGCACGGTGTCGATACCCTCGCCAGCTGCCTCGGTCACCTGGTCGTTCTGATGGTCCACGACGTAGACGTCATTGCCCTGGCCGCCGGCGAGTTCATCCGCGCCTGCGCCGCCGTCGAGCACGTTGCTGCCGGCATTGCCGGTAATCCTGTTGGCCAGTGCGTTGCCCGTGCCGGTGAGATCGTCGTCGCCCGTCAGCCAGAGGTTTTCGAGGTTCGCGCCGAGCGCGTAAGAGATCGACGCGCGGACGAGATCGATCCCTTCAAAGCCACCGGATGCTTCCATCGCAACGTCGTTGGAATCGTCAATCACGAAGGTGTCATCGCCCTCGCCGCCGACCATCAGATCGGCGCCTTCGCCGCCGTCGAGATAATCGATCCCGAAGCCGCCAACGAGGCTGTCGTCGCCGCCATTGCCGAACAGCGAGTCCTTGCCGTCGCCGCCGACGAGAGTTTCGATCCCGCTGCCGCCATAGGCGATGTCATTGCCTCTGCCCAGGTTCACGACGTCGGTCACCATTCCGGTCAGTCCGTCATAGAGATCGTCACCCTCGTTGAGGAGGATGTCGCCCTGGATGGTCCCTTGATTGAGCAGAGTGTCCCGGTCGAAGGAGCCGAAAACTGCAGTCTGCGCTACGATGGTGCCGGTGTTGCTCAGGAAGGAATCGCCGCTCGCAAAGGTGACCCCGGAGCTGCCGGCCTGGATCAGGCCGCTATTGGTGACGTTGCCGGAGGACTCGACATAGATCCCCATGACGCCGGCTACGATCGTGCCGCTGTTGAACACGCCATAGGGAGAATCGGGAGATGCGGCGAAAGGAACGAGACTCGCCGCTCCCAGGAGGAAAATCCCGGTATCGGCTGCCTCGATCCTGCTGGTATTGGCGATATGGTCGAGGCTACCGTTGACCGCGTCGACAGTGCCGCTGATGCCATAATAGCCCGACAGAAGTCCGTTGTTTAAAATATGATTGTCGGAACCGTCGAGGAGGATGGCGGCAGCGTTGGCAATTCCCAACGAACCGGAAATCTGTCCGTTGTTGACGACTACGTTGGAATCGTCCCCTAGGAATATGCCGTTTGTGCCACCGCGGACGGTCCCGGTGCTGCCGACGGTGATGGCACAACCAAATCCCCAAAAATCAATCGCATTGGTCGCTGAGCGGATCGAACCGTCGACAACGACCTCCGATCCCGGCTCTCCGGTAACCGCTGCATTGCCGGTGTTGACCGTGATTGATCCGCTTTGCGTGACATTAAGCGTTTCAAATGTCGAACCAATATGGACCGCGGTAGTCTGCGCGGTGGAAATGAATGAAGTCGGCATGACGCCCCCTAAAGATTATGGACATGTTATTACATATCCATAGGGCGTCAATCGGCAATGCTGAACGGTCGCTGAGGAAGGCGGATCCCTGTCGACCGGATGGCAGACGCGCCTAGGGCGCGTCGACCTGGCGGGCGGTGAACATGGAGATTTTCTCGGGCATGTCCTCGACCGCCGGTTTGAAATCCCCCGTCTCCGGATCGCGCACCAGCAATACGCCCGTCGCGACCCCGAAATAGGCGCCATGCAACTGCAGCTTGCCGCGCTCGACCAGAATGCGGACGCAGGGGAAAGTCATCAGGTTCTTGAGGCTGTTCTCGATGGCCGCGAGTTCCAGGCGCGGCAGGTACTCGTCCATGTCGCCGGCGGGAGGCCCCAAGCGCTCGCCCGCGGGTTTGATCAGGTTCATCCAGCGGCCGATGAAGTCGCCCGGCGACAGGGGGGCGGTCTCGTCCGCGAAGGCCCGGATGCCGCCGCAGCGGGCATGGCCCAGCACCACGATGTGCTTCACGCGCAGGGCCTGCACGGCGAATTCGAGCGCCGCCGAGGTGCCGTGGTAATCGCCTCCGGTCTCGAAGGGCGGCACCAGGTTCGCCACATTGCGCACCACGAACAATTCGCCCGGGCTCGCATCGAAGATGACCTCGGGGGAGACGCGGCTGTCGCAGCAGCCGATCACCATCACCTCGGGCGCCTGGCCCTTCTCGGCCAGGGTCTCGAAGCGGTTCTTCTCGCGCGGGAAGCGTTCGTCGAGGAATGCGCGGTAGCCTTCGGTCAGACGTTGCGGGAACATGGGCGTCCTTCCATTACGGATGGGTGATTTCGGCAAGCTTGGCGAGCTCGACATTGGCGCCGCAGAGCAGCACGCCGACGCGCTCGCCTGAGCGCGGTTTATAGGCCCCCGAGACCAGCGCGGCCAGTGCCGCCGCGCCACCGGGCTCGGACGCGACGCGGTAGTCGCGCCAGAGCAGCCGCTGCGCATCGCGGATCGCCGGATCCGTGACGAGCGCCACGTGGTCGACCGTCCCGCGGCAGATCGAATAGACGAGGTCGCCCGTGTTCTTGGCGCCCAGGGAATCGGCCGCGACCGAATCGACGTCCACGTCGACCGGCTGCCCGGCTGCGAGCGCGGCATGGAGAGCGCGCGAGCCCTCCGGCTCGACGCCCACCACCTTCACGCGCCCGGCCCACCATCTCGCCACGCCGCTGATGAGGCCGCCGCCGCCCACCGCGACCAGGACAGTATCGAGGCCTGGAGCATCCTGCTCCCATTCGAGAGCCGCCGTGCCCTGGCCGACGATGGTGCTCGTCGCCCCGAAGGGGTGGACGCGGAGCGCTCCGCTCTCCTCGACGAACAGGTCGCAGGCGGCCTGCGCGTCCGCATAGCGGGCGCCGCCGATCACCACGTCGGCTCCGTGCGAGCGGATGACGGCGATCTTGGCGGGGCTCGAGATCTCCGGCACGAAGATGCGCGCCTTCACGCCCAGCTGCTTCGCCGCATAGGCGACCGCCGCCCCATGATTGCCGCCGGAGGCCGCCGCGACGCCCGCGGCCGGCACCTCGTTCGACAGCAGGGTGTTGAAAGCGCCACGGGTCTTGAACGAGCCCGCATGCTGCAGGAACTCCAGCTTCAGGCTCACCGGGCCGTCGTGGCCGAAAGCCCTCCCCAGGTTCAGGACCGGCGTGCGGCGGATATGCGGGGCGATGCGGGCATGGGCCGCTTCGATGTCGGCGCGGGAGATGGGCATGGTTGAACCTTGGGGCTGCCTGCGGAGCGTCCAGATGGCGACCGGCAGGCCGTGCGCGTCACGGCCGGGCGGGTCGGGAAAGGATCGTCCCCCACCTGTCGCGAGATCGAGCGCCACCGTCAACCCCGCAAGCGCGTCGAGGAGGTCGTCCTCGGCCGCTCCGCGGGGAGGGGAGGCGGCGACGAGGGGTTCGGGAAGGAGACCGGATCGCCGGAGAAGAGCGCGGCGAAGCGCCATGCCGGGCCCATGAGGCGTGCTCTTCACCTTCTTCGGCTCGCGGAGCGCCCGGCCCGTGTTCAGAGCCCAGAACGCAAGCTCCGGATGCACCTCGAAGACGCGGGACACCAGATCGGGACGGGCCCGCAGCAGCGCGTCGATCTCGCGGATCTTCGGGAAGATGGCGAAGCCCTGCCGCGACACCTTCCGCGCCGGGGTCGAGGTGGCGGCGGCGACCGCGCAGGCCTCGGCGTAGTCCATCGCTTCCACGGCACGGCGCGACGGGATGGCGAAGACGGAGGACTGGCGTTCGCCGAGGAGGCGGCGAATCAGCTGCTCCGGCAGGCGGCCCGAGCCTTCGGTCCGCTCCGGCAGGCCGACAGGCATGTCGACGGCGATCACGGCCGGCCGCTCGGGCGCATCCGCGATGGCGGCGAAGGCCGGGACCGTGATGATGCGATGGGCGTTCGGATCGTCCGCCCGCATCAGCACGGCGATCCATCCGGCCCGGCAGCCATCGACTCCTGCGACCCACATGCTCCGGCTTCTCCTTTGCCGACACCCTCGGGAGCATTACAACCGATCGGACGCCCGAGGACAAAGCCATGACCCCGATTCGCCCGCGCCGCAGCGCGCTGTACATGCCCGGTTCGAATCTCCGCGCGCTCGAGAAGGCGAAGACGCTCGCCGCCGACGGGGTGATCTTCGACCTCGAGGATGCGGTCGCGCCCGATCTGAAGACACAGGCGCGCGAGCAGGTCTGCGCGGCCGTGCAGGCCGGCGGCTACGGCCGGCGGGAGCTCGTGATCCGCATCAACGCGCTCGACACACCCTGGGGCGAGGCCGATCTCGCGGCCGCCGTCGCGGCGGCGCCCGACGCGATTCTCGTGCCGAAGGTTTCCACGGCCGAGACGCTCGCGGCGGTCGGCCTGCGCCTTCGCAAGCTCGGTGCCGCGGAGCGCACCAGGGTCTGGGCCATGATCGAGACGCCGCTCGCCATCCTTCGGGCCGAGTCGATCGCGAGCGCGGCTCGCGACGTCGACACGCGGCTGGACTGCATCGTCATGGGCACCAACGATCTCGCCAAGGATACCCGCGCGCGTCTTCTGCCGGGGCGCGCCGCGATGCTGCCCTGGCTGATGACGGCGCTCGCAGCCGCCCGGGCGCACGGCATCGACATCCTCGACGGGGTCTACAACGGCCTGTCCGACCCGGAGGGCTTCCGTACGGAATGCGAGCAGAGCCGCGACGGCGGCTTCGACGGCAAGACGCTGATCCATCCCGACCAGATCGCCACCGCCAATGACATCTTCGCGCCATCCCGCGACGAGGTCGAGACGGCGAAGACCATCGTCGAGGCCTTCGATGAGCCGGAGAATGCGGGCAAGGGAGCCATCAGCCTGAATGGCCGCATGGTCGAACGGTTGCATGCCGAGATGGCGAAACGGACGCTGGCGCTGGCGGACGCGATTGCCGCCCGGCCCGTGTGATTGTCAGGGCGGACGTGGCGCGACGGGTGTCCGGGAGTCGATGCTGAAGAGCGCTTGAGGCCGGCCCCGTTTCGAGATCCGCTTGCGCCGCCCGGGACGACGGACAACTCAGTCCGTCAGTTGCCGCGCTTCCTCCGGCAGCATGATCGGGATGCCGTCGCGGATCGGATAGGCGAGCTTGGCGCGGCGGCTGATCAGCTCCTGCCGGGCGGCGTCGTATTCGAGCGTTTCCTTGGTGAGCGGGCAGACGAGAAGCTCCAGGAGCTTGGGGTCGATCCGCGTCGCCTCCACGGGCTGGGGCGTCTCGGATTGCGGGGTGTCGGGAACCATGTGGTCATTCCTAAGATGGGCTTGCCTATTGCAGGGTCGAGTCGGACCCGACGCCGCCGCGGGCGAGCTCGATCTCGGTGAGCGCGATCAGCACCTCGGCCCGGCTCTTCAGGTTGGGGGCTTCGAGCAGCGCCTGCTTCTCGCGCACGCCGAAGGGGCTCATCATGCACAAAGCGTTGACCAGGGCCTCGTTGGGAGCCTCCTCGATGCCCCGCCAATCGACTTTCACATGCACCGCGTTGACGAAGTCGCGCAGCGCCTTGACCACGCCGGCACGATCCACGTCGTTCTCGCCGGCACGGGCCGTGAAGTCGTCGGTGAAGGGCTCGAACGTCACCCGGCACCGGCGGAACGGGCTTACCGGCGGCAGTTCCTCCTCGATGCGGAAGCGCGAGATGCCGATGAGCGTGATGAGGTACCGCCCGTCGCCGGTCTCGGCGAGCTGGGTGATGCGGCCGGCGCAGCCGATCCGGTAGAGTTTCGGCACGTTCGTCAGGGGATCGTTGTCCGCATCGGGCTGCACCATGCCGATGATCCGGTCGGTCTTCAGCGCTTCATCGACCATCGCCAGGTAACGTGGCTCGAAGATGTTGAGGGGCATCTGGCCGCGGGGCAGGAGGAGGGCGCCGGGAAGCGGAAAGACGGGAACGACCGATGGGCAATCCTCCGGCCCTCGGTATACCGCGTTCATTCCCATCCTGATCTCCTAAACCGCGTTGGACAGCGTCAAGAGAACAGGAGCGAGGAGAGCCTCCGCCGCCCTGCCAGCGTCATCGCGTCCATCGGACCCCAGGCCTCGAAGAACTGGACGAGCTGCTTGCGTGCGCCGTCATCGTTCCAATTGCGGTCGCGGCGGACGATTTCAAGGAGGTGATCGGCAGCTTCTTCCCGCCGTCCGCGGGCGTTCAGGCCCACGGCCAGGTCGAAGCGGGCCTGATGGTCCATGGGATCGGCCTCGACCCGCCGCTGAAGGTCCGCCAGGTCGCCCAGGGAACCCGCCTGTTCGGCGAGCTCGATCGCCGCCCGGGCGCCCGCAAGAGCCGGATCGTTGGCCTTCGCCGCCGGGGCCATGGCGAGGAAGCGCTTGGCGCCTTCCAGGTCGCTGACCTCCACGTGCAGCTTCACGAGAGCCGCCAGGGCCGGCACGTTCTCCGGGTCCTGGGCGAGAACGGCGGAATAGAGCTCGGCCGCGCCGCCGATATCGCCCTCCGCGTGCAGGCGGTCGGCCTCGGCCAGGATTTCCTCCGCCGCGCTCGGACCAAGGGGACCGGTCAGGCGCTCGATGAAGCTCTTGACCTGGCTTTCCGGCAGGGCCCCCATGAAGCCGTCCACCGGCTGCCCGCGCTGGAAGGCGAAGACGGCCGGGATCGACTGCACGCCGAGTTGGCCGGCGATCTGCGGATGCTCGTCGATGTTCATCTTCACGAGCTTCACCTTGCCGCCGGCCGCGCGCACGGCCTTCTCGAGGATCGGGGTGAGCTGCTTGCAGGGGCCGCACCAGGGAGCCCAGAAATCCACCAGGACAGGCTGCTGCATGGATTCGGCGAGCACGTCCTGGCGGAAGGCCGCCGTGGTGGTGTCCTTCACGAGATCGTCGGAGGAGGTTCCGGGGACGGGGGTATCGGACAGCATGCGATCCTCGAAAGGTGAGAGGCGTTGGGAAGGACGAAACCTTACATGGGAGCTTGAGCGTCGTCTGGCAATTCCGCCGGCGGCTCCGGCAGGCGCAGGATGAGCGGATCGTGTCCCGTGGCCCTCAGGAACGTCACCAGATCCTCCCGCGACACCCCGGTGGTCATGGAATTGACCAGGGGGTGAAAATTGACCCGCCTGTGCTCCATCAGGTTGGCATCGAGCACCATCGTGACCTTGCCTTCCGTATCGTTCACCACGGCGAAGGCGGTGACCGAGCCGGGCTCGACGCCCAGGAGGGCGCGCAACTGCTCGGCGGACCCGAAGGAGAGCCGCCCCGAGGCCCCGAGGACCTCGTGGGTACGCTTGAGGTCGATAGCCGTGTCGTGCTTGGCGGAAATCAGGAAGAAGCGCCCCTTCTTGTCCTTCACGAACAGGTTCTTGGTGTGAGCTCCGGGGATCCGCTCCTTGACGTGCTGCGATTCCGCCACCGTGAAGACCGGCTCGTGCTCGACCGTCTCGGTCCTGATGCCAAGCGAGGACAGGCGCTCCAGGAGTTCCTGAGGGGACAGATGGGCCAAGATGATCCTCCAGATCTGCCGCGCTTCTAGCGCATCGTGCGGAAAAGTGGACCCCGGTTTTCCGCACGATGCGCCCTTCAAAGGGTGGAGCATCGGATCGACCTCAACAGTGGGACCACTTCTGGGTCCGACGCTTGTCTTATGATTTTCGCGTCCTGATCGAGCAAGATGAGGACACCGCCAGCGGGTCGCGAGCTCGCTGGCGGTGGGAGGGGACGGGTCGTTCCGACGCAGACCGGAGCGGGTCGAGCTAGAGTCAGACCGCCCCTCTCTTTTCCTCGTGGCCTGAACGGATACCCGGGCGTGATGGCCCGCATGACAAGCCAAGGACGCGGAAAAGATGGATCATCCTATACCACAGACCGCCGGCATCGACATTGCCAAAGATCAGCTCGATGTCTGTCTCTGCCCCGACGGGGCCACGCGCCACTTCCCCAACGACGCCAAAGGCCATCGCGCCCTCATCGCTTGGCTGGCCGCGTACGCCATTCAGCGCGTGGTCTTCGAGCCGACCGGCGCCTATCACCGCGGGCTGGAGCGCAGTCTTGCCAGTGCCGGCCTGCCGCTGGCGAAGATCAATCCCCGCCACGCCCGCCGCTTCGCGGAAGCCCTGGGACAGCTCGCCAAAACCGATCGGCTCGATGCGGCCCTGCTGGCGCGTTTTGGAGCCCTGCTCGAGCCTCCCACCCGGCCCGTGCTCAGTCCCACTCTGGATGCCATGAAGGAGCTGGTGGTGGCGCGGCAGGCGCTGATCAAGGACCGCACGGCCGCTCTCAACCGGCAGAAGGTGGTCCGCTCTCCCTTGTTGCGACGTCAGCTCGACCAGCGGCTGCGCCAGATAGTCCGCCACTTGGCTGCGGTCGACGCCCAACTTCTCAGCCTGTGTCAGGCGGATGCGGATCTCGCCCCGCGTCTGGCCATCCTCATGAGCATTCCCGGCATTGCTCAAGCCACGGCCGTGAGCCTGCTCGTCGAGATGCCTGAACTCGGCAGCCTCGATCAGAGCCAGGTGGCCAGCCTCGCCGGCTTGGCTCCGGTGGCGCGCGACAGCGGAACCTCGCGCGGTCGCCGCACGATCCGGGGCGGCCGCGCCCATCTGCGTCAGGCGCTGTACATGCCAGCGCTGGTGGCGGCCCGCTTCAATCCGGATCTGAAGGCCAAGTACCAGGCCCTGCTCGCGGCGGGCAAGCCGGCCAAGGTCGCCCTGACGGCCATCATGCGCAAGCTCATCATCCTGGCCAATGCGCTCTTGCGAGATCAGCGAAACTGGTCCCCAAAACCCGCTTGATCAATACGGATACTCTAGCGACCGGATGAAGCAGGCTCAAGGGTTTGCCGGAAAAGATCTCAAGGCCCCTCTTGCAATGCGTCGCGTTTTGGGGCACATCAACGGCCTCGCAACGATGCCTCGCGCATCGCGGAGCGTGCGGGTGTAGCTCAGGGGTAGAGCACAACCTTGCCAAGGTTGGGGTCGAGGGTTCGAATCCCTTCGCCCGCTCCAGTTTCTCTCATGATCGAGAGCATCACGAAGGCCCGCCGCTTGGCGGGCTTTTCGTTTTCGCGGGCTCCTCCGAAATGCCAATCCAGAGCCGGAGGCTTCGGCCTCGCCTCTCTGAAGCTTCGGGCGTATATCTCGGCAAAACCGGGGAGACGACACGATGGCCGATGCACGGCACCTGAGCATTCTGAAGGAACTCGAGCGCAAGGTGCTCTGGCTGTCCACCTGGACGATCCACAACGCCAATCACCTGCGGGCCAGCGAGGACGGGTTGAAGATCGGCGGCCACCAGGCCTCCTCGGCATCCCTCTCCACGATCCTGACGGCGCTCTACTTCTCGGTGCTGCGGCCCGAGGACCGGGTGGCGGTCAAGCCCCATGCCAGTCCGATCTACCACGCCATCCAGTATCTCTTCGGCCGCCAGACCCGCGAGAAGCTCGAGAATTTCCGCGGCTATAAGGGCGCGCAATCCTACCCGTCCCGCACCAAGGACATCGATGACGTGGATTTCTCCACGGGCTCCGTAGGCCTGGGTGTCGCGCAGACGCTGTTTGCCAGCCTCGTGCAGGATTACGTCAAGGCCCATGGCTGGGCGAAGGACCTCCCCGAAGGCCGCATGATCTCGCTGGTGGGCGACGCGGAGATGGACGAGGGCAACATCTTCGAGGCCCTCCTGGAGGGCTGGAAGCACGGCATCCGCAATACGTGGTGGATCATCGACTACAACCGCCAGAGCCTGGACGCGGTGATCCGGGAGGGGCTGTGGGAGCGCTTCGAGGCGCTGTTCCGCAATTTCGGCTGGGACGTGGTGATCCTCAAGCACGGCTCCCTGATGCAGGAGGCGTTCCGGGAACCCGGCGGCGAACGGCTGAGGGACTGGATCGATTCGTGCCCCAACCAGCTCTATTCGGCCCTGACCTTCCAGGGCGGGGCCGCCTGGCGCAGGCGCCTCCTCGACGATCTCGGCGACCAGGGGCCGGTCACCCGGCTGATCGAGAAGCGTTCCGACGAGGAGCTGGCGCGGCTCATGTCCAATCTCGGCGGCCATGATCTGCCGAGCCTGCTCGATGCGTTCGAGAAGGCCCGGCAGCACGACCGGCCGGTCTGCTTCCTGGCCTATACGATCAAGGGCTTCGGCCTGCCGCTCGCCGGCCACAAGGACAATCATTCCGGCATGCTGACGCCGACCCAGATGGAGGCCTGGAAAGCCACCCAGGGGGTGCGGGCCGGGCACGAATGGGACAAGTTCGAGGGCCTCGGGATCTCTCAAGGAGAGATCGAGCGCTTCCTGAGCGAGGTCCCGTTCATCCAGAAGGGCACCCGGCGCTACAGCGCCCCGCAGGTGCCGGTGCCGGACAGGCTCGTGTTTCCGGCCAATCCGGCTATGTCGACCCAGCAGGGCTTCGGCCTCATCCTCAACGAGCTGGCCCGGTCCGATCACGCGCTGGCCTCCCGCGTCGTCACCACGGCGCCGGACGTGACGGTCTCGACCAATCTCGGCGCCTGGGTCAACCGGCGCGGCCTGTTCGCCCGGGAGAGCCTCGTCGATACCTTCAAGAAGGAGCGAATTCCCTCGACCTACAACTGGGAGTTCTCGCCCAAGGGCCAGCATATCGAGCTCGGCATCGCCGAGATGAACCTGTTCATCGTGCTCTCGGCCCTGGGGCTGTCGCATTCCCTGTTCGGCGAGAGGATCCTGCCCATCGGCACCCTCTACGATCCCTTCATCTATCGCGGCGCGGATGCCCTGAACTACGCCTGCTACCAGGATGCCCGCTTCCTGCTCGTCGCCACGCCGTCCGGCGTGACGCTGGCGCCCGAGGGCGGCGCTCACCAATCCATCGGCACGCCGCTCGTCGGCCTGGCGCAGGACGGGCTCGCCTCCTTCGAGCCGGCCTTCGTCGACGAGCTTGCCGTGATCATGCGCTGGGCCTTCGACTACATGCAGCGCGACGGCGAGGGCGAGGCGGACGAGAAGACCTGGCTGCGCGACGAGACCGGCGGCTCGGTCTACCTGCGCCTGTCGACCCGCAGCCTGGAGCAGCCCCAGCGCGAGATGACGCCCCAGCTCGCCGACGACGTCATGGCCGGCGCCTATTGGCTCCGCAAGCCCGGGCCGAACGCCCAGGTGATCGTCGCCTATACGGGAGCTGTCGCCCCGGAGGCCATCGAGGCCGTCGGCCTCATGGCCGAGGACCGGCGCGACATCGGCCTGCTCGCCATCACGTCCGCCGACCGGCTCAATGCCGGCTGGACGGCGGCGCAGCGCGCCCGCGAGCGCGGCCTCGTCCATGCCCGGTCCCACGTGGAGCGCCTGCTCGCCGACGTGCCGGCCCATTGCGGCCTGGTGACGGTGATCGACGGACATCCGGCGACGCTGGCCTGGATGGGCTCCGTCATGGGCCACCGCACCCGCTCGCTGGGCGTCGAGCATTTCGGCCAGACCGGCACGATCAAGGACCTCTACCGGCATTTCGGCATCGACGCGCAAGGGATCATCTCGGCCGCCGAGATGATCGCGCCCGGGCGGCCGATGCGCTACCTGAAGGCGGTGTGAGCGGTCGGAGCCTGAGCAGGCCGGAATTCACCCTCTCACGTCATGACAGGCCACATGCAGGGGGTCCCGATCCTGTCGAGCGCAGCGCTTCTCCGATCGGGGTGGCCGGGACGGGCCATGACGGAGAGGCGTCGGGAGCCGGTCGGCTCGCCGGCTTCTAGTGCATCGTGTGGAAAAGTGGACCCGGTTTTTCGCATCAACGATGCACACATCAATGACGAAGCATCGGATCCAATCCCAAAAGTGGGTCCACTTTTGGGTCCGATGCTTTAGGCTTGCCCGGCTCGCAGAGCCACTGTCGCGACGCCGGCCCCGATCAGGAGGCTGCCGCCGGTCCGGTTGATCACCCGCATGGTCCGCGGGCTCTGCACGACCCGGCGGGCCCGCGATGCGATGAGCGCGTAGGTGAGGACATTCGCGAAGGCCAGGATCAGGAAGGTCGCGGCGAAGACGCTCACCTGCGGCAGGAGGGCGAGCCTCGGGTCGATGAACTGCGGCAGGAAGGCGATGAAGAAGGTCAGCCCCTTGGGATTGAGCGCCGTCACCAGCCAGGCGTGGCCCAGCATCCTGAGCGCCGAGGTCGCGTCCGTGCGTGGCCTCGCGTCGAGGGCTCCCCCGGCCCGCCACAGCTTGATTCCGAGCCAGACCAGATAGGCCGCCCCGATCCACTTGAGGGCCGTGAACAGGGTCGCCGAGGCGGCAAGCAGAGCGCCGAGGCCGAGGAGCGACAGGCTCATGGCGGTGAAATCGCCGAGCGCGACGCCGATCGCCATGGGCAGGGCGGTCCGCCAGCCCTGCCCGAGAGCGTAGGACACGACCAGCAGGATGGTCGGCCCCGGGATGACGAGCAGCACGGCGGAGGCGGCCGCGAAGGCGAGCCAGGTCTCGAGCGTCATGGCGGTTCCTCTGCGATGGGAGGGCCATGCAGCCATGGATTCGACCCGGTGTCGAGGGGAGGGCCCGAAAGCGGCAAAGCGGCGCTCTCGGGGCTCCTGACCCGCTGAGGATTTGCCGCCGAGGGGCCTGGCATGCTAACCGCGTGCTCTTCCGTGACGAGAACCCTAAGACAGAGCATGGCCCGCAAAAGCCTCCTTCAAGGCGATACCCTTCCCTTGATCCGCCGCCTGTGGCGGGACTGGATGCGTCCGCACAAGAAGACGCTGGCCCTGGTGCTCGTGCTCGTGGCCCTGGTCTCGGGCGCCACCGGGCTCTACCCGGTGCTGATCAAGGCGGCCTTCGACGCCTTCGACGCCAAGGACGCCCAGGCCATCATGCTGGCGCCGCTCTTCGTGATCGCCGTCACGTCCGTGAAGGGCTTCTCGCTCCTCGCCCTGACGATCCTCACCAACAAGGTGGTGACCCGGATCGAGGCCGACATGCAGACCGCGCTCTACGGGCACCTGATCGAGGCCGACCTCGCCCAGATCGGGCGCGAGAGCCCGGCCGCCCTGACCCAGCGCTTCACCACGGACTTCGCCTTCATCCGCGAAGCGCTGACCCGCCTGTCCACGGTGTTCCTGCGCGAGGTCACGACGATCATCGCGCTCGTGGCGGCGATGCTCTGGATCGACCCGGTCCTGACCCTGGTGGCGGCCGTCATCTCGCCCGTCTTCGCCTATCCGGTGAATCAGATCGGCCGGAAGCTGCGCCGGGTCGCCATCTCGACCCAGGAGCAGACGGGCCTGATGGCAAGCCTCATCGCCGAGAGCCTGGCCGGAACCCGCATCGCCAAGACCTATGGGCTCGAGCGCTACCTCAAGACCAAGGCGGCCCGGACCTTCGACGACGTGCGCGACCTCAAGATGAAGGCCGCCAATGCCCGCGGCCGGATGGACCCCATCCTCGAGACCGGCGGCGGTCTGGCCGTGGCGATCGTGCTCATGCTGATCGGCCACCGGATCCTGTCGGGCAACAGCACGGTCGGGGACTTCACCGGCTTCGTCAGCGCCCTCGTCATGGCGGCGCAGCCGATCCGGGCGCTCGGCAACCTCAACGCCATCGTGCAGGAGGCGGCGTCGGCCCTCCACCGGACCTTCACGGTGATGGACGAGGCGCCCCGGATCCAGGACAAGCCCGGGGCGAGGCCGCTCGCGCTCGATGGCGGCGAGATCGCGTTTTCGAACCTCACCTTCTCCTATGACGGCGAGGCCGTGGCCCTCGACCATGTCGACCTGGTGGCCGAGGCCGGCCGGACCACGGCCCTGGTCGGCCGCTCCGGCTCGGGCAAATCGACCCTCCTGTCCCTCGTCCCGCGCCTCTACGACGTCAATCAGGGGGCCGTTCTGATCGACGGGCAGGATGTGCGGGACGTGACCCTGGCGAGCCTGCGCCATGCCATTGCGGTGGTCAGCCAGGACGTGATCCTCTTCGACGATACCATCCGGGCCAACATCGCCTTCGGGCGCCCGGACGCGTCGGAGCAGGACATCGTTGCGGCCGCCAAGGCGGCGGCCGCCCATGATTTCATCCTGAAGCAGCCGGACGGCTACGACACCCTGGTCGGCCCCGGAGGCGGACGCCTGTCGGGCGGCGAGCGCCAGCGCATCTCGCTCGCCCGCGCGTTCCTGAAAGACGCCCCGATCCTGCTCCTCGACGAAGCGACCAGCGCCCTCGACTCCGAATCGGAGCGTCTGGTGCAGGATGCCATCCGGCGCCTCATGAAGGGGCGCACCACCCTGGTCATCGCGCACCGGCTATCGACCGTGCGCAACGCGGATCAGATCGTGGTGACGGAGAACGGTCGCATCGTCGAGACCGGGTCGCATGAGGCCCTGATGGCGAAGAGAGGGGTTTACGCTCGCCTCCATCGCCTGCAGCTCTCCGACGACGAGCACAGCCTGGCGGCGTTGTCCTGACAGATCGCCTGGGCTCTGGGCCTATTCCCGCCGCATGATCCTGTCGACGAGAAGGCTCGACCAGAAGCTCGGGCGGAAGCTCCGCTCCAGGGCCTCGGCATCGTATTGCGTCTCGATCCAGGTCAGGAACGGCATGCCCCTGGCCTCGCCCTCCCGGCGGTAGAGATCGAAGAATTCGTCGAGGATGCCCGTCTTCGAGAAGCGGAAATGGCCGTATCGCATGGAGAGCTGGCGCTGGGCCTCGTCGATGGACCGGCCCTCGAAGACCACGAGATAGAGGGCGGCCACGAAGCCCGCCCGGTCCGCGCCCGACTTGCAGTGTAGGACGGCCGGGTACTCGATCTTGTCGAAGAAATCCTTGGCCGACAGCAGCGTTTCCCGGTCGGGCGCCCCCCGGGAGCGGACGACGAACTCCTCCAGATGGATGCCGAGGCGCTCGCAGGCCTCCTTCTGCAACTGCCAGGAACCGTGCTCGCGCCCGCCGCGCAGGTTGACGATGGTGCGGACACCCTCGGCCTGAAGGGCGGCGATCTGGTGGGGCGCAGGCTGGGCCGAGCGCCACAGGCGATCGGTCACCTGGTGCTTGTTCAGGTAGAAGAGGCGAAAGACCCCGTGGTCGGCGACCAGCATATGCGCCCAGGCGCGCAGGCGTCCGGACAGCCCCTCGACGGGCCTGTCCCAGCGCGCGATGCGGGCCATGCGGCGGGCATAGCGGATTTCAGGCTTGAGGAACCTGTTGAACACGTCGATCCAAGCAATCTGTCGTCAATGTAAGATCATTCGGTTTGCGGCCGAAGGCGGCTCTTATCGACGATGAAGGCCGATTAATCAATCGCCTGTCCCATAGGTAGTTGCCGCAGGCCGAATTCCCAAGGTTCGGTCGGATGGAATTCGGCGGGACGCAACCAATCGGTTGCCGGTCTGCCGCCTCTCGTGTAAGGGGTGCGTTTCGAAACAACCCTCCTTGACGAAACGAGCGGCTGGACACCGGGCCTCGAGAGCTTGCCGGCGCTGGATCGTTGAGACCCACAAGCAGTTCAGGAGAGCGGCGTCATGTCGTCCACCTTCGAGACCGTCGCCGGCATCATTTCAGAGACCGCCGACATCCCGCGCGAGCAGATCACCCCCGAGAGCCATGCCATCGAGGATCTCGGCATCGACTCGCTCGCCTTCCTCGACATCGCGTTCGCGATCGACAAGGCTTTCGGGATCAAGCTGCCGCTGGAGCAGTGGACGCAGGAAGTGAACGAGGGCAAGGCGCCCGCCGAGGAGTACTTCGTCCTGAAGAACCTCGTGGCGCGCATCGACGCCCTCGTGGCCGCCAAGCAGGCCTGACGAACAAACCATCCCGGCGGGCCGGCCAACGAGGCTGGTTCGAAGAGGCGATCCATCAGCGCTCCGCCTCATGGATTCTCTTCCCATTGAACCTGCCGGGAGCAAGAGGGTAAGAGACCCGGATGCGCCTCGAATACTTTGAAATGATCGACCGGGTGACGAGCCTCGACCGCGAGACCAGGCGGATCGAGGTCTCCTCCACGGTTCCTCAGGAGAGCCCGGTGTTCGAAGGGCATTTCCCCGGCCACCCCCTCGTGCCCGGCGTCCTTCTGACCGAAACCATGGCCCAAGCCTCCGGCTATCTCGTGCTCGGCCTCATGGGCTTCACCCACATGCCGTTCCTAATGGGCGTCGACAAGGCGCGCTTCCGCACCTTCGTCGGACCGGGTACGGTGCTCACCGTCACGGCGACGCTGGAGCATGAAGGCTCGGGCTATGCGGTGACCAAGGCCAAGATCGCCGCCGAGGGCAAGCCGATCTGCGACGCGGAGCTGCGCTTCCGGATCATGCCCTTCCCGGAAGGCATGGACGGCCTGATGCGGGCGCAAGCCAAGCGCATCGGCCTCCTGGAGGAGACGGTTTGATGCGGGATGTCGTCATTACGGGGATCGGCCTCGTCTCCAGTGCCGGGGAAGGCCTGGAGGCGCATCTGACCGCGCTCGCGCAGGGCGGCGCCCCGACCATCGATGCGGCCACGTTCGAACCCTTTCCGGTCCATCCCGTCGGGGCTCTCGAATGGGACCGGCAGATCCCCAAGAAGTCCGATCAGCGCCAGATGGAAGCCTGGCAGAAGCTCGGCTGCTATGCCGCGGGCCTTGCTCTGGACGCCGCGGGGGCCAAGGACGATGCGGCCCTGAAGGCTCGCATGCAGCTCATCGTCTCGGCCGGAGGCGGCGAGCGGGACTACGCGGTCGACGGGCAGGTGCTCACCGGCCTCGCCAAGGCCGACAACCCGGGCGTCTTCCTCAACGAGCGCCTCATGGGCGATCTGCGCCCAACCCTGTTCCTGGCGCAGCTCTCGAATCTGCTGGCCGGCAACATCTCCATCGTCCATGGCGTCACCGGCGCCTCCCGGACCTTCATGGGCGAGGAATCGAGCGGCGTCGATGCCCTGCGGATCGCCCGCGAACGGATCGCCTCGGGCCAGGACGACATCTTTCTCGTGGGCGGCGCCTACAACGCGCAGCGGCCGGACGTGCTCCTCATCTACGAGATGGGCGGGTTCCTCTGGAAGAAGCCCTACCGACCCGTCTGGGATCGCCCGGCCGACGGCGGCGGCATGATCCTCGGTTCCGGGGCGTGTTTCCTGGTACTGGAATCCCGCGAGCATGCCGCGTCCCGCGGGGCGGCGCCGATCGCCACCCTGGCGGGGATCGCCTCGGACCGCTCCCGCCGCAAGGCGGGCAGCGTCGAGGCCTCGCTGCACGCCCTGTCGCGGCAGCTGAACGCCCGGCCGGACCTGGTGATCTCCGGCGCCACAGGGATCAAGGGCATCACGGACGAGGAGCAGGCGGCGCTCAAGGACGTCGCGCCCGAGGCGGCGGTTCACGCCACCGGGGATCTCGTGGGCCACACGATGGAAGCCCAGGCGGCCACCGGCGTGGCCCTCGCCGCAGGGCTGATCGCCGGCGGCAAGGCCGGCGAGGCGCTCGTCACCTCCATCGGCCATTGGCGCGGCGAAGGCGCCATCCGGCTCACCAAGGCTTGAGGAGAAGGCAATGGCGCTTCGCGACACACAGGGCCGTCCGCTCGTCGCCGTGACCGGCATCGGCACGGTCACGTCTCTCGGGCAGGGCAAGGACGACACCTGGGCGGCTCTCACGGCCGGCCGGTCCGGCATCCACCGGATCAACCGCTTCCCGACCGAGGGTCTGCGCACCACGATTGCCGGCACCATCGACTCGGTCGACGTGGAGCCCTTCTGCGCGCCCATGCTGTCCGAGCGCCTCGCCATGCTGGCCGCCGAGGAGGCGGTCGGGCAGTCGGGGCTGGCCCAGGAGGACTTTCCGGGAGCGCTCTTCATCGCCGTGCCCCCGGTCGAGATGGAATGGCCGCAGCGCGAGGCGCTGGCCCAGGCCTCGGGCCAGGACGGGGACGTCACCTACAAGGATCTCCTCAAGGCAGCCGCCACAGGCCGTTTCAGGCCCTGGCACGACCTCTTCATCTTCGGCACGGTGGCCGACCGGGTGGCCGATCGCTTCGGCACCCGGGGCTCGCCCATCTCCCTGTCGACCGCCTGCTCGTCCGGCGCCACGGCGATCCAGCTCGGCGTCGAAGCGATCCGCCGCGGCGAGACCGAGGCGGCGCTCTGCATCGGGACCGACGGGTCCGTGAACCCGGAATCGCTCATCCGCTTCTCGCTGCTCTCGGCGCTCTCGACCCAGAACGAGAACCCGGAAGGGGCATCGAAGCCCTTCTCCAAGAACCGCGACGGCTTCGTCATGGGCGAGGGCGGCGCGGCCCTGGTGCTCGAGAACGCCGACAGCGCGAAGGCGCGCGGCGCCACGATCCTGGGCTACGTGCTCGGCTGCGGCGAGAAGGGCGACGGCTTCCACCGCACCCGCTCGTCCCCGGACGGCATGCCGGCCATCACGGCGATCCGCCAGGCGCTCGAGGATGCCGGTGTCGTCCCGGAGGACATCGACTACATCAACGCCCACGGCACCTCGACCCCGGAGAACGACAAGATGGAGGCCATGAGCTGCACCGCCGTGTTCGGCGAGCGCATGGCCGGCCTGCCGATCTCCTCGAACAAGTCGATGATCGGCCACACGCTCACCGCGGCCGGTGCCGTCGAGGCCGTGATGTCGCTCATGACCATCGCCACGGGCCGCATCCCGCCGACCATCAACTACCAGGTGCCGGATCCGGCGATCCCGCTCGATGTTGTGCCGAACGTCGCCCGGGATGCCGAGGTGAACTACGTGCTCTCGAACTCGTTCGGCTTCGGCGGCCAGAATACCTGCCTCGTCTTCGGGGCCGAGCCGAAGGGAGCCTGAGGCCATGAGGAGCGTGAGACCATGACCCGGGTTCTGGTGACGGGCGGAGCCAAGGGCGTCGGCGCCGCCATCGTGCGGGCGCTGGTCGCGGGCGGCCACGATGTCGACTTCACCTACCGGTCCTCGGGCGAGGCCGCCAGGACGCTGGCCGACGAGCTGATGCAGACGAGCCCCGGCCGCACCATCCGGGCCCATGAGGTCGACCTCGCCGACAAGGCGGCCCTGGAGGCCTTCTGCGAGGCGGTCGAGGGCGAGAGCTTCTTCGGGCTCGTCCACAATGCCGGCCAGCCCTACGACGCGCTCGCCGCCATGATGCAGCAGGACAAGGCCGAAGCGGCCATGCAGGTGAACTTCTGGTCGCTCACCCGGATTGCGAAAGCGCTCATGCGCGGCATGATCCGGGCCAAGGCCGGCCGCATCGTGGCCATCGGGTCGGTGGCGGCGCTCCAGGGCAATCCCGGCAATGCCGCCTATGCGGCGTCCAAGGGAGCGCTGATCTCCTATTGCCGCACCCTCTCGATCGAGACCGCCAAGCGGGGCGTCACGGTCAACGTGATCGCGCCGGGCTTCATCGACACCGACATGATGGCCCCTTATGCGGCCTATCGCGACAGTATGGAGAAGCAGATCCCGGCCGGCCGCTTCGCCAAGCCGGAGGAGATCGCGGGCCTCGCGGCCTTTCTCCTGTCCGAACCGGCCGCCTACATCACCGGCGCGGTCCTGCCCATCGACGGCGGGCTCACGTCGATGCTGGGCGTGCATCGGTAGGCTGCCCTGCGATCCTCCGCGCCGTTGCTTCGCCGGAGGATGACGCTCTCGCCGTCATCACCGGCACAGGGCCGGCCATGACAGGCGGAGGGCGGGACGACAGGAGAGGCCGTTCGTCCCCCCACGCGTCCTTCGGCAACGACACAAAACTTGTCATCGGCGCCTCGGCCCTTTAAGCCGCCGGGAACGATTGTCTCCGTGATCGCCGCGCCTTGAGATGCAGGCAGACACACGACCAGGATTGGCTTTCATGCGCTCCCTTCAGCTCTTCGGCGACCGTGATCTCCGCATCACCGAGATCGAGCCTCCGCCGCCGCCGGCGCCCGGCGAGGTGCAGGTGCGGGTCAAGGCGCTCGCCCTCAACTACCTCGACGTCTGGGGCTTTCGCGGCATGGCCTTCGCCAAGCGCAAGATGCCGCAGGCCGTCGGCGTCGAGGCCTCGGGCGAGATCGCGGCCGTCGGCGAGGGCGTCACCCGGTTCAAGGCGGGCGATCCGGTCTCCATGTACGGGGCCGAGACCTGCGGCCATTGCAAGGCCTGCCGGAAAGGCTGGGACAATCTGTGCGAGAACGTCGCCGGCATCATGGGCTTTCATATCGACGGCTTCGCCCGCGAGCTGATCAACCGGCCCGAGCGGCTCGTGATCCCGGTGCCGCAGGGCGTGTCCTTCGAGCAGGCCGCCTGCGCGCCGATCGGGTTCGGCACCGTGCAGCACATGCTGTTCGACAATGCCAGGCTGGAGCCGGGCGAATCGATCCTCGTCCATGCGGGCGGCTCCGGGATCGGCACCGCGGCGATCAAGATGGCCAAGGCCATCGGCTGCACGGTCTACACGACCGTCGGCGACGACGAGAAGGGCGAGAAGGCGAAGGCACTCGGGGCCGATCACGTCGTCAACTACCGCACCGAACGCTTCGAGGGCGAGGTGCGCCGCCTGACCAAGCGAAAAGGGGTCGACGTGGTGTTCGAGCATGTGGGCGCCGAGACGTGGAACGGCTCGCTCCTCTGCCTCAAGCGCGGCGGGCGCCTCGTGACCTGCGGGTCGACCTCGGGGGTGTCCACCACCATGAACCTGATGCAGCTCTTTCAGCAGCAGTACCGGATCTTCGGCTCCTTCGGCTGCCGGATCGAGAACATCGCGCAGTCGCTGGACAAGATGGCCGGGGGCATGAACCCGGTCATCGACGCGGTCTTCCCGCTCGACGAGTTCCGACACGGCCTGGAGCGGCTCGAAGGCCGGAAAGTCTTCGGCAAGGTGATCGTGACGTTCTGAACCAAGCACGGCCGCGGGAGCAATTCGCCGCGACCGTCGGTCTTGACGAACCAGGCTGCCTTCGAAAAAGACGCGGGACTTTTTCTTCTTCACCTTCTTTTTCCATCGCCGGCCTCGAGCCGGCTCACCGTGCCAGGATCAGAACCCCGTGCAGCAGCCCCACCGGTCCCGCAATTTCGTGTCGCGTCTTATCGGAACCGTCATGGTCGGCGTCGTCCGTGGCGTCTTCGCCTTTGCGCGCGCTCTGGGCCCGGAGCGGTCCGGCGCTGTCGGCGCCGCGATCACCCGCACCTTCGGCCCGCTGCTGAAGGCGCACAAGACGGCGCTGGCCAACATTCGGGCCGCCTACCCGGAGAAATCCGACGCCGAGGTGAAGGCCCTGGCGCTCGCCGCCTGGGACAATCTCGGCCGCACGGGCGGCGAGTATCCCCATCTCGGCCGGCTGTTCGACTTCGACCCCGACAGCACCGTGCCGGGCCGCACCGAGGTCGACGGCATCGATCACTTCCTGAGCCTCAGGGACGACGGCCGGCCGGGACTCATCTTCTCCGCCCATCTGGCCAATTGGGAATTGCCCGCCATCTGCGCGGCGCGCTTCGGGCTCGACACCACGGCGGTGTTCCGCGCGCCCAACGATCCGGCCATCGCCCGCGTCCTGCACGAGATCCGCAGCGAGACCATGGGCAACCTGGAGGCGGCCCGCCAGGGCGCGGCCTTCGCCATGCAGGGGGCGCTGGAGAAGGGCGGTCATCTCGGCATGCTCATCGACCAGCATTTCACCCGCGGGGTGATCGTCGATTTCATGGGACGCCCGGCCCTGGTGAACCCGATTCTGGGAAAATTCGCCCGCCGGTTCGACTGCCCGGTCCACGGGGTGCGGGTGATCCGTCTGCCCAACCACCGCTTCCGCCTGCAGCTCACCCCGCCGCTCGACCTGCCCCGTGATCCGGACGGCCAGATCAACGTGCAGGGCGCCATGCAGGCCATGACCTCCGTGGTCGAGGAATGGGTGAAGGAGCATCCGGAGCAATGGCTGTGGATGCACCGCCGCTGGCGGGTGCCTGCTCGGGCATCGGACCCGAAAGCGGGATCTCCTTCTCATTGACGCGGTTCCTGGTTCGTATAATGCGCTCGCGTTCAAAGTAACGTGAGTTCCCCTCGAGGCTGATTTCGTGTTCGATAGCGGCACCATGGCGTCCCGTTTGACACTGACTCTGGCGGCCCTCGGTCTCGCCGCTCTTCTTCAGCCTGCTCTGGCGGACCCGCCGCGCGCGGTCGTCGAGCTGTTCACCAGCCAGGGATGCTCGTCCTGCCCGCCGGCCGACGAGCTCCTCGTGGAATATTCCCGCCAGCCGGACATCATCGCGCTCTCCCTGCCGGTCAATTACTGGGATTATCTCGGCTGGAAGGACACGCTCGCCCATGTGTCCTTCACCGAGCGCCAGAAGGCCTATGCCCATTCGCGCAAGGACCGGCAGGTCTTCACCCCGCAGATCATCGTCAACGGCAAGAAGTCCTGCATCGGCTCCGACCGGGACCAGGTCGAACAGGCCATTCAGGCCACGTCGAAAGGCCGCAAGACCCTGCCGGTGAACGTGACCGTCAACGAGCAGAACGGTCAGGTGACGATCGTCGTCGAGGAGACCCAGGACACGACGCAGCGTGCGGCCGAACTGTGGGTGCTGCCGGTCCTGAAGGCCAAGACGGTGCCGATCGAGCGCGGCGAGAACCGGGGCAAGACGATCACCTACGCCAATGTGGTGCGCGGCCTGACCAGGGTCGGCGAATGGCTCGGCGGCTCGGCGCGGTTCGAGGTGCCGCTCGAGACCGCGCGCAGCGGCGGCGATGCCTATGTGGTGCTTCTGCAGAGCACCGATGCCGCACGACCCGGGATCATTCTCGGGGCGGCCAGGGGTCCCGGGTTCTAGTTCGGCTTCCACGTCTCCGAAGGGCGCCTCCCTCAGGGCAGGATGATGACCTTGTTGGGCAGTTCGTCCACGTCGTCGAGGCGGGGTGGGGCGTGCTCGGCCAGGATCGCCCCCGTGCGCCGGATCGCCACGATCAGGCCTTCGGTCATGCGCCCGTCCCGGATCGTCCGGGTCAGGTCGGCGACGATGTCGGCCCAGACGGTCGCGTCGACCCGGTCGGCGATCCCCGTATCGGCCAGGATCTCGGCGTGGTGCTCGGCGAGCGCCAGATAGATCAGCACCCCCGTCTTCTCCCGGGTCCGGGTGAGCCCCCGGCGCAGGAATTCGCGAGAGGCGGCCTCATGACCCTGAGCCTGCTTGAGGGAGCGCGGCACGAGGGCGTAGCGCAGCTTCGGCCAGGAGAGGACGAGGCCCAGGGCGAGCGCCACCGCGAGCTGGATCAGGAAGATCCGCGACGTGCTGATCGACGTGAGCCAGATCAGCGGCCAGGGCGTGACCAGGGCGGCGAGAAGCGCCCAGAGCAGCGGGATTTCACGGTAATGCCCCGCCTGCTCGGCGAGCACGAGCACGATCTCCCCGGAGGTGTCGTCCTCCACGTCGCTGATCGCCTGGGCGAGGCGCGCCTGATCGTCGGGTGAAATCATCTACCAGCTCCCCGAGGCGCCGCCGCCGCCCGACGAGCCGCCGCCTCCGGAGAAGCCGCCCCCGCCGGACCATCCGCCGCCTCCGCCGGACCACCCGCCACCACCCGGCCAGCCGCCGGTGGTGACGATCCAGGGGCCGCGCCGCCCCCGTCTGACGCCCTGCGTCCGGCCGGCCCCCATCATGCGCGAGATGAGGAAGAACAGGATCAGCAGGAACACGAAAGCGATTACCGGGTCGATGCTCGTGGCGCCGTCCTCACGCACCTCGGCCCGGCGGTGCCATTCCTCCGCGTCCCCGGTCAGAATTGACAGCATGGCATCGACGCCCGCATCGATGCCGCCGGAAAAATTGCCCTTCTGGAACTGCGGCGCGATCGCCGTGGTGATGATGACCTTGGACAGCGCGTCGGTGAGCGCGCCCTCCAACCCGTAGCCCACCTCGATGCGCACCTTCCGCTCCTGCGGGGCCACGACGAGGAGGGCGCCGTTGTCCTTCTGCTTCTGGCCGAGCTGCCAGTGCCGGAAGAGGCGGTTGGCGTAATCCTCGATCGGATAGCCTTCCAGCGAGGGCACGGTCGCGACCACTACCTGGTCGGTGGTCTTGTCCTCGTGGGCCTTCAATTTGGCCTCGAGGGCCGTCCGCTCCTCGGGTTTGAGAAGGTTCGCCGCATCGACGACGCGGCCGGTCAGCTGGGGGAAGGTCTGGGCGAGAGCGGGGAGAGACCCGAGAAGGATGAGGAGAGAGAGGAAGAGCGCCGCCCATCGTCTTCCCCCGCTGCGCGAAGAGGACGCGGTGGAGATGGAGCAATCCGGCGGAGACTCTCCGTCATGGCTGGGCTTGTGCCGGCCATCCCGATGCTGAAAAGCGCCACGCTCTTCGTGATCGGGATCACCGGCACCGGGCCGGTGATGACGGGGTGGAGTGATCATCCGTCTAGAACTTCACCTCGGGCGGACGGTCGGAGCCGGCCGTGGCCGTGAAGGTCTCCATGGGCTTGGCGTCCGGATAGACGATGGAGGCGATCCAGCGGCCGGGGATCGTGCGCAGTTCCGTGTTGTAGGCCTGCACGGTCGAAATGTAGTCGCGCCGGGCCACCGCGATGCGGTTCTCGGTGCCTTCGAGTTGGGACTGCAGGGCAAGGAAATTGGCGTTCGACTTCAGCTCCGGATAGCGCTCGACGGTGGCGAGCAGCCGGCCCAGCGCCCCGGAGAGCTGGTTCTGGGCCTCCTGGAACTGACGGAACTTTTCGGGATCCGTGATCGTGGAGGCGTCGACCTGGACCTGCGTGGCCCGGGCGCGGGCCTCCGTCACCTGGGTCAGCACCTCGCGCTCCTGCTGGGCGAAGCCCTTCACGGTCTCGACCAGGTTGGGGATCAGGTCGGCCCGGCGCTGATACTGGTTCTGCACCTCGCTCCAGGCGGCTTTGGCCTGCTCCTGCAGGGTCGGAACATTGTTGATGCCGCAGGCCGACAGCCCGAACGCCAGAAGCATGCCGGTGAGGGCGACGCGGATCCGGGCCGGTAAAAGCAGGGCTGTCATGTCTGTCCTTCTCGCGATTCGGGTCCGGGAACCTTTGCTGGGATCAACACATGGGGCAGGCACGCTCTTTCAACAAGCCGCTTTCGGTCAGCCGTGCACATCGGATTGGATCCTGCCGGCGCGGCAGGCCCGCATCGTCCGGACGGCCTAGGCGGTCATTCATCCAACCGGCCGAATTGCGCGGGAATCCGAAGCGATACACAGTATCGATACTGGCTTTAGCGGCCAGGTCCTCCCGAAACTTCGGAGGTGGCATGGGGGCATGCTGCCTCCGCTTTCTTTGGCCTCAGGAGATCTTTCCGTCGATCCCGGCGGGGCCTGTCTTCCGCCCTCCGATGATCGCCCAGTAGACGAGGCCGGCGACCGCCCCGGTGAGGCCGAGCACGAGGCTCACATGCAGTTCCGCCGGCGAGGCGATCCGGGCGGATCCGCGCAGGATGAAGGGCACGGCTGCCGTCAGGGTGGCGGTGGCGAGCGCATGCCAGAGGAGGCTGCGCATGCCCAGCACCTCGCTCACGACCGCGATCATGAGCGGGGGCAGGACCAGCAGGGTGAAGACGATCCGGCCGACAGTCAGGAACGCGCCCTCCACGATCGGCCCGGGATCCTCGGCGGCGAACACCGCATCCACCAGGGACCAGAAGCCGACGAACAGCGTGTCGCCCGTGAGCACCGCCATGACGGGATCGACGATGGACGCGATGAGGAAGAAGGTGCCGCTCGCGCCGATGGCGATGAGAAGCGCAAAGGGGATCAGGAGAAGCCAGCGGATCATGCGGCGTCTATAGCATGCGGCCTGTCAGGCGTCTGCGTGATGGCGATCCGCCAGTAGACCCAGCCACAGAGAGCACCAGCGAACGTCGCCGCCGGGAAGAAGCGCTGATCGTTCAGTCCTCTGGGAAAGCTCCAATCATAGGCGAGGAAGGCAAACCCCAGGCCGAGAGCGGCTCCCCCGACGGCGTGGATCCAGAGCGAGCGCCATCTGAAGAAGAGTCCGAGCAGTGCCAGAATCAACGAGACGGGAAAAATGCTCATGAAAACAAGCGGGACACCGAATAATGCGAAAAGCGCCAGCCCTTCGAAAGCCGACCTGTAAGAGAACGTCTGGGGATTCAAGGCGATTCCCAGAAGAAGTGATAGAAAGCCAGTCAAGAGTGGCGCGACGACATTCGCTAGGCCGACGGCGATCAGGCTGACAAGGAGGTGCCTCATGGATGCTGGTTCTCGGCAGAAAAAGACGGTAAAACGTTATCTCATACTGTAAAGCCAGGGAAGCTTGTCGAAGGAGCTCGCGTCCACAGCGGCTAGAGGGACGTCGGTTCCGATCCTTGGTCCGCCAGTGAAGGCACGCCAGTTCTTGGGAGTGTCATGGCTGCGGAGCGGTCCGGTTCTCAAGATTGTGCTAGTCTCGGTCTCGGGCGGCGGGCATCCATGCAGGAGGAGGACGCCATGGCGACGTCGAAGCTGGACGAGCGGCGGCTCATGTCGGACGAGGAGTTCACCCTCGTCGAGCAGACCCGGTATCCGGTGCTGGGCAAGCTGGAGGATTCGGCGCTCGCGGACCTGACCCGGCGCCTGCGCGAGCGGCGCGACCGGGCCCGGGACATCGCCCGTCGCCAGCGCCGGGAGGTGCGCGGCAAGGGCCGGCAGACGACGACCTTCGAGAAGCAGGATGCCGGCAACCGCCAGAAGGCGCGTGTCCTGGCCGAGGCGCTGACCCGGATCAACAGCGAGCGCACGCACCGGAAAGCCGAGGAATTGCGCGCCAAAGCCCGCCGGGCCTATGCGATGCGGCAGGAGGCGGAGACGCCGGCGCGGCCGGATTCCGGCAGGACGCCCCGGAAGGGCATGCGCAAGAACGCGAGCGACCGCCGCGACCGGATCGTCAATCCGATGGGTGCCGGTCGCGTCTCGCAGGCCGGCAAGCGCGCCCAGGCGGCGCGGGACAACGCCTAGAGAATGGTGCGGACGTCCGCCGCACTGCCGTCATCACCGGCCTCGTGCCGGTGATCTCGATCGGACAAGCCCGGCCATGACGGGAGAGGGTGTCATTCCCCGCCGGCAGCGAGGAGCGAGCCTCGGAGACTACTCCCCGTTGCCCACCGCATAGACGCCCTCGGCCCCGATGCCCTGTTCGGCCATCATGCGGGCGCGGGCGCGCAGCTTCTCGGTCTCGCTCTTGAGCTGGCCGCAGGCGGCCAGGATGTCACGGCCGCGCGGGGTGCGCACCGGCGAGGCATAGCCGGCCCGGTAGACGATCTCCGAGAAGCGCTCGATCCGCTCCCAGTCCGAGCACTCGTATTTCGAGCCCGGCCAGGGATTGAACGGGATCAGGTTGATCTTGGCCGGGATGCCCTTGAGAAGGCGCACGAGTTCGCGCGCATCCGCGTCGGAATCGTTCACGCCTTTCAGCATCACGTATTCGAACGTGATGCGGCGGGCGTTCGACAGGCCCGGATAGGCCCGGCAGGCATCGAGCAGCTGCTTGATGTCGTATTTGCGGTTGATCGGCACCAGCTCGTCGCGCAGCTCGTCGCGCACCGCATGCAGCGAGATCGCCAGCATGGTGTTGGCCTCCGCGCCCAGCCGCTCCATCTGGGGCACGACGCCGGACGTGGATACGGTGATGCGGCGGCGGGACAGGGTCAGCCCCTCGCCGTCCGACATGACGTCGATGGCCGCGATCACGTCCCCGATGTTGTAGAGCGGCTCGCCCATGCCCATGAACACGATGTTGGACACGAAGCGTCCGCCGTCGGTCGGCACGAAGGCGCCCTCCGGCGGGGTGGCGTCGGGCCAGTCGCCGATGGCGTCGCGGGCCACGATGAGCTGTGCCACGATCTCGGCCGAGGTCAGGTTGCGCACCAGGCGCTGGGTGCCCGTGTGGCAGAACGAGCAGGTGAGGGTGCAGCCGACCTGGCTCGACACGCACAGGGTGCCGCGGTCGACCTCAGGGATGTACACGCACTCGATCTCCGCGCCCTTGTCGAGCGGACCCGTCGAGGCCATGCGGATCAGCCATTTGCGGGTGCCGTCCTTCGAGACCTGCTCGGACACCACCTGCGGGCGGGCGAGCGTGTAGGCGGCGGCGAGCTTCGCGCGCAGCTCCTTGCCCACATTGGTCATCTCGGCGAAGTCCTTCGCCCCGCGGAAATAGATCCAGTGCCAGAGCTGGGCGACGCGCATCTTGTGCTCGCGCTCCGGCACCCCGATGGCGGCCAGAGACTCCTTGAGCTGGTCCCGGGTGAGGCCGACGAGGGACGCGCCGCCCGGAGCGGCGCCGGCCACGACGTTCAGCTCCGCGGTCTTTTCGATGAACCCGGCCGCGCGCGCGGCATCGCTCACGGCCACGGTGGCCGCATTGGGGTTGCGCTTGGCGATGTCGAGCACCGTCGCCATGGGAAATCTCAAGCCTCGTTGTTGGGAATCGGCGTGCCTATAGCACGATTGCGCCGAAACCGTGAGCCTTCAAACGCAAAATTCCGGGCGCGAGACCCGGAACATGCTCATCGAGGTACTGATTTTCAACCGTGCGGGGGGCTTAGGAAGCGCATTCCTTGCGGGCGTGTTCGAGGGCCTTGCCGAAGCCGTTCAGGGAATAGCGGTCGGTCAGGCTGGAGCCGCGGGCCGACTGGGTCTTCACGGTCACGGTCCCGCTGCGGGCCATGGTGGCGATCGCCTGGCCTTCCTCGGCGGGATTCTTGAGCCAGGCATTGGCCGCCTTGGTGATCAGCGCGTAGGACGCGTTGCCGACGGCGGCTTCCGCCGGGCCGTTCTCCTTGGCCGTGAAGCCGAGCACCAGGGCGACCTCGTTCCTCACGTTCTCCGCCGGGCGGAAGGACACGAAGAGATAGGCCGGGTCGCGGTTCACGTTCTTCGGCAGCCGGTCCTTGGGCTGGCTCAGGGCATAGCAGATCTTCGAACGGCCGGTCTGGGCCGTGTAGACGCCCCAATCGCCGTACGAGGTCAGCAGCGAGGCGCCCCCCGGGCCCGTGGCCGCCTGGGCCGGCCTGGCGGCGGCTGCCGCGCCTGCGGCCCCTGCGGCGGCCGCGGCAGGCTTGGCCGCATTGGTCTTGGCCGCCGGAGCGGGATTGGGCTTGGTCGCCGGGGCCGGCTTGGCCGGCGTCCCGCGGGTCGATTGCTGCGTCGAACGTCCGGACTGAGCCAGAGCTGCAGGCCCGGTTCCGATGACCACGATGGCGGAAAGGATGCCCGCGGCGATGCCGCGCTGGAGAGATGCAGATATCATGGGGCGGACCATACAGGCGGATGGTTAAGAACTCTTCACCATCTCCGTTAAGGCCGCGCCAGCCGATTGGCGATGCGTCGAAACGTGGCGCTTGGTGTCATCGCCCGGCACCGGCCGCGCGGCCGCTTACGAAAAAGGGCCGCCTTTCGGGCGACCCAAGGTGGTTCTGCAAAGCTTGTTCGTCTTTAAAAGCCGGAGGAATAAGGTGACTTTGTTGCGAACGACTCATCCTTACGTCACCTATAATAACATTGCAATAAGTCAATTTTCTTTGTTCTGAATATGGTCCTAGAACGAAGCTTTCAGGCGTGTTCCATCGTGTCTCTGAGAGCCTTGCGGGCCCTGTCCTTGTGCTCTTCCGTTATGGAGCCGGCAACCTGCGTGATCGCGGCCGCCAGGACAGCTGCGTCATCGGCGAAGCCGAACAGGGGCAGCAGGTCGGTGATGGCGTCGGCCGGAAAGACGAAATACGCGATGGCGCCGAGGAGGATGAGCTTCACGCGGCTGGGCGTCGACGGATCCGTCGCGCAGAAGAAAGCCGCCACGAGGTCATCGGCGAACGGAATTCTGACCGCAACCCGCTTCAGCTTGACCCAGAACCGGCGCTTCAGGCCTTCCTCGTCCCGGGTCTCCTTGCGGATGGCCTCCATCTCGGCCTTGGAGAAAGGCTTCATGAAGGGTTCACTCATTCAACAGACTCCTTCCATGGGATGCGTTCCCGCTGGCTCGGGGATAGCTTAAGACATCTCCGGCTGAAGGGAGAAAAGCGATGAAGCTCGACAAATTGATGGCAGCCGTCGTCACCGGAGGGGCGTCCGGCCTCGGCGAGGCCACGGCCCGAATGCTGGCCTCCGGCGGTGCGAAGGTCGCCATCCTGGACATGAACGCCGAGCGCGGCGAGGAGGTTGCCCGGGAGATCGGCGCCGTCTTCTGCAAGGCCGACGTGACCGACGAGGCGTCGATCGATTCCGCCCTTGCCGCCGCCCGTGCGGCCAACGGCATCGAGCGGGTTCTCGTCAATTGCGCGGGCATCGCGCCCGGCAAGCGCACCGTGTCGAAGAAGCGCGAGACCGGAGAACTGATCCCCCACGACGTGGCGAGCTTCCGCCGAGCGGTCGAGATCAACCTGATCGGCACCTACGCGATGATCGCGAAATGCGCCACCGCCATGGCCGGGCTCGATCCGGTCACGCCCGACGGCGGGCGCGGGGTCATCGTCAACACCTCGTCGGTGGCCGCCCAGGACGGGCAGATCGGGCAGGCCGCCTATGCGGCCTCCAAGGGCGGCGTGCTGGGGCTCACGCTGCCCGTCGCCCGCGACCTGTCGGGCTTCGGCATCCGGGTGATGACGATCATGCCGGGCCTGTTCCACACGCCGCTCTTCGAGGGCATCGCGGAGGATTACCGCAAGGCCCTGGAGGCCAACGTGCCGTTCCCCTCGCGCCTCGGCCGATCCGAGGAATACGCCGCGCTGGTCAAGGCTATCATCGAGAATGACATGCTCAACGGCGAGGGAATCCGCCTCGACGGCGCGTTGAGGATGCAGCCGAAATAGGGAAGGCGTATCGTCGCCGCGCCTGTCATCGCCGGCCTCGTGCCGGTGATCCCGATCAGGTGAGGCGCAGCGCTTTTCGTGATGGAGATGGCCGGGACAAGCCCGGCCATGACGTCGAGGTTCGTTCACGCGAGGGCCGACAGCGCCTCATCCCGGCTCACGTTCAGGAACCGCGGTTTTCTGGGAAGCTCTCGAGATCCGGGGTGCACAGCCAGTGCTCCCGGCGCCGGGCCCAGGCCTCGTAGGTGGGCGTGAAGAGATCGGGCTCGTCGAAGGCCCCGAGCTTGATCTCGATCTCGGTGTCGGAATCCCGGTCGAAGACCTGCGAGCCGCATACGACACAGAAGCAGCGCTCGCTCTCGGGCGTCGCCGACCAGCCCCGGAACTCGCCCGAGACCGTCACTTCATCCCGGGGATAGATCACGTAGGCGTTGAACGGCGCGCCGCTGATCTTGCGGCAGGTCATGCAATGGCAGAGCCCGACGCGCTTCGGCTCGCCCCGGGCCTCGAAGGTCAGCTGCCCGCAGGCACAGCCGCCCGTGCGGATGCGTGTTGCGCCCATGGCCTATCCCTTCACCAACCCGGCGGCCATGCGGTCCATGCGCTGCGCCAGCTCGACGTCTCGGCGCGTGATGCCCTTGGCGTCATGGGTGGCGAGGGTGACCTCGACCCGGTTGTAGGTGTTGGTCCATTCCGGATGATGGTTCATGGCCTCGGCGGCGAGCGCCACGCGGGCCATCCACCCGAAGGCGGCGTTGAAATCGTCGAAGACGAAGCGCTTGTGGAGCGCGTCGCGCCCTTCGACGAGGGTCCAGCCGTCGAGGGCGGGCAGGAGTTCGGATCGTTCGGCGTCGGTGAGGCGGGGCATGGGCGCATGTCGGGGGCAGGAGGGGACTGCCCTAGTGATGAGGCGCGCCGGCGAGGTTTCAAGGCCTCACGCGACGCCGAGCAGCCGGATCAACCCCAGGCTGATGGCGACGAGCACCAGGAGCGAGAGCGTCACAGCGAGAGTCACCCGGGCGCCGACGCGGCTCAGAACCCTGAGATCCACCCCGAGGCCCAGGGCCGCCATGGCGATGACGGTGAGCAGCGTCGCGACCGGCACGATCATGCGCACGATCACGTCCGGAATGAGCCCGAGTGAGCGCAGCAGGGCGAAGCTCAGGAAGCCCACGATGAACCACGGCACGAGCCGGCTCCAGGCGAAGGTGGGCTTCGCGCTCCCCGTGCCCCGGCGGGCGACCAGGGACAGGCCGATCACCACGGGGCCGAGCATCAGCACGCGCACGAGCTTCACCAGGGTGCCGAGCTGCGTGCTGACGAGGCTCACCGGCACGGTGGCGGCCAGCACCTGCGGCACCGCATAGACGGTCAGTCCCGCGAGCACGCCATATTGCGTCATCGACAGGCCGAGCAGCGGCACCAGCAGGGGCAGGGTGAGCACGACGATCACCCCGAGAATGGCCGTGAAGGCGATCGAGGAGGCGACGTCCTCGGGCTTCGCCCCGATGACCGGCGCCACAGCGGCGATGGCCGAGTTGCCGCAGATCGAGTTGCCGCAGGCTACCAGCATGGCCATGCGCTTCGGCAGGCCGAGCCAGCGTCCGAGCCCGTAGCTCGCCCCGATGGCGAGCGCCACCACGATGGCGATGCCGAGGATGAGGCCGAGCCCCGCGTCGAGAACCGCCTGGAAGCTGATCGACGCGCCGAGAAGCATCACGGCGATCTCGAGTAGGGTCCTGGCGGAAAAGCCGATACCGGGCGTCCAGCGCCGGTCCGGCGTCCAGAGGGTCCGGACCAGGGTGCCGAGCAGGATCGCGATGACGAGGGCCTCGAGCCAGGGCCGCCCGGTCCAGTGCTCCTCCACCCATTGCAGCCCCATAGCGGCCAGGGCGATCCCCGCGCACAAGGCGGTGCCGGGCGCTGATTGCGCGATGCGGGTGCGGATCATGGGGCTTATGTCAGTCCTGGGTCTTCGGCTCAGGGGCTAGTCCCAAGGCGCCGCGGATGCAAGCTCAAACGGGCCGGGCATGGTCCCGGGCATGCGGGCCGGCTGGGGGCATCGATGGTCTCCACGTCGTCTCCAGGTCGCTCTTCACGTCATCACCGGGCTTGTCCCGGTGATCCCGATGACGTGAGGCGCCGAGCCCTTCCGTGGCGGGAGGCCGGCACAAGGCCGGCTATGACGGAAGGGGGCATCTCCGGCACCGCGACCGACGACGCGATCGTCCTCAGGCGGAAAACCCGTCCTCGATGGCGCGCCAGTCCTGCGTCAGCGTGAAGGAATCGCGGTCGATGGCGATGAAGCAGCCGCCGCCCGGATGGGACGGGCGGCTTTCCTGGCCGATGGCGACTCCCTGCAGATGGGCCGTGAGCAGGCATCCGACCCCACCGTGAGACACCACGACGATATCGCCCGCGGTCTCGTCCCCGCGCAGGATCCGGCCGACGGCGCCGACGATCCGGGTCTGGGCGTCGATGGCGCGTTCCCAGCCGCGGATGCTCTCGTGCGGGCGGCCGAAGAATTCCGCCACCACGTCCCAGAATTCCGGCGGCGCGATGAAGCCCGTCGACGAGCGGTCGTTCTCGCCCAGATCCTCGTCGGTCCCGTAGGACAGGCCGAGGCTCTCCGCCACGATGGCGGCGCCGTCCATGGCCTTGCGTTCGGTGCTGGCATAGACGGCCGACACGTCCCTGTCCGCGAGCATCGCTGCGAAGCGCTCCATGCGGGCGCGCCCGGTGGCGTTCAGGGGCCATTCGGGAATGGGCTGGTCCGGGTCGATGACCACTTCGGGATGGGTGATGAAGATGAGCGAGGCCATCGGGATGCTGTACCGGCCTCCCATCCGCCCGTCGAGTCAGCCCAAGGGATAGGCCGCCTCGACGATGTAGGGTCCGCCGCCGACCGAGTTCCGGGAGGAATACAGGACGAAACGGTCGGCCGGAAATGTCAGTTTCGGGAAATGGCCGCGGGTCGCGATGTAATCCGCCACGTCGATGGGCGAGACGTTGCGCAGGCGCGCCAGGGTCACGTGCGGGGTGAACTTGCGGGTTTCCGGGGGCAGGCCGACCTGGCGCAGGAGGCGCTCCTGCTCGGCCTGCACCTCGATCAGCTCGCCGTTGCCGGACGTGCGGGCGAAGACCGCCCGGGGCTTGCCGCCGCCGAAGGTGTCGAGCCCGTCGATGACGATGGTCAGCGGCGCCCGCTGGCGCCGCTCGCCGAGGATCGACGTGACGTCGTCCGCCATGCGCTCGTCGATGTCGCCGATGAAGCGCAGGGTCAGATGATAGTTCTCGGGATCGATCCAGCGGGCGCCCGGAAGTCCGCCGCGGAAGCTCGCCAGGGCGAGGCCGATCTCAGCCGGGATCTCGATGCCGGTGAAGAGGCGGGGCATGCGGCACCTCCCGGGTTGATGGTGTTCAGACGATCGGTGGCGGGCGTTTGTTCCGACGGGGTCATTCGTCCGTCGCGACACGGCTTGTCCCGGTGGTCCCCTCTCGATGAACGCCGCGCCTCACCGCATCGGGATGGCCGGCACGAGGCCGACCATGACGCGAGAGCGTGATCTCACGGGCACGGATTGCAGTGCTCGACGTGGATCGCGTCGATGCGCTCCTCGAGCTCCGGCGTGATCGTCACGTCGATGGACGCGACGTCCGTCTTCAGCTGCTCCATCGAGGTCGCCCCGATGATGGTCGAGCCGACGAAGGGGCGGGAATTGACGAAGGCCAGCGCCATCTGGGCCGGATCCAGGCCGAATTCCTTGGCAAGCGCGATATATTTGCGGATCGCCGCCTCGGCGGTGGGGTTCTCGTAGCGCTGGCCGCGGTTGAACAGGGTGGTGCGCGCGCCCGCTGGACGGGCGCCGTCGAGGTACTTGCCCGTGAGATAGCCCTGGGCCAGCGGCGAATAGGCGAGCAGGCTCACGTTCTCGCGCATCGAGACCTCCGCCAGCGCGACCTCGTAGGTGCGGTTGAGGAGGCTGTAGGCGTTCTGCACCGACTGCACCCGGGCCTGGCCCTTGGCGTCCGCGTGCTTGAGGAACGTCATGGTGCCCCAGGCGCTCTCGTTGGAGAGGCCGAAATGGCGGATCTTCCCGGCCTTCACCAGGTCGGTCATGATCTCGACCGTCTCGTTGATCGGGTGCGAGGGTCCGTCCTGGTGGCGGAAGACAGTCGGGTTCGAGCCCCAGGCCATGGGCCGGTCGGGCCAATGGATCTGGTAGAGGTCGATATAGTCGGTGCCGAGCCGCTTCAGGCTCTTGTTCACCGCCTCCTCGACCTGGGCGCGCGAGAGCTCGCCCTTGGAGCCGTCGTCCCGGAACCAGGTGTTGTCGGAGCGGCCGATCACCTTGGTGGCGAGGATCACCTTGTCGCGCGAGCCCCGCGCCTTGAACCAGGATCCGATGATCCGCTCGGTCGAGCCCTGCGTCTCGGGCCGGGGCGGAATCGAGTAGAGCTCGGCCGTGTCGAAGAAGTTGATGCCCTGGTCGAGGGCGTAATCCATCTGCGCATGGCCATCGGCCTCGGTGTTCTGCTGGCCCCAGGTCATGGTGCCGAGGCAGATGAGGCTGACATTGAGATCCGTGCGGCCGAGGCGGCGGTATTCCATGGGTAAGCTCCTCGCGGGGACATGATCCCCCGCGTTCAGGCGAGAATGAGGCGCCGACGAGGATCAGCGCTGAGAAAGACGGGCGAGAAAGCTCTCGACGCTGGGCAGAATGCGCTCGACGATGATCTCCACGCCCTTGGCCGTCGGGTGCATCCCGTCGGGCAGGTTGAGGGATTTTTCACCGACGATTCCGTCCAGGAAGAAGGGATAGAGCACAAGGTCGTGCTTCTTCGCAATGTCCGGATAGATGCTGTCGAATTTCTGCACGTAATCCGGCCCGAGATTGCGCGAGGCATACATGCCCGCGAGCATGACCGGGATATTGCGGCTTTTGAGGCGCTCGACGATGGCCTCCAGGTTCTTGCGGGTCCCGGCCGGGTCGAGCCCGCGCAGCATGTCGTTGGCGCCGAGTTCCAGGATCACCCCGTCGGTGCCGTCCGGCACGGACCAGTCGAGCCGGTCGAGGCCGCCCGAGGACGTGTCGCCGGACACCCCCGCATTGGCGACCTCCACCTTGTAGCCTTTGGCCTTGAGCGCCCGCTCCAGGGCCACCGGGAAGGCCGCCTCCTGCGGCAGGTTGTAGCCGGCGCTGAGGCTGTCGCCGAGGGCCACGAGGCGGATGGTCCGCCCTTGCGCCTGGGCCGCCGGCAAGGGAGCGAAGACCGGGGCGATCATGGCGGCCAGGGCCGCCGCACACGCAAAAATGATCGTCATGAACGGGCCGGATTGGCGCTTCATCGATAGGCTTCCCATCTCTACCGGACTAGAACCGGGCAACTTCGGATTTTCCAACAGATCGGGTGAATGGGCATGCAGGACAAGGCCATCGCGCTGCACGACGTCGATTTGAGCCTCGGGCGCGGAGCCGCACGGGTCCATATCCTCAAGGGCATTTCCCTGGAGGTCGGCAGGGGCGAGGCGGTGGGACTGGTCGGACCGTCGGGCTCGGGCAAGTCGACCCTGCTCATGACCATGGCCGGGCTCGAGCGGCCCGATTCGGGCCGGGTGATCGTCGACGGCACCGACCTGTCGGGGCTCGACGAGGACGCGCTGGCGCGCTTTCGCGGCCGGCGCATCGGCATCGTGTTCCAGTCCTTCCACCTCGTCCCGACCATGACGGCCCTGGAGAACGTGGCGCTCCCGCTGGAGCTCGCCGGCGAGGGCGAGGCCTTCGAACGGGCCGAGGCCGAACTGCAGGCCGTGGGGCTCGGCCACCGCCTGCACCATTATCCGGCGCAGCTCTCGGGCGGCGAGCAGCAGCGCGTGGCGATCGCCCGCGCCATCGTGCCCAACCCGGCGATCCTGGTGGCCGACGAGCCCACCGGCAATCTCGACGAGACCACCGGGCAGTCCATCGTCGACCTGCTCTTCGCCCTGAAACGCGACCGGGGCGCCACCCTGGTCCTCGTGACCCATGATCTCAACCTCGCCCGCCTGTGCGACCGCATGGTGCGCCTGCGTTCGGGGCAGGTGGAGGCCGGCGCGGCCTCCGCCGTGGCGTAAGGGATCTCGGTCATGCACGGCTCCCTTCCCGCCACGCCGCAGCGACGGTCCGCCTCCGCGTCGCGCCTGCCGCTCCTGCTGCGCCTTGCCGTCCGCGAGCTGCGCGGGGGCCTGAGAGGCTTCGGCATCTTTCTCGCCTGCATCGCGCTCGGCGTCGCGGCGATCGCCAGCGTATCGTCCCTGTCCCGCTCCCTGACCGAGGGCATCTCCCGCGAGGGCCGGCGGATCCTGGGCGGCGACATGGCCTTCTCCCTGCTCCAGCGCGAGGCCGGGGCGCCCGAGCGGGCGTTCCTCGAGTCGCAAGGCCGGGTCAACGTGATCGCCACCATGCGGGCCATGGCGTTGGCCGGCGAGAAGGGCTCGGGGCTGGTGGAGATGAAGGCCGTCGACGGGGGCTATCCCACCGTCGGGGCACTCGAGACCGATCCGGCCCTCCCGCCTGCCGACCTCTTCGCCGCGCGCGACGGCGCCTTCGGGGCCGCGGTCGATCCGGCGCTCCTCGCCCGGCTCGACCTGAAGGTGGGCGACCGGGTCACGGTCGGCGCCGCGACCGTGGAGCTGCGGGCCCGCCTCGTGTCGGAGCCGGACAAGATCGCCGACGGCATCGGCTTCGGGCCGCGGCTCCTGCTGTCGCAGGAGGCCCTGAAGGCCACGGACCTCGTCCAGCCGGGCAGCCTCGTGCGCTGGACCTACCGGCTCACCCTGCCGCCCGAGCAATCCACCGAGGAGGGGCTGACCCGGATCGAGGCCGAGGCGAACCGCGTCCTGCCGGAGGCCGGCTGGAACATCCGCACGCGCCTCAACGCGGATCCGCGCTTCGCCCGAAACATCGAGCGCTTCACCCAGTTCCTCACGCTCGTCGGCCTCACCGCGCTCCTCGTCGGCGGCGTCGGAGTCGCCAATGCGGTGCGCGGCTTCGTCGACCGCAAGCGCGCCTCCATCGCGACCCTCAAGAGCCTGGGCGCGCCAGGCGGGCAGGTGGTGCTGCTCTATCTCATCCAGGTGATGCTGATCGCGGTCGTCGGCATCGGTATCGGGCTCGCCTTCGGGGCTGTGCTGCCCTTCGTGGTGACCGGGCTCTTCGGCCACCTCCTGCCGATCCCGATCCAGCCGACGCTCGCCTGGAGCGAGCTCGGCATCGCGCTGCTCTACGGGGTGCTCACCGCCCTGGTCTTCGCGCTGGCGCCTCTCGGTCGGGCCCACGACGTGCCGGTCTCGGGCCTCTTCCGCGACCAGATCGACCCCGAGCGGCGCTGGCCGCGCAAGCGCTACATCGCGGCCCTCGTGCTCTCGGTCGCGGCGCTCGTCGGGCTGTCCCTGCTCGCGGCTTACGACCGGCGCATCGCCCTGATGTTCGTGGGCGCGGCCGCCGGGTCCTTCCTGCTCCTGCGCGTCGTGGCTTTGGGCATCATGGCGCTCGCCCGCCGCCTGCCGCGCCCCCGCCGGACGGCGCCGCGGCTCGCGCTCGCCAACATCCACCGGCCCGGCGCGCTCACGCCCTCCCTGGTGCTGTCGCTGGGCCTGGGCATCACGCTCCTGGTCACCCTGGCGCTCATCGACACCAACCTGACCCGCCAGCTCACCCAGAGCCTGCCGGAGCGGGCGCCGAGCTTCTTCTTCCTCGACATCCCGAACCAGCAGGCGGATGCCTTCGAGGGCTTCCTCAAGAGTCAGGCCGGCGACGCCCAGATCGAGCGCGTGCCCATGATGCGCGGTCGTTTGGTGACCCTCGGCGGACGTCCCGTGGCCGAGGTCAAGGCGCCCGAGGACGTGTCCTGGGTGCTCGAGGGCGACCGCGGCATCACCTACGCGGCCAAGCCCCCGGAAGGCTCCAAGGTGGTGCAGGGCGAGTGGTGGCCCGAAGGCTATCGCGGCCGGCCGCTCGTGTCCTTCGACCGCAAGATCGCCGAGGGACTCGGCCTCAAGATCGGCGACGAGATCACCGTCAACGTGCTCGGCCGCAACATCAGCGCCACCATCGGGAACCTGCGCGAGATCGAATGGCGCTCCATGGGCATCAACTTCGTCATGGTGTTCTCGCCCAACGCCTTCGCGGGCGCGCCGCACACGCATCTGGCCACCGTCACCTTCCCGAACGGCTCGGATGCGGCGCTCGACGCCAGGATCCTGAGAAGCTCCGCCCAGGCGTACCCGATGGTGACGAGCGTGCGGGTGAAGGATGCCCTGGAGGCGGTGAACGACGTGGTCTCGCAGCTCGTCATGGCGATCCGCGGCGCGAGCTCCATCGCGCTGATCGCGAGCCTCCTGGTCCTGGCCGGCGCGCTTGCGGCCGGTCACCGGGCTCGGCTCTACGATGCGGTGGTGCTCAAGACGCTTGGCGCCACCCGGGCGCGGCTGCTCTCCGCCTATGCGCTCGAATACGGGCTTCTGGGCCTCGCCACGGCGGTGTTCGGGCTGCTGGCGGGAACGCTCGCGGCTTATTTCATCATCACCCGCGTGATGAACCTAAGCTTTACCCTGGATCTGTCGGGCGCCGTCCTGGCCTCGATGCTGGCGGTTCTCGTGAGCGTCGGATTAGGGCTGATCGGAACGTGGCGGATCTTAAGTCAAAAGCCGGCGCTCTACTTGAGAAATCTTTAACGGCCTGTTTTCGCGAGGCCGTTCTAGAGGCGCCGACGAACGCGCGTGAGGAGGAGCAGCAACTCTGCTCCTCCTTTTTCTTTGTCACGAAGAGTTGAAGCTTGGCGCTGCCTCTTGCGCAACGCAGGCCCGCCCCTCATATTTTGCATGTCGTCGCACATGCGGCGGCCGAGGGCTGACTTCCCAGCCTTTCGAGGGAACACACGGGACACCGCGAGAAAGGACTCCGATGCAACCGTATGAGCAAAACCAAAACGCCTATGGCACCGGCTTTGCCCGGACGGCGGCTCAGGTCGACCAGGGCCTGCGCGCCTTCATGCTCGGCGTCTACAACAACATGGTCCTGGGCCTGGCGATCTCGGCCCTGGTCGCACTCGGCGTGAACATGCTGGCCACGACGAGCGATCCGTCTCAGGCGGTCGCCCGGATCGGCAGCGTCGGCCTGACCCAGTTCGGCGTCACCCTCTACACCACGCCTCTGATGTGGATCGTGGCGCTGGCGCCTCTGGCGTTCATCTTCTTCTTCTCGTTCCGCATGGACCGGATGTCGGCGGCTTCCGCCCGCGGCACCTTCTTCGCCTTTGCGGCGGTGATGGGCGCCTCGCTCTCGACGCTGCTCATCCGCTACACGGGCGCGAGCGTTGTGCAGGTGTTCTTCATCACGGCGGCGGCCTTCGGCTCGCTGTCGCTCTGGGGCTACACCACGAACCGCAGCCTGTCGGGCATGGGCTCGTTCCTGATCATGGGCCTCGTCGGTCTGATCCTGGCCTCGATCGTGAACATCTTCGTCGCGTCGAGCGCCCTGCAGTTCGGCATTTCCGTGATCGGCGTTCTGATCTTCGCGGGCCTCACCGCCTACGATACGCAGAAGCTGAAGGAGATGTACCTTTACGGCAACCTCGACTCCGAGGCGGCCGGCAAGGCCTCGGTGCTGGGCGCCCTGACCCTGTACCTGGACTTCATCAACATGTTCCAGTTCCTGCTGGCTCTCGTGGGCAACCGCAACCAGTAAGAACGAGCGGAGCAGACGCTCTCGAAGCCCCGGCCGAAAGGCCGGGGCTTTTTTATTCATGTTCCCGGTGGACGGTACCGGACCGCCTTCGCCTTTCCGAGGGCTTCCATCAGGTCCTCGACGCCGAGGAGGACAGTCGTCTCGCTCGAGCGAAGCGCGCCGCCCGCGCCGATCGCAAGCACGACGGCGGCCATCGACACGTTGTCCGGCGCCTCCCATAAGTTCCAGCCATCGTGCTCGCCGAAGGCGTACCAGAACCCGTGCAGCCTTCCCCCCACCGACTCGATGTAGGAACGAGCCGCTATACGTCGATCCTCGGGGTTCTCGATCAGGCGTGCCCAGGTCTCGGGCGTATAGCTGAAGCGTGTAAGATACATGGCCATGGCTCACCTCGTCCGTCGGAGTTCGGCCCCAGCGAACGCAGTTAACGCCCAAACCAGGGGAGCTGCGAGTCCTTTGCACAGAGGGGTTCGTCGCAGGAACAAAGCCGGGACGGCCATCGGCTCAGGGACGTTCCTTCAGAGCCGAGCGAGAGCCGAACCAGGCGCTGGCAGAGGCCGCGGCGGCGCAGATCAGCGCCACCAGGCCGAACCCCCCGATCGTCGCCGTGGCATAGAGATCCTGCACAATGCCGTCCGATGCGACGGACGACGGAAGCGCCCCGAAGGTCGCCTCCGCGAAGCGGTCCGCCAGCTCGGGACCCGACCAGGCGGCGGTCCGCCGGAACCCGACCGTGGCGACGACGCCGAGGCCGGCCACGGCAACCAGCCCCGCGACGCGGGAGACCGCGTTGTTGATGCCGGACGCCACGCCGATGCGCGCGTCCGGAACGGCGTTCATCACCGTGGTCGAGAGCGGCGCGACCGTGATCCCCATGCCGAGCCCCATGAGGGCCATCACGGGCACGATCGCGATCCAGTAGCCGCCATGCAGCACCGCCGGGGCCAGGAGCGCGAAGCTCAAGGCCGTGATCAGGGGGCCGGCGGTCAGGAGCATGCGGGTGCCGAACCGGTCGGCCATCGTGCCGCCGAGCCGGGACAGCACGGCCATCAGGACCGTGAAGGGCAGGAACACCGACCCGGCTTTGGCGGCCGAATAGCCATGGGCCTCGATCAGCGCGGTGGGCAGGAAGAACAGGGCGCCGCTCAGTGCGAAATAGAGCAGCAGCGTCAGGGCGTTGACGTTGGCGAAGGCGGACGCGTGGAACAGGTCGAGGGGCATCATCGGGGCGGCCCCGCGCGTCTCGTGCCGGATGAAGAGGCCGAGCGTCATGGCGCCGCCGAGCGCCAGCAGCGCGGCGAAGCCCTTGTGGCTCTCCCGTTCGCCCAAAGCCGTCAGGCCATAGGCCAGCAGGCCGAGGGAGGCGACGGCCAGAACGCCACCGAGCCAGTCCATGGCGGTCGCCCGCGCCACGGGGCTCTCCGGGACATGCGTCGCGCACAGCCAGAGCGCCAGGGCCGCGATGGGGACGTTGATCCAGAAGATCGCCTGCCAGGGGCCGATATCGATCAGCCAGCCGCCGAGGATCGGCCCCAGGGCCGCCGCGATGCCCGAGGCGGCCGCCCAGGTGCCGATGGCCTTGCCGCGCGCCTCCTTCGGGAAATGGGCGCTGATCAGGGCAAGCGAGCCCGGCACCAGCAAGGCGCCACCGATGCCCTGGAAGGCCCGGGCGGCGATCAGCATCCCGGGCGTCCCCGACAGGCCGCACCAGAGGGAGGTCAGGCCGAAGCACGCGATTCCGATCATGAAGACCCGCCTGAGGCCATAGGCGTCGCCGGCCGCGCCGCCCAGCAGCAGGAAGGCCGACAGGGTCAGCGCATAGGCATTGGTGACCCATTGCATCTCGGCGAGCGACGCCTGCAGGCTCATGCGCATCTGCGGCATCGCCACGGTCACGATGGCCCCGTCGGCGAAGACCATGCTGGAGGCCAGGATCGCCGACCAGACCACCATGGTCCGCGTCCTGGCATCGGCGGATGGCCGGGTTCTGCCGGCGCCGAGATCGTTCACGGGCGTGCCTTTCTCATGCCGTCCATGCTAGAGCATTGCACCTAAAAGTGGATCCACTTCTGGGATCCTGTTCCGTTCCGACCTCGATCTGTTTGAGACAGCCCTCATGAGCATCCTCATCCGCCCGTCCGCTGATTCCGATCTCGAGGCCATCACGCCAATCTACGCCCATGCGGTCACGCACGGCACCGCCTCGTTCGAACTCGACCCTCCCGATCTCGGCGAGATGGCGCGCCGCCGCGCCGCCCTTCTGGAGGGCGGCTATCCCTATCTGGTGGCCGAGAGGGACGGGGAGATCCTGGGATATGCCTATGCAGGCGCCTATCGCACGCGGCCGGCCTATCGCTCGACGGTGGAGGATTCGATCTATGTCGCGCCGGCCGCGCAGGGGCAGGGTGTCGGGCGCCTGCTGCTCGCCGCGCTGATCGAGGACTGCGAGGCGCGGGATTTCCGGCTCATGGTGGCGGTCATCGGCGACGAGGACTCGAAGGGGTCCATCGGCCTGCACCGGAGCCTGGGCTTCGAGCCTGTCGGGATCCTGAAGGGAATCGGCTACAAGCACGGGCGCTGGCTCTCCACCGTGCTGATGCAGCGGCCGCTCGGACGCGGCACGGGCGAGGCACCGACCCGGCCGATCTGACAGCATCCCCTCATGAAAGCTGGTTTCCTGACCCGGCCCTCTGGGTCCGTCCGATGCTTTAGAGCATCGGACGGAAAAGTGGATCCGGTTTTCCGTGTTGACCGATGCTCTCGTTCAAGAAGAAAGCATCGGATTCATCCCAAAAGTGCAAGTCCACTTTTGGGTCCGATGCTTTAGCGCCGAACCCGCGCCGCGGCCCTCGTGCCCAGCAGAAGCGCCAATCCGGCGAGGAGGACGGCGCCGGCCATGCGGCTCGGCTGGCGGGCGGAACGGGGCAGGCCCTTGCGGGCGCGCCAGCCGCCGCTCACGCCCCGGCCTGCGGGGACCGGCTGCAGCAGGGCGCCTTCCGTCCGTGGCGCCGGGGCGGCGCGTTCGAGCGCCCGGCGCATGAAGGCGCCCGCCAGGTGCTCGGTCGGGCCCGGCGCCAGGGCGTAGGCGACCTGGGCGGCTCGGGCGGGCCAGCCCACGGCCACCTCGTCGAGCGGATGGCGCACCAGCGCCACGAAGGTCTCGGCCACATCCTCGGGTGCATAGATCAGCGATCCCGGGTTGATCTGCCGGCCCGACACGTTCGCCCCATGATCGAGGCCTGGCGTGTCGACGATGGCCGGGAACACGCCGCAGACATGGATGTCGGGATGATCACCCAATTCCTGGCGCAGGCTCGCGGAAAACCCCCGCAGGCCGAATTTGGAGGCCGTGTAGGCGGCAGCATATGGGCTCGGCGCCCAGCCGCCCAGGGATATGGTGTTGATGAGGATGCCGTGCCCCTGTGCGAGAAACACGGGCAAGGCCGAATAGGCGCCGTGCATCGACCCGAGCAGGTTGACCTCGATGGTGCGCCGGTGGAGGGCGATGTCCGCGTCCTGGTAGGGGCCGAACACGCCCGTTCCGGCATTGTTGATCCAGACGTCGATGGTGCCGAAGTCCCGCCGGGCCGCCTGGGCGAGGTCGTCGACGGCGTCGGCATCGGTTACGTCGGTGGGGACCGCGATGGCCCGCGCGCCCAGGTCCCGGCACGCCTGGGCGACCTCCTCGATCAGGTCCGACCGTCGCGCCGCGAGGGCCACATGGGCGCCCTGCCGGGCGAAGGCGAGCGCCGCGGCGCGGCCGATCCCGCTCGACGCGCCGGTGATCACCACGGAAAGGCCGGAAAGGTCGCGCGTCATCGGGGTTCCTCATCGCTGCCGTCGTGGCCGCAAAGGCCCGGCCGGCTGTCGCGGCATCGTTCCGGCAACGCGAGGCGCGATGGGGTGTTCCGGGCGGCGGAGCGTTCGCCGCGAGCAGCCGAGAGCCTTAAGCCGACACGACCTTCGGCTTGTCGAGCACCCGCAGCACGCGGGCGAGTTCATGTCCGCGCTTGAGGATCAGCCCCGTCGACACGATGACCGAATAAGCGCCCTGCTTCTTGGCGAGCTTGGGATCCTTCTCGATCCGGTAGAGGGGCATTTCGGATGTGCGTCGGAAGATGGAGAAGACCGCCTTGTCGGGCAGGAAATCGATGGCGTAATCGCGCCATTCGCCGGCCGCCACCATGCGGCCGTAGAGATTGAGAATGGCCTGCAACTCGGCACGGTCGAAGGACACCTGTTTCGGCGCGGCGGGAAAAGGAACGATGTGGGCCGAACCCTGCATCGAGCCGCCGCGCAGCGGCTCTGCGATGTCACCTTCGCTCATGACGCCTCCCATAACTCGCAAAACATGCCCTGATGATGGGCTTCGGCGGCTAAGGGATCAACCCAGGGCGACAGGATGAATCACGGCTTCTTCTGCAAATCTTATTCCTGCCTCAATCGCGCCGTGATGGAGCCGCACTGAATGCCGTAAATGCTCAAGTTGCCTCGACGGCCCGGCTCATCGAACGGCTTGGACACGTCAGCCCCCCAGCCCTCTGAGTCGCGCGACGGGCCGGGCCACCCTCGAGGCACAGGGCTGCCCTTCAAGGCAGCCTTTTCTTCTGTTTAAAGGGCTTTGCGATGGTCCAGATCGCAAAGCCCTTCTTTTTTGCCGTTAACGTTCGCTTAACACATCGCACGTGACAGCAAGCGATGCTCCACAAACATTCACACCCTCTTCCCGTCATCACCGGGACAAGCCCGGTGATGACGGAAGTGGATCGGAACACCCTTAGCGCATCGTGCGGAAAAGTGGATCCGGTTTTCCGCATGAACGATGCGCTCGTCAAAGAGGTGGGAGCATCGGACCCAAAAGTGGGTCCACTTTTGGGTCCGATGCTCTAGAATCCCGACAGCACGAGCTTGCCGCGCGTGCGGTTGCTCTCGATGAGGGCGTGCGCGCGCCTGAGATTGGCCGCGTTGATCGTCCCGACGATCTCCGCCAGCGTGGTGCGAATGGTGCCCGCATCGACCAGACGCGACGCCTCGTTCAGGATCTCGTGCTGCCGCTCCATGTCGGCGGTCTGGAAGGTGGAGCGGGTGAACATGGATTCCCAGTGGATCGACACGCTCTTGCCCTTCAGGAGGCTGATGTCGAGCGGCGCCTTCGGGTCGTCGATCAGGGCGAAGCGCCCTTGCGGCGCAATGGCCTTGGCGATCTCGGCGAAATGGTTCTCCGTGTGCGTGATGGAGAACACGAAGGCCGGCGCACCGATCCCCAGGGCTTCCACCTGCGCGGCCAGCGGCTTGCCGTGATCGATCACGTGATGGGCGCCGAGCTCCTTCACCCAGGCCTGCGTGTCCGGACGCGACGCGGTGGCGATCACGGTCAGATCGGTGAGCTGCCGCGCGAGCTGGACCGCGATGGATCCGACGCCGCCGGCGCCGCCCACGATCAGGATGGCATTGGCCGCGCCCTTGACCGGGCGCTTGACCTCGAGCCGGTCGAACAGGGTTTCCCAGGCGGTCAGCGTGGTGAGCGGCAGGGCCGCGGCCTCCTCGAACGAGAGGGTCTTCGGCTTGGCGCCCACCAGCCGCTCGTCGACCACGTGGAACTCCGCGTTGGTGCCCTGGCGCGTGATGGCGCCCGCATAGAACACCTCGTCGCCTTCCCGGAACAGGGAGACGTCCTTGCCGACGCCCCTGACGATCCCGGCCGCGTCGAAGCCCAGAACCTTCACGCCGCCCGGCTCGGGTTGAGCGCGCATGCGCACCTTGGTGTCGACCGGGTTGAGGGCCACGGCCCTGATCTCGACGAGCAGGTCGCGCGGTCCGGGCTCGGGGCGGGGCAGCTCGACGTCCGTGAGGGAGGCGTCCTGGTCGATGGGGAGGGATTGCTGGTATCCGACGGCGCGCATGGCATGTCTCCTGTTGACGGGACGATACTTGAGCATAGTGTTGGAGTTCGCAAGAACGCACAAAAACAGCCCATAGTGTCGAAAAGGATACCGTAATGCCGCAGAAGGCGCAGAGGGTTCAGGGATGTTCCGTCGAGCGGACGATGAGCCTGATCGACGGCAAATGGAAGATCATCGTCCTCTACAAGCTCCTGCGCGGGACCTTGCGGTTCAACGAGTTGCGCCGGCTCATCCCGTCGATCACCCAGCGCATGCTCACCCATCAGCTGCGCGAGCTCGAGGCCGACGGCCTCATCGTCCGGACCGTCTATGCCCAGGTGCCGCCCCGGGTCGAATACACGCTCTCCGGGCGCGGCCGGTCCCTGGAGCCCGTGCTGATGGCCATGAAGGAATGGGGAGACGCGAATCTGTCGTCCGTGGAGGCCGAAGCAGCGTAAAGTGCCTGTGCGGCGCAGCAACTTTACCGTACTTTGCTCGGACCCTTATGCTTTTGTTGCGCAACCTGCCACACTGTGGCAACGCTCCCGCAACCAAACAGATAAGAGGATGCGCGCATGAAGCTGGATACACCGACCAGCGGAAGCGAGTTGACGGCGGAAGCCGTCGCCGTGCTGGAATCCGGGCACAAGGCCACGCCGCCCACCTTCGTGCGCGATCTGTTCGGACGTGTCCCGCCCGAGGACCTGGTTCCCTATTCGCCCCAGACCCTGGCGGCTCTCGCTGCGGAAGCCTTCGAGCATCTCAAGGCCTCGCGCACCGCCGACGGGGCGGATATCCGCCTCTTCGACTTCGAGATCGAGCGCGACGGCCGGCGCCAGGACGTGACGGTGCTCGAAATCGTCAACGACAACATGCCGTTCCTGCTCGATTCGACCCTCGCCGAGGTCGTGGACCAGGGCTATGAGCCGCTGCTCGTGGCCCATCCGATCCTGGCCGTGGAGCGGGATTCGGGAGGAGCCCTCGTGCGCCTCGTGGGCGAGGCCACGGCCGCCCTGCGCCTCGGGGTGAAGCGGGAAAGTTTCATCCACATCCACCTGCCCCGCATCGACGATGCCGAGACCCGCACCCGGTTGATCGAGACCATGCGTCTCGTCCACCGGGACGTGTCGGTGGCGGTGCACGACTGGCCGGGCATGCGCGCCCGGATCGCCGAGATCGTGCACAATTACCGCCTCAATCCTCCGCCTCTGCCGGAGGACGAGGTGAAGGAGGCCATCGCGTTCCTCGACTGGATCTCCCGGGACAACTTCACCTTCCTGGGGTTGCGCGAATACCGTCTGCCCTCCGGCGACACCGCGGCCGATCCGGTCGAAGGCTCGGGCCTCGGCCTGTTGCGCGATCCGTCCGTGCGCGTGCTGCGGCGCGGGCGCGAGCTGGTGGCCATGACGCCGGAAATCCGCGCCTTCCTGGCGCGCCCGCAGGCGCTGATCATCGCCAAGGCGAACGTGAAGTCCCGCGTCCACCGCCGCGCGCATCTCGATTACGTGGGCGTCAAGCTGTTCGACGACAGCGGACATCTGCGCGGCGAGTTGCGCATCGTCGGCCTGTTCACGGCAAGCGCCTACACCAACACGACCGGCGAGGTGCCCTACCTGCGCCTCAAGGTGGCGAAGGTCGTCGCCCGCGCCGGCTTCGATCCGGCGAGCTACGCGGGCCGCGCGCTCCTCAACGTGCTCGAGAGCTATCCGCGCGACGAGCTGTTCCAGATCGACGAGGACACGCTCTACCGCTTCGCCATCGACATCATGAACCTGTCGGAGCGTCCGCGGGTGCGGGCGCTCGCCCGCGTGGACGAGTTCGACCGCTTCGTGTCGGTGCTCGTCTTCGTGCCCAAGGACCGCTACGACACCCAGGCGCGCCAGCGCATCGGCCAGTTCCTGGCCGGCATCTACGAGGGCCGCGTCTCCGCGTCCTACCCGGATTATCCGGAAGGCCCGCTCGCGCGCACCCACTACATCATCGGACGCGACGAGGGCGGCACGCCGGACGTGCCGCGCGAGACCCTGGAGAAGGGCATCGCCGCCATCGTGCGCACCTGGAGCGACGCCCTGCGCGACGCGCTCGACGCCAGCGTCGGCGGAGCCCGGGCACGCGCGCTCGCGTCTCGGTACGGCGAGGCCTTCAGCGCCGCCTACCGCGAGGCCTTCGGGGCCGAACAGGCGATTGCCGACATCGCCCTCCTGGAGCAGCTCTCCGAGGCGCGTCCGCGCGCGGTCGATCTCTATCGCCGCGAAGGCGACGAGGAGACCCGCGTGAACCTGAAGGTGTTCTCGCTCAACGTGGCGCTGCCGCTCTCGGAGCGGGTGCCGCTCCTGGAGAATCTCGGCTTCCGCGTCGTCAACGAGAGAACCTACCGGGTCGCGTTCAGCGCCACGGACCGGGTGTGGCTGCACGACATGACCCTGGAGCGCGCCTCCGGCGGAGCGATCCGGATCGACGAGATCCAGGCCCCGATCGAAGCGGCCCTGCTCGCGCTGTTCCGCGGCCTTGCGGAATCGGACGGGTTCAACCGCCTCGTGCTGGAGGCAGGCCTCGGCTGGCGCGACGTCGCCATGGTGCGGGCGCTCGGCCGTTACCTGCGCCAGATCCAGGTCACCTACGCGCAGGACTACATCGCCGAGACGCTCGCCCGCCACGGGGGGATCGCGGCCGATCTCGTCCAGCTCTTCTATGCGCGCTTCGACCCGCGCCAGGATAAGGACCGGGCCGCCGCCGAGGCGGCGATCCGCGAGCGGATCGAGGAGAAGCTGAAAGAGGTCACGAGCCTCGACGACGACCGCATCCTGCGCCGCTTCGTGAACCTCATCGAGGCGGCCATCCGGACCAACTTCTTCCAGCTCGAGGACAACGGCCTGCCGCGCCAGACCATCGCGTTCAAGTTCGAATGCGCCAAGGTGGACGGTCTGCCGCTGCCCCGGCCGCTCTACGAGATCTTCGTCTATTCGCCCCGCGTCGAGGGCGTGCATCTGCGCTTCGGCAAGGTGGCGCGCGGCGGGCTGCGCTGGTCCGACCGGCCGCAGGATTTCCGCACCGAGGTGCTCGGTCTCGTCAAGGCGCAGCAGGTCAAGAACGCCGTGATCGTGCCGGTGGGCGCCAAAGGCGGCTTCGTGCCCAAGCACCTGCCGCCCGCGAGCGACCGGCAGGCCTGGCTGGCGGAGGGCACCGAGAGCTACCGCATCTTCGTGCGCACGCTCCTGCAGCTCACCGACAACATCGTCGGCGACAGCATCGTGCCGCCCGCCGACACCGTGCGCCACGACGGCGACGATTCGTACCTGGTGGTGGCCGCCGACAAGGGCACGGCCACCTTCTCGGACATCGCCAACGCGCTCTCCATCGAGAAGGGCCACTGGCTCGGCGACGCCTTCGCGTCCGGCGGCAGCCAGGGCTACGACCACAAGAAGATGGGCATCACGGCCCGCGGCGCCTGGGAGGCGGTGAAGCGCCACTTCCGCGAGATCGACGTGGACATCCAGACCACGCCCGTGACGGTGGCGGGCGTCGGCGACATGTCGGGCGACGTGTTCGGCAACGGCATGCTGCTGTCGCGGGCGCTCAAGCTCGTGGCGGCCTTCGACCACCGCGACATCTTCATCGATCCGAACCCGGATCCGGAGATCTCCTTCAACGAGCGCGAACGGCTTTTCGCTCTGCCCCGTTCGAGTTGGCAGGATTACGACAAGAGCCTGATCTCGGTCGGCGGCGGCGTATTTCCGCGCAATGCGAAATCCATCCCGCTCTCGGCCGAGATGCGCGCGCTGCTCGACATCGACAAGCCGCAGGCGACCCCCGCCGAGGTGATGAACGCGATCCTGAAAGCCCGTGTCGACCTGCTCTGGTTCGGCGGCATCGGCACCTATATCCGCGCGTCGTCCGAGACCGACGAGCAGGTGGGCGACCGCGCCAACGACGCGATCCGCATCACCGGTCCGGAGGTGCGCGCCAAAGTGATCGGCGAGGGCGCCAATCTCGGCGTCACCCAGCGCGGGCGCATCGAGGCGGCGCAGAGCGGCGTCCGCCTCAACACGGACGCCATCGACAACTCGGCGGGCGTCAACACCTCCGACGTGGAGGTGAACATCAAGGTCGCGCTCACCACGCCGGAGCGCGATGGGCGCCTGACGGTGGAGCAGCGCAACGAACTGCTCGCCGACATGACCGAGGACGTCTCGGGCCTCGTCCTGCGCAACAATTACCTGCAGACCCTGGCGATCTCGCTCTCCGAGCAACTCGGCGTCGCCGATCTCGGCTTCGCGCGCCGGCTCATGCACATGCTGGAGGCGCAGGGCCGTCTCAACCGGGCCGTCGAGTATCTGCCGGACGACAGCACGCTGACCGAGCGCGGCCGCCGCGGCGAGGCGCTGACCCGGCCGGAGCTCGCGGTGCTGCTCGCCTATGCCAAGCTCTCCCTGCACGACGAATTGCTGGAGAGCCCGGTGCCGGACGATCCGTATCTCGGCAAGGAGCTGGAGCGCTATTTCCCGGCCGAGATGCGCGAGCGCTTCCCGGACGCGATTGCCAGCCACCGCCTGCGCCGCGAGATCATCGCCACGCAGCTCGCCAACGCGATCATCAACCGGGGCGGTCCCACCATGGTGGCGCGCCTCGTCGACCAGACCGGCGCGGACGCGCCGACGATCGCGGCCGCCTATGCGGCGACCCGCGATTCCTTCGGCCTCACCGAGATGAACGTCGCCATCGACGCGCTCGACGGCGTCGTGCCGGGTCAGGCGCAGCTGCGCCTCTACGGCGAATTGCAGGACCTCCTGATGAACCGGATCGTCTGGTTCATCCGCAACGTGGACTTCGTCAACCACTCCCTCGACGAGATCATCGGCACCTACAGGGCCGGGATCGCCGAGGTGGAGCGCAGCCTCCAGGAGACGCTCTCGCCGGACGCCAGGGCCGTCTGGGAGGCGCGCACGAAGGAGCTGATGGATCAGGGCGCGCCGGAGGAGCTGGCACGGCGCATCGCGTCGCTGCCTGATCTGGTGGCCGCGCCCGACATCGTGCAGACCGCCCAGAAGACCGGCAAGCCCGTCAACGACATCGCCCGCACCCACTTCGCCCTCGAGGCGTCGTTCCGGCTCGGGGCGCTCATTGCGGCCGCCCAGGACATCGCGGTCAGCGACTACTTCGACCGTCTCGCCCTCGACCGTGCCGTCGACAGCATCGCCTATGCCCATCGCGGCCTGACCGCGGAGGTCGCCTCGCAGGACCTGTCCGGCGCCGAGGCGGTGCGGGCCTGGAGCGAGAAGCGCGGCGCCGACGTCAACCGCATCCGGAGCGCCGTCGACGGCATCGTGTCGTCGGGCCTCACCCTGTCGAAGATCACCGTGGCGGCCAGCCTCCTCGGCGATCTCGCGCGGATGAGCTAAGGCGGATGAGCTGAGACCGCAAACTCTTCCCACACGGAGGAGATGACGGTCGCCCAGTGCGACTTCTGCGTCATGGCCGGGCTTGTCCCGGCCATCCCACTGTCGGGTCAACCTTCTCCACGTCATGGCCGGCCTTGTGCCGGCCATCCCGATTGTCTTGAGCGCGGCGCTTCACAGTAGCGAGATCACCGGCACAAGGCCGGTGATGACGAGGAAGGGCAAGCTTTGACCTTCGTTCAGCAACCATCCGGAAACCCAAGCCCCGTGAGAGACCTCAACCCTGTCGCGCCCTCGCCGAAGGCCTCCCGGTCCGCGATCCTCGGCTGGCTCCTGTTCGACTGGGCCTGCCAGCCCTTCTTCACCCTCGTCACCACCTTCGTGTTCGCGCCCTATTTCGCCTCCGCGCTCGCGCCCGATCCGGTGACCGGGCAGAGCCTGTGGGGCTATGCGACGGCGGCGGCCGGGCTCGTGCTCGCCGTCCTGTCGCCGGTGCTCGGCTCCATCGCGGACGCGACCGGGCCGAAGAAGCCCTGGATCGCGTCCTGCGGCCTCGTGCTGTTCATCGCGTCCTTCGGCCTGTGGTACGCGGCGCCGGGACGGCCCTCGGGGATTGCGGTCGCGCTCGTCGGCTTCGCCTTCGGGACGGTGGCCGTCGAGGTGGCGGCGGTGTTCAACAACGCCATGATCCCGCATCTCGTGCCGCCGGAGCGCTACGGCCGCCTCTCGGGCACCGGCTGGGCGATGGGCTATCTGGGAGGCCTCGTGTCTCTCGTGATCGTGCTCGGCTTCCTGGCGGCCGATCCCGTGTCCATGAAGACGGTCTTCGGCCTCGATCCACTGTTCGGCCTCGATCCGGCCAGCCGCGAGGGCGACCGCATCACGGGCCCGTTCTCGGCCCTGTGGTTCCTCGTCTTCGTGCTGCCGCTCTTCCTGTTCACCCCCGACGTGCCGCGTTCCGGGATGCGCCTGAAGGAGGCGGCCCGCAAGGGTCTCGAGCAGGTGAGAAGCACCGTCGCCGATGCGCGCCGCCACGAGAGCGTCGGCCGCTTTCTCGTCGCCAACATGATCTACCAGGACGCCCTGGTGGCGCTCTTCGCCTTCGGGGGCATCTACGGGGCGGGCGTCTTCGGCTGGCAGGCGATCGAACTCGGCATCTTCGGCATCCTGCTCACCATCACGGGCACGCTCGGCGCCCTGGTCGGCGGGCGGCTCGACGACCGCATCGGGGCGAAGCCCGTGATCCTCGGGGCCATCCTCATCCTGGCCGTCGTCTGCCTCGGCGTGCTGTCGCTCGGGCGCGACCACGTCCTGTTCACGATCCCGACGGCGCCGCCCGCTCCGGACGACGGCCTCTACGGCTCCGCGCCCGAAAAGCTGTTCGTGGGGCTCGGCCTCGTCATCGGGGCCGTCGCGGGGCCGCTCCAGGCCTCGTCGCGCAGCCTGCTGGCGCGGCTCGTGCCGGCTCATGAGGCGGGCCGCTATTTCGGCCTGCTCGCCCTGTCCGGCAAGGTCACGTCGTTCCTCGCGCCGCTCGCGGTCGCCGTTGCGACGGCCGTGTTCCACACGCAGGCCGCGGGACCGGCGGTACTGATCCTGTTCCTGGTGGCGGGGTTCTGGCTTCTGAGCGGCGTGAAGCGCGTCTAAAGCATCGGACCCGAAAGTGGGCTTGCACTTTCGGGATCCACACGATGCGCTAGGTGCGGGTCACTCGAGCGTTACGGCCGTGCCGCTGACCGACACCATCATCATGCCCTCGTTCTTGCCGAGCGCGCCGTAATCGAGATGGACGCCGACGATCGCATGGGCGCCGAGGCGCTCGGCCTCCTCGATCATCTCCTGCAGGGCGGTGTCGCGCCCGTCGCGCAGGACGCGCTCGTAGGAGCCCGCGCGTCCGCCGACCACGTCGCGGATCGAGGCGAAGAAATCGCGGAACACGTTGGCGCCGAGGATCGCCTCGCCCGACACGATGCCGCGGTAGGACCCGATGCGGCGGCCTTCGATGGACGGCGTGGTGGTGATGATCATGAGCGTCTCCCTCTGCTCCGCTTCAGATGGGAAGGCAGGAGAGAAATGTCATCGTCCTCGGGACCGGCACCTCGTGTCGTCACCGGCCTTGTGCCGGCGATCCCGATCGGAAAGGTGCGGCGCTTCACAGCATCGGGATGGCCGGGACGAGCCCGGCCATGACGTGCGGGTGGCGGAGACGATCCGTGACGGACGGCGTCAGTGCCGGAAGTGCCGGTGGCCCGTGAACACCATGGCGAGGCCCGCCTCGTCGGCGGCCCTGATCACCTCGTCGTCGCGCATGGAGCCGCCGGGCTGGATCACCGCGGTGGCGCCGGCTTCCGCGGCCGCGAGCAGGCCGTCCGCGAAGGGGAAGAAGGCGTCGGACGCCACCACGGAGCCCCGGGCGAGGGTCTCGGGCAGGCCTGCTGCCTTCGCGGCCTCGGCGGCCTTCCAGGCGGCGATGCGGGAGGAATCGACCCGGCTCATCTGGCCGGCCCCGATGCCCACCGTCGCGAGATCCTTCGCGTACACGATGGCGTTCGACTTCACGTGCTTGGCGACCCGGAAGGCGAAGCGCAGGTCCTCCAGCTCCCGGTCCGTGGGGGCGCGCTTCGTCACCACCTTCAGGTCCATGGCGTCGACCACGGCGTTGTCCCGGTTCTGGGCCAGGAAGCCGCCCGCGACGGTGCGCAGGGTCAGGCCTTCCGCACGCGGATCGGGCAGGGCGCCGGCGAGCAGCAGGCGCAGGTTCTTCTTGGCCGCCACGATGGCGATCGCCTCCTCGCTCGCGTCGGGCGCGATGATCACCTCGGTGAAGACCTCGGTGATCGCCTTGGCGGCCTCCGCGTCGAGCGGCCGGTTCATGGCCACGATGCCCCCGAAGGCCGAGACCGGATCGCAGCGCAGGGCCTTCTCGTAGGCCTCGCGCAGGCTCGTGCCCTCGGCGACGCCGCACGGGTTGGCGTGCTTGACGATCACGATGGCGGCGGAGCGTTCGGGCGCGAACTCCGCCACGGCCTCGTAGGCCGCGTCCGTGTCGTTGATGTTGTTGTAGGAGAGCTGCTTGCCCTGCACCTGGCGGGCGGTGGCGACGCCCGGACGGCTCTCCGGGGTGCGGTAGAAGGCGGCGCTCTGGTGCGGGTTCTCGCCGTAGCGCATCACCTCGGCGATGGCGCCGCCGAGCGCCCGGACGGGCGGGGTCGCCTCGCCGAGCTCGCCGGCGAACCAGTTGGAGATCGCCGCGTCGTAGGCGGCCGTGCGCGCATAGGCCTTCTGGGCGAGTCGCCGGCGCAGGGCGAGCGTCACCGAGCCGTCATAAGCCGACAAGTCGTCGAGGACGGCGGCATAATCGGCGCCGTCGACCACCACGGCCACGTCGCCGTGGTTCTTGGCGGCCGCGCGGATCATGGCCGGGCCGCCGATGTCGATGTTCTCGATGCAGTCGTCGTAGGGCTTGCCGGCGGCCACCGTCGCCTCGAACGGGTAGAGGTTCACCACCAGGAGGTCGATGGGCTGGATGCCATGGGCGAGCATCGCGGCCTGGTGCTCGGGGTTCTCACGGATGCCGAGCAGGCCGCCATGGACGGCGGGATGCAGGGTCTTCACGCGCCCGTCCATCATCTCGGGAAAGCCCGTGAGCTCGCTCACGTCCTTGACGGGCAGGCCCGCGTCGCTCAGGGCCTTGTGCGTGCCGCCGGTGGACACCAGCTCGATGCCGCGCTCGGAGAGCGCGCGGGCGAAGTCCACGAGACCCGACTTGTCGGATACGGAAAGCAGAGCGCGGGAGACGCGCTTCAGGTCGCTCGGCATGGCGGCCGCTCCATTCAAGGGAAAAGATGCGGGCGCGATACCACGGCAGACTCTTCATGGGAACCTGCCGCGGCTGCAAGGGTTGGATGCCGGGCCGTTATGGCGGCTCTTCGCGCTGGTGCCATCCCTCGGGCACGACCCCGCGGCAGGCCCAGGCCACCGCCGCGAAGGAGCGCGGGCCGTCCGGCTCGCCGGCCTCGTAGGCGGCGCGCAGGGCCCGCTCGAGGGCCGACCGCATGGCGGCGTCGAGCCCGGTCACGTATTTCCCGAGCGGACCCTCGCCCTCGGCATAGGGCGTCCAGAAATCCTCGAAGCCGAGATAGTCCATGCGGATCATCAGCGGCACCTCGGCGACGTCGGCGAGGCCGGCCTTCGTCCACAGCGCCCGCATCTCGCCGGATCCCGTCAGCGGCTTGTAATAGCTCTCGCGCCTGTGGGCGGCCGCGGAAGGGTCGAGCGCCGCGGCCGTGTCCCAGAACATGCGCTGATAGGGCATGCCGCCGTAGCTGTCCCACACCGCCGCCGCCACGACCCCGCCGGGCTTCGTCACGCGGCTCATCTCGCGCAGGGCCTGCTCCGATTCCGGCACGAAATGGAGCACGAGCAGCGCCAAGGTCCGGTCGAACGTGCGATCCTCGAAGGGAAGCGCGCAGACGTCGCCGCGCGCGATGGTGATCCGCGGGTCGGTGTTGCGCGCCCGGGCGGCCTCCGCATAGGTGTCGGAGAAGTCGATCCCGTCGATGCGGGCGATCTCGGCCACCTGAGGGATGGTGAAGGTCAGGCTGCCCGTGCCGCACCCGACATCGAGCACGCGCTCGCCTGCGTCGAGCCCGGCGAAGTCGAGAAAGGGTTTCGCCAGCCTCCGGCTCCAGCGGCCCATGAGCTGGTCGTAGGCCTCGGCACTCTTCGCATGGAACTTGGACGACATGCTTCGCTCCCGGGCTCGTCGGGGACATCGAACGCAACGCCGCGCCATTCTAGCAGACCGGCAGGCGGCGGCGTCAGTGCTCCTTCGGAGAATGGCCGCTGCCACGGATCCGCATTTACCTCCTTTGACCATTTGCCCGCGCAAGCGGGCTCCCGCCATGCTGCCCGGCGAAACGCGCAACGCAGACGCGGAGGGCAGCCATGAGCGATCTCGACAAGGGCATCACGCGGGCCGGCGAAGGCTACCGGGGCACGGCGTGGAACATCCTGGGCCAGCGTTACGTCCCGAAGGCCTCTTGCGCCTCGACCTTCGCGTTCGAGACCAACAGCGAGCCGGGGCAATACGTGCCTGTCCACATCCATCCCGGACAGGACGAGTTCATCCTGATGCTGGAGGGCGAGCTCGACCTGAAGCTCGACGGGGTCTGGAGCAAGGCGCGGGCGGGCGACCTCGTGCGCATGCCCCGGGGCGTCCCGCACGGCTATTTCAACAAGTCGGACGCGCCGGCCCGCGCCCTGTTCTGGGTCTCGCCCGCGGGCCGGCTGGAGGCCCTGTTCGACGCCCTGCACGACCAGACCGACATCCCGCGCGTGCTGGAGCTCTCCGCTGCGCACGAAGTCGATTTCCTGCCGCCGGAGGCCAACGAGTAACAGATCAGATCAGCTCGGGGGCCTGATCCGGGGGCTCGCCCGGGCTGAAGGTGCGGGCGAGGCGCTCGAAGCGCCAGCGCACGGTGGGCGTCTCGGCCGGACGGACCGTGAGCACGATCTGCTCCGTGCGCCGCATGCCCTCGGCGGTGGCCAGGAACACGCTGTCCTCGAGCTCCGCCTCGACCGGCGCGGCCGAGAACTGCCAGGCCTCGCGGTTGGGCAGGACCAGCATCACCACCCGGCCGCCCTGCGCGCGGCTCGCCCGGATGCCGGGCGCCAGATGGAAGCGGATGACGGCCTGCACGGTTCCGGCCCGGCCGCCGTCGCTGAAGAAGCTGTCCTCGCCCTCCAGCACGTTGCCCTTGGGGGCGAGCTGCCAGCGGCGCTCGTGGGTGATGCCGAAGCGGGCCTTGTACCCGTCATGGCTGGCGCTCAGCAGCTGGACGTGCTCGCGCTCGCTGCGCTCCGCCCGCACGTGCTCCGGCCCGCTGATGACCACCGGGCCCATGCGGCGCAGGACCCAGGCGGAGATCCGGCGCTGCAGCCAGTTGCCTTTCTTGTCGACGATCTGGCAGGACGACACGTCGTCGATGGACGCGGTGGAATGGGCCACCGTGGAGCGCGCGGCCTGGATGATCGCCGGGCCGGCGATGGTGGGCGTGCCGCAATTGACCACGATGCGCTGGACGGCGCTCGAGAACTCGAACGACAGGCAGCCGGCCGCCGCATCCTGGGACAGGGGCCGCGGCGGCGGCGCGCCCACGTCGGCCACGAGGAGCGAGCGCCCGGCCTCCAGGCGCTCGTAGCCGGAATGGGGCGCGTGATGGATCGGCTGGCTGCGCATGTCGTCGTAGGTGAGCAGCGTCGCCAGGTGATCGGCGGCGGTCACGCCCATGCCGTTGAAGTGGGACAGGGTGCCGTCCCCGTGCCGGAACAGGCGCACCATCGGCAGCATGCGGTCGACGGCATGGAGCAGCGCGTCCGGCGTATCGACCTCGCGGCTGGCGAACATCTGGCGCAGGGGCAGGAGATCGAAGAGCAGATCGACCATGATGCGCGGGTTGCGGCTCACATGCCCGCCGTCGGCCAGGATCTGGCGTTCGAGCTCGCGGGCGAGCAGGCGGCTCGCGCGCCTCAGGTTCCGGTCGAGGCCTTCGCAGCACAGGCCTGCATAGCAGAGCGCGATGCCGGCCATGAGCTGCTGGAACGGCAGGGCGCCGGACCGGACCTGGCGCTCCAGGGTGCGGACATGCTGGCCGATGATCTTGAGGAAGCGCTGGTAGAAGGCGTGATCGGCGCCCTCCAGGATCAAGGGCGACTGGCTGATGAAGGACATGAGCCGGCGCGCGGTGATCTCCGGGCTGCACGCGATGCGCCGGTCGCCCAGCTTCGAGGTGACGAACTCGTCCACCAGGGAACGGGCATTGGCCTGGGCGAGCGCCGTGCCGGCCGCCCGCAGGTGCCGCAGCCAGCCGAAGCCGTAGAGAGCCTCGGCCCAGGCGCGGCTCGGCGGCGTGAACGCGAAGGGCGAGCGCCCACTCGTCGTGATGGCGCGGCCGGAAAAGACGAAGAAGCCGGAATAGATGTCGGTCGCGATGGTGGGATCCGCCGTGCGCAGGTCCTGCGGGGCGAAGAGCAGGCGCGTGGGCATCGGCGCGCTGGAGAGCCTGGACAGGCTCCAGACCGTGCTTTCGCGCATGGCGCGGCCTGCCTCGCGAGCGGCAAGCCTGTACACACGCCAGCGATCCGGCCCGAAATCCACCCGTGGCGCTCCTCTCATGCTGCTTGAATCCCAGTCAACTTAGGCGAGGAGTTCCTGCTGACTGGTTAACAACCGGTAAGAGATCGTTCACCCTGTTCACGAACCCTTGTGCACAAACCGTGCGACAAAGAAGCCGTCGAGGCCGCTGCGGTCGTGCTCGGACAGGGCCAGCTGGCTCGGCAGGGTGCGCAGGTCGCCCGCGGGCGTGAGGCATTCGGTCAGGCCCCCGATCTCGTCCGGCGCGACGGGGTTGCGGGTGAAGTCCGGGTGGCGGGCCAGAAAGCCTTCCGCCTGCCGCTCGCCTTCCTCGGCTTCGAGCGAGCAGGTGCAGTAGACCAGCCGACCGCCCGGCTTCAGGAGCGCCGCCGCCTTGTCGAGCAGGCGGCTCTGGAGCCCCGCGAGCTTGCGGATGTCCTCCTCGCTCTTGGTCCAGGCCACGTCCGGGTGGCGCCGGATGGTGCCGGTGGCCGAGCAGGGGGCATCGAGCAGGACGGCGTCGAAGGGACCTGCCGTGAGCTTTTCCGCGTCGATGGCCCGGGTGTCCGCCGTCAGATGCAGGCGGGCGAGGTTCTCCTCGAGGCGCTGAAGGCGCTTGGCCGAACGGTCGACCGCCAGCACCTCGGCTCCGGCGGCGGCCAATTGCGCGGTCTTGCCTCCGGGCGCCGCGCAGAGATCCACGACGCGCTCGCCGGCCTTGGCCTGGAGCAGGCGGGCCGGCAGGGCGGCGGCGGCATCCTGCACCCACCATTCACCGGCCTCGAAGCCGGGAAGCTCGCGGATGGCCGTGCGCTCTTTGAGTCGGATGCTGCCGGTGGGCAGGAGCACGCCGCCGAGGCGCTCGGCCCAGGCTTGCGGGTCGCCTTTCACGGTCAGGTCCACGGAGGCCAGCGACCGGTGCGCCTGCGCGATCCGGGTGGCGAGCGGCTCGCCGTATTGCGCGATCCAGCGCTCCTCGAGCCAGGTCGGCGTGTCGAGCCAGGGATCGTCCTGGGCGAGGATCTGCTCGCGCTCGCGGGCGACGCGGCGCAGGACCGCGTTGATGAAGCCGCCCGCGTGATGGAGCTTGGGGTCGCTCTGGGCGATCTCGACCGCGCTGTCGACGGCGGCATGGTCGGGCACGTCGAGGAAGAGGATCTGCGCCGCCCCGACGGCGAGAAGATGCATCAGGCGCTCGTCCTTGGGCGGCTTGTTGAGCCGTTCGCGCAGGGCGTGGCCGAGCGTCCCGAGGCGCCGGAAGGTCACGATCGCGATGGCGCGGGCGAGCGCCTCGTCGCGGGGCGAGAGCTTGTCTGCACGGAGAAGCTCCTCCATCACGTCGTCGAGCGGCACGCGCCGCTTCAGGGTCTCCGTCACCGCCTGCCAGGCGAGGCGGCGCGGTCCGAGGCCCGCCTGTTCGTCCGATTGAGTCAAAATGCTATCCCCAAGGCAATCTAGCCCCATGGCCCCCGGCGGGTGCCGGTCGAGCCTGTGCTTGAACCCCCGAGGGATCCCCAGGGGCTCGATGAACTCTGCGCGACGAAGCCGGGCTGCGCCGATGCGCCCATCTCCTGGGCCAAAGCCTGCAGGGCCGCAATCCGGTTTTCCGTCGCGGGATGGGTCGAGAACAGGTTGTCCACGCCCTGACCCGAAAGCGGGTTGATGATGAACAGCGAGGCGGTCGCGGGACGCCGCTCCGCGTCCGGGTTGGGAATGTGCGCCACCCCGCCCGCGATGCGCGCCAGCGCCGAGGCGAGCGCCAGCGGCTGGCCGCAGATCTGCGCGCCCATCCGGTCGGCGTCGTATTCCCGCGAGCGGCTGATCGCCATCTGGATGATCATGGCGGCGATCGGGGCAAGCAGCGCGGTGGCGAGCATCACGATGGGGTTCGGCCGCTCGTCGCCCCGGCCGCCGAAGAGAAAGCCGAACTGCGCCAGGGTCGCGATGGCCCCCGCGACGGTCGCGCTCACCGTCATGATGAGCGTGTCGCGGTTCCTGATATGGGCGAGCTCGTGCGCCATCACGCCCGCCACCTCGTCATGGGACAGCATGTGCAGGAGCCCCGTGGTGGCGGCCACCGCGGCATTCTCCGGGTTGCGCCCGGTCGCGAAGGCGTTGGGCTGCGGGTTGTCGATGAGATAGACCCGCGGCATGGGAAGGCCGGCGCGCTGAGCGAGGTCGCGCACCATGTGGACGAGCTCGGGCGCCGTGCGCTCGTCCACCTCGACCGCGTGGTGGGCCGCGAGCGCCAGCCGGTCCGAGTTCCAGTAGGCGAACAGGTTGGTCGCGAGGCCGAGGCCAAGGGCGATCATCATGCCGGTCCCGCCGCCGAGAAAATAGCCGACGACGCCGAACAGGGCCATCAGGCCCGCCAGCAGCATTCCGGTCTTGACGGTGTTCATCGGGGTCTCCACCTCGTGGTCAACGACATCGCATCCGCTGACCCCTATGTGGGAACGGTCCAGCTCTCTCCCAAGAGGAGCGGGATTCTGGCATAAGGCCCCTCATGATCACGAACGACAATACTCCCCCGATCGTCCCCATCGAGGGCGCGGCCCCCGGCAAGACCCTTTCTCCCGCCGCCCGGCGGGCCCTGGAGGAAGCCGCGCAGCGGCGCCTCGACATCGACGCCCGCGCGGCCGAGATCGCCAAGCAGAAGGAGCTCCAGGGCCGCGGCGGCCTCGAGCCCGTCCGCTACGAGGATTGGGAGGTGAAGGGCTTGGCGAGCGATTTTTGAGGCATCTCCTCCCGGCTCCACAAGGAGGCGGTTCCGGGCGCCTGCCTTTACTCCCGCGGTGCATGCACATATCGTATGCGCATGTGATTTCCGAAGGTGCCGCCATGTCCAAGCCCCTTGGAGCCGCCAGGGACCGCCGCCCGACCAACGTCACCCTTCCGGTCGAGCTCGTGGCCGAGGCGAAGGCTCTCAACATCAACGTATCCCAGGCCTGCGAAAGCGGATTGGCCCGCTCAGTGGCGCAGGCCCGGCAGGCTCGCTGGCTCGCGGACAACAGGGATGCCATCGAGGCCTATAACCGGATGGTCGAGCGGGACGAACTGCCTTTGGACCAGTTCCGGCAGTTCTGATGGGCCAGTTCGACGTCTATGCCGGCATCGGCCGGTCGAACCGGCTCGTGGTCGATCTGCAATCCGACATCCTGGACCCACTCGCCACCCGCATCGTCGCGCCCCTGTTCCAGCGCGACGAAGCTCCGATCCTCACCGACCTGACCCCGCAGGTCCGCCTCGAAGGGCAGGATCTCGTCGTGATGATCCCGCTTCTGGCCTCCGTTCCCGTCCGCGAGCTGCAGCGCCCCGTGGGCTCCATCGCGTCCGACCAGGACGCCGTCAAGCGGGCGCTCGATGTTCTGTTCCTGGGCTTCTGACCGCGCCGGGACAAAGGAAGCGAAAAAAGTTCTCGCCCCATGTCACATCGGGCATCATCGTCTCGTCTTAGCATCGTCAGCAACACGACAGACGAAGGACCAAGACGATGAAAGCCCGGTTGATCCCCTACGACGTCGCTCCCGGCGCCCTGAAGCCGATGATCGAGCTGGAAAAGACCCTCAAGAACAGCGGCCTGGAGCACGGCCTGATCGAGCTGGTGAAGACCCGCGCCTCGCAGATCAACGGCTGCGCCTACTGCATCCACATGCACACCAAGGATGCCCGCTCGGCCGGCGAGACCGAGGAGCGGCTCTACCTTCTGAACGCCTGGCGCGAATCCCCCCTCTACAGCGAGCGTGAGCGCGCCGCGCTCGCCTGGACCGAGGCCCTGACGCTCGTGGCCGAGACCCATGCGCCCGACGAGGATTACGAGGAGCTGAGCCGGCACTTCACCCCGGCCGAGCAGGTCAACCTGACCCTGCTGATCGGCGCCATCAACGCCTGGAACCGCCTGGCCATCGGGTTCCGGTCCGTCCATCCGGTCGAGGCGAAAAGTGCGGCCGCCTGACGGCACCGCGGCGGATCAGTTCCAGCCCCTCAGGCCGGGGCTGGTCCGCCTCGCCTACCGCATGCTCGGCTCGATCGCGGAAGCCGAGGACGTGGTGCAGGAGGCCTATATCCGCTGGCACCAGGCGGACCGCTCGTCCGTGCGCGAGCCCGGGGCCTTCCTGTCGAAGACGGTGACGCGCCTGTGCCTCGACATCCTCAAGTCGGCCCGGGTGAAGCGCGAGACCTATATCGGGCCCTGGCTGCCCGAGCCGGTCCTGGACCAGGACCAGGAGGACGCCATGAGCGAGGATCTGTCGCTCACTCTCATGATGGCCCTGGAGCGGCTTTCGCCCCTGGAGCGCGCGGCCTTCCTCCTGCACGACGTGTTCGGGCTCGGCTTCGACGAGGTCTCCGCCACCCTCGACCGGGATCCCGCGGCCTGCCGCCAGCTCGCCGCACGGGCGCGCAAGAACGTGCGCGCCGACCGGCCGCGCTACGCCATCGACCGGGAGGAGGGCGAGCGCATGACCGATGCGTTCTTCGCCGCCTCGCGCAGCGGCGACGTGACCGCGTTGCGCACCCTCCTGGCGGAGAACGTGGTGGCCTATACGGATGGCGGCGGCATCCGCAATGCGGCCCTCAACCCGCTCTTCGGCCTGCGCCGGGTGGCGGGTCTGTTCCTGGGCATCGCGCGCAAGACCGGGGGCGGACGGCCGCCGATCCTCTACAGGGGGCTGATCAACGGATTGCCCGGCATCGTCACCCTCGAGCCGGACGGCCTGGTCCAGACCACGACCCTCGACATCGAGGACGGCCGTATCGTCGGGGTCTACATCGTGCGAAACCCGGAAAAGCTAGGACACCTGTCCGGCCTGGCGAGCTGAACCTCGAGGGCATGCGGGCCCGGCGAAAGCCCCGGTTGTCCGCACGCCGCCCTCCCGCTACCCTGCCGGCCAAAGGGGAAGGCTCATGGCTGGGGCGGGCGAGACGGCGCGATTGGGGATGTTCCGGGATCTGTTGGGCGACGCGCACCGCGCGCTCGACCTCCCGTTCGGGTTCGAATTGTGGGACGGCTCCACGATTCCCGCCGACCTGCCGTCCTACGCCATGCGGCTCGTCATCCGGCGCGAGAGCGTGGTCGCGGCCCTGATGCGCCGGCCCAATCTCGACACGGCGCTCAACGCCTATGTGGCCGGGCTCCTCGACCTCAAGAACGGCACGATCTTCGACCTCGCCGCCCAGCGCCCGCAGAAGGTGGGACGGCGCCTGAAGGCCGTGAGCAAGCTGAAGGCTCTGAAGGTCGCCTATCACTTCCTGCGCGCGCCCGCCGACATGCCGCGCCCGCTCGACCGTGTCGAAGACAAGCCGGATGCCCGTGACGGCAAGCCTCAGACCAACAAGCGCAACGTTGCCTACCATTACGACGTGTCGAACGCGTTCTACCGGCTCTTCCTCGACCCGGAGATGGTCTATACCTGCGCGTATTTCCAGCCGGACTGGCACGACGACCTCGCCCGCGCGCAGCGGGACAAGCTCGACATGATCTGCCGCAAGCTGCGGCTCAGACCCGGCGAGCGCCTGCTCGACATCGGCTGCGGCTGGGGCGCACTCATCTGCCACGCGGCGCAGCATTACGGCGTCAAGGCCACCGGCGTGACGCTCGCCGAGGAGCAGGCGGCGCTGGCCAGGGAGAAGATCGCCCGGCTCGGCCTGCAGGACCGGGTCGAGGTTCTGCTGCAGGATTTCACGCAGATCGAGGGTGAGTTCGACAAGATTTCCTCCATCGGCATGTTCGAGCAGGTGGGGATCGCCAACTATCCCGGCTATTTCAGCGCCGTGCATCGGCTGCTGCGCCCGCGCGGGCTCTATCTGCATCACACCATCGCCCGGCGCGCCAAGCGCAGCGACAAGGCGTTCCAAAAGCTCAAGCCCGAATACAAGGCGCTGACCCGCTACATCTTCCCCGGCGGAGAGCTCGATCACCTGGGCATGTCGATCGCCAATCTCGAACGCTACGGCTTCGAGGTGCACGATGTGGAAGCCTGGCGCGAGCATTACCAGCGCACCACGCGCCTGTGGTGGGACAGCCTGGCCGCCCGCCGCCAGGAGGCCGAGGCTCTCGTCGGGCCGGAGAAGACCCGCATGTGGCTGCTCTATCTCGCCGGCTGCTCGCTCGCCTTCGAACGCGCGGCCGTGGGCGTGAACCAGACGCTCGCCTCCAAGCGCACCCGCGGGCCGTCGGGCCTGCCGTCGAGCCGGGCGGATCTGTATCAGCCGCTGTAGTCGGACCCCCTTCCCGTCATGGCCGGGCTTGTCCCGGCCATCCCGATCGTTTGAAGCGTGGCGCTCTTCATCATCGGGATCACCGGCACAAGGCCGGTGATGACGTGGAGGCTCGGGAATGTCACTACGGCACCACCACCACCCGGGTGCCGACGCTCACCTGGTCGTAGAGATCGACGATGTCCTCGTTGAGCATGCGGATGCACCCGTAGGACGCGTAGGTGCCGATGGAGCCCGGGCGGTTGGTGCCGTGGATGGCGTATTCGTCGAGATCGAGGGTGAGCGCCCTGGCCCCCATGGGGTTGTTGGGCGCCCCGCCGGGGATCACGTCGGGCAGGCGGGGATTGTCGCGCTTGACCTCGTCCGGCGGCGACCAGGCCGGGCGGACGTATTTGCCGTCGATCCGGGCCTCGCCGAACCATTGCTTGCCGGGCTTGCCCACCGCCACCCGGTAGCGCAGGGCCGTGCCGTCGCCGCGCACGTAATAGAGCTTCCGCTCGGCCGTCCGGATCACGACGGTTCCGGGCGAGACCCGCCCCTCGAAGGGCACGACCTCGCGGGCGGAGGCGGCCGTGGCCGTCACGGTGAGGCCGGCCAGGGCGGCGATGGCGAAGGCGGCGCGGATGCTCATGTCTCGAACCCTCCCGGGAAACCGTGAGGGTGAGACGCGAAAGATAAGGCTAAGGTTCCCGCGCGGTCCGCCGGAGCCTGCTCAGATCCCCCCGCTCAGATCACCGGGTCCCAGGCCAGCATGCGCTCGCGCGAATCGTGCGATCCCGGGTGCGGATGGCGGCTCGTCATGCGGGCGTGCAGCCGCTTCACAATGCGGCTCGCCGTGGTGAGGCACAGGAAGGGCAGGACCGCATGGACCAGGGCCGCGAGGCCGGCCATGAGCAGGGGGCCGGCGAAGCTGAGCGCGACGGCCATGTGCTCGAAATAGCTCTCGCCGACGGAGTCCGGATGTTCGGTGAACAGGCGCTTCAGGGACATGGCATGGACTCCGGACGGGCTCCTGGATGAACGAGCCAGAAGCCTACGCCCGGACCGGAGGGAGCTCAACGGCCTTGCTGCCGCCAAGCTGTGCGCTCCGTCACGCGGCGAACATCGGACGAGCCATGGCCCAAACTCATGGCCGGGCCAATGACCCGGCCATGATGCCGGCGAGGCTCACGCGGCCTGCGTGCGCTTGTTCTGCCGGTTGGTGATCAGGTCGTCGACCACGGCCGGGTCGGCGAGCGTCGAGGTGTCGCCGAGCGCGCCGTACTCGTCCTCGGCGATCTTGCGCAGGATGCGGCGCATGATCTTGCCCGAGCGGGTCTTGGGCAGGCCGGGGGCGAACTGGATCAGGTCGGGCGACGCGATCGGGCCGATCTCCTTGCGCACCCAGGCGACGAGCTCCTTGCGCAGCTCCTCGGACGGCTCCTCGCCGGCCATCAGGGTCACGTAGGCGTAGATGCCCTGGCCCTTGATGTCGTGCGGATAGCCCACCACGGCGGCCTCGGACACCTTCGGGTGCGCCACCAGCGCCGACTCGACTTCCGCCGTGCCCATGCGGTGGCCGGACACGTTGATCACGTCGTCCACGCGGCCGGTGATCCAGTAATAGCCGTCCTGGTCGCGCCGGCAGCCGTCACCCGTGAAGTACTTGCCCGGATAGGTGGAGAAATAGGTCTGCACGAAGCGCTCGTGGTCGCCGTAGACCGTGCGCATCTGGCCGGGCCAGGAATCGGCGATCACCAGGTTGCCCTCGGTGGCGCCCTCCAGCACCTTGCCGTCCGCATCGACGATCTGCGGCTTCACGCCGAAGAAGGGCCGGGTGGCCGAGCCGGGCTTGAGCTTCGTCGCGCCGGGCAGCGGCGTGATCAGGATGCCGCCGGTCTCGGTCTGCCACCAGGTGTCGACGATCGGGCAGCGGCCGTCGCCGACCACCCGGTGGTACCATTCCCAGGCCTCCGGGTTGATCGGCTCGCCGACCGAGCCCAGCAGGCGCAGCGACCGGCGCGAGGTCGTCTTCACCGGCTCCTCGCCGGCCTGCATGAGCGAGCGGATCGCGGTCGGGGCGGTGTAGAAGATGTTGACCTGGTGCTTGTCGATCACGTCCCAGAACCGGGAGATCGTCGGATAGGTGGGCACGCCCTCGAACATCAGCGTGGTGGCGCCGTTCGCCAGCGGCCCGTACAGGATGTAGGAATGGCCCGTGACCCAGCCCACGTCGGCCGTGCACCAGTAGATGTCGCCGTCGTGGTAGTCGAACACGTATTGGTGCGTCATCGCCGCATAGACGAGATAGCCGCCCGTGGTGTGCAGCACGCCCTTCGGGGTTCCGGTGCTCCCCGACGTGTAGAGGATGAACAGCGGATCCTCGGCATTCATCTCCTCAACGGGGCACTCGTCGGAGACGAGTTCGGCCGCCTCGTCGTAGTACACGTCCCGGCCCGGCACCATGTTGAGCGCCGAGCCCGTGCGGCGCACCACCAGCACGTGGTCGACCACGCCGGCGCCGACACGCTCGATGGCCGCGTCCACGTTCACCTTGAGCGGCACCTTGCGGCCGCCGCGCAGGCCTTCGTCCGCCGTGACGATGAAGGCGGACTTGGCGTCCTGGATGCGGCTCGCGAGCGAATCGGGCGAGAAGCCGCCGAACACCACGGAATGGATGGCGCCGAGCCGCGCACAGGCGAGCATCGCGTAGGCGGCCTCCGGGATCATCGGCATGTAGATCGTGACGCGATCGCCCTTCTCCACGCCGCGGTTGCGCATGATGTTGGCCATGCGGCAGACCTGGGCGTGCAGCTCGCGGTAGGTGATCTGCTTCGATTCCGACGGGTCGTCGCCCTCCCAGATGATGGCGACCTGGTCGCCCCGGGTGTGGAGGTGCCGGTCGACGCAGTTATAGGCCACGTTGGTGACCCCGTCCTCGAACCAGCGGATCGCCACGTTGTCGGGGCCGAAATTGGTGTTCTTGATCCGGGTCGGCGCCTTGAACCAGTCGATGCGCTTGGCCTCCTCGCTCCAGAAGCCCTCCGGATCCCGGATCGAGGCCTCGTACTTGGCCCGGTAGCCCGCGTCGTCCAGATAGGCACGGTGGGTCCACTCGGCCGGCACGTCGTAGATCTTCTCGTCCATGGCGCTTCTCCCGAACGCATCCTCGATGAAATTAGCGCTAGGTTTACGGAAGAAGAGAGGGGTCGGGCAAGCGGGGCCGGGATCGGACTTTGGTCTCTGCTCCTTCCGGAGCAGCGCGGGCGCCGGCAACGTCGGTCCGGCCTGCGGGATAAACATGGGCTGATCCGTCGATCCGGAGTATGATCGTCTCATGTCCGACCCTCAGACAGACATCGCCAGGATCCAGGAATGCATCGTCGAGGCGGATCTGCGGATCTCCGCGCAGATCGCCCAGATCGAGCGGATGGTCGAGACGGGCCGCGACACGACCGAAGCCCAGGACCTGCTCGGGCAGCTGGAGGCTCTCGTGGAGCAGTGGCACGTCCGGCGAAGGATCATCCTGGATGACGTCGCCACGGCCCGGAGCTCGGCCACAAGAGTCGGCCTGTAACCCTACGTTTCCGCTCCAGACACCTGGATGGGCGCGATCTGGAGGGCCTTTTGCTCCTCGGCCGTCGCCAGGGCATCCATGTGCTGCGCGTATTCCAGAAGCTGTCGCCTGGCATCGTTCAACGAGATCCAGGCGGCCATTTCCCGGGCGTCGTGAGCCCGCCTGCGGTAATCCGCGGCCTGATCGAATGGAAACGCTCGCACTGCCTACCCCCGTGCCCGCCGACGAGCCTTAACGATCGGCGACCATCTTTGTTCACGCGTCCCGATCATTGGATCTGAATCGCCCCGCTTGGACTTTCGCCCGATGAGCCCCATATATCCGTCATCACCGGCCGGTCACGAATCCGTAGGCGCCGGTGGCTGAGAGAGACGTGCGCTCCCGCCTGCAGGGCCGAGGAGCGCCGTCATGGCCGACAATTCCCAAGATGGACTGCCCCAAGATCGAATTCCGTCCGTCATGTACGACGCCGCGCTTCTTCGCATGTCGTGGGACGCCATAGCGCGGGCCAAGAAGCTGCTGGATCAAACCCAGCCGCTCGTGGACCGGATCACGGGCGGTTCCCTGATCGGCGCGCGTCCCCTTAACTTGGTTGAAGGCGAGCCGCCTGGGAACGTGCAACTGTCGCCCGATGAGTGATCCCGTTTTGGACAAATGTTTTGAAATCAGCGCCTTGGCAAGCCGTCGTGTGGGCCCGCTCCGGGTGGAGCATCAGCAGCGCTTGCAGCGCTGCCGCAGGCAGGTCGCCCTGGCGCACATGCTTCTGGCGCAGCCGGTCTATCCCTACGATCCCGTGGCGCCGCACGACCCGTTCGATCTCAGGGGCGTGAAGACCAAAGAGAGAGCGTAGATCGCATCCCCTGGCCTGGGCTTCCGGCCATGACGGGAAAGGGCAGCGCGAACCGGACGCTCACCCTGCCCCGTCATCACCGGCCTTGTGCCGGTGATCCCGCTTGCTTGAAGCACCGCGCCTTTCGGTATCGGGATGGCCGGGACAGGCCCGGCCATGACGGGAGGGGGCGACAGGGAACCCCTCACACGCCGCCCATCCGGCAGATGATCGCCCATTCCTCGTCGGTGACCGGCTGCACCGAGAGGCGGGAATTGTTGACCAGGATCATCGTGTCGAGGCCGGGCTCCTTCTTGATCGCCTCGAGGGTGACCGGGCGCTTGAAGGGTTTGACCGCCTTGATGTCGACCATGCCGAACCGGCCCGTCTCGTCCGTGTGGTCCGGGTAGTATTCCCGGATCACCTCGACGATGCCGACCACCGCCTTGCCCTCGTTTGAATGGTAGAAGAAGCCCTGCTCGCCCTTTTTCATGGCCATCAGGTTCTGCTTGGCCACGTGGTTGCGCACCCCGTTCCAGTGCGTGCCTTTCGCCCCCTCGGCGACCTGGCTGTCCCAGGACCAGACGGAGGGTTCGGACTTGTAGAGCCAGTGGGCCATCGACGCTTACTCTTACTGTTCGGATTTGACGGGACGGTTCATGAGCGCATCGACCGCCTGATCGAGACTCCATGCGCCGGACAGGATCTGCTCGACGGCCTCCGCGATCGGCATGTCGATGGTCTTTGCCCGCGCCAGCGCCACGAGGGCGCTCGCGGTCGCGGCGCCCTCCACCAGCTTGCCGCCGGCGGCCTCGGCGACGCTCATGCCCTGGCCGAGGCGCTGGCCGAAGGCGAAGTTGCGGGAATGGGCCGACGAGCAGGTGAGCACCAGATCGCCCAGGCCCGACAGCCCCATCAGGGTTTCCGGGTCGCCGCCATAGGCGCGGGCGAAGCGCAGGAGCTCGGCGAAGCCGCGGGCGATCAGCGCCGCCTTGGCGCTCTCGCCCAGGCCCCGGCCGGCCACGGCCCCGCACGCGATGGCGAGCACGTTCTTGGCCGCGCCTCCGATCTCGACGCCGCGCACGTCGCCCCGGTGATAGACGCGCAGGGTCGGGCCGGACAGGGCGGTCGCGAGGTCTTGCGCGAGGGCCGCGTCCCGGCAGGCGAGCGTCACGGCGGTGGGCAGGCCGCGGGCCACGTCGTCGGCGAAGCTCGGGCCCGAGAGCACGCCCACGGGCGCCCCGGGGCGCACCTCCTCCACCACGTCGCAGAGAAAGGATCCGCTCGCGCGCTCGATCCCCTTGGCGCAGAGCACCAGCGGGGTCGCCCGCGGCAGCGCGCCGGCGAGCGCCGCGCTCATCTCGCGCGTGGTCTGCGCCGGCGTGACGAGGAGAACGGCCCGGACGCCGGCCAGATCGGCGAGGGCCGCGGTCGGGCGAATGCGCTCGTGCAGCGCCACGCCCGGCAGGAAGCGCTCGTTGGCGCGCGTCGCCGCCAGGGCCGCCGCGTGCTCGGGCGAGCGCATCCAGAGCACCACGTCGTTGCCGGCATTGGCCGCCGCATTGGCGAGCGCCGTCCCCCAGGCGCCCGCGCCGGCGATGCCGATGGTAGGGGCCTGCCCGGCCATGTCAGGCCTTCGCCCCGGCCTCGTCGCGGCTCGTGTCGAGGGGCCAGCGGGCGCGGGCCGGGGCCGCGATGTCGTCGATGAGGCCGAGCCGCATGCGCTCCAGGCCGGCCCAGGCGATCATGGCGCCGTTGTCGCCGCACAGGGCCAGCGGCGGGGCGACGAGCTTGAGTCCGGCCTCCACGGCGAGCCGCTGCAGGCCCTGGCGCATGCCCTGGTTGGCCGCGACGCCGCCCGCCACCACGAGGGCGGTCGGGTGGCCGGCGATGTCCCGGAAGGCGCGCAGGCCCACGCGGGTGCGGTCGACCACCACGTCCACGATGGCGGCCTGGAAGCCGGCGCAGAGATCGGCGATGTCGCTGGCGGTGAGCGGGGCGATCCTCTCCGCCTCGATGCGCACGGCGGTCTTGAGCCCCGACAGGGAGAAATTGGGTTCCGCCCGGCCCTGCATGGGGCGCGGGAACGAGAAGCGCTCCGGATTGCCCTTCAGGGCCTCCTGCTCCACGTGCGGGCCGCCCGGATAGGGCAGGCCCAGCATCTTGGCGACCTTGTCGAAGGCCTCGCCGATGGCGTCGTCGATGGTGGTGCCGAGGCGCACGTAGTCGCCGACGCCGCGCACCGCCACGAGCTGGGTGTGGCCCCCGGAGGCGAGCAGCAGCAGGTAGGGGAAGCCGATGCCGTCGGTGAGCCGCGCGGTGAGCGCGTGGGCCTCCAGGTGGTTCACCGCCATCAGGGGCTTGCGGGTCACGAGCGAGATCGCCTTGGCGGTGGTCAGCCCCACGAGCACGCCGCCGATCAGCCCGGGGCCCGCCGCCACCGCGATGCCGTTGACGTCCTTCACGGAGCAGTTGGCGCTTTTCAGCGCCCGGGCCACGAGCCGGTCGATCACCTCCACATGGGCGCGGGCGGCGATCTCCGGCACGACGCCGCCGTAGCGGGCATGCTCGGCGATCTGGCTCAGCACCTCGTTGGAGAGGATCTCGCCGCGTCCGTCGAAGCCGATTCCGACCACGGCGGCCGCGGTCTCGTCGCAGGTGGTCTCGATGCCAAGGATGCGCATGGGCGGGGCTGCTCAATTCCGGTGTTGTCCGGGCTTCCGGCCCGGCGCTCCTCCCCCTATAGTCCGCCGCGCCGCATCAAATCAAACCCGATCGTTCAAGACAGGAGACCTCAGGCAGAATGGCCTCTTCACCCACCCTGGTCATCGGTACGCGAGGCAGCCCCCTGGCGCTCGCCCAGGCCCACGAGACGCAAGACAGGCTGGTCGCTGCCCATGGTTCAACCGGGGCCGGCTGGACCGTGGAGCACCTGCCCCTGTCGATCATCAAGACCACGGGCGACGCCATCCAGGACCGGCCCCTGTCCGAGGCCGGCGGCAAGGGCCTGTTCACCAAGGAACTCGACATCGCGCTCCTCGAGGGCTCCATCGATCTCGCGGTCCATTCCGCCAAGGACCTGCCGACGGCCCTGCCGGAGGGCATCGCCATCGCGGGCTTCCTGCCGCGCGAGGACGTGCGCGACGCCTTCATCAGCCACCGCTTCCGGAGCCTGGACGATCTTCCGCGCGGCGCCGTGGTGGGCTCCGCATCGCTGCGGCGGCAGGCTCAGGTCCGCCGCCTGCGGCCCGACCTTCAGGTGACACTCTTGCGCGGCAACGTGCAGACGCGGTTGGCGAAACTTGAACGCGGCGAGGTCGACGCGACCCTGCTCGCCATGGCGGGCCTGCGCCGGCTCGGGCTCACCGGCCACGTGACCACCGTGCTCGAGACGGACGACTTCCTCCCGGCCGTGGGGCAGGGGGCCATCGCGGTGGCGATCCGGGCCGAGGACGAGCGGGTGCGGCAGGCGCTGGCGCCCATCCTCGATGGGCCGACCGGGCAGGCGCTCGCCGCCGAGCGGGCCTTTCTCACCATCCTCGACGGCTCCTGCCGCACCCCGATCGCCGGCCATGCCCGGCTCATCGGGCCCGAACTCGAGATCCGCGGCCTCGTGCTGCGTCCCGACGGGTCGGAGAGCCTGGAGGCCGTGCGCCGCGGCGCGCCGGAGGATGCAGCCGCCCTCGGGCGCGAGGCCGGGGCGGAGCTGCGCGCCCGCATGCCGGCCGATTTCCTGAAAGCCTGATGCAGGTCCTCGTCACCCGATCGCCCGAGGATGCCGGGCGCACGGCGGAGAAGCTCGCCGCCCTGGGCCATGCGGCCTGCCTCGCCCCCGTGACCCGGATCGTCCCGACCGGCGACCCCGAGCCGGACGCGCTCTGGGACGGGCTCATCGTGACCAGCGCCCACGCGGCCGATGCCCTGACGGGCCTCGACCGGGACAGGCCCGTCTTCGCCGTCGGGGCGCGCACGGCCGATGCGGTGCGGGCCCAGGGCTTCGCCCGCGTGTCCGTGGCGGACGGGGACGCGGTGTCGCTGGCGCGGCTGATTCGCGAAACCCTGCCGCCGGGCCTCGTTCTGCTCCACGTGACCGGCCGCCACCACAAGGACGAGCCGGCCGCCTCGCTCCATGCGGGCGGATTTCGCGTCCTGTCCTGGGAGGCCTACGAGGCGAAAGCGGTCGAGACGCTGCCCGAAGCCGCCGCCGCGGCCCTGCGCACTGGCCAAATCGGCGCCGCGCTCCATTATTCACGGCGGAGCGCGGATCTCGTCGTCCGGCTGGCCGAGGAGGCGGGACTGGCTTCGAACCTCCGGGCCGTTTCCCATCTCTGCCTGTCGGCCGACGTGGCCGCGCCCCTCGCGGCCGCCGGCGCGGCGACACGCGTGGCCGGGGACCCGTCCGAGGACGCGCTTCTCGGTCTCCTCGGTCCGCCTCCGCCGCATCGCCGGTGATGCTGCCGTTGGGAAGCTTTGCCATACGAGGAGGATCGTGGTCCGATGGGCCCGCCCGTTTTCGAGGATCGTACCGCCAGGAGGACAGAACGAGGGAACGAAACGCTCCGCCCAAGCTTGCCTCAATTGCCTTTCATACTGACCATTCGAAGATCTCGCGCCTGAAGCGACCCCTGCAAGACCCATGCAAGAGTGACCCGTGACCGATTCATCTGATCCCCGACGTCCGAAATCGTCCCGCAAGAAGCCTTCGCGCGAGCCGGCGACCCTCGACCTGAAGGCGACCGTGATCGACGACGGCATAGCCCATGCCGGTGCCGCCCGGGATACGGTCGGGCCGGACACTCTCGGACCAGACACCCTCGGGCTGGACACTCTTGGTCCCGAGACCCTTGGTCCCGGCACCCCTGTCCCGGAATCCCCCGTCGGGGAGGGGGCCTCCGAGACGACGATTGCCGCAGGCGCGGCCCCGGAGGTGATTCTCGACGACACCATCCCGAGCGGCAGCACGCCTCTGGCCGAGGATGTGGTGGCCTCGCCGGAGGCCACGCTCGATTCGGGAGCCGGCACCGATACGCTCCCGGCCGGAGCCTCCGTCGAGGAGCCCTGGAAGCCGGATACCAGGTCGTCTGAAAGCTCCTTCCAGGAATCTCCCAGTCAGGAATCTCCCACGCCCCAGGAATCTTCCGCGGCGCGGGGGCAGGACGATGCCGTGCCTCCTCCCCAGGCTGCTCCGGAGCGGCGCAGCTCCGCCGGCGCTCTCCTCGGTTCGGGGCTGCTCGGCGGCCTGATCGGAGCGGGCCTCCTCTACGGATTGCAGGCCTGGCAGGGCTCTCCCGCTCAGGACGACCCGCGGCTCGCGCAACTGGAGCAGCGGGTGAACGCCCTGCGGCAGCAGCCGGCCCCGTCCGGACAGCCCCAGGCCGCCACGCAGGCGCTGGAGGGCCGCCTTCAGGCGCTCGAAACCGCCCGAGGCGATCTGGATCAGCGGCTCCAGGCCATTCAGGACACGGCCCAGCAGGCGGCGAGCCAGGCGCAGGAGGCCTTGAACCGCCCCGCGCCCGAGGCTCCGCAGCCGGCGCCGCAGAACGAGGCCGCGCTTGCCGATCTGGGGAACCGCCTGTCGGCCCTCGACGAGCAGGTCCGGGCGAACGCCCAGGCGGCGACCGATGCCGCGGCCAAGGCCGCGACCGCCACGCAGGAGCTCGACCGCCGCATCGCGGACCTGGACCGGCGCCTCGCCGACCAGGACCGTCGGTTCGGCGAGGCCGAGAGGCGTTTCTCCGAGACGGATCGCCGCTTCACGGACACCGACCGGCGGTTCGCCGAACAGGAGCAGCGTCTTGCGGCCCTGTCCCAGCAGGCGGCGCAGAACGCCCGCACCGCGGAGGCGGCCGGCCAATCCGGGACCAAGGTCGTGCTCGCCGGGCGCCTGAACGACGCGCTGACGAGCGGGACGCCCTATGCGGACGTACTCGACAGCGTCAGGAAGGCCGGAGCCGACGCGAGCCGCGTGGCGCCCCTGGAGCCCTTCGCCCAGCAGGGGGCACCGACCGCGGAGACGCTCACCCGCAGCTTCGAGCCGGTCGAGACAGCGATCCTGCGCGAGAACCGCGGCCCGGCCGAGGGCTGGACCGACCGGTTGCTGCGCATGGCCGACCGGGTGGTGACGGTCAGGCCCGTGAACGACCCGGGCTCCGCGGGCGTTCCGGGCCTCGTCGCCCGCATCCGGCAAGCTCTGGAGCACGGCGACGTGGCGGAGGCCGCCGCCTCCTGGGAGGCCCTGCCCGAGCCGTCGCGGCGGCTCTCCGAGGACTGGGGCCGGCAGGTCAAGGCGGTCGCCGAGGCGCGCCAGGCCGCGCAGGCGATCAGCTCCGACGCCCTCGCCACCCTCAACCGTACGACGCAATAAAAGGATCTGCCCCGCATGTGGCGCGCTCTCGTTTTCATCGGACTTCTCTGCGTCGCGGCCTTCGGCGCGGTCTGGCTGGCCGACCGGCCGGGCACGGTCCTGATCACCTTCGGCGGCTATGAAATCCAGATGTCGGTGGCGGTGGCTGCGATCTCCCTGGCCGGCCTCGCCCTGGCCCTGGCGCTGCTCTGGTCCCTGGTCACCGGCCTCATCCAGCTGCCGACCCGCCTGACCTTCGCGTCGCGGGCGCGCCGCCGCTCCCGTGGCTATCAGGCCGTTTCGCGAGGGATGGTGGCGGTCGGCGCCGGCGACACCATCGCGGCCCGCCGCTACGCCAACGAGGCCGAGCGCCTGCTGGGCAAGGAGCCCCTGACGCTCCTGCTCAAGGCGCAGGCCGCCCAGGTGTCCGGCAACCGGGAGGTCGCCGAAGCCGCTTTCCGGCAAATGATGGACGAGGACGAGACGCGGGTCCTCGGCCTGCGCGGCCTCTTCGTCGAGGCGCGCCGCCGGGGGGACGCGGAATCGGCGCACGAATACGCCACCGAGGCCGTGCGCCTGGCGCCGGCGGCCGCCTGGGCAAGCGATGCGGTGCTCGAAGCGCGCTGCGCCGAACGGGACTGGCGCGGGGCGCTCGAAACCGTCGAGCGGCGGACCTCGCTTGGCCTCCTCGACAAGAAGACGGCAAGACGCCACCGGGCCGTCCTGCTCACGGCCGACGCCCTGGAGCGGATCGACCGGGATCCGGAGGGAGCACTCAGGAGCGCCCAGGATGCGGTGAAGCTCGCGCCCGACCTCGTGCCGGCCGCGGCGCTGGCCGGGCGTCTCCTGTCGCGGAAAGGGGATCTGCGCCGGGCCGCCAAGGTGGTCGAGACCGCTTGGCGCAGCCTGCCGCATCCGGATCTGGCGGAGGTCTACCTCAACCTCCGTCCGGGCGATTCGGGTCTCGATCGCCTCAAACGCGCGGAAACGCTCTCGCGGCTCTCCAACGGAGCACCGGAAGGACGCCTCGCGGTGGCGCGTTCGGCCCTTGAGGCCCGCGAGTTCGACCGGGCCCGTGACGCCCTCGAGCCCCTGCTGCGGGACCGGCCGACCATGCGGGTCTGCCTCCTCATGTCCGACCTGGAGCAGGCCGAGCACGGCTCCACGGGCAAGGGGCGCGAATGGCTGGCCCGCGCCACCCGGGCGCCGCGGGATCCGGCCTGGATCGCCGACGGGGTCGTGTCCGATCACTGGGCGCCGATCTCGCCCGTGACCGGCCGCCTCGACGCTTTCGTCTGGCAGGCGCCGCCCGACGTGCTGATCGCCCCCGAACTCACCCTGCACGACGACGTGACGGCGGATCTCGACGACGAGGTCAGGGCCCTGCCCGTGGCGCCTGCCGAAGAGCCCGTTTCTCAGCCTCCTTCCAGCGCACCCGTCCCTGCGCCGGGGCCCGCGCCGGCGGAGAACGACGTTCGGACCGAGGCCGTCATCGCCGAACCGCTCAAGGAAGAGATGCGGGCGGAAACGCCGCCCCCACCGTCCGGACCAGTGGTCTTCCCGGCCACGCCGCCCGACGTGCCGAAGCCGAAGGAGCAGGCGTCCGCACGTCGCAGCGCTTTTTCGGTCTGGTGAGCCATTCCGACCTTTCCCTCCCTTGCCAACCAGCAGGGGAGGGGGTAAGAGGGCGGCCTCTCGGATCGCAACCTTGCGATGCCGCAATAGCTCAGCTGGTAGAGCACCTCATTCGTAATGAGGGGGTCGGGGGTTCGAATCCCTCTTGCGGCACCATCCATTCTCCCTGAAAACCAAGGGGTTGACGGTTGGTCCGGCAAGGTCTTAAAGACCTGCCACCTCGCCCGGTGCCCATCAGGTCGCCACGGTGAGGAGAGAAGGATTGGTCGAAAGGCCAGTGCAGATCAGACTGGGGTCGTAGCTCAGTTGGGAGAGCGCGTGAATGGCATTCACGAGGTCAGCGGTTCGATCCCGCTCGGCTCCACCAATCTGATCTGAAAACGGAGCGTGCGGGTGTAGCTCAGGGGTAGAGCACAACCTTGCCAAGGTTGGGGTCGAGGGTTCGAATCCCTTCGCCCGCTCCAGTTCCTTCGAACAGGGACATTTATCGACAAGGCGCCTCCGGGCGCCTTTCGTGTTCATAGGCCCTCGCTCAGACAAACGGGCCCCGTCCAGGGATGGAGCAGGGCCCGCGGTGACTCTGAGTCACACGTCATCGACGTTCATCCGGGTAAACCGGTCATTTAATCTCAAGATGTCGAGCTGAAGGATGTCTCCGGCGCTCAACGTTTCGACGCGGAGGGGGTCTTCAGCCCAGGCGAAATCGCTATGCGAGCCTCCATCCGTTCAAGCCGGGGCGGGTGCCCGGTTCATCGATATTGCGGAGCAGGCGTCGGTCAGGAACCCGCTCGAACAAGCATGCCGCTCCGCTCTGCGCGACGGGCTCTTCTCCAGGAGCGAGATCACGTCCCGTCAGAGATACAAAGCGTTCAGCATGCGGCTTGTTTCAGCGTGGCGGAAAAGAAAGTGGCCCGGCTAACGAGTGCTGGGCCACGATCATCTCACCTGTCGTCGCGCTGAACGGCCGTGTCAGGCGGCCTTGACGTCCTGGAGGAAAGTCGAGACTTCGCGGCCGAGATCGTGCGAGTGGCGCGACAGTTCCTGGGCCGCTCCCAGAACCTGGGACGCCGCCGAACCGGTTTCTCCGGCTCCGTTCTGCACATCGACGATGTTGCCGGTCACCCGCTCGGTGCCCCGCGCCGCTTCCTGGACGTTGCGGGCGATCTCGGCGGTCGCGGCGCCTTGCTCCTCCATGGCGGCCGCGATGGATACGGAAATCTGCGACATCTCGGTGATGGTGCGGGCGATCTCCTGGATGGCGGAGACTGTCTGGCCGGTCGCCTGCTGGACCGACGAGATCTGCTGCGAGATCTCCTCGGTGGCCCGGGCGGTCTGGCTCGCCAGCTCCTTGACCTCAGTGGCGACGACGGCGAAGCCCTTGCCGGCCTCGCCGGCGCGCGCCGCCTCGATGGTGGCGTTGAGCGCCAGCAGGTTGGTCTGGCCCGCAATCGTGTTGATCAGCTGCACCACGTCGCCGATCTTGTCGGCCATCGTGGCCAGTTCCTGAACCGTTCCGTTGGTGCGCTGAGCGCCTTCGACCGCGCGCTCGGCGATCTGCGAGGACTGCGCCACCTGGCTGGCGATCTCGCGGATCGAGATCGACAGCTCCTCGGTGGCGGCCGCCACCGTCTGCACGTTGGCCGAGGTCTGCTGAGCGACGGACGCTACGGCGAGGGACTGGCTGGTCGTCTGGCCGGCGATCGACGTCATGGACTGGGCCGTGGCCTCCATCTCGGTGGCCGCCGAGGACAGCCCCTGCGTCAGGGCCGAGACGTTCATCTCGAAGCGCTTGGTGAGCTGGTCGAGCAGCTCGGCCCGGCGCATCTTGGCTTGGTTCTCCGCCTCCTGGGCGGCCGCGAGGCGGCGTGCCTCGACGGCGTTGTCCTTGAACACCTGCAGCGAGCGGGCGAGCGCCCCGACCTCGTCCTTGCGCTCCGTGCCGGTCACCTCGACCGACAGGTCGCCGTCCGCCAGCCGGCCCATGGCGCCGGCAACGCCGTTCAGGGGACGCGCGACCCCATAGATCATGATGGATGCCAGGAGGCCGATGGCGAGAGCCAGGCCGACGACGGACGCCGTCATCAGATGCATGGACGTGCTCGAGGCAACCTCGGCCGACTCGGCTTTTTCCTGGTTCAGGGACTGGAGGTTGGCCTCGATCCTCTGATCGAGCGCCTGCATGGCCTTGTCGCGCAGAGCCTGCCCCTCGCCGGTCGACAGCTTGAAGGCTTCCTCGCTCTCGTTGAGCTGCGTATGGGCGATGCTCCGGCCCATGACCGCGAAGTAATCTTCGACGGCCTTCTTCAAATCCTCGTTGGAGCGGCGGATCTCAGGCGAGTCGGACAGGGCAATCAGCGTGTCGAAGTCCTTGAGAGCAGCCTCTTTCGCATCCTTGAACCGCTTGTCGTAGACCAGGATCTGCTCGACGCGCGTCTCGATGATCAGGTTCTTCTCCTGGATCGCAGCGTCGTTGACATTGGCCTTGGCGCTGAGCGCCGTGCTGCGCCGCGCCGCATGGACGTCGACGATCTGGTGCGTCTCGCTCGCCAGCATGTCGAGGCTGGATTTGGCGAAGACGATCAGCCCGATCGTCACGGCGATGAACAGCGCCACCGGGATGGCGAGCTTGGTGATCAGCTTGAGATTGTTGAGAGCTTTCATGGTCGTCTCGATATGCGGTCCGCGTTCGGGCGGACGGTGCACGCGTGCCACGACGCGCAGGAATTTGCAGGCCTGCAGGAATTAGCTCCTGGAGCTTGCGTCAGGCTTGGCGACGACCCCGAATGATGTGCTGGCTAACAATGGCGTTCCCCCGTGCAGTCGTCAGTCTCCTGAGGTGCTTGCTCCTGAGGTGCTTGGCGGACGCTTGATCCTCTTGCGGGACGAGAATGAATAAGGCCGCTGCGGAGCAGCGGCCCTTGCCTTGATCGATGCCGTGGCGGCTGTGTCAGGCGGCCTTGACGTCCTGCAGGAAGGTCGAGACTTCGCGGCCGAGATCGTGGGAGTGGCGCGACAGCTCCTGGGCCGCTCCCAGAACCTGGCTGGCGGCGGCCCCGGTCTCGCCGGCGCCCTGCTGCACGTCCGCGATGCTGCCGGTCACGGCTTCCGTGCCGCGCGCTGCCTCCTGGACGTTGCGGGCGATCTCGGCCGTGGCTGCGCCCTGCTCCTCCATCGCAGCCGCGATCGAGGTCGAGATCTGGCTCATCTCGGTGATCGTGCGGGCGATCTCCTGGATGGCGGAGACCGTCTGCTGCGTGGCCTGCTGGACCGACGAGATCTGCTGCGAGATCTCCTCGGTGGCCCGGGCGGTCTGGCTCGCCAGCTCCTTGACCTCAGTGGCGACGACGGCGAAGCCCTTGCCGGCTTCCCCGGCGCGCGCCGCCTCGATGGTGGCGTTGAGCGCCAGCAGGTTGGTCTGGCCCGCAATCGTGTTGATCAGCTGCACCACGTCGCCGATCTTGGCCGCCGTGGTGGCGAGATCCTGCACGGCCGCATCGGTGCGGCGCGCGCCCTGCACGGCCCGGTCGGCGATCTGCGAGGACTGCGCCACCTGGCTGGCGATCTCACGGATCGAGATCGACAGCTCCTCGGTGGCGGCCGCCACCGTCTGCACGTTCGACGAGGTCTGCTGGGCGGCCGACGAGACGGTGACCGATTGCTGCGTGGTCTGGCCGGCGATCGACGTCATGGACTGGGCCGTGGCCTCCATCTCGGTGGCCGCCGAGGACAGCCCCTGCGTCAGGGCCGAGACGTTCATCTCGAAGCGCTTGGTCAACTGGTCGAGCAGCTCGGCCCGGCGCATCTTGGCCTGGTTCTCCGCCTCCTGGGCGGCCGCGAGGCGGCGTGCCTCGACGGCGTTGTCCTTGAACACCTGCAGCGAGCGGGCGAGCGCCCCGACCTCGTCCTTGCGCTCCACGCCGGTCACCTCGACCGACAGGTCGCCATCCGCCAGCCGGCCCATGGCGCCGGCCATTGCACCGAGCGGGCGGGTAATGCCGACGATCACGATCGCACCGAGCAACCCGAGAGCCGACAGAATGCCGACGACCGCCGATGCGATGAGCGTTGTCGATGTCTCATCGGCAAGCTCTGCGCCATCGTCAGCCGACTCGGCCAGAGCCTTCTTGTTCGCGTCGATCCGCGCGGTGAGCAGTTCACGGGCCTTCTTGCGAACGTCGCGGCCTTCGCCGTTGGAGATCGCCAAGGCTGCCGGGTCGTTGTCCTGCATGGCAAAGGCGACACTCTTGTCCATGAAGTCGAAATAGGCGTTCAGGGTCGTCTGGATCTCTTCGTTGATCTTGCGCCGTTCCGCCGTATTCGAGAGCTCAACGAGCTCCTTGGCGTGTTGCAGGGCCAGCTTCTTGTAGTCCTGGTAGACTGTCTCGCCGCTCTTCAGGCGATCCTGCTGGCCGGAATTGAGGAGGATGAGGTTCTTCTCCTGGATGCTCGCCTCGTTCACCTCGGCATTCATCTGGAGGATGACCGTCAGACGGGCCACGTCGTGCTCGACCAGATCTCTGGTGTCATCGGCAATATTGTTCAAACCGCGATCGGCCATGACGATCAGGCCAATGCTGACGGCGACGAGAATAAAGGTGGGAATAGCTAACTTGACGATCAGCTTCAGGTTATTGAGAAAACGCATAGTCCTTCGATGACCTGCCCGCATCGCCGCGGGAGGCGCACGCCCCCGCGACGCGCTTGCAACAGGTGTCTTGTTTATAATCGTTCCATGCTGCATCGCACATTACGGAATATTACTTAGTAAGATGCGAGACCGGGCAACAGCGAGGGTAAACCGCGCTAGATTTTAGTATAGATCTGAACTTTTACTTTATGTTAATCTTCGTTGAGATCGGCTTTGCGAGCCGATTCCCGGCATCGACGCGGGTGTGACGTGTTCCTCGGCTCCGATCCGCAAGCCCGGCTTCCGGCAGCGCTGGTCGAATGACGCCAGGGAGCGGCTCCGTTCGACGCTGCATCACGGGATGCCGATCCCAGGCTGCTCAAGGGTGAGTTCGGCCAGAGCCGGCAGGCCGGACTGCATGCAGATCGTCGTCTGCGCCGGATCGATGCCGACGGCCAGGTAATCGAAGGCAACTTCCAGAACGTTGCGGCGCACCTTGGCGGGATCGGACGCATTGTCCGTGAGCGCTTGACTGTCGGCGAGCAGCAGATACTGCCTGTGGCTGTGCTGAAGGGCGACGGGGTTCCGCAGGGATCCGGCATGATGGCCGAGATGGAGCGGGCCGGTCGTGCGGTTTCCAGTCAGGATGACGGGGCGTGGATCGCTGTAGACATGGGGCTTCTCCGGATGAGAGCCGCCATGAGGGAGGGCCTGATCGGATCACGAACGATGCCTGCCACACGTGGCGGCTATGGTCGTGGCGAAAAACATGACGACGTGCCGCTCCTGTCAGGAGCGCCACCAAAGGGTTGCGGCCGGGGTCGCACGATCGGTCATGCGCGGATGAATGCCACGGGCGATGTGTCCGCGCAAGCCACGCGGGGCGTCAGAGAACCACGATGCCGGCGTGCTTGGCCTTGTTGTCGGGCTCGACATGGATCGTGATGAGCGCGTCCTGCACGGCGGCCTTGAGCGCCCGTTCCAGGCGGTCGCAGATGTCGTGGGCGTCGGTCACGCTCATGTGGCCGGGCACCACGAGATGGAAATCGATGAAGGTCATCCGGCCCGCATGGCGCGTGCGCAGGTCGTGCGCTTCGATGGCGCCTTCCGCGTTGACCGCGATGACCTCGCGCACGCGGGCGAGCGTCGCCTCCGGCAGGGCCTCGTCCATGAGGCCGCCGATGCTTTCCTTCATCAGCCCCCAGCCGGACCAGAGGATGTTGACGGCCACCAGAGCCGCAAGGGCGGAGTCGAGCCAGTACCAGCCCGTGATGGGAACCAGCAGAAGGCCGATCAGGACTCCCGCCGAGGTCATCACATCGGTCAGGAGATGGCGCCCGTCGGCCACAAGCGCCGGGGAGCGCATGCGCCGTCCGCGGCTGATCAGCAGCCAGGACCAGAAGGCGTTGATGACGCCCGCGAAGGCATTGATCGCCAGGCCCTCCATGGGGGCGTCGATCATCTTCGGCGACAGGAAGCCGAAATAGGCCTCCCGCAGGATCGCCAGCGCGGCCACGATGATCAGAACGCCTTCGAGGACGGCGGAAAAATACTCCACCTTGTGGTGTCCGTAGGGATGGTTGGCGTCCGCCGGGGCAGCGCTCAGGCGCACCGCCATGAAGGCCGCCAACGCGGTCACCACATTGATGATGCTTTCCAGCGCATCCGAATAAAGCGCAATGCTGCCCGTAATGTAGTAGGCGGCATATTTCAGAACGAGAACAACCGTTCCGACGAAAATGCTGCCCAGGGCAAGTTTTTGAATCTTGTCCATGGCGCGATGCTTGACGAGAGAGTTCTGCGGGAAACGAGGCGACCTTATAGAGGCTGTTTTCCCAAGCGCAACACTTTGTTTTTACTTGCAATTCGTTCGCAAAGTCAGGTCTTCGAAAAGACGTTTTGTCCGGACGTCGGACCTGGTCGCGCAGAACGAAGGTGCGATCCCGGGTGCCGGAAGCCGGCGGCGGGTCACTCCGGGAGAGCCGTCGCCTTCAGCAGGAGCTTGCCGTAATAGCGCGACAGGGAAGGGGCGAGCGTCTGGCAGTGCCGGACGAGCGCGAGGGCTTCCACCCGCCGTCCGGCCCCGATGGTGTCGAGAACCGTCGGATGCAGCTCGATCAATTCGGCCAGCGCCGGATCCTGAGGTTGGGTTGCGGGCGCCAGGATGGTGAAGATGGCCGTCTTCTCGGCGCGGCCTTTCACGGCGATCCGGTCGAGTTCGATCAGCACGAAATGCTCCTGCAGGGCGCTCGCCGTCGCGGGCCCGAGCACGATGGAAACGCCGTATTCCTTCGACAGGCTCTCCAGGCGCGAGGCGAGGTTCACCGTGTCGCCGAGAACCGAGTAATCGTAGCGCCAGCGCGATCCCACGTTGCCGACCACGCAATCGCCGGTGTTGATGCCCACCCCGATGGCGAAGCGCGGCGCGTCCTCGCCCTGTTCCCGGCTCAGCTCGGCGTTCAGGATTTCGACCGCCTCCAGCATGCGCATGGCCGCCCTAGCCGCGCGCAGCGGATGGTTCGGGCTCGGCAGCGGCGCGTTCCAGAACGCCATCACGCAATCGCCGATGTATTTGTCGATGGTTCCGCCTTCCGCGAGCACCGCTTCGGAGAGCGGATCGAGCAGGCGATTGATGAGAGCGGTCAGCCGCTCCGGCTCGTCCTTCAGCTTCTCGGACAGGGTCGTGAAGCCGCGCACGTCGCAGAACAGGATCGAGAGTTCGCGGCGTTCGCCGCCGAGCTTGAGGGCGCTCGGATCACGGGCGAGCTGAGCGACAAGATCCGGCGAGAGGTAGCGCGAGAAGGCTTCCGACACGGTGCGGCGCAGATGGCGCTCCCGGGCGTAATCGAGCCCGAACCGCGCGCCGAAGACGGCGAGCGCCGCGGCGGCCGGCAGGGCCGGCGGGGCCCAGACGCGGCCGAGGCGCAGCATGGCCCATGCCCCGACGAAGAAGAACGCGACCAGGAACGCCGCCGCGAGCCCGGTCCGCCAGGACACGCCCCGGGTGGAGAAGGCGGCGGCCAGGAGGGCTCCGGCGATCACGAGAAGCGCCATGACGAGCCGGGGCACGGGCAGCACGTAGAGATTGTGCCTGAGATTGTCGAGGATCGTGGCCTGGACCTCCACGCCCGCCGTGAGCGTCCCTTCCGTAAGCGTATAGGGCGTCGGGAAGGTATCGGGCGCGCCGATCTCGGCGGAGGTCGCCTGCTTCAGGCTCAGGCCCACCAGCACGACTTGGTCCTTGAAGAATCCGGGCGGCAGGAACTCGTCCGGCTTCAGGGCCTGGTAATAGGAGACGGTCGGATAGGAGCGGGCCGGCCCGAAATACTGGATCAGGGCGCCGTCCGGGGCGGGCCCCTGCGGTTCGCCCTTCAGGCGAAGCACTTCGGCCGCCAGGCTGTCGTTCAATGGCGGCATGCGCCGCAGATAGGCGTCGCCGTCGAGATCCACGGACGCCACGCCGATGGCCGCGCCGGCATCGAGGAACGGATCGAGAGGCATGACCCGGGTGACCTGAACGCCCTGGGCCAGCGGCGTAGTCACGTCGTCGGCGGCCAGCACCACGTCCGGTCCGAGCGCCCCTGCGAAGGCCGTGTCGGCCACCTCTGTGGTCGGGTCGGCGAAGATGATGTCGAAGGCGATCACCTTCGCGCCGGCGGCCCGCAGGTTCTCGACCAGCCTGGCGTGAAGCTCCCGCGACCAGGGCCAGCGCTGGCCGACTTCGCCGATGGACGGCTCGTCGATGGCCACCACCACGGCGCCCGGCTGCGCCGGCAGGGGCGGCGCGATGACGGAGAGAATGTCGTAGAGCCGCGCCTCGACCAGGCGAAAAGGCGGGAAGGCGAGAACCGGGATCAGCAGAGCGGCGATCAGCCCGGCCATGGCGAAGTGACGCCAGAGGGGCTCTCCTGCGTGGTCTCTCGCTGTCGATCCTCCGCCGCTCACTCAGAACCGCGCCTTCACGCTCGCCGCCACGGTGCGGCCCGGAGCCGGGATGTCGAACCCGAAATCGTATCTCTGGTCGAACAGGTTCAGCGCCGTCACGCCGACCTGGAAGCGCCGGTCCGGCGTTTCCCAGGTCAGGGCGGCGTCGGTCGTCCAGTACGAATCGAGCCGGTCGTTCCCGTAGGAGCCCGAGCGCTCGCCGATGAAATTCTGGGTCAGGGTGAACCGCAGGCGGCTCGGATGGACGAAGGTCATCCCGAAGCGGGCAAAGCGCTCCGGAATGTAGGGAACCGGCTCGCCGATGCCTGTGGGCTCATCCGTCCGCGAGCTTTCCAAAATCTTCGACGTCGCTCCGCCCACGGTGCCGAAGACGCCGATCCCGTGACCGAGCCAGACATTGATCGTGGCGGCGAGCCATTCGGCGCGGGCCTCCTCGATGTCCTCGAAGCTGCTCAGCGTGTTGATTCTGGGAACGTTGAGATCGTTCACGGTCTGCCGCTGATATTCCAGGGCCGTGAAGACTCGCGGCGTCCATTCCGCATCCCAGCGCAGCACGAGGCTCTTGGTCGGCCCGCTGGCGGGCGTATCGTTGGGGATCAACCCGACCGTCGTGGTCGGCGCGAGCGTGTAGCTCAGGAACGTGTCGGCGTTCTCCACATAGGCGGCGCGGAGCCATTGCCCTTCCAGCGGCGAGATGCCGATGCCGAAGCGGGGCGAGACCCAGACATCGGGCCTGTCGTATTTGACGTCGAGGAAGGTGCGATGGATCCCGGCCTCGGCCTCGAACCAGTCGTTCGGACGCCACAGGACGTCCGCATACGCGCGGCCTCCGCGGAACGGGCTCTCGGACGCGACGCTGTCGCTGTCGCTGCCGATACCGCTGAAGTAGTAGAGATCGCTGTTGCTGACGCCTCTGTCGCGCAATTGACCGGCCTGCGCCTCCAGCCCGTAGCGCAAGTTGAAGTCGCCGATCCCGATGGCGTGGCTGACGGCGCCGACCACGCCGTCGACGCGCTGCTTCTGGCTCCAGAGGGTGTGGATGGCATAGGGATTGCCGAGTTCGGGGTAGAACCCGTAATCCCAGACCTCACCGCGGTCGAGCGTGTCGTTCCGGCTCGCGAACACGGCGGCCGAAAGCACGTTCCGGTACCCGAAGGTGTGGCTCCAGCCGGCCATTCCGAACAGGTTGGTCGTGTCCCGCTCGATATGCTGTGTGAGGTCGATCCGGTTGATATCGGTCAGGCCCGGCTGTCCCTCGTTCGCCCAGCCCATGAACAGGAAGCGATCAGCGGCGCTGGGTGCGGTGCCGAGGCTGAAGGTAATGCCCCGTCCCCTCTCGTTGTCGGCGGTCAGATCGCCGCGGGCCTCGTTGGCGCTCGCGGAGAGGCTGAAGCTCGTGGGCAGCGGCTCGTTGACGAAGCCGTTGACCAACACGCCCGATTGATAGCCGACCTGGCCGCCGCGCACGATCGCCCCGCCGCCGATTTCCGTATCGAGAAAAGGGCGGCGGATCGGATCGTAGCGCCCGATGCGCCCAGCGACGGCCAGGGGATCGAGAAGCAATCCCTGGATCGAGAGGTTCAGGGCGGCGCTGTTGAGGTCCGTGCCTTCCGCAGTATCGAGCGTCGGTTCGGTGGCGAACAGGCCGGGGCGGCTGACGATCGCCTGATCGAAATAGCCTTGGGCTTCGAAGGGATCGAAGGTGCGGTCGGCGTAGAAGCGCGCCCAATCGTGCAGATTGATAAAGCGATAGGCTTCGACCGGATAGGAGCCGGTCTGCTTGCTGACCGAGATCCCGGCATAATCGCCGCCCCGGTCCCGGTAGCGCTTCAGGGCCTCGCGCGCGGCCAGGATCGCCTCGTCGGCAAGATAAAGGTCGAGGGCAAAGGCCGTGCGCAGGATGGGGATGATGGGAGATCTCGGATCGAGCCTGTCGGCATTGTCGAGGGTCTGCCAGGCGAGCTCGTAATCGCCGTTCTGGAAAAAGCCATCGGCCAGGGTGACCTGGTCGTTGGCGAGAGCCGGATTGACGGCGGAGCCGGCCAGCATGAACTCGATCGCTTCGGCCATCCTGCCTTTCTGCAGCAGATAGCGTCCACGGGCCGTGTACGCGGTGGTCGGGTCGAGCGCCAGCGCCTTGTCGATGAGAGCGCCCGCCTCGTCCACCCGGCTCTGGTCGAGGAGGAGAAGGGCCAGGTTGACATAGGGGATCGGGTTCTGCGGCTCCATCGCGAGCGCGCGCCGGAAGGCGGCCTCGGCCTCGACGAAGGCGCCGCGGCCCTGTTCGAGCAGGCCGATCTGGTTCAGGAGCGAGAAATTCGGTTCCGTCTTCACGACCGCGTAGAGGTCGGCCAGGGCGCCGTCGATGTCGCGGGCGTAATCCGCCTTGATCGTCGCCCCGAACGCGACCACGTTCGGATCGGTCGGATCGGCGCCCTTGGCCCGTTCATAGGCCGCGTACATGTCCTCGCGATGGTCGAGATCCTGGGCCAGGGACGCGGAAAGAATGGCAAGGCCGGCATCGTTCGGAAATGCCTTTTCGGCGGCCGCCGCCTCGGCGGCGGCGGCTTTGAGATCCTGGCGGAAACCGGTGAGATAGGCACTGATCTCCGCCGTTCTGGGATCCTTGACCGGGACCTTCGGGACCGGCTGGACCCGCTTCGGATCCGCCAGGGAGGCCGCCGCGTAGCGGCCATACTCGGCCCAGCCGCGGCGCCGGGAGTCCAGACCGGGCTTGGCGCGCTCGAAGAGCCTGATCGCGTCCTGCCAGCGGCGGTCTGCACCGGCCATGAGGGCCTCCAGGTAGTCGGCGCGGGCACGCTGCGCCCGAGTCATCGGGCGGCTGCGGGCCTCCGCCAGGGGGGCCGCCGCCGCACGCCTGTCGCCGGAATTCATGAGGCTTTCGGCAAGGGTGAGCCAATCCTCCGCCGTGCGGGCTTCGGCCGGTAGAGCCTGGATCCGCGCGCCTTCGGCCTTGAACTGCCTGGTCTCCAAGGTCGTGGTCGGCAGGTTGATGAACACCTCGCGCATCGTCATGTAGAAGAGCATCTGCTCGCGGTCATTGGGGCTGACGAGGACGAATTTCGTCGGCGCCTGACCGACGGCCGCCACCGCGCCTTCGCCCTGACGCACCGTCACCGCGCCCTGCGGATTCTTGAGCTCGACGACGCCTTCCAGCACCACCAGGGAGGTCTTGCCCGCGCCGTCAACCGACAGGGACCAGTCGGTGCCGCGGATCGCCGCCACCGCGGCAGGCGTCTTGACGTCGACGCCCGAGCCGCCGCGGGCGGCGCGGGCCCAGATGTTGCCGGCCTGGAGGCTGAGCTGGGTGTTCGCGTCGCCGCCGCCGGCCACGTCGTTGACGGTCAGGGTCGAGTTGCGGCCGACGCGGATCTGGGTCTGGTCCTTGAACAGGATCGCCAGATTGCCGATGGCGTTGGTGCGCAGGGTGTCGCCGCCCACGAGGCTCTGCTGGAGCTGGGCGGCGCGCCAGAGGTCCTCGCGCACGAAGCGCATCTCCTCGCCGCCCTTGGCCGCCACGATGGCGCCCGCAGCGGGGGCTTGGCGCGCCACGGGCTCCTGCGCCTGAGCATCGGCAAGGGACAGCGCCAGGACGCTTGCAGCGGCCAGAAACCTGAGGGAACGGAAAGACATGGAGGGTCGGCTCGATCGAAAGGTTACCTGCTCTAACGTTACTGGAACTTAGCAGGATACGCTCAGGAACAAAGCCGATTCACATCACGGACGATGTGTTTTGCAGCACAGGGTGAACGATTGCGGCATTCCCGCAACAGGTGGGAGGGGAATGACCGCGGGATGCGATTTCAGGCCGACTTGCCGCGTGCCATCAGCAGCTTCTGCTTCAGATCGTTCTGGGCAAAGGGTTTCTGCAGAACCGGGCGGTCACGGAAGGCGTCCCGGATGCCCGCGCTGCCATAGCCCGTCGAGAAGACGAACGGGATCGACCGCTGTGCCAGGGCTTCGGCGACCGGGTAGATCGGCTCGCCGGCGACATTCACGTCGAGGATCGCCAGATCGACCTGTTCGCGCGCCACGGCGTCCAGGGCGGCTGACAGGCGTGCGGCCGGGCCGATCACCTCGCAGCCGAAGTCGAGAAGCATGTCTTCCAGGAGCAGGGAGATCGCGGCTTCGTCCTCGACGACGAGAATGCGCAGGCCGTTGAGATCGCCGTCGCTGGTTACGCTGTCAGTCACGGGTTTACTTTCTTTCACGCTGGGGCGCCCGCCGATGGCTCAGCAGGGCACGGAACAAGATGCGCAGGATGGTCTGGACTTCAAGCCTGGAGAATCAGACGCTTCTATCATTTTTGCAGATCCAAGCAAAAACCGGGCAGAACCGCCATAACCCATGATAATGTTACGGTATGATCTTAGGGCGTTCCCCTGCCCCTGCCTAGATCCCCGGCTAGACGGTTATCCGGATGAAGCATGGCTGATCGTCCTTTGGGGGCCTTGCGGAGAACGCCGCCCGGCTCGAATAATCGAACCATGTCCCCGCGTGATTGCCTGTATCGGCCCATGAATGCTCCCGGATCGGATCAAATCCATGCCTAGGCGGCGGTCCAGGGCACCCGTTCTCATCGTTCTGCACCAGGAGCACTCGACCCCCGGTCGGGTCGGGCGTCTGCTCGTCGAACGCGGCTACCCCCTCGACATCCGCCGTCCCCGGTTCGGCGACCCGCTTCCGGAGACCCTCGCGGAACACACGGGAGCCGTCATCTTCGGCGGTCCGATGAGCGCCAACGATCCTGACGATTTCGTGAAGACCGAGATCGACTGGATCGAGGTTCCGCTTAAGGAGAACAAGCCTGTTCTCGGCCTCTGCCTCGGAGCCCAGATGATGGCCAGGCATCTCGGCGCCCGGGTCTGGGCCCATCCGGAAGGCCGGGCCGAGATCGGCTATTACCCGCTGCTGCCGACCCCTGCCGGGGAGGCCCTCAGCGGCGACTGGGGCGTTCCCTGGCCGAGCCATGTCTATCACTGGCACCGGGAAGGATTCGACTGCCCGCATGGGGCCGAGACCCTGGCGACGGGCGACGACTTTCCCACCCAGGCGATCCGGGTCGGCGAGCGGGCCTTCGGCCTCCAGTTCCACCCGGAGGTCACCCACGCCATGCTGTGCCGCTGGACCGTCCGTGCCGCGGAGCGGCTCGCCATGCCGGGCGCGCAGGATCGGGTCCGGCAGCTCGCCGGACGCTTCCAGCACGACCCGCATGTCTCGCGCTGGCTCGACCGGTTTCTGGATCACTGGCTCGACGACCCGCTGCCGAAGCGCCTGCGGGCCTGAAATTCAGGTCGCGTCGAATTCGAAGGGCGAGATCCCGCGCTTCATCTCGTCGACGATAAGCGCGTGCATCAGGGGCGGGGCGGCGCGCTGCGGGCAGGCGGCGCGCTCGCACAGGCGGCAATTGACCCCGATCGGCGTCGCGTCCGCGGAAGCCGGGTCGAGGCCGCGGGCATAGACGAGGCGGTGGGCGTATTTCAGCTCGCAGCCGAGGCCCACGACGAATTGCGGATCGGGCGCTCCCCATGGGTTGAAGGCGCGCCTGACCGTGCGGGCGATGGAGAACCAGCGCGAGGAATCCGGCAGCTCGACGATCTGGGTCGCCACTTGGCCGGGGATCCGGAAGGTGGAGTGCAGGTTCCAGAGCGGGCAGGTGCCGCCGAACTGCGAGAACGGGAACCGGCCCGAGGAGAAGCGCTTCGACACGTTGCCGGCGGAATCCACCCGCACCAGGAAGAACGGAATTCCCCGCGCGCCCGGGCGGGCCAGCGTGGTGAGCCGGTGCGCCACCTGCTCGAAGCTCGCGCCGAAGCGGGCGCCCAGCACCTCCACGTCGTAGCCGAGCGCCTCCGCGGCCGCGTGGAACCGGCCATAGGGCATCATGAGGGCGCCGGCGAAGTAGTTGCCGAAGGAGACGCGCAGCAGCCGCCGCGCCGGTCCGTCGGTGGGCTCGAGCCGGGCGGCGAGCGCGTCGATGGTCTCGCGCATCTCGGCGAAGGCCAATTGGTAGGCAGCCTGGAAGGTCCTTCCGGAAGGATCCACCAGTTCGGAGATCAGGAGCTGGCGCCGGTGATGGTCGTAGCGGCGCAAGCTGTCCGGCATCACGTCGACCGGCATGATGCGCACCCGGATCCCGTGCCGGGCGTGCAGGCGCTCGGCGATGGCGAAGAAGGGCTCGTGGCCCGTCAGGGAGAGGTCGGACGCCAGGGTCTCGGCGGCCTCGTCCAGTTCGGCGAAATGGTTCTTCGCCTCGTGGATCAGCTCCCGCACCCGGTCGACCGGATTGACCTGGGACGCGTCCTCCGCCCGGTCGCGGTCGCTGGGGCTCGGCATGACCGCCTCGCGGGCGCCGCGCAGGGCCTGATAGGCCCGGTAGAGACGGTTGACGGCGTCGACCAGGGAGGGGGCGCTCTCCACGGTCTCGCGCAGCTCGAGCCGCGCCACCGGGGTGGCGCGGAAGAGCGGATCGGCGAAGACCTCCTCGAGCTCCGACACGGTGCGCTCGTGATCGTCGTTGGCGAATTCGCGCGGGTCGAGGGAATAGGCGTGGGCGAGGCGGATCAGCACCTGGGCGGTGATCGGCCGCTGGTTGCGCTCCATCAGGTTCAGGTAGCTCGGGGACAGCCCGAGCTCCTCGGCCATGCGCGACTGGCTCATGTTGAGCTCGCGCCGCAGCCTCTTGAGACGGGGGCCCACGAAAAGCTTTCTGCTCTCATCCATGTTGTAAATCTTTTTACAAGTTTACACGACCCGTCGAGTCAAAGCTTTACAGGGCGACTTTTCTTTTGAAATCCCTCGTTGAAACAATCGCTTCTTCGCGGATTATTCAATCAAGACGTCCTGCTGCTCTGCAATAATTCTGGACTGCGGGATGGTTTTGTCAAGAAATGTAAAAGGACCGATCCCCATGACCCATCAGCCGAATCAGGGCCCGCTGCAAGACCTGATCTCCGCCGCTCCCGAGGGGCGCTTCGACGGTATCCGCAGGCCTTATTCAGCCGAGGACGTGACCCGGCTGCGCGGATCCTTCCCGATCGCCCACACGCTCGCCGAGCGCGGCGCACAGCGCCTGTGGCGGCTCCTGCAGGAGCGTCCCTACGTCCATTCGCTCGGCGCCATGACGGGCAACCAGGCCATGCAGATGGCCCGGGCGGGATTGGAGGCGATCTACCTCTCCGGCTGGCAGGTGGCGGCGGATTCGAACGTGGCGGGCGCCATGTATCCGGACCAGTCGCTCTACCCGGCCAATTCCGGCCCCGAGCTGTGCCGGCGCATCAACCGCACCTTCCAGCGCGCCGACCAGATCGAGCATGCGGAGGGCGGCGCCAAACGCGACTGGTTCCTGCCCATCGTGGCCGACGCGGAGGCGGGCTTCGGCGGACCGCTCAACACCTTCGAGATCATGAAGGCCTATATCGAGGCCGGCGCCGCCGGGGTGCATTTCGAGGACCAGCTGGCGTCGGAAAAGAAGTGCGGCCATCTCGGCGGCAAGGTGCTGATCCCGACCTCGGCCCATGAGCGCAACCTGATCGCCGCCCGGCTCGCGGCCGACGTGATGGGCACCTCGACCCTGATCATGGCCCGCACGGACGCGGAATCGGCCAAGCTCATCACGTCGGACGTGGACGAGCGCGACCGGCCCTTCATCGAGCCCGACAGCCGCACCCCGGAAGGCTTCTACCGCCTGAAGGACGGCACCGGCCTCGACCATTGCATCGCCCGGGGCCTGGCCTATGCGGAGCTCGCCGACCTCCTGTGGTGGGAGACCTCGCACCCGGATCTCGACGATGCGCGCCGGTTCGCGGAAGCGATCCACAAGCGCCATCCGGGCAAGCTGCTGGCCTATAACTGCTCGCCTTCCTTCAACTGGAAGAAGAAGCTCGACGACGCCACCATCGCCAAGTTCCAGCGCGAGCTCGGCGCCATGGGGTACCGGTTCCAGTTCGTCACCCTGGCGGGCTTCCACCAGCTCAACTACGGCATGTTCGAGCTGGCGAGCGGCTACCGCGACCGTGGCATGGGCGCCTATTCCGACCTGCAGGTGCGCGAATTCGCCGCCGAGACCGACGGCTACACGGCCACCCGGCACCAGCGCGAGGTCGGCACCGGCTACTTCGACCAGGTCTCGGTGGTCATCACTGGCGGCAAGTCCTCCACGACGGCGATGGCGGAATCGACCGAGACCGCGCAGTTCCAGAGCCCGGCCAAGCTCCAAGCGGCCGAATGAGATCAACCAAGTCCCAATTCAGCCCCCTAACCTTTGTCACCAATGGAGATCGATCATGATGAAGTCCCGTTTCTGGGTGGTCGGCGGCGAGTACACCTCCTGCGACTGCGAAACCATCGTCCAAGGCACCGAGCGGGTGGTCGGTCCTTTCGAGAGCCGCATGGATGCCGAGCGCACCTGGCGCACGCTCTCCGAGGATCACCGTCCCCAGGCGCAGGTGCGGTTCACCATTGCCCAGGAGCCTCCGTCGACCCTGAGCGCCTGACGAGGCCCCGCGAGGCGCTCGCAGCGGTCGCCCCGCCGGAGGACGATGGTTCCTTCGGCGGGATCTTTTGCGGCGGGATCTTTGCGGTGGGATCTTTTGCCGCCACACGAAGTTTTTAACTTCCCGGATCATTCTTCGGGAGCCTCCCCCCTGCCTAAACGGCCCGACTGTCCTAGAAAGAGCAAGGCGCTGTTTCTCTAGGGGGTTCGCATGAAGACCGTCCTCAAGTCGCTGACATTGGCTGCTGCCCTGGCCCTGGCGGCTGCCGGGGCCGCCCGGGCCGACGTGGTCGTTTCGTCGAAGATCGACACGGAAGGCTCCGTGCTGGGCAACATCATCCTGCTCGCGCTCAATGCCAACGGCATCAAGACCCAGGACCGGATCCAGCTCGGGGCGACCCCGGTGGTGCGCAAGGCCATCACGGCCGGCGAGATCGACATCTACCCCGAGTACACCGGTAATGCGGGCTTTTTCTTCAACAAGGCGGACGATCCGGTCTGGAAGGATGCGGCCAAGGGTTTCGAGACGGCCAAGAAGCTCGATTACGACGCCAACAAGATCGTCTGGCTCGATGCCGCGCCCGCCAACAACACCTGGGCCATCGCGCTGCGCAAGGACGTGGCCGATTCCAACAAGCTGAAAACGCTCGCCGATTTCGGCCAGTGGGTGACGAAGGGCGGCAAGGTGGTGCTGGCGGCCTCCGCCGAGTTCGTGAATTCGGACGCGGCCCTGCCGGCCTTCCAGAAGACCTATGACTTCAAGATGAAGCCGGAACAGCTCATTGTGCTGTCCGGCGGCGACACGGCGGCTACCATCAAGGCGGCGGCCGAGCAGACCAACGGGGCCAACGCCGCCATGGTCTACGGCACCGATGGCGGCATCGCCCCGTCGGGCCTCGTGGTGATGGAGGACAACAAGAACGTGCAGCCGGTCTACGCGCCGGCGCCGATCATCCGCGAGACCGCCCTGAAGGAGAACCCGAAGATCGCCGAGATCCTGAAGCCGGTCTTCGCGTCCCTCGACCTCGCCACGCTCCAGGGGCTGAACGCCCGTGTCCAGGTGGGCGGCGAGCCCGCGAAGGCGGTGGCCACGGACTATTTGAAGTCCAAGGGATTTCTGAAATGATCTGAAGTCCCGGCTTCAGGGACGACAGGCGGCGCGACAAGGGCCGGAAGTTTTTGAACACGATCTCCTCCCGAACGACCGCGCCCGGCATGCCATCGTTGCGTCCAACTCTGTCCCTCGATCGGCTCGGGAGCGTGATCGCCGTCCTGATCGGCGTCGCGCTCTTTGCCGGTCCGTTCGTCATCTACCGGGCCAACCGCATCGTGGCGGGCGAGGGGCGGATGCTGACGGATGCGTTGCCCGTCCCGGGCGCGCTGACCGTGGTGATCGCGGCGCTCGCCGTCGCGCTGTGCGCGGCATTGGTCCGTGGCCCGCTGATCCGCCTCGCGGCCGCGTCCGTGGGCCTCGGCGTGATCTTTCCGGCAGTCGGATGGTCGGCCGGTTTCGTCACGCCGCCCGGCAACACGTTTGCGCGCGTGTCGCCGTCCCTGGGCTTCTGGCTCCTCGCCCTCTCCTTCGCGTTGCTGGCCGCCGATGCGCTGACGCGCCTGCGTCTGGGACCCTGGGCGCGGATCGCCGCCGTGGCGGTTGCGGCGGGCGCGGTCGCCCTTCTGCTCGTCTCCGGAGCTTGGGACGGTCTTTCCCTGCTCAAGGAATATGCGAACCGCCAGGACACCTTCTGGCGCGAGGCGGGCCAGCACCTGTGGCTCGCCCTGGGCTCCATGATAGCCGCCTGCCTGGTCGGGCTGCCCCTCGGCATCCTGGCCCATCGCGTCCGGCCTTTGCGAACGGCGATCCTGCAGGTGCTCAACATCGTCCAGACGATCCCGAGCATCGCGCTCTTCGGCATCCTGATCGCGCCGCTGGGATACCTGTCCGCCCACGTGCCCCTGGCGGCCGCCCTGGGCATCCACGGCATCGGGGCCGCGCCGGCCTTCATCGCACTCTTCCTCTATTCCCTGCTGCCCGTGGTGGCCAATACGGTCACCGGACTGAACCAGGTGCCGGCCGCGGTGTCCGACGCGGCCCGCGGCATGGGATTGTCCGTGCGCCAGCGCCTGTGGCAGGTCGAACTGCCCCTGGCGCTTCCCGTCATCCTGGCCGGGATCCGCATCGTGCTGGTCCAGAATCTCGGCCTGGCCACCGTGGCGGCGCTGATCGGGGGAGGGGGCTTCGGCACCTTCGTGTTCCAGGGCATCGGCCAGACGGCGATCGACCTCGTGCTGCTCGGCGCCATTCCCACCGTGGCCCTGGCGTTCGTCGCCGCCATCACCCTCGATGCCATCATCGATCTGACCAGGCGGGGCACTTAGATGATCGAGATCGAGCATCTCACCAAGCGCTATGGCGCGACGACCGTCGTCGAGGACGTGTCCTTCCGGATCGACGAGGGCACCATCGCGGTGGTCGTCGGCACGTCGGGGGCGGGCAAGTCGACCCTGCTGCGCATGATCAACCGCCTCGTCGAGCCGAGCGCCGGCCGCGTGCTCATCGACGGCCAGGACACGATGGCGATTCCGGAAGACGAGCTGCGGCACCGGATCGGCTACGTGATCCAGGGCTACGGGCTGTTTCCCCATCGCACCGTGGCCGAGAACATCGCCACGGTGCCGCGCCTTCTCGGCTGGGACAAACGGAGGATCGCCACCCGGGTGGAGGAGCTGCTCGATCTGTTCCAGCTCGATCCGGCGGACTTCGCCACGAAATTCCCGCATGAACTGTCGGGCGGACAGCAGCAGCGCGTGGGCGTCGCCCGGGCGCTTGCGGCAAAGCCCGGCCTTCTCCTGATGGACGAGCCCTTCGGCGCGCTCGATCCGGTCATCCGCAGCAAGGCGCAGGACGATCTCGTGGCGATCCAGCGCCGCCTCGGGACCACCATCGTGCTGGTCACGCACGACATGAACGAGGCATTTCAGCTCGGCGATCGCATCGCCGTGATGGATCAGGCGCGGCTCCTGCAATACGACACGCCAGCCCGGCTGCTGATGCATCCGGCGGAAGCTTTCGTCGAGCAGCTCGTGGGAACGGCCGAACGGCCCTTCCGGCTTCTCTCTCTGACGCGCGTGCAGGCGGCGCTCGAGCCGGGTGCCGCCGAGGGCGAACCCATCCTCGTGACCGAGTCGCTGCGCGACGCGCTTTCGCGTCTGATCTGGGTCGGGCGCGAGACCCTGCCCGTGGTCGATGCAACGGGCGCCGCCCTCGGACGCGTCAGCGTGCGGGGCATCCTGGCGCATGGGCGCTCCATCGCATGAGCGCACGAGCCTTCGTCCTGCGCGCGGCGGCGCTGCTCCTGCTCGTGCTCTTCGTCACGGCCCCGGGGCTTTTCGCGTTCGCGTTCAGGCCCCTGACCGTGAACGGCGCGCCGGCCATCTACAACCAGGGCAGCCTTCTCGCCCTCACCCTGTCGCATCTGCGCATCGTGGTCCTGGCGACGCTCGCCAGCACGATCCTGGCCGTGGGGCTCGGCATCTTCGTCACGCGGCCGTCGGGCGCCGAGTTCCTGCCGCTGTCGCGAAGCCTCGTGAATATCGGCCAGACCTTCCCGCCGATCGCCGTTCTGGCCATCGCGGTGCCGCTCGTGGGCTTCGGCGAGAAGCCGACCTTCATCGCGCTGTTCCTCTACGGTCTCCTGCCGATCTTCGAGAACACGCTCACGGGCCTGATGGACGTGTCGCCGCAGACCCTCGAAGCCGCGAAGGGCATGGGGATGAATCCGCGCCAGCGCCTGGTCCAGGTGGAGCTGCCGCTCGCTCTTCCGGTGATTCTCGCCGGCATTCGCCTCTCGGTGATCATCAGCCTCGGCACCGCCACCATCGGGTCGACGGTGGCGGCCAAGGGATTGGGCGAGGTCATCATCGCGGGCCTTCAGTCCAACAACGTGGCCTTCGTGCTGCAGGGCGGGTTGGTGGTTGCGCTCCTGGCGGTTCTGATCCACGACGGAATGGGGCTGGCGGAACGGGCTGTCGCGAGACGGCTGGGCCGCCCTGTGGACGAGGTTGCATGACACTGCTCGAACGACTGAAGATCGAAACCCGCCAGGCGCACGACCGGATCGAGACCGCCATCGATCTCGATCGCCGGATCGCGTCGCGGGAGGCTTACAGGGACCTGCTGATCCGCTTCTACGGGTTCCACAAGGCCTGGGAGAGCGAGGCCGCCGAGCGCGCGCCCGACCGGGCCTTCTTCGACAGCCGTCGCAAGACGGACCTGCTCGCCAGAGACCTGGAGGCCCTAGGATTGAAATCCGGCGACATCATTCGTTTGCCACAATGCCGGCCTCTGATGCCTCTGCCGGCCCCGGAGGCGGTGCTGGGAAGCATGTATGTGGTCGAGGGCTCGACGCTCGGCGGCGCGATCATCGCGCGCCAGGTGGAGCATCGACTGGGATTCACCGCGGACACGGGCTGCGCCTATTTCCGCAGCTATGGACGCCATGTCGCGGCCATGTGGAAGTCGTTCGGAGCGATGCTTCAGGAAGCATCGTCGCCGGAAGCAGACGATCTCATCGTCGGGGCCGCGCAGGATACCTTCACCGTGATGCACGATTGGCTGTGCGAGACCCCATGACCCAACAGACGCACGATCTCGATCTCACCGCCTGCGAGCGGGAGCCGATCCACATTCCCGGCAGCATCCAGCCGCACGGGATCCTTCTCGCGATCCGGCTGTCCGACCGGACGATCGCCTATGCCAGCGCCAACACGGCCGAAATCTTCGGGTTCGATCCGGCCGATGCCCTCGGCCGGCCCTTCGACGAGGTGATGCCCGCCCTGAGCGCCGAATTCGCCGCGCAGCTCGACGATCCCCCGGCGGCAGGGAACGCCCGGTTCGTCCGGACCATCCAGGTCCACACCGCCCAGCAGGAGCGGTTCTTCGAGACGGCCGTCTCCCGGTCCGGCGATTGCGCGATCCTCGAGCTGGAGGAGCCGCCGCAGGGCGGGATCTCCAGCATCGACGCGCTCTATCCCACCCTGCGCCGGTTCGTCGAGCAGCTGCAGGGCGCCTCCACGATCGAAACCCTCTGCCATCTTGCCGCGCAGGACATCCGCCGCATGACCGGGTTCGACCGGGTCCTGATCTATCAGTTCGACGAGCAGTGGAACGGCACCGTCATCGCCGAGGACCGCAATGAGGTCCTGCCGTCCTATCTCGACCTGCGCTTTCCCGCCTCCGACATCCCGGCCCAGGCGCGGGAGCTCTACCGCCGCAACCGCCTGCGCATCATTCCCGATGCCGATTACACGCCGGTTCCCATTCAGTCGCGCGATCCCGCGCCGCTGGATCTGAGCGACTCGGTGCTGCGCAGCGTCTCGCCGGTCCATCTCGAATACATGCGCAACATGGGGACCCTCGCCTCCATGTCGATCTCGATCCTGCGCGACGGCCAGCTGTGGGGCCTGATCTCCTGCCACAACAAGGAGCCCAAGCGGGTCTCGCTCCAGGTGCGCAACGCCTGCGATTTCCTGACGCAGATCTTCTCCCTGCAGCTCGAGGCGCGCGAGAACACGACGCTGGCCGAGAACCGGGTGCGTCTCGGCGCCGTGCAGACGAGGCTTCTCGCCCACATGGCCGCCGAGGAGCGTTTCATCGCGGGCCTCGTGAACCATCCCGACGACCTGATGATGCTCTCCGGCGCGCAGGGCGCCGCCGTCCTGACGCAGGACCATTGCTGGTGCCTGGGCGAGGCACCTACAATGGATCAGGTCCGGGCGCTGTTCGACTGGCTGTCCGACAACCATCAGGAGGACGTGTTCGCCACCGACCACCTGGCGGCGATCTATCCGGCGGCGGAGGCCTTCGCCGACAAGGCGAGCGGCCTGCTCTCGATCTCGATTTCCAAGGTGCATTCGAGCTACGTGCTCTGGTTCCGCCCCGAGGTCGTGCAGACCGTGAAGTGGGGCGGCAATCCGCAAAAGCCCGTTCAGGAGGAGGCGGGCTCCTTGAGGCTTCATCCCCGGCGCTCCTTCGAGACCTGGAAGGAGACGGTGCGCAGCCGCTCCCTGGCCTGGGACCGGAGCGAGATCGAGGCGGTCAAGGAGCTGCGCAACGCCATCGTGGGCATCGTCCTGCGCCGGGCCGAGGAACTGGCCTCGCTGTCGGAGGAGCTGCGCCGCAGCAACAAGGAGCTGGAGGCCTTCTCCTATTCGGTGTCCCACGACCTGCGGGCCCCGTTCCGCCACATCGTGGGCTATTCCGAACTGCTGAAGAAAGAGGCGAGCGATCTGTCCGAGAAGGGCCGGCGCTACGTGGACACCATCATCGAATCCGCCTACACGGCCGGAACCCTCGTCGACAACCTGCTGCGCTTCTCGCAGATGGGCCGAACGGCCCTGAAGCCCCGGACTGTGGACGTGGCCGGCCTGGTCGGCGAGATCAGGCACAAGCTGTCCGCCGAGCATGCCGACCGCCGGATCCAATGGGTCGTCGGGGACCTGCTTCCCGTGAACGCGGATCCGGTCCTGATCCGGCTGGTCTTTGAAAACCTCCTCGACAATGCGGTAAAGTACACCCGCACCCGGGAGAAGGCGCGCATCGAGATCGGCTCCAGCCGAAAGAATGGGGAGACGGTCTATTTCGTGCGCGACAACGGCGTCGGGTTCGATATGAAGTACATCGACAAGCTGTTCGGCGTCTTCCAGCGCCTGCACCGGATGGAAGAGTTCGAAGGCACGGGGATCGGGCTCGCCAATGTTCGCCGGATCGTCGAGCGGCACGGAGGCAGGGCCTGGGCCGAAGGGGCGCTCGACCGGGGCGCGACCTTCTCCGTCGCCCTGCCTGATCATGATGAAGGAGCGGCGTGAATGCCGGAATTGAAACCGATCCTGCTGGTTGAGGACAACCCGAAGGATCTCGAACTGACCCTGGCGGCTCTCGAGCAGAGCCAGCTCGCCAACGAGGTCGTCGTGGTGCGCGACGGCGAGGAGGCGCTCGATTTCCTCTACCGCCGCGGGCCCCATGAGAGCCGCAACACCAGCGACCCGGCCGTCGTCCTGCTCGATCTCAAGCTGCCGAAGATCGACGGGCTCGAGGTGCTGGAGAAGGTCAAGGCAGACCCGCGCCTGAGGCAGACGCCGGTCGTCATGCTCACCTCGTCGCGGGAGGAGAGCGACCTGGTGCGCAGCTACGAGCTCGGGGTGAACGCCTTCGTGGTGAAGCCCGTGGGCTTCCGCGAGTTCTTCGATGCGATCCAGGACCTCGGGGTGTTCTGGGCGATCCTGAACGAGCCGCCGCCGCGGCGCAACGGAACCTGAGAGCCTCCATGGATCGGGCATCCGCCATCTCGTCGGATCAGAGGCTGCGCATCCTCCTGCTGGAGGACAGCGCCCTCGATGCTGAATTGATGACGGAAGCCCTGGCCGATGCCGGCCTGTCCGCCGCGATCGAGCGCGTGGTGTCGGCCGCCGAGTTCACGGCGGCGGTCCGGGACGGGAGATGGGACCTCATCCTGGCCGATTACCTTCTGCCGGCCTTCAACGGCCTGAACGCCCTCGAGATCGCCCGGGAGATCGTTCCCGCCACGCCTTTCGTGTTCGTGTCGGGCGCCCTCGGCGAGGAGGTCGCCGTCGAGGCCCTGAAGCGCGGCGCGACGGATTACGTCCTGAAGGAGAAGCTCGACCGGCTGCCCGCCACGATCCTGCGCGCCCTGGCCGAAGCCGGCGAGCGCGCCGAGAAGAAGCGGGCGCAGGATGCCCTGCAGCAGATGCTCGACGAGCGAACGGCGCTTCTGCACGAGCTCGACCACCGGGTGAAGAACAATCTCCAGCTGCTGCTCTCCCTCATCGGCATCGAGATCCGCCAGTCCGAGGACGACCAGGTGCGTCACGTGCTCGGGCGCGTGAAGGAGCGCATGCAGGCGCTCGCCGCCGCGCATCGCGATCTCTATGACGGGCAGGGATCGACGCGGTTCGACGCGTCGAGCTTCGCCAAGGGCTTGTGCCATGAACTGACCGCGGCGCTTCCGGACGTGCGGATCACGCCGGAATTCGAGATCGAGACCGTGGAGGTCGAGGCCGCGAAGGCAGCCCCGATGGCGCTCCTGTTCAACGAGATCGTGGTCAACGCCCTGACCCACGCCTACAAGGAGCGGAAGGGAAAGCTGAAGCTCCGGCTCCAGGTGCGGGACGGGGCCCTGCTCTTCGAGATCTCCGACGACGCCTTCAGCCCCGAGGAGAAGGAGGCCGCGCGGACGAGCGCCTCCGGCACCATCCTGAAGGCCCTGGCGCGCCAGCTCGACGCCCATGTCGATTGGCCCCGGGAAGAACCAGCCACGCTCGTGCGTGTCCTGATGCCGGTTCAGGACAGCTAGCATGACGGGCCGACGATCCGCAGCGAAAGACAGGGCCGAACAAGCGAATCGCGGCCGTCCCGCCGGGGTCCGCACGTCGCTGCGGCAGGTGTTGTGGGGACTGGTCTTCGTTCTCGCCCTGCCGACTATTCTGGTGGCGGCGGCTGGCCTCTATTCGGGCTACCGGGCCGAGCAGCAGGCGATCGACCTGCGCATGCAGGAAACCGCCCGTGCCCTGAGCCTGCTGCTCGACCGCGAGATCGAGAAGTCGGTGGTCGGCCTGCAGGTGCTCGCCCAATCGTCCAGCCTCGCCAAGGGCGACCTCGAGGAATTCTACCAGCGGACGAAAAACACCGGACTGGCCGACCCGTCGTGGATCGCGCTCTTCGAACCCGGCGGCCGCGTTCTGTTCAACACCCGTGTGCCTTACGGCGTCGCCTTGCCGAACAGCAACCGTCCGGAGGCGCTGCGGCTCGTTCAGGAAACCCGCAAGCCCCATGTGTCCGACCTCTATGTGGGGTCATTGACCCGGCAGCGCCTGATCACCATCGACGTCCCGGTCATTCTCGACGAGCAGGTCGTCTACATCCTGTCGCTCGCGATCACGCCGGACGTCTTTCAGGCCATCATCCGCGACCAGCGGATCGACAGCGGGTGGAACGCCGCGGTGCTCGACCGCAGCCGGACCATCGTGGCCCGCTCCCGCGCCCCGGAGCGGTTCGTCGGCCAATCCGCCAGTCCCAACGTTCAGGAGGCCCTCGCGGCCTCGCGGGAAGGACGCCTCCAGAGCGTGACGCTCGAGGGCATTCCGGTGCGCACCTATTTCAGTCAGTCGCCGGCTTACGGCTGGTCCTTCGTGCTCAGCATCCCGGAAACGGAGCTAGCACGGTCGGCCCAGCGCTCCCTCTTCTGGCTGGCGGTTCTGGGTGCTGTCATCCTGGGCGGCATTCTCCTGGCGGTCCTGCTCTCCCGCGCCATCGCCAAACCGGTCGACCAGCTCGTGGCGGCGGCCCAGACCCTCGGACGCGGCCATGAGGTGTCGGCTCCGACGACCACCCGGGTGCTGGAATTCGACACGATCAAGAAGGCGCTCGTGGAGGCCTCGACCGGCCTCCGCAGGCACGAGCGGGAGCGGGAGGAGGTTCTCGCCCACATGGCCGAGAGCGAGGCGCGCCTGCGCATGGCCCTCACGGCGGGACATCTCGGCTCCTGGGAGTTCGTTCCGTCCACGGGCGCCTTCACCACGTCGGCCCTGTGCCGGGCCAATTTCGGCCGTGACGCCGACGAGCCTTTCACCTATGCGGACCTGATCGAGTCGATCCATCCCGACGACCGGGCCATGCAGGCGGAGGCCATGGCCCGGGCCCTTGCGACCCGCACGGACCTGCACGTGGAATATCGCGCAATCTGGCCCGACGGCAGCGAACACTGGATCCGGATCAGCGGCCGGATGCGAATCGGGCCGGACGGGCAGGTGTCCATGGTCGGCGTGTCCCAGGACGTGACCGAGCGCCGCCTCGCCGAAGACCGGCAGGCGCTTCTGCTGCACGAGCTCAACCACCGGGTCAAGAACACGCTGGCGACGGTTCAGTCCGTGGCCTCCCTGACGCGACGCTCCGCGGCGAGCAGCGATCCTGCGGCGTGGAGCGCCTTCATGGATCGCCTGCATGGCATGGCCAAGACTCATGACCTTCTCACGGCGACCCAGTGGCAGGGCGCTCTTCTGGAGGACGTGCTCAAAAACGAGCTGGAGCCCTACCAGGACGGCATGTGCCAGCGCATCCGTCTGCGGGGTCCGAAGGTCAATCTTCAGCCGGGCGCCGTCCTCGCCCTGGGGCTGGCCGTTCATGAGCTCGCGACGAACGCCGTCAAGTACGGGTCCCTTTCGGTTCCGGACGGCAAGGTGCATGTGATGTGGGCCCTCACTGCGGGCTCAAGCCAGTCCGCGCTGCTCGTGGAATGGGTCGAGAGCGGCGGTCCGACCGTCAAGAAGCCCGAGCGCCAGGGCTTCGGATCGAAGCTCATCCAGCGCGGCCTGGCGCAGCAGCTCGGCGGAGAGATCAAGCTCGATTTCGCCCCGGCGGGAATCCGCTGCGTCATCACCTTCCCGCTTTCGACGATGAGTCCCGATCAGAGCGACGCGGAGGAATCGCGCGAGCGCTATGCCTCGTGACGACGATGACGTGGCCGCAGCATTCGTTCTCACCCTCTGATAGGGTGGAGCGATCTGAAAGAACGATGGGGAACAGGCTCTCCTCGTCAAAGGCGGGCTTGTCCGGGCCATCCCGATCCGGAGAAGCAATGTGCTTTTCATCATCGGGATCACCGGCACGAGGCCGGTGATGACGTGAGAGGTGCCGCTCCATTCGTCCAGGTTGCTCCACGCCTTTGGCCATTCACCCGGTACCTTCATGACCTCGATCAGAGACAAGCTTGAAACCATTCTGACGCGCCTGGCCGGCCGTGCGGCCGACGAGCGGGTGTTCCTGCGCGTCTACGAGGACGCGGCGCGCGTTGCGGCCGATGCCGCCGATGCACGCCGTCGCGCGGGCCTTTCGCTCGGACCGCTCGACGGGACGATCGTGTCGATCAAGGACCTGTTCGACGTGGCGGGCGAGACCACGCTCGCAGGCTCGATCGCCCTGCGCGATGCACCGCCCGCCGCCAGGGACGCGGTGGTCGTTCGCCGCATCCGCCAGGCTGGCGCCGTCATCGTGGGCAGGACCAACATGGTGGAGTTCGCCTTCTCGGGGTTGGGCCTCAATCCGCATTACGGCACGCCGGGCAACGCGGCGGATCCCTCGCGCATTCCTGGCGGATCGTCCTCGGGCGCCGGCGTCTCGGTGGCCGAGGGCACGAGCGAGATCGCTATCGGCACCGATACCGGCGGCTCCGTGCGCATTCCGGCCGCGCTCAACGGCGTCGTCGGCTTCAAGCCCACGGCGCATCGCGTGCCGCTGGACGGCACCCTCCCGCTCTCGCCCAGCCTCGATTCCATCGGGCCGCTCGCCCGTACCGTGCAGGACTGCGCCTTCGCGGATGCGGTTATGGCCGGCGAGGAGCCGCGCGTGCTGGCTCCGCATCCCCTGGCCGGATTGCGGATCGGCGTTCCGCGGGGACGCCTGTTCGCGCAGTCCGAGCCGATGGTGGACCGGGCGTTCGAGGCGTCATTGGCGGTCCTGTCGCGGGCCGGCGCAAGGGTCGCCGATCACGCCATCGAGGATCTGCTCGACGCCATGGCCGACACGACGGTCGCGGCCTCCATCGCGTCCATCGAGGCATCCGAGGTTCATGCGGACTGGCTCGACGCAAAGGCGGCCGAGATGGACCCGCGGGTGCGCTGGTGGATCGCCCGCAGCGGCACGGTGCCGGCGCCGATCTACATCCGCATGCTGCGCCGCCGGCGTGCGCTCGCCGCCGCCATGGACGCGCGGTTGTCTTCCATCGACGTGCTGGCGCTGCCGGCCACCGCCATCGCGGCTCCGCTGACCGCGCCGCTGGAAGCCGACGACAAGCTCTACAACAGGACCGATGCGCTGATCCTGCGCAACACCATGTTCGGGAACCAGTTCGACCTGACCGCGATCTCTCTGCCGCTTCCCCGCACCGAGAGGCCCGTTGGCCTCATGCTGGTGGCCCGGCACGGCCAGGACCAGAGGCTGCTGGACATCGCCGCGAGCGTCGAGGCGGTGCTGGCGTCGGACTCCTGACCACGGCACAGGATCGTGAAATGAAGCGTTATGCCCGCTCCGGAAAGATGCTTGCGAGAAGCGGGATGATGCATCGCCTTTACCTCTGCCTCGGCTATGCGAGCCTCGCGCTCGGGATAGCCGGCATCTTCCTGCCGGTCTTGCCGACCACCCCTTTCGTGCTCCTGGCAGCCTGGTGTTTCACACGATCGAACCCGGCCCTGGCCGCAAAACTCTACAATCATCCTCGCTTCGGTCCGCTGCTCACCGCATGGCGCGATCAGAAGGCCATTCCGCTCCAGGCCAAAATCTGCGCCCTGACGATGCTCGCCCTGTCATACGCGGTGATTCTGCATCTTGCCGAAAGCCGCATCCTGCCGTTGATTCTCGGGGCGATCATGGGAAGCGTCGCCCTGTACATCGCCACGCGTCCGAGACCGCGCGGCAGACCCGATGTCCCAGAGCCCGATGCTTGCGAGCGATAGGATCTGCGTCCGTTCATCGCCACTCGGTAAGCCCGTGGCCGGGCGCGACGATGCCGGGCTTCTGCCCTTTGGCCCAGGTTGTGCCATGTTACGGCCCAGGTTCCGGTTAGGCTGCAGGCGTCGCGATTGAAGGAGCCCCATCATGCGCAGCCTCAGCCTGTCGGTCTTCCTGCTGGCATCAGCCGCGATGCTCGTCCCGCTTCTGATCGGACTGGCCTATGCGGTGAGCGTGCTGGCGTCGGCCCTCATGTTTCCCTGATGTGGTCCTGATCGTATCCCTGTTCATGGAGCCATCGACCGGCGATGGCGGCGGCCTGTCGTGGAACCGTCCTTGAAAGCGGACGTTGGACAGCGATTGTTGAACAGGACTTTTCCGATGCGAAAAATCATTCTTCTGTCCGCTCTTGCCATGGGCGCAGGTCTCTGGAGCGCTTCGCCTTCTCTCGCTCAGCCTCAGCTCCAACTCGGCATCGGACCCGATGGGCGTCCGCAGTTCGGCGTGCGCGATCCTCAGCAGGAGCGTTACGAACGCCGGGAACGCTGGCGCGAGCGCCGTGAGGAGGAGCGCGCCCGCGCCTATGAGGCCGGCCGCCGGGATGCGATGCGTGACGAGCGCCGTTACGGCTACGAGAGCCGCTGCCGCAACATCATCATTCGCGAGGAGAACGAATGGGGCCGCACGGTCGAGCGGCGGGTCCGTCGCTGCGATTGATGACGCTCCCGATTCCCACCTGTTGATTCGACCTGCTTCTCAGGCTCGCGGGTTGGCGATTTCCGCCGTGAGCTTGGGAAGCTCCTTGGTCATCCACTCCACCATCTGATCGCTGGTTTTCAAATGACCCGGCATCGGGATGAACGGGCCATGGGATTCGTAGATGGCCATGGGATCCCGCGCACCCAGGATCGGGTCGAGATCATCCTCGATTTCAGGCGTGATGGTTCTGCCGCCGAACCACGTGAGGAGCAGCAGGAGCATCCCGACGGCGCCGGCCAGGACGACGAGCAAGGATATTGCCAAGTCTGCGACCACTTGTTCCGTCCCTGAACTCAGAAGGCTTGCCTTTGGGGAGCCTAGCACCGAAAGGCGCGCGGTCCAACGCCGCAAAGCGCATGGCGCAGCACAGCAGGCAGCGCACATTTTCGCAGGTGCGAGGAACCGCCCTCACGAGCTTGAGGTTGAACTTCCAATCACCTCGCTGAACGCGCATGGAGTTCGTCGGCCGTCACGAGGGAAGGGGTGCGGAGCGATCGACCTATCGCATGGGAGGCGCCCATGAGAACGTATTACGTGTTCCAGTCCGAGCGGACGCCCGATCTGCGCGGCTTTACGGAGAGCGCCACGGGCGAGACGCTGCCCGCCGAGCATGGGCCCTGGGCCCTCGACCGGCGGATCAGTCCCGATGACGAGTGGGTTCTCAATGTCAGCCGGGCGGTGGTAGCGGCCGGGATCATCGAGAACGGGTTCTATCTCTGGGGACCGGTCGAACGGCCGACCGAATGGCACCCGGTGATCCAGAGCGATCGGGTGGAAGGCACGGCCGTCTACGGTCCGGACGGAACGCAGATCGGCACCATCAAGCGCCTGCTGATCGAGAAGGTGAGCGGGCGGGTTCTCTATGTGGATGTGACCTTCGGCGGCTTCCTGGGGATCGGCGTGCACCATCATACGGTTCCCTGGGACAAGCTCGCCTACGACAGGGAACTCGAGGGCTATCGCACCGACGTGACCGAGGCCCAGGTGCAGGCGGCTCCCGCCTTCTACGGCGATGACCGGATCTGGCCGGACCGCAAGCGCGAGCAGGAGATGCGGGATTACTGGCACGACATCCCGAGAGGCCCGATCTGACCGCAGGGCCTGTCCGGCGAGAATCGCGCTCGTCGTCGGCGAAGCCTCACGGCGCGGGCGCGGGCCTGCTATGATGGCTTCGTCCCAGGTCCCTGGAGGGTGCCATGATCGAGCATGCGTTCAAAGTCGGCCAGGCGGTGCGGCCCAGAGCCAGCTGCCACAGCCTTCCGAACGATCTGTTCCGGGTTCTGCGCCTCCTGCCATCCACGGCAGGCGGCGTGCCGCTCTACTGCATCAAGAGCCAGGCGGAGCTGATCGAGCGCATCGTCGAGCAGAGCGAGATCGAGGCGGCGGCGCGCTAGCTCCGGCCCTGTTGCGTATTCGCTCGATGTCCCGATGGTTGTTTGTAGTTGTTTCTCGCCATCTCCTCGCGCAGTCATGCTCTGCGAGGGCAACGAATTTCGTCGTCTCATTCCATGAAACGTAAATCGAAGTAACGCGTTGACGATCAAATCGCAATACACGTCAATACGTGGAGATGGAATGATGAAGAAGTCAGCTTGGCTCGTGGCAGCCGCGTTAATTGGCTCGAGCGTCGTCGTTTCGACGCCTTCGTCGGCTCAGGTGCAGTTCGGCATCGGCCCCGATGGCCCGAGCGTCCGCGTCGGCCCGGACAATGATCGCTATGAACGCCGCTACGAGCGCCGTCGCGTCTATGACCGCGACGACCTGTCCACCGGAAGCGTCGAGCGCTGCCGCACCGTGGTGATCCGCGAGGAAGAGCCCGACGGCGACATCGTGACCCGCCGCGTCCGCCGCTGCCGCTAACGCTAAAACGGCGACACTTTCGACCCATGCCCGGGTGGCCTGCCGGCTCCCGGGCATCGTTGCGTCCCTGGAGCGTGCAATCGGCTCAGGCTGCCTCCGCGTGCCGCGGCCGGCTCGATTCCACCTCCACGGTGAGCGCCGGCGTCATCATGCGTCCCCGGTTGATCAGGTCGGATACGGCGGACGCGAGCGCCAGCGCGGCCCGGTCTTTCCGTCCGAGCTGGAGACCATGCACGTAGAGCCGCATCAGCTCGACCGTCACATAGTGAAAGGCGACCTCGGATCCGCGGGCGAGCCTCATCCGTCGTGACGCCGTCGCCAGCTTGTCGAGGTAAAGAGATCGCTCGACCGGGGATTCCGACAGGAAGCCGCTCAATCCCCCGAACAGATGCTCGAAATGGTCCCACAGGAGCGCGAGATTCTTGGCCGCCTTGTCCTGCTGGTCGGGCGCGAGCGCCTGGAACTCGGCCAGAAGCTCCCAGGCCGGATCGGACCCGATCGCTTCGTCCTCGGGGCTGGGCAGCGGCACGAAGGGTAGAAGCGTCCGGGTCTGCGAGAGCAGGGCGGGGCGCAGCGCGTCCCAGCCGGCGAACACCCTGGGCATGACGATCAGCGCCGTGGCGAGAACGGTCTGGTCGACCATGGTGCCGGCACGCCCGAGCGCCGGGCGCGCCATCGCGCGGCAGGTCTCGATGAACTGCCAGCGCAGGAGGCAGAGCCTCTGGAATGATTCGAGCTTTTCGATGAGTCCGCTTTGCGGCTGATGATCGACGGACCAGGGGAAGGTGAAGTCACTTCGGGGCTGAGGCGGGCTGCTCATAAGACTGATGATCCGATCCGCAAATCACTTTCGACGCAGGTCCGGTGATACAGGGTCAATCCAGGCAACTTTGAGGCCCGGACACTCTATTGCGTAAGTACGTTTGGTCGCAGCGGAATTTACTCTCAAGACCCGGGCGTCCCGCGGCGCCGCGGGGCTCGTGCCGACCCGGACGGACGAGGGGGCAAACGGCCCATCCTTGAACCTCGGCCGGCCTCTTCCTACATCCCGGATGACCCCGATCCGGGCCCCTCTGACGCAAGCCATGCCGGCCGCTGCGTGATGTCGGATCTCCCCCGATCCGACCGCCGGCACAGAGGTGAGAATGCTTCAAGATCTTTTGGCAGCCGTCGTCGGCGTGCTGATCGTCGATCCGCTTCAGGCGGAGATGAACGAACGCCTGTCCCAGGTCCGCGCGCCTCAGGCCGTCATCACCGAAATGCGGACTTGCGCCGCATCCTCCTTGCCGAAGCTCGCCGACCGGGCCATGGCCGAACCGCTCTGGGTCGTCACGGCGGCGCTCGATGTCTGGACCGGCCGCACAAAGCCCGAAGAGATCCTCAGTGGCACGTCCACCCAGTGCGACGCCGCCGTCAAGGCGGCCAGGACCTATCTGGAGAGCCGCGGGGCGTGATGGCCGGACCGGCTGCGCTGATCGCCAGTCGCATCGCTTGTGATCAGTCGCCCCGGACCACAACGATCTTACTCCTCCGAGGAGGCTGTCGCGTCTCTTGGGGCGTGTTACTGTTCCGCCTTCGCTTCGAGAGGCGGTGTCCGATGAAAAACCTCGATCTCCTGCTGGCATGTCTGTGTTGGGTGCTTCCTGCTCAGGCGCAGCAGCAGGGTCAGGCGATCCGGTTCGAGGCAGTCCCGTCTCAAGGCCTCTTCAAGGGGGCGATGCCGGACCTTCCGAAGGCGGATCGGCTCGAGGCGCGGGTGCGTCCCTTCACGGTTCGACCCGGCATGGTCGACGCCATGTGGCACAGCCATCCGACGCCTATCGTGGGCTATGTCATCGATGGAGTCGTTGCGATCGAGATCAAGGGACAAGGAATATCTCAGTTCAAGGCCGGGGAGGCTTTCCTGGAGCCCGCCAACACCGTGATGCGCGCCAGCAATCCGGGCCAGGACGTGGCGAAAGTGGTGGTGTTTCAGGTGTCTCCGCCAGAGGCGGCCTATTCCGAGATGGCACCGCCGCAGGAGTGAAGCGACAGCTTTGCTCACCGCATCCGCTCCGCAACGGCTGTGGTCCCCGTCGCCCGATGTTTCGCAGCTTGCAGCCGATGGGATCATGCAGCCTGCTGAACGCGACACGCATCTGGCATGGGCCTGCCAGAGGAGAGATGAGCACCGGTCCGTCATCGGGCGTGAGCGCTCCAAATTGTCCGGAAACGCACTTCAGCATAGGCCCTTCCATTGATTCTCCCGGCAGACCGGCACGAGCCGCAGGAGAAAGCTTGCCGGCCGACTTGCGGCGGATCGAGGCTCGCCCGTCAGGAACGCGATAATGAACATCAAGCCCATACGTTCCAAAACGACCGCAAGACAGTGGAGGTAGAAGAGCGTACCTCTTCTGAACGTCTGCCCGAATCCCGAGAACCGGGCTACGGTGAAGCTCCTCGTTCGACATGTCATTACTCGAAGATATCATTTCACGTGAAAGTTTCCGTCACGATTGTAGAAGATTCAGCACGGTCATTTCCCGGCCATTAGGACCGTGGCGCACCACTTCACCGACAAACGACTTCGGCCGACCAGAGCCTGCGGAGGCGAGCAATGGCGATTCGCATTGGAACACCTAAGGAAGACCCTCTCAATGGAACGGACTTCTCCGACATCCTCAACGGCTTGGCCGGCAACGACACGCTGTACGGAGGACCCGGAGACGACATGCTGAATGGCGGAGCAGGCATCGACACGGCTGATTTTTCATTTGACCCCGCCGTGACGGTGGATCTCGGTCGCAATATCGCCTTTGGCCAAGGGTCGGATCGTCTCTTCGGGATCGAGATTGTCGTCGGCTCATTGTACGATGACAGGCTGACGGGCGATCGCAAGGCCAACAACCTGTCCGGTGGATATGGCAATGATCGTCTGATGGGTGCCGGCGGAGATGATTTCCTGAACGGCAATGTCGGCGACGATACCGTGATCGGCGGGACGGGCAACGATACCGTCGCGGGATCGGGCGGCAATGATCACCTGTATGGCTCGGCCGGCAATGACCGGCTCGATGGCGGGGACGGGCGCAACACGCTGGAAGGCGGGAACGGCAACGACACCTTGGGCAGCGCTCGCGGAACCGACTGGATGATCGGCGGCGGAGGGGCGGACACGTTCAGCTTCGGGCCATCCTCGTCGGGAACGACCTCCGCGCTGGTCAGCACGATCGCCGACTGGAGCGTGTCGGCTGACCGGATCGACCTCGGCGTCGACGGAACGGCTTCGAACTATGGTGAGGCCGCTACCGGCGCGACGACGATCGAAGCTGCCCTTCTCGATGCGCAGAGCGTCTTTGCCAGCGGGACGATCACGCATGCGTTTCTCTACAACAGCGTCGCGAACACGGGCTATATCTTCTCGGACCAGGATGAGGACGGCACATTCGAGATCGGCATTGTCATTGCCAATGCGGGGACGGCGGCAGCCATGAACTACTGGAACATCGTCTAGGTGCACTTCTTCATCTGCCGCAGGCCTTCGATGGTTGGCTGAGGACTTGTTCGGTTCGGATGGTCGCGCCCGGATCATGCGGGCGCGACTGTGATCGATCTCAAGTCGACCGATGCAACGCTGCCGGCGGATTTCAAGCTCGAGCGACGTTCGTTAGGCTGCTCCGCTCAACCTGCCTTTCGTTTGGACAAAATGAGCGCCAAGGGATTGGGCTTGGCTTCACCGACTCGCTGGAGCGTGTTCCGGTCCTGATGGGCAAAAGGCATGTCCCGGCCATGCACCAGCAACTCGGTATCGGTCACGTAGCTCCAGCTCCCGTCCGGATGAAAGGTGATCGTGATCCGGTAGTGGTCGGTGCGGAACGCCTGCTCCAGAAAGGTTGTCGAGCAGATGCCATAGTCGGTCTGCCCACGGGTTGCCGTCACGACGATCTCGTCGGCGTCGGGGCTTGCCTGGCCAGCCGCGATGGCGACCTGGCCGCGCGGGATGGCGATGGTCTGCATGACGAGGCCGCTGGCCGGCTCCCAGAGCCAGTAGCCGACCTGATCGTGAAAGGTGATGTCCTCCTCCTCGGTCGTGATGTGGATGTGGTAGCGCAGGCCGTAGAGCAGTTGCGGCCCGTTTGTCTGCGGGTCGATCGCCTGAAAATCGATGGTCTCGATGAACACGCGCCGCTCCGGGCCTTCCGCCTTGGGGTTGAGATCCACACCCTTGCGTGCGCGCCAGCGCCCCGCCAGTCGCCGCAGGGGACCCAGATTATTGAGCGTTTCCGGATCGACGTTGCTGGGTTCGGTGAAGACGTCCGTGAGGGTGGCCATAGGCAGAGGCGTCATGACAAAACCTTTCTGTCGATAGGGGAGGGTCAAGAGGAAGCAGGACATCGGCGCGTCCGGGGAGGCCTCGGCGCCGGGAGGCGGCGCCTGCCGCCGCCATCGCCCATTCGTTGTATTGCCATGGACGTCGGATCGACCATCTCCGGTGCATGTCCCTGAAACAAGCCCTGTGGCTATCTCTTGCGTGTCTTGCAACTGTCTTCATCGCTCGCAGGACGTTTGCGAGCGACCCATCGCGAGGAGCCCTGTGGCGCGTGGTGGAGACATGCGTTGCCGCCAAGCGGGCGCTCAATGTTTCTCTGCCCTGCGTCCAAGTCAACTTGGGGCAGCACGGATCCCCGGGGACCGTCGTTCTCAGGCCTCCATGGAAAGAGACACATACCCTCGTTGTTCCGACCACACGTTTGGTCGGGATTGAGGCCCCGGCCCTGCAGCAGCCGGAAGCGGCGGCCTACTGGCAGGCGGCTCTCGCAGCGCGACGCTTCGTCGTCGAGGCTGCCAAAGGGCGCGTCCACGTCGAGGATGTCGCGCTGGCTGTCAACTCCAGGGGCAGTCGCACGCAAGATCAACTTCATATTCATGCCGATTGTGCACGGCCGGAGGTTCTCGCGGCGCTTCGCCTGCACGATGCGGAGCTCGGGAGCGCCTGGAAGCCGCTCGAGTTCCTGGAGTCTCTTGGCTTTCCGCACGACAACCAGCGCTTCTTCGGCATCAAGATCGCCGCGGACGAGATCGGCACGTCGAACATCTTCGAGCGCCTGACGGACCTTCCAGGCTCTCGAAGGGATTTGTCCAGAGTTGGTGTCGCGGTCTTCAGCGCTCCACCGAATGGATCACGGCAGGATTTTTATGTCGTTGCCGCGCCCGGGCGTGACAGCCAGGCGGAGGATCTCCTGGATCATAGCTGTGTGCTGGCGCGAGGTGTTGCGGCCGACGATTCACCAGCGAACGTTCAGCGCTGATGACGGATCCCTGCCGAGGAAACTAGCTTTACTGCGCGGGGCAACACAGCCTGCATCCGCTTCTTCGGGAATGAGAGGACGCACTTCCCCAAGAGCGATACCTCGAAAGATCGGCTAGCCTTGCAGTGGTTTCAGGCTAAACTTCTTCCATTGCGGGTGAAGCAGGCAGCGGCGAGGGTCCACCTCGCGCGGCGACGGGGCAGCACCGTTCCCCCGCTCCATTTTTCCACCTCATCTGTTCGACCACAGCGACGGGTCTCCCGTAATGCTCCGGATGATCGCGAGTGCAGAGCCGCCGGCTCTCCCGCGGTCCGGGCTCAATCGACATTCGGTCTCCAGGGCTGCATCAGCCACGGGCGAATCTTACCGAGGAGCTCGCGCTTCTGCCCCGATGGTCATAGTCGCGACGGGAATTCGCTCCCCCTTCGAGGCGAAGCGATGTGTGACGGGCCATGTGCTCTTTACAAGCCACGGGGATGATCGGCAGCGCCAACCATATCCTCCCGCCACTTCATTGAGATGAAGTTTTCAGGCATTCGCCTAGAATTAACATATGTTATTATCGATTCAGATGCTGATTTACTTCAGCAGGCCTGAATAATCATGAATAACGTGACTTCAATACCTCTCTTTGAACAGTTGATGAAGTACGACTTTATAGGTGCGGAATTTCCGACCCGTGAGAGCGTTTGCTTATCAAACCAACGGGAGGATCATTCTCAATGACAAGTATTGTCGCGTCAGCGGAGTTAATCGGCTTTGACGGCAGCCGAAGCATCTACCGGGTCGATCTGAGCCAGCTTCCCTTCAGCACCCTTCAGGCCATCTCGCTGGTCGATGACGGCGTCCGGTCCGGCGGCACCGGCGGATCATCGGGGGCCGACATCGACTTCGTGGCGATCTCGGATCTCGTCCCTCCCTCGACCCATGACTTTCAATCCGTCCTCGCCGACAGCAAAGTCCTGGGTGCCGATGTCGTGTTTCATGCCGGCTACCTCGCGCAGTGGGTTCTGGGTGATCTGGGGCCGTGGGACAGCTCGCACCTGTTCGGCACCGTGCCCGGCAACGTCTACGACCCGGCCATCGCCACCCTCGGCCTGGCCGATGGGGACGCCAACGGCAGCAAGGGAACCCTGTCGCTGGGCGAGGCCGGGCAGGTGAGCCTCCTGCTCAACAGCCCCGTGCCGACCGGCGCCGGCAGCCCTGCCCAGCACTACCTGTACTTCGCCGATTACGGCAGCCGCGGCCAGTATGCCGACACGGTCAAGGTCGTCCTGTCCGACGAGCGTGCCGCCCTGCCCTGGTCGGGCGGGCTCACCCTCACGGGCGACGAGCGCAGCGAGACCATCGCCCTGGGCCGCGGCTCCAATGCGCATACCGGCCAGGGCAACGACCTGGTGTCGGGCCTGGGCGGCCACGACACCATCCTGACGGCGGGCGGCGACGACTGGCTGTTCGGCGGCGAGGGCAACGACCGGCTCTCCGGCGAGGCCGGGCGCGACCGGCTCTCGGGCGAGGGCGGGCAGGATTGGCTCTCTGGCGGGGCCGGCAACGACTGGCTGCACGGCGGCGGCGGCGGCGACATCTTCGTGTTCGACACGCGGCTCGGCACGTCCAGGACGGACCGCAAGGTGGCGTTCGACACGATTGCCGACTTCAACGTGAAGGACGACACGATCTGGCTCGACAACGCGGTGTTCAGGAAGCTGGGCAAGGGCTCGGAGCTCAGCCCCGGCCGGCTGAACAAGGCCTATTTCGAGATCGGCAAGGCCGACGACCGGAACGACTACCTGCTCTACGACAAGAAGACCGGCATTCTCTCCTACGACGCCGACGGATCGGGCAGCAAGGCCGCCGTCGAGTTCGCAAAGCTCGGCAAAAACCTCAAGCTCACTCACAAGGATTTCTTCGTGATTTGAAGCGCGGGCCGGAACTGAACGACCTCCCACGGACGTTGGTAGGCGAGAAGCGTCATCGGAGGCACGCGTTATGGATGCGTTCCGCCCTAGCAAGGCGGCCGAGTATCGTCAGCAGGCCGAGAGGATCCGCGCCTTTGCCGAGCAGGTCTCGCTGCTTGAGGCCAAGTTTCATCTGTTTGAGGCGGCCGAGCAGCTGGAGGAGTTGGCAGCGGACGAGGATCGCGGCTAGGTCGCTCGACGTCTGATAGGTGTGCAAGCGGCTCCTATGGACAAGCCGTGACCTGCCTGATGCGTCTGTCCCGTCGTCCGTTGTCAGTGGACGACGGGATCAAGAGGAATGGACGCGAGGATCTGGCCGGATGGGGCGACAATGTCGAGCCGCCAGCCCTGCCAGGACGCACCCAGGTCCAGTGCCGCGTTCCTGATATCCTCGATGGCTCGCCGAGCCATCTCCTCTGCCTTGGCCAGATCTGCGACCTCAACGCCGACTTCATCCGGAACGGTCTCGTCCTCGTTCACCAGATGAAAGTAGCAGCGCATCGGACGTCTCTGGAGCCAAGGCAGCCAGAGGCTGCGCAGTGATGACCTTGACGGTGTCGTTCCTGCAAAGGTCTTGCTCTGGTATCTATAGGCCGGAGAGCCGTCTGCCAATACCGCTACCGGATGATCCCAAGGCCGGGAATAAATGCGGCGGCCTATCCGTTAACGTAACTTGGACGACGTGCTTTGCCCGGATGGTATGGAAGTGGTATCCAAAGACAGGGATTTTTGGGGCGCATATCACGATGAAGGTCAGAATCGCCAGGGGGCTGGCTCCAACAGAGCCGTGGAGTGTTCCTATGGCGGCCGTCCTGGGCTTCCTGGCAGGCATTGGACTTGCCGTTTTCCGGCATTTCAGCCACGGCCACCCAGGGTATCCTCCCGACGCTCTCGTTGCGCATTTCCTGCCCCACTTGGCGGCCACCGTCACGGCCTGCACGTTTCTGTTCGCCCTCACCGCCATCTTTCACAATCGGCTGGCGCCATTTGCCGTGATGGCCCTGCGCCGAGATGCCAATGTCCGGTGTGGCGATTGAGAGGCCAGGCGGGACGCTGCGGATGAGGATACCGAGCGTCGGGGCCAGGCTATGCCGTTTCATCCGGCGGCAGGATGCCGAGACGCCTTTCGGTTCGCGTCACGATCTTGAGACAGGGATAGCTGCGCCTGGGCGGGTCACCCTCCGAGGTGCTGCCGCGCCGGATTGGAGCATCTTTGGAGTCTAAAACACCAAAGATGACCGATGCCCGATGATGATTTCCCTAAAATGGGAAACAGGGACCGACTCGCGCATAATCGGGAAAAGCCATATCAGCATTGGGACATTGCAAGCGTATGATTACATAAAAGTGAGTTCGAAGCCTTTGCTGTCGGATCCGCTCCGGACCTCCCTTCCGGGGGGAGGACAGATTCCCCTTTACAACTTACAAACGTTATAATATCGCAATCCTGAATTGCGGACACGCTAGGTGCGGTTCCGAAGAAATTGAACCCGTTTAGCACCGTCTGGGGGTCCGATGAAAGTGCGGAAAGCGGCATGGGTGCCGCTCGTACTATGGATGGAGATCGCGGCCTCGGCACAGGAAGCGCCTCGAGCAGAGCGCTTCGCCGATTGGGAGGTTGTCTGCTCCTCTGCCCAGGGCTCCTCTGCACCTGTCTCCCAGTCACGGAAGGTCGATTGTCGTGCCGTTCAGCGGCTCACGGTGCAAGGCAGCGATGAGACTGTCTTCGCGGTCACCATCGTTCGCAGCGACCAACAAGCACCGGTCGCCATCGTGTCGATCCCGCTCGGCGGCTACATCGCCCGTGGGATCGAGCTGAGAGTGGATGGCAGGAATCCCTATAAGCTGCTGGTCGAGACCTGCAACGCCGCCGGATGCCATGCCGGCTTTCCGCTGTCCGGTCCTATCCCCAAGGAGTTTCGTTCCGGCAAGCTGGCCAGCTTCCGGCTCTGGACGGCGAAGGACAAGTCTGCCGACGTGACCGTTTCGCTCAAAGGCTTGGCCGACGCTCTGGTTCGCCTGGAGCGGACTTCATGAAGCTGCGCCGCTCTCTTTTTGCGCTCGTCGGCCTCTACGGAGCAAGCCAAGCCTGGGCTCAGGCCGTACCGGACGGCGCGACGCGCACGAGCGCGACGACTGCGGACACGGGCCGGGTCACGGTCAACATTGCTCCGGCGAATTCAAGTGGAATCAGCCACAACACTTACAAAGACTTCTCGGCCCCGAAGCCCGGCCTCGGGCTCAACAATCGCGGCGTCGATGCTTCGACCATCGTCAATGAGGTCACGTCGAGCCGGCGGAGTGTCCTGCACGGTCCGGTCGAGGTTCTCGGGTCCCGCGCCCATGTCGTCATCGCCAATCCGAACGGCATCACGGTCGATGGCGGCAGCTTCATCAACACGGGCGGCGTGGCGTTGTCTGCCGGGCCGATACGATTCGTTGATGCCGGCGCGGGGCGAGTCAACACGGTTCTGGAAACGGGCAAAGGAGACATAACGATCACGGGCGGTGGTCTATCCGGCGCGATGACCACCCTTCAGTTGATTGCCGGGCGGCTGAAAATCGACGGCCCGGTCAAGAATACCAGCGTCAGTCCGAGTGCTGACATTGCGCTGGTAGCTGGACGATCCGAAATTACCCTCGATTCGACGGTCTCTCCTCTGTCCACTCTGCGCCCTCTGGCAACACGCCGTGATCTCGATGATGCGGCCAACGCGATTCTGATCGATATCACGCCGAGCGGTTCGCTCTCGGCAAGCCGCGTCAACATCTCCGTTAATTCGCGCGGGGCTGGTGTGAGCTATGCCGGTCGGGGACATGCCACGATCGGCGATTTCATGATCTCGTCGAACGGCAAGATCACGACGAAGGGAGCAACGATCAAAGCGGAGAAGAGCTTGAAACTGGCAGGACAGGGCATCGAGGTGCTCAATGATCCGAAGCGTCAAAGTACGCTCAGCTCCGTGTCCAAAAGCGTGACGATGCTCGCGAATGCCGGCGACATCACGCTTCTGGGAGCTGTCACAGGTTCTGAGCGCAGTGATGAGGATCCGGATGCATTGGGCGGGGTCACTCTCAAGGCCAAGGGCAACATCAAACTCATCACGGAGGACGCCAAGAGGCTCGCCGTCGCTTTTGCGTCCAAAGATGACCTCTATGTTGAGGCGGGTGGCAATCTCGACAACAACACAGGACGGATTCTCTCCAACGCCAACACGGTTTTGCGGATTGGCGGCACCTTATTCAACCGCATGGCAACGATCGGGGCAGGCGGAGAGACGAACTATGTGACTTACAAGCGCTCGCCCGGGTTCTTCGGTCGGCTGTTCGGCAGGAAGCAACGAGTCCAGACGCATGTCGTCGATTGGAGTGTCCCGCGAGTACCGGGACAACTAGCCTTCATTGCCGGCGAGACCCTGGACGTCAAAGCCGGCCACGTCTTTAACTTCGGTGAGCTCGACGCGCTTGACGGCTCCCTGACCATTGATACCGGCACCCTGATCAATACAGGAGTCTATACCGGCCTTCTGGAATTCACCAAGACGTGCGACTGGCGATGCTCAAGCCATGGTACCAGCACGATCACACCATCGGGCGGAAAGATCAATGCTGCTGGCAGTGCCGAGATCAAGGCAAGTCAGCGGATCGACAATGGCGGCGACATCGTCGCCTACGGCAACCTTTCAGTCATTGCACCAAAGGTGGCGGCTCGTGCCACCTTCATTCCGGATTTTGTAAACCGTCCGGCTGGCCTCTACAACTTCTTCTCCGGCACTGAAGCCCTTGTCTCCCTGTCACCGATCGGCGGATCTTTTCTGGCTCCCGTAGGTCGTGTGACGATCAGCTCCAACAGCCCTGTCCTATCCTATGGTGGAACCATCAACGGCCACGTCGCAACTAAGATCCAGACCGGCATTGAGGAGAGGAAGGCGACCCAGGCTGAGTTCCCGCGCGGGCTGAATCATATCGGCCTGTTGCGACTCTGGTTGGATTAAGTGACACCATGTCCCGTCAGACTGCTCATTCCACGTGGCCCCAAACATCTCGATTTCAGGCTGGCGTCATTCTGGCAGCTGCTGGAGCATGCATGTTGACCAATTCCGTCATTGCAGCCCCAAGCGCTTCTCCCAGGTCGGACGATGTGACGGCGACACCGAGCCCAGATCCCGCAGGCAACACCCTTTCATTTCTCACCCGGAAGATCTCGAAAGCTGGGTCCGCAGGTTGCTCCGAGGTGAGGAAGGTCGAGGTGCGCGGTGTCGTGGATATCGATGGGAACGATCTGCGAGAGAAGCTCGAACCCTTGGCTGTGGCCTGTATCGGCAACAACGAGGTCAAAGCGATCCTGTCCGCGATCAACGAGACCTATGCCGATCAAGGCTATGTGGCGACGCAAGGCTATCTGCCGGAGCAGGATCTGCGTGCCAGCAAGATCCTTGTCATCAACATCATCGCGGGGCGGATCGACAAGGTGCTGTACCGCGAAAATCGCGGGGACGAAGCTCTTGAAGTCGGGGAGCGTTTCAGTAAGGGCTGGACAAAGATCAAAGAGGCCAAGGGACCTTGGAGCTTCGTCACGAGCCTATCGCAATTGGTCGACAAGATCGACGATCCCCTCGATAATTTTCAGCTCCTGCCCGGCGACCTCAGTGCGAAGGCGAAGCTCTGGAACAGCTTCATCACGGATTCCGGAGACGTCGTTCAGATCAATGCCATTCAGCAGGGCGTGGACCAGATCAATCGGGTCGCCTCCAGCAAGGCGCAGGTCAAGCTGGAACCCGGAAGTGCGCCAGCCACCTCAACCGTTGTTGTCGAGAACAACGGCGAGGATTCATTTCGGGTAAATGCCGGCTATGAGCTCAACGGCGCCGACATCAACGGGTCGGGCAACACCATTCCGAGCCGCTTCAAGCTGGATGTTGCCAAAGATAACTTCATCGGAATCAATGACGCCTGGCGTCTGTCCTATGCGGGTGGTCTCGACTCCAACGAGATCCGTGGCGCATTTTCGGTGCCATTCCGGCGCTTTACGCTCTCGTTGGATGCCGTGTATTCCGAATCCTTGAGCGAGGTGACACCAGGGGTCGAGATGTTCACCCAGGACGGGACGGTCACGGCGGCCTTGGGTTATCTTCTCTACCGCAGCCGGGCGCGGCAGATCACCCTGGATAACTCCCTGGCTTGGCGAAACAACGAACGCTTCCTGAATGGTGTCTCACTGACGCCGCAAACTCTTCCTCATGGGCGCATCGGTATCACCGAGACCCGGACGTTTGAGACGCTTCAGCTGAGTTATGGCATCGGCTTCGATCGGGGACTCGCGATCGCGAGCGCTACCGAGGATCCGGCGGATATTGCGCCGTCTGCGCCTCGAGCGCGGTTTGTCAAGATCGATGGGAAAGCCTCCACCTCGAAAGTCTTCGAGACGATTGGCATGTTGCGCATCGATCTCAATGCACAGTGGACAGACCATCCCCTTTATTCCGACGACCAACTGGTGCTCGGCTCGGTTTCCAGCGTGCGCGGCTTCACCAATGGTGCAGTACGTGCCGACCGGGGTGCAATCGTTCGCACGGAATTCGCCCCAGCTTTTTCAATCGCCAATCTGGTCGAAGAGCAGAAGGACGATTGGGTGTTCGCATACGAAACTCTGCAAGGTCTTCAGCCGTATGTTTTCGCAGATTATGGTGCCGGCTACGACATCGCAAATCGCGAAGTTCTTGAACGGGCTGGCATTGGCGTTGGGCTGCGCTATCGACATGGCCGGGTCAATCTCGACGCCAGCATCGGTGAGCCTGTCCACCGCATCGGCGGTCCGAAGACCAGCAATTGGCGGGCGCCGGAAGCCTATCTCACCCTATCCGTCAAACTCTTATGATCCAGGAAACGCCTATGTCTATACGTTTGATTCTTGGCGCCAGCTTGCTGGCTCTTATAAGCTCCGCCGCACTGGCGCAGTCTAAGCCGCCGGCAGCAAAGCCCGCCGACAAGCCTCAGACTGCGCAGCCGGCGCAACCTGCCGCAACGGGCGACTTGATCAAGGACGGGCTTGCAAGCCTCGAAGCCAAAAATTACGAGGCGGCGCTCAAAGCTTTCAATGAAGCCTACAATGCCGGACAGGCAGACGGCGCCTTCTATCTTGGACGCATGCTTGAGCTGGGTGTCGGTTTGGAAGGCGATCCGGAGAAGGCGCGTCTTCTTTATCTTGCGGCCGCTGACAAAGGCAGCGCGAAGGCCATGAACCGTGTTGGCCTCATGTCCTTTCGTGGCGAGGGTATGCTCCAGGATTACAAGACGGCACGCGAGATGATTTGCAAGAGTGCGGATCTCGGCGATGCGGATGCGGAGTTCAACTGCGCCGGTCTGCTGGCGCAGGGTCAGGGTGGTTCCAAGGATATTGCCAAGGCGATGACCTATTACGCCAAGGCGGCAGACCATGGTCATATCGGCGCCATGAATGCGCTGGGGTTTGCCTATCGTGATGGCTCTAACGGCGCGAAAGATCTTGAGAAGGCCCGTGCCTATTTTGAGAAGGCTGCACTCAAGGGCAACCCTGTTGGCTTATACGAGATCGGCATCATGCTTGAGGCCGGCAATCCGATACCGAAAGATCTCGGTAAGGCGCACCTCTACTACAACCTCGCCTCCGCTCGGCAGCACCCGCAAGCCAGCATCGCGCTGCAGCGCGTCTCCGAAGCGCTGTCGCCGGAAGATGTCGAGAAGGCTCAGGCTGCGGCACGCAGCTGGAAAGCAGCTGAATAAATCGTCCTTGTTCAAGACGCAGGAGCGACCAAGGCCGATCCTGCACCAGGAATAGGGCTGATGCTGGCCATGCCGGCGGGGGAAGCGATATGTCGAAGCTTGTGTTTGGCCGACTTGTTCGTGAGACGTCGGTGCGTGCGTTCAGCAAGAGCGTGCGGCAGGGGCTTGGGCACAAAGCCGGCCTGGGCTTAGCCATCATATCGCTTGTAATGTCCCTTTATGCGCCCGCTGCCATGGGCCAAGTGATCTCCGATCCTCGAGCGCCCATTCAGTTCAAGCCGAAAGTCGGTGCCTCGGCCAACGGCACGCCGGTCATCGACATCGCCAAGCCGTCGTTCGGCGGCATCTCTCACAACAAATTCCAGCGCTATGACGTCGATACCCGAGGCGTCATCCTGAACAATTCGAAGCTGACTGGAACGTCGATCCTCGGCGGGAAGGTCGTCGCGAACCCGAATTTGGCTAACCAGCGTCCGGCACGTGTCATTCTCAACGAGGTGACCAGCAGCGCCACATCGACTCTGAACGGTCCGACGGAGGTGTTCGGTCGCAAAGCAGACGTCATCATCGCTAATCCCAATGGCGTGGGCTGCGTCGGGTGCTCGTTCATCAACAGCGACCGCGTCACGCTCTCCACCGGCACGCCGCTCCCCGATCAAAAACGCGGCACGGTTAAATTCGATGTCAGCCGTGGAACGGCTTCGGTCGCAGGCAAGGGCCTGCTGGGCATGGACTCGCCTATCGACGATGTGGACCTCATCGCCCGTCAGCTCAAGATCAATGGCCCTATCCAGGCCAAAGACAGTGTACGGCTTCGCGCCGGAGCCATGGTCTATGACCAGAGGGGCGACCAGATCGTTCCGAACGATCTCTCCAAACTGCCGATCATTGAAGGTTCTGCAATTCAGTCGAGTGCTACGGGCAAGATTACAGCTGGCACTCTGTCGATCTTATCGCGAGATGTCGATGTTGGGATTGACCTGAAGGGAGACCTGTCGGCCTCTGCGGCCTCGATTGTGATCAAGTCCTTTGGCGACGCGGCCCTTGCTTCCGCAAAAACCAATGGCGACCTTCAGATTGAAGCGGATGGACAGATCACGCTCGCGGGTAACAATCAAGCCCTCGGCCGCATCACAGCCGCGGGCAAGCGGATTACGGTGTCCGTTGAGGGACAACTAGCGGCAGGCGACGCCATCGTCATGGAGGCGGTTCAGTCGCTGGCCGCCCGCGGTGTGCTCAAGGCGGGCAATGCAGTCAGTCTCGTATCTGGCGATCGCTTGATTGCAGAGGGCGTGGTCGCATCCAATGGTAAAATCGCCTTCGAGGGCAAGGCGATTCGCGGGAAGAATCTTGAAATCAGCGGCAGCGACGTTTCCATTGCCGGCCTTGAGAGCGCCGCCCTGGAAGGCACGGCGATTATTGCCACCCACGACAGTGTCAAGGTTGCTGGGCAGGAACTCAAACTTGGAGAAGGAACCATCTTTCAGGCCAAGAATCAGCTCCTGATCGACGCTAAGGATCGGCTCACAAATGAAACGATCCTCGATTACGGTAACCTCGATCTCGCGATCCGTAACAGCTTCATCAACGCGAAGACCGGCCAGCTGGTGCAAGATAGCGTGCTGCTGACGCTCCGCGACCATCTCGACAATGCAGGCACAATCTATGGCCGTCAAAAGACAGTCATCGAGGCCGGCCTGCTCTCCAACACCGATACAGGTGTCATCTACGGTCCCGAAATGTCCCTCAACGTTGCGGGGAGTTTCAAGAATCTGGGGCAAATTGTATCCGAGCGGGCACTCAAGATCATTGCGGGTGACATTCTGAACGATGGAACCGTTCAGACCGACGGTTCCCTGAATGTGAAAGCCACGAGTTATCGTACCAACTCGTCAGCTGCTGAGCTGGCCGCGAAAACGACTGATTTGATCCTCTCCGGTGCGCTTGAGAACAGTGGACAGGTGCTTGGTGTCGAGCGTTTGACGTTGGAAGCCGGCGATATTTCCAACAGGAACAGCATTCAGACAGACGGTGCCTTGAGCCTTCACAGCCTGAGTTACCGTGCTGGTAGCGATTCAGCTGTTTTATCCGGAGCAACAGCAGCTCTCACCGTCACTAACCTGTTCGAGAACAAAGGAAAGGCGACGGCCTCGGACCATCTTGCCCTGAAGGCTGGCTCTCTGTCCAACCTTGGCGTGGGAAGCGCAATCACGGCCGCCGATGCAGACCTCGACATCAAGGGCAGCGTGACGAATGACGGTACGGTCGGAGGCGTGTCGGGGCTCATCGTCAAGGCTGGCGGTCATGTGACATCCACCGGGGCGCTCTTGTCCAGCGATGGAGATCTGACGCTGACTGCAGGCGGAAAGATAATCTCCGGATCTGACCTCATCGCGAAAGGGGCGATGGCGATCACGGCTACAGCGTTCGAGTCCGGTACGACTGCCGCCCGCCTGGGCGGCACGACCATCACGGTGGATGTAAGCGGTGCCTTTTCCAGTCTCGGATTGATCAGCGGTCAGACCAGTGTCGATGTCGCTGCCGGTTCCATTCTTCTCGGCCCCTCGAATGTGGATGGAACGGCAGGTGTTCTGACCGCGAAATCCGTCAAGCTCACCGCCAAGGTCGGTAATACCGACAACCAGGGGATCGTCAGTGGCACCGATGGCCTGACCGCCTCCGCGGCTGGAACAGTCATCAACGGCGGCACTCTTGCAACGGACGGGGAGTTGATGCTGACGGCAGGCGCTTATCGCTCCACAGCGCAGGCTCAACTCGGCGGTAAGACGGTCACACTCCGCCTGTCCGGAAATCTGGACAATCTTGGATTCATCTCCGGCTCCGACCTGATCGACATTCAGGCGGCTTCGGTCTCGAATGGGCCAACGATTATAGACACACGCGCGGGACAGATCCTCGCCCAGACAATCAAATTAGGTAGCGCAGAGAAGGCTCTCGGCAGTTTGACAAATAGCGGTGCCATCGAATCCGCTCAGAAAATCTCGTTCCATACGGGAACTCTCGTCAACAGCGGCTCCCTGATTGCCAATGTCGATGCCCTCGTCTCCGCCTCGGGTCATGCAGTCAACAGTGGCAAGATTGGTTCCGGCTCCAGCCTGGAACTGACGGCAGGCTCCTACACGGCCACTGCAGGTGCCGAGCTCTCCTCAAAGGAACTCAAAATCACCTCCGATGCTCTCGACAATTCCGGGACGATCTACGGCTCGGTTGGCCTTACGGTCGAGTCGGCCTCACTGATGAACCGAGGTATTGCTTCCTCGATCGGCGGAGGGGGAGCGACGATCAAGGCTGTGGGCCCTCTGTCGAATGAGGGCACGATCGCGGCGGTGAAGGACCTCGTTCTGACTGCCGAAGGATCTATTGCCAATGCAGGCAGCATCATGGCGGAGAGCGGTAAACTCACGCTGAACGCCGCGTCCGGGGACATCGTGTCGACAGGTGTCATGGCTGCGGCTGGTGCGCTCGATGTGACGGCGTCGTCCTTCTCGAGCGCGTCGCAGTCGGCAAAGCTCGGTGGCGGCACTGTGGCCCTGCATCTGACCGGCGACTTTACGAACAATGGCCTCGTGAACGGCGGAGCGGATCTCTTCATCAAGTCACGCGACATCTCCAATGGTCCCGTCGTCGGGGACAGCGCCGGCCGCATGGCTGGCGCGATTGTGAAATTGGAGGCGAGCGGAGACATCACCAACCAAGGTTCTGTCGAAGCAGACACTTCTCTCACGATCACCGGCGGAGGAGGACTGACCAATTCCGGAACGCTGGCGGCCAATCAAACTCTCTCGGTCGATGTCGCAGACTCGATTATCAACCAGAGCAAGATCGCCGGTGCCACGCTGATCCTTAAGGCACCCAGTTATTACGGAACCACCTCCTCGTCGCTGAACGCGTTCGATCTCACGGTCAACCTTCCGGGCGCGTTTGCGAATGCAGGTAGGATCGACGCGCGTGGGCTCCTGACCTTGACCGCCCACGAAATCACGAACGTCGCCGGCGGGGTTATCGGCGCGGGCGGGATCACCTTGACGGCGATGGGGGATCTCACGAATGCCGGGACCGTCAAGAGTGAGTACAATGGTGTCCTGGATATCAAAGGAAAGCTGACGAACACGGGTAATCTCCAGGCCCTGAAGAGCATAAAGGTCACGGTGGTCGGCGCAGTCGACAACAGCAACGTGATTCAGGCGGCCGAGAAACTTGAGGTCACCGCAGGTCCGATCACCAATCGGCAGGATGGAACGATCCAAGGCAAGGAAGTCTCGCTCACCTCGACGGGCGACATGGTCAATGCCGGCGTCATCAGCGGCGAGGATAAGATCCTCATCAGGGCCAGCAGCCTGAAGAACCAAGGCGTCAGTCGAACGAACTATGCCTCGATCTCAAGCAAGCTGCTCAGCGTCGATGTATCCGGAGCCCTGACCATCGGGACGAACTCCCTGCTGCAAGGAACGGAGAAGGCCGTCGTCAATGCTCAGACGGTCAGTGCCGGTTTCTTCAAGAAGGATACGATTGCCGAAGGATGGTTCAACTTCGGCGAGAATCTCAATTTCACCCTGACGCAGGGGGGATGGACCTTCGACGAGGATTTCAAGGTCAAGGGAGACCTGAGCTTCACGGTTGCCGGCAACATTTTCAATCATGCTGTCGTCGCCGCGGGCGGAACCCTCACCCTCGTGTCGACCGGTGGATCGATCACCAATGGCGCTAATAACCCCTCGGCGCCCGGCGGAGGCGTGATTTATTCCGGTGGCAATATGGTCCTACAAGCCCACAATGATCTGAACAATTTCGCGTCGGTCATCCAATCGGGCGGCAACCTTACCATCAATGTGGGCGACGACCTTCGCAATGTCCGCACGGCCATAAAAACGGTTGCCGATGGTTCGGCGGCCACCGGATACCCTTATGACTGGAAGTACACCAGCTTCTTCACCAAGCAGCTTGAAACATCGGGGCCGTCGACCATTCAGGCGGATGGATCGATCAATATCAATGCCGGTACGGTTCTGAACGAGGCCTCGACTGTCGCTGCGGGTTTAAACCTAACTATAACTGCCAATAAGATCGAGCATCTGGCTCGCACATTGATACGCCATGAGACCATCATCAAGACGGGTGGCGATACCAACGTCGGTCAGATCTTTGACGAGATCGATCACTCCTACGACAAGACTCCGGCGCTCTTCTATGCAGGCGGCACTTACGCTCATAATTCTAACATCTACGCGCAGCACGGCACTGTCCAGGCCGATCAGATCATCATCAAGAGCCATACGGTCACGGTCGGCATCACGAACCCTAACATCGGTACGGCGCCGTCCCATATTCCCGATCCCGTCATCGATCTCGCGGATGCCCTTCAGCTGCTGGGCGCGGGCCTCGTGCCTGGCAGCGGCCCGGCCTATGTCGAGGATCCGAGCGCTAGCAGCGGTCATGTCAGTGGAAAATCAGGGGACACACTCGAAGCATCGGTCGATGCGAATGGAAAGCCGATCAAACGACCCGCCGACAAGGACGTGAAGGTCAATGGCCGCGTGTCCTTCCTTTATGCGACGCCGATCGCGTCTGGGCAGAACGAGCGCAATCCGAGCTGGATCTTCGCGCAGGTTAACGCGAGCGCAAAAGATCTCGCCTTCTTTGCGGATCCCGCCACTGAACGGCGGCTGATCCAGCAGGCGCTGCTCGAGCAGACCGGCCGCGCCATCCTCGATCCGAAGTATCGCAATCCCAAGGAGCAGCAGGAGGCGCTGTATGAGGCGACGGTCGATTTCCTGCGGGAGAATCAGGACATTAAGATCGGCGACACGCTGACGAAAGCGCAGCGCGCCAAGATCACCAAGCCGATCCTCTGGTACGAATATCAGGTCGTCAACGGCAAGAAGGTACTGGCGCCCCAGGTCATCCTGCCGGAAAAGGACCTCGCCAAGTACGCCGCCGTCACGGGTGGCGCCATGTTCGCCAACGACATCTCGATCCAGGCCGACAAGGTCACCAACACAGGCACGATCCTGGCGGTCAACTCTCTGAGCATCGACGCCAAGGAATTCCTGAACGAAAAACGGGTCGCCCGAAGCGGCGAGCTGACGGCCCTGTTCGAGGCCCAGGCCGGCGGCATGCTCAGCGCCAAGACGATGATGATCGCCACCAAGGGCGACCTGATCAACCGCGGCGGCTCCATCATCGCGAGCCAGGGGCTTTCCTTGACCGCAGGCGGCAGCATCCGCATAGAGGCGCAGACGATCACCAATAGCGTTTTCTCGGGCAAGACCAAGAACTGGAGCTTGACCACCGACGTGACCCATGTGGGTGGCCTTGTCTCGTCCGGCGGCGATCTGGTCATGAAGGCCGAGAAGAAGCTCGACATTCTCGGCTCGACCGTCACTGCCAAGGGCGATGCGCTGCTCGTCGGCAAGGAGGGTGTCTCCATCGCGTCCGTGTTCGACGAACATGACATGCAGGCGGGCGGCAAGAAGAACGGCCTTCTCTCCAAGTCGAGCTTCAGCGCGTCGGAGCATAGCCTCACGAACCTGAGTTCGGTGGTGTCGGCGGGCAAGAACCTCACCGTGCGCTCGGAGACAGGGAACATCGAGGTGGCGGCGAGCCACCTCATGGCCAAGAACGACCTTGCGGTTCTGGCCGGCTATGACGCGAACGGACATGCGATCGCGGGCTCCAAGGCCTCCGTTCACGTGCTCTCCGAGCAGGACGTGAAGGAGACCGCCTTCTCGCAGAAGAAGAGCGGCGTCGGACTGTTCTTCACAGGCAGCGGCGTCGACATTTACCGCTCGACGAAGACGGCGAACACCAGCTACGAGGCGCGCAACGTCGCCTCCTCGTTGAGCGCGGACGGCGACGTGACGGTCAAGGCGACCCGGGACATCAAGATCATCGGCTCGGTGGTGGTGGCCAAGGATTACGTGACGCTCGATGCCAAGCGCGACGTGATCGTCGGCACGGGGTTCGATGCCGCCGGCTCGACGTCTTCGAAGAAGGAGAAGGGCATCGGCCTGACATGGTCGGGCGGGAACGGCGGCTTCAGCGTTGGCGCGGGCTATCATGCCTCGAGCCAGTCCTCGGCCGACGACAAGGTGACAGTGGCGCGCTCGCTCATCAAGGGCGACAAGGGCGTGTCGGTGACGGCGGGCGACGACATCGTCATGACGGCGGCGAGCGTGCTCTCGCAGGGCCATGTGAGCCTGGACGCCAAGGACGACATCAAGCTGCTGGCCGGGTTGAACCGGGAGAGCTCGTATCAATCGTCGAAGGAGATGTTTGCCGGCATTACGCTGAAGGTGAGTCAGAACGTGACGGGAGCGGCGCAGCAGCTGCAGCAATCGGTGGGCACCTTCACGTCGGGTTATGGCGGGGTGGGCTACAGGATCCTGGGCCAGGTCTCGGGCGTGCTGCAGGCGACCGATGCGCTCAAAAGCCTGACCAATCCGACGGTGAGCGCAAGCCTGATGCTGGGCGCCTCGGGCTCATCCTCGTCGAGCCGGGCGGTGGCCTACAACGCGGTGCCGACCACGATCAAGGGCGGCACGTTCAGCCTGACGGCGGGGGGCGATGCGCATCTCGTCGGCACGCAGATCACAGTCGACAAGGATCTTTTGATCGACGTGACGGGCAAGCTGACGGTGGAGAGCGCGCAGAGCTATGCCGAGACGTCGAGCAAGGCCGAGAGCTGGAATGCCGGGGTGGGGCTCTCGGGCAGCCTTGGGGCGTCGGGGGTCACGCTCGGGCTGACGGTGGAGGGCGGGTTCTCCAAGGACAAGGCGTCGAGCTGGCAGGAGACGCAGCTCAACGCGCATCTGAGCGCGGGCGGCAAGGCGACGCTCAAGACCGGCGGCGATGCCACCTTTGCCGGCGCGGTGGTGAAGTCCGCGAACATCGACGCCGACATCGGCGGCAATCTGACGATGGCCTCGCGCCAGGACACGGCGCATGGCAGCGCGTCGGCGGCGAACGGCTCGGGCTCGGCGACGATCGGGATCATCGGCCCGTCCTCGGTCTCGGTATCGGCGGGCGGGAGCAGGAGCACGTCGGACCGGGCGTGGGTGAGCGAGCAGACGGGCCTGTTCGCCACGAACAAGCTCGACGTCTATGTGGAGAAGCACACGCAGCTGAATGGCGCGGTGATGAACTCCGACACGGGCCAGCTGACGCTCGACACCGGCACGCTCGGGTTCAGCGACATCCTCGACCACGACACGGGCACGTCGGTGAGCGCGCAGGTGGGCGTGACGACCCCTGGCGCTCCCGGCCAGCTGCCCGGGGTGAGCGTGCAGGGCTCCTATGCCAGCCATGACATCGAGCAGGTGACGAAAGCCACGGTCGGCGCAGGCACGATCATCGTCCGCGACACGGACAAGCAAGAGCAGGATGAGACCGCAATCAACCATAACGTCGACCTGGCACAGGTCATCACTAAGAATGAACGGGCGGGCGTGCAGGTCTACGTGTCTGACTCGTCTTTGAGAGCAGCAGTCAGTGTAGTCGAAACTGTTGGTAAGACATTAAGCCAGATCTCGACTGGAGTGTTTTCTGAACTCGGCAAGGGCGGCAACAAGACATTCCAGGATCTGGCAGAGGCAAAGGAGCAGGGGAAGCTGACTGACGAAGAAATCATCACGCAGCTCTCGAACTGTCAGAGTCACGCATTTAATCTATTCAACTTCTTTATATCGACAGCGCACGCGGCGGAAACCTGCGGTGTTAAAACGTCAGATGGTCGGTATATCTCGTTCTCGCCGAAGGACAAGGAGCGCTGCATTGACTCTTATGTAGAGATTGTCGGTAAGTCGCTTGAGTATAAGTTGAACTCGAAGGCGACGACTGAACTCGTTTGTCTTGACTGTGGCCCTGGGGGACAAAAGTTACATATTCTGCTTTTTCAGGACAGGGAGATGCAGTCAATAGTCCCGACAAGGCCAATATCCCTGGAATCGGACCGACGCCACCCTACTTCCTCGAAGGAGGCTCTCGATGACGCCCTCGCCGGGATGGAAAGTGGGATGCCCGAGCAGTTCGAGCAACTGGACGAGCTCCTCATCAGCCTAGGCGCGAGCGTGGGACGGTCATGAAGTCGTCGATCTCGCGGTGCCGTCATGAGGCGGCTTGTGTCAGGGTTCGGCAGCTTCACGAAAGCGTATTCATCGCTAGGACCGGTAGGTGCTTGAACCTGTATTTGCACACACATCCTGCAGCTGTGGCCAAGGTGAATCGCGCTTCATAAGCTCAAATGGCGCTTCGAAGATCAAATATCTTAACATTCAAAATCTGGGATACAGTATCTGCTACGTACAAATTAGTCTCTAAATTGTATAGACGCCAGCTTGGAAAATATATGGAAGGGGCCTGAGACGGCGGCGTGTAGAGTCTATGTACTTCGCCTGTAAAGATGGCGCAAACTGTCTCTGATTAATTGGTGAAGCCTATAAAGTCCTAATTTGCGGCACATACAGGGCTGAGCTTTACTCATATATAGGGGAAACATGACTACTTGGTGGAGCTGAGGGGAGGAGAACCAAATATTGATAAACTCAACATTTTCAATGGTTTACCGTGAGGCAATGATCGTCTGTGGGCCAGCTATGTGTACCAACAGGTACACGCGATCTCCTAGGCACTCTGGGGTAGTCGACAAATTTGGACTCCAATACTGTCGCGGTTGCGTGTAGAACGGCTCCGCTTTGACGGAGGCGAACCGGTGGCGAAGGGCGGGCTTAATGTAAAGATCATGGAGCTGCGCGCAGCGCGGTTGAAAGAGTTAGGCGCGGCCGTTCCCGACACCTTTCAGGGCGTTTCGAAGGTGAAAATCCGCAAGGTGCTGACGCAGCTTCACCTCGGGAGCAATGTCGACCTAGTGGATGGGGTATTTGCTCTCATGGACAACGAAACCCCAAGCTGGTTCGCGAAGGCCCCAGAGGGCGCTACGTTCTCGGATGGCGCGACGACGGCGCATCTCGCCTGTCATATTGGAATTCTTCAGCGGAATGAGTTCAAGCTCGATCGAGAAGGCCGGGACTACTGGATCAAGCCACTGCGCGACCTCGGGGGGATCGAGGCTATCTTGCTGCACGAAGGTGAGTTCATATCAGGTCATCCCGTCGCCAAGTCGCCGAACTCCGCATATCGGCTGAGTGAGGATCTGAAGGCGGTACTGAGGGCGCCGGACGACCAGTGGGAGGCCTTGCTCAGCAAATGGTCAGCGGAAGACGCTGTCCGGGCGCGGCGGGAGTTTCAGGCGCTAGCCGCAGAAGCAGCCAAGCTCCTCGTTGGTACCGGCCACAGCGCGCTCATTCAGGCAAGCATTGACCAGTATGCAGCTCGGTTCCTCAAGGGCTACGAGGTGGTCTATGTGGATGACGGCGACGGAGACCGGATCACCGACGAAGATCGGGCGAAGCTCGCGAAGGCTGGCATTGAGCTGACCTTGGCCGATGCAATGCCGGATGTACTTCTCTGGAACAGGCAGACAGATCGGCTCTGGGTCATTGAGGCGGTTACTAGCGATGGAGAGGTAGACCTCCACAAGGTCGCGCAACTTAGTGCCTTGGCAAAGCGATGCGGAAAGGTCGGGATCGATTTCACGACGACCTATCAGACATGGAAGGAAGCTGCTGCTAGGCAGGGAAAGCACGGGAACGTTGCTGTTGGCACGTTCATATGGATCCAGGGTGATCCAGCGAAGCACCTGCTTGTGCAATCGTTCAACTAAGAGGGGCAGAGTGCTTCAGGGGTAGTCCGCAACACTTGCTCCACCAGTTCGTCGATACCTGCCAAGTCCACTACACCTCGGGCCATGCGCCCCAGCGCGACGATGACATCGTGAGGAGGTAAGGGCATAGACCGAATTTCAGTCGCCGAGACTTGGGTGTTGCCATTTACAGCGCGGAACCACGTGTCGAGGTGGCTGGAATTGAGCAGTGCTGTGATCCCGAAGACCTCATCCTCGGACAGCGACCCGCCTGGTTTATGAATGTAGTTGAGATGATTTTCCAGCCCGATCATCGGCACGTCGAAGTTCTGGGCAAGGTAAGGAGCCGCAACCAATCGCCGCTTCTCTTCCTTGGCTGAGAACCGACGCAGCAGAACGTAATTTAAATTAGGGAGCAAGATGTACTGAGATGCAGGCACGTTTTGGATGTGCTCTGGCTTGTGGCGTGCGAGAGGCCACGTCACTTGCATTGGCCGCACATGGTTCATCCACAGCAGCGGCACGTATTCGGGCCCGCCCTCCTTGCTCTGGAACTCGCGGGCCCTGAACGGCACCACTGGGCCAGTCGAGATCTTCCACTTGTAAGCGGCAAGCGATCCCGGCCACCCGTCGACCAGCCGCATGATGTCGTCGTCGGACTGCGTCGCAGGCATGCGTAGAACCCGCTCTCGCGACGTAAGGTCAAGGACATCGGGTATAGTGACGGTACGGACTTGACGCTCCTCCAAATCGCTGACCCCAGCACTTGTACTAATTCTAACTTGGCCGTCGGACCAGTTGTTATCGCGCACACCGTGGAGGATCACGTTTTCCTGGAGGACCGCGTCGCGGGCAAATGCATCACGGCGCGAACCGAAGACGTGCATGAACTCCGGGCGAATCACCGAGAAGAAGCGCTCACGGAAAGCTCGGAAGTAGGGTCCAGACGCAAAACTGCGAGGCGTAATAAAGATGAAGTCTCCAGCTGGCCGGAGCAGCGACGCGCCGATGGCCATGAACAGGCCATAGATGTTTGGCTGGCCGTGCACGATGCTGAGTGCAGCCTGGGCGCGCGGGTCCTGCTTATTCAGCTTGAAGTATGGCGGGTTCGAGATGATGACATCATAAGAACGCAGAGGGCCGGGCGCGAACAGCCCTCCAAGACCTTCGAGTGCGTCAGCATTGGCAAGTACGAAATCCTTGTTGCGCACCTCGAAGGTGAGTTCTACTCCGCGTTTGCCGGCCCATTCGGCGAGACTCGTTAGAACCTGCTGCAACTCTCGCGCCAGCGCGGGGTCGACCTCGTAAGCCGTCACCTCGATCCGATCAGGGCGGCTGTCCTTGGACAGCATGGCCTCAACGGCGCCGCACACTAATATGCCGCCACCGGCAGCCGGATCAAGGATCCGTGCCGTCCCGAGGTGCGTGCCAACAAGCTCGCCCATGAAGCGGGCGACTGCCGGTGGTGTTAGATAGAGACCGTGATCCTTACGATGATCGGCCGTGACCTGCTCTGCATACGCGGAGCCGACAAGGTCAGCGAGCTCGACTGGATCAGTAGATGGTTCGGCGAAAGAGCGGGGCGATAGAACATTCATAGGTCAACATTAGCCGCCCAAGCGGCTGAGATCGACCCGCTCAATGCAACTTCCACAAGGGATCACGTGCGACGAGTTAGAAATTTTTGAAACCGGGTGCAAAGGTAGCCAGCTCTACATAGCAATTTCGGGTAGGTTCGGTCTACAGGAAGAAGACAAGCCGCCCCACAAGGGGCAGTACAAAAAATCTCAACCTGCCCAATGAAGGGCGTTGACACAGCAGCGGTGCAAAGGATTAAAATCTAAGCCGGCTGAATGTTAACATTTATCGGCCCAACTACTTTGCGGGGTCAGGGATGGGGGCGCCTGAGAGCCGTCGATGGCCGGGTGGGGCGACCCTGGCGGACGTCGAAGAGGCAAAGCGGAAGAGAGCTGAGCGCATAAAGCTCCTGGCGGAGAAGCGCAATGCGCCCAAATTAGCGGTGCAGCCTTCTCCCGGGGAGCTTTCCAGTGGTGGGCGAGCCATTTGCGAAGCGCCGCCTCCATTGCCCGCACTGGAAATCAGACTCTATCATCATTCTGAACCAGATATCGTGGTTCGCATGGCGCCGGCCGCGCAGGCCACCGCCAACGCCGTAGCGCTCGCGATCCTGCACGGCCGTGATGGGGTCGTCCTATCTTGGCCCGAGAAGATTGGGCGCCCAATGGCCTGTGCCATTGCAGGTTTGATTGCGGCACAGGCTGCCAGGCCTGAAGGGTGCTCTACGGTTGGTTGGTACCCCTACCAACCATCCTCCGTTATTGGGCTGAAATCTCTCTTCTTGGACGAACACGACATCTCGCAGACTTACAAGCGCTTCCTCCTGTCCATGCCCAGGGAGCAGCATGGCTCTGCCCCGTACAAGCACGCCTATCTCCTTAAGGCACTCGCATCTGCCCCAGTCGACCGCGTCCAAAGAGGTCGTCAGCCGATTTCACATCCGAATCTCCGCGAGATGGTCGGATTGTTCACACCGTCACTCGAGACCACACGAGGTGACCCATACGCTGCCGCAGATGCGAGCTTCCTCGCCGATATTGGCTCGAAGCGCACATTGATCGGAGTTGGGCCGATGCTCGCCGAGGTCAGGTGCGTCGACCGTGTGCCAATGGCCATTTTTGGTCTCCGCCAAGAGGAGCACAAGTGGACCAGAGACTATAAAGCGAACACTCGTCTCCGTGATAACTGCGAGGTAATTGTTTTCGATGGGACATCGATCCCATTTGGCGAGACAAAGGATTGGGTAAATCGCCTCAAGAGCATGCGGCAGTTCTTATCAACACGGCGGGGCCGGAAGCCAGCCCTCGTCGTACTGGCATCAGACCCCTGGTTCGCCCGACGGGCTGCCGAGATCCTATCAACAGGTCTCCCTAGGGCGGACACTGTGCAGGTTACTGCCATCACCAAGCAGAGGCCCGTCGATTTCACGTCGGACGGTCGAGAGCCCGAATGGACTGATAGCGCCATGAGGATCCACGTCCGCGACGCTGGTATCGCAGCGTTCCGCAAGCAGTGGGTCGAGCAAGCCACTTTCTTGCGGAAACAGGGACTGTCTGAAGCCGCCGATGCGATCATCGCGGGCATCACTTTCCTAAGGAACATTGCCTGCCTTCCTATCGGCCTTAGCCAGTTTCGGGATACGCACGACCGCTTACAGAAGGAGGGCGTCGAGGCTGCAACGCTGGTGGATTACACATACTCTTCGTTCCACGCTCGGCTAATGGCCGCGGCTTCAGGGGCTGGCAGCTTCTCACAGGACCTCCATCGTTTCCGCGATGCGTTGAACAAGATGGCTAACGGTTATCTTGAGGTCACCGACATTGCGATCCTTGTACGTGATGTATTTGCCCGGGCGGCTAGGAAGTCCAACCGCATTCTAGCAGTGTTTCGTGATCCTGTTGTGCTCGCGGCGATCGAAGACTGGATCGCGTCATCCCGCTTTCCATTCGACCCAGAGCGGATCGGAGAGAAGGTCATCCTCGCTACACCCGACACATTTGCTGCGCGCCTCGCCGACGCTGGACCCGGAGCACCCGTAGATACGATGCTCGTTATCCACCCGACAGCTCGGGCTGTACGCCGCATCGTCATGTGGCCGTCACTTCCTGACCACATGGAAATTGTCGGCGACGGAGGCGCGCTCGGATCCCTACGGTCAGCCTTCAAGGAGGCTGAGGGACTGTTCCAAGGCCCACCCGGCAAGCGGGTGTCGACGATCATCGAGGCTCTCAACGAGTGCGAGGGCGACCTGACTGGCTTCGACTTCGATCAGGTGGTGGCACCGGAATTCAAAGGAGGACTGCTGATCGACCTGACCGTCGGAGGCGGAACCGGTACACGAGGGCCTGTCACCGAGATCGCGACCGAGGATGGATACCGCCTCAGGCTCTTCCAGTCGTCTGACTGCCTTGTACGCCAGGACAACGCTATTACCCCATTCAAACGGACAGAGGCACGCACCATCAGTCCCGGGAACGAGATCCTGGTCGTGACAGCGGATCTCTACGAGCGCCTTGACGCCATCCTCGGTCCAGTTCCAATCGATGGGAAGACGGGCGATTTTCTCAAGATTTACCACGAAACGGTCCGTTCCGCGCTTGCAGCAATCCCAGGTGACGCCCACACCAAGGCCAATCGCATCCTTGAACGGATGCGCGTTGCGGCACACCAGATGGGCTACCCGAATCATTCATTCGGTCTGAACGAACGCCAAAATGTGATGCGTTGGATGAAGTGCGGCCGCGTATCGGGCCGGCCTGACGCCCCGCGCTCGGGCTTGACTTTCAAGTGCTGGACCAAGGCCATCGAGCTACCGATGGACATGGTAGATATTTTCTGGCGCTTCGGTGTCGTCAATGCCCGCGTCCAAGCGATCCAGGCTGGGTTGCAGGAAAGCAACCGATCGCTCGAGTTCGTCGTGCATCCGGAACCGTTCTATCGGCAGTACCCAGCGCTCGAGCAGGAATTGCGCGAACTACGTGAGGAATTGAGTAGACGCTTCTCAGTTGTTTCAGCGGTCACAGTGGTGCAGTCGAAAACCTAATTAGTTCTAGCCAGTCCGGTCCATATGGAGTCCCATTGATGAATACCGTCGACCCTACTATTCTGACGCTGCCGGACATCAATAACGTGATCTCTGATGAGGACGCGGCCCAGGAGAGTAAGGAAGCGGTTTGCGACGCCCTCATCAATCTCACGTCCGCGAAGGTGAGCGGCATTGGGCGGTTCGGTGAAATTGTGATCGGACAAAAGCCATCCGAACAGTTCGTCTCAGGCTTCCTGCTTAATCAAATTGACGCGAATGGTGAGGACGAGACAAGCGATATCCGAATTGCCGTTCACGGTGCCTCCGTACGCCTGCGCCTCGCCGTTGGGGGTAGTATCCAGGTGCAACCGTCTTTGGCTGTCTACGTACGCGTCCTCCCGACATGGGACGAACTCGTCGATCCAGTCCGGCCAATCCGTCCTCCTGCGCGGCTGCGGCCTGATGTTCGTCGTGACATCAACGAAGAAGCCCGGGCCATCGCGACGAGGCGGAAGGAGCAAGGTGACAGCCGGACTCGACGGGTGATACTAAATGACGTTTACCGCGAGATCCTAGCTGGACGCGGTGTCACGTTCATGGCTGACACACCCCAGGTACTGTCTGTGGTGACCCAACCAGGCGAGGACGGAGGTGGCGACGAAGCGACCACCCCTGCTTTGACCGTGGTAGATACTATCCAGTATGCGGTGTTCCCCGACGCACTCTGCACGTCCGAGGAGATCCCGCCGAAGTTCAAGCGCCTTCATGTCACGATGCCCCTGCTCGAGCTCCCAATCGAGGCAGACATAACGAGGCGCGAGGCTGCCGTCACGGCTCATGCCGAAGCAATGGAGAGAGCTATCGAGGCTGCTTACCGTGCGTTCATCGCATCCGACGAGGGGCAGCTCAACGCCTGGCGGAACATGGCACTGCCGCCCAGCAGTTTCGCAACCAAGGCAGCGTGGGAGGCAGCCTTGACACGAGTGCGCCAGAAAGCGCCACAGATGGACCGCCTCTGGCCCAAGCAGAAGCCCGAGATCACGGTAGAATGGGCGGCAGACCCGGTCGACCCCGAGCTCGTCCACGCCGCGATTGGCTTGCTACATCGATCAGCTTCGTCGGACGACAAGGCACTCGACAGCGGGCTATATCAGGTCGGCCTCCAACTCTCCCTGCCAACAGCGGCACTGGTTCCTTACGTACTGGAGCGTGTGAAGCCATCTTACGACATCCACGGCTTTCACGACGTGCTGGCCACGGGATGGAATTCGGGCGTTACGGGAGCGTCATCCGACGGCACAACCCGAATCTGCACGACATGGGTTCCGCGCTACACCCTGCCGAGGATCGTAGCCAAGGTGATCCCTTCGGTCGATGTCACCTTCCGCACGCTTGCGGATCCCGCGCAAGATTTGTCTGCCCTTAGATGGATACCGAAAGCGTATTCGGAATGGATCAGGGACTTCGTCAAAGCCAAGGTGGACCCGACCGCCGGGGTTCCTGCCGCCGATGTTACCACGCGACGTCGCGAGACCGAGAAATACGAGCACGACGTTTCCGAGTACCTGAAAGAGATCTCAGAGCTAGAAGCAGGCATCTCGATCCTGGAGGAGAGCCGCAAGGCTTGGCTGGTTGATCCAGCAAGCAAACGCGCGGTTCCATTCCGAGCGTGGGTTCTCACCAACCAGACTTTCCTGAAGGCCGCGGAGCGCCGGGGTTGGGATACATCGAAGGCCGGATGGCGTCTCTTCCAAGTCGCTTTTGTCCTCGCGAACCTCGTCTCACCATCGACTAGGATCAAGGAGTTCGAGCATTTCTACGGCCCGAACACTGATTCAATCGAGGCAGCAGCGCTTCTCTACTTCGCGACGGGCGGAGGCAAGTCGGAGGCGTTCTACGGCCTCCTAGTATTCACGCTATTTCTTGACCGATTGCGCGGCAAGCACCGCGGTGTATCGGCGCTGATCCGATACCCGCTTCGTCTACTAACGGCACAGCAGGCACGCCGTCTCGCCCGTGTGCTTGCCGAAGCGGAGTTGATCCGAAGGGACGAAGAGATCGGCGGCGACGCGATGGAGATTGGCTTCTGGGTAGGCGGCAGTTCGACCCCGAACAGGATCATGGATGGTAGTAAGCTTATGGAGGAGTTCGAGTGCGTCCCCGCAGTTGGGACAGCCGAACACCGCGATGAAGCAAGCAACCTCCAGAACGGCGGCTACTGCGCGGTTCTAGCCGACTACAACAAGCTCCCGAAATGCCCATTCTGCGACAAGCCAACAGGCATGCGCCGTTTCCCAAAGGAGCAAGAACGCCTTGGAATCGTCTGCCTTGAGGTCAAGTGTCGCTGGAACAGAGTGACGGCGCCGCACGTGCGGCCGCTGCCGTTCGTTCTCGTAGACGAGGACATCTACAGGGTCGCACCGCCCATCCTACTTGGGACTGTCGACAAGCTCGCGCTCATTGGCCAGCACTGGAGCACTATCAACAAGATCGCAGGAATGTTCGGCCTGGCTAGGTTCACAGATCCTAATGGCTTGGTCACGATGCCGTACGGCGACCATTCTAAGCTTCAGCCCGGGCTGAAGCAGGTTTATCCGGCGTTCAAATCCGGTGTGCACTCCTTCTTCGATCCTGTCCCATCCCTCATTATCCAGGACGAGGCCCATCTCCTAGAGGAAAGCCTTGGGACATTTGCGGGACTTTTCGAGACAACATTATACCACTGGTTCCAGTCGCTGGCCGATTTTGCGGGCGATGAGATGACCCGTATCCCAAGCGCCCCGACGCGTATCCGATTGCCCAAGGTGGTGGCGGCAACGGCAACAATATCTGATCCCGCCCGGCAGATCCAAGTGCTGTACCAGAAGAGGGTTCGTCAGTTCCCTTACAAGGGACCGCGCCTATACCGCTCCTTTTACGCTGACCCACTCCGGTTCAAGAAAACAGCCAGTGACCGCAACGACGCGGCCGACACCTCACCGAACCAAAAAGACATCGAAACGTACGCTCCATGGGCCCGGATCTACGTGAGCCTCCTCACAAACGGATGCCCCCACACAACTGGGTCAGTGACGGTGCTCGGGGCATTCACGGCCGGAATCACCCACCTCCTTCGTGGGCTCCTTTCGCGTGATCCGGCAAGGGAGGCCGAGGCTGCGGCGCTCCTCCGCGATCACCTCTCAGACGGCCCGCTCCGTTCGAGACACGATGCAGCGCTCGCTCGGATGGCGCCCAACGTGCTCGCCTCGATCGTCGACCTGCACCGAGTCGCGCTTACCTACGTCACTAACAAGAAGGGCGGTGATCAGATTCTATCCGCGCTCCCCGGCATCGCCGATCGTCAGCACCGCGACTTTGGAAGGCATGCAGTGATTGAAAATGTCCGGACCAGCCTTATCAGCGGCGGCGTCGAAGCCGGGCTCATTGAGGGGATTGTCGCAGAGGCGGAGAAGCGGCTCGACCCTGCGACGCCCGAGAATGTGGGCGAAGTGCTCCGCATGATCGTTGCAACTTCGGCCGTGTCGCACGGTGTTGACGTCGAAAACTTCAACTCAATGTTCTTTGCGGGTATGCCGACGGCCATCGACGAGTACATCCAGGCGAGTTCGCGTGTTGGCCGCACGCACGTCGGTTTCTCAATGCTCATACCGACGCCTCAGAACCGCCGCGACCGCTTCGTCATGGAGGTTCACGGGACTTTTCACCGTTTTCTGGAGCGGATGATCGCGCCTCCGGCAGTGGAGCGGTGGACGGACAAGGCCGTGGAGCGCGCGATTCCTTCACTCATCCAGAACTGGCTTGTAGGCGTCGTTTATCAAGCTCATTACATCAAAGACGATGCCCGCAAACAGGGCGCTCAAATTCCCAAAGACATCGCGACTGTGCGGAGGCTCAAGTCAGCAATGGGCGAAGATCGCTTCATTGCAAACTTGGTCCAGTACTGTCTGGACTGCATTGGCGCCGACCAGCCCCACGGTGGCGCAGACACGCAGAAAGGGCACTTCGAGCAACTCGTCCTTAGGGCGGTCCGTGACTTCGTCCGAATGGTTGAGCATCCGCTCGCTGCGGGCAAGCTGGAGCATTTCTGGAAATCGATGGGCATCGACTCTCCTATGACATCGTTGCGGGATGTCGACGTGCCAGGGCTAATTGAACCGTATTACCGTGGTAAGCGCGGGGATAAATCCGCTGAGAGCTTCAAAGACGTCATGCGGTTCATTCGCAGTGGCGGCCGGACGCGCTGAAGAGGGTAGGATGACCAACGACGTTTTCACCATGACGCGCTCGCGGACGCAGATCGCAACCGTCTATGCGCCGGAATCATTCTTCACGTTCGAAGGAGGATTGGGTGCCTGCATCGCACGTTCCGCTGCCGGGCATGAAGTCCCAAAGCTTTCTTTGATCCTCCGCGAGCAAATCCTGGAGGCAATCAACGCACGTGTGAGATCTTGGTACGAGCAAGCGACCCGCCCGCGCCCGCAGGGATTCCCACCAGTGGAACCACGCCTTGCACTGGACAAGGAACTTCTGCGGGATCCACATTCACCTGGACTTCAGCCCGACCGCGTCCGCTTTGTCTCGCCAGAGGAGATGCACTACGAGCCGGCGCCACTTACCTTCGTGTGCCGGGAATGTCGGCTCATCAAGGACTACGCTGACATTGGGCAGTTCGAAGCAGGGAAAGACCGGATCTGCGACGGCTGTCCGAAGAAGGACAAAGGGGGCTGCAAAGCGAGCTGGGAGCAGCTTGATGTTGTTCTCGTGCACTGGTCGGGATCGTGGCGGCCTATTGGGGTGCGCGTGAACCGCTACGACAATGGGGAGGTGAAATGGAGCCGCATGTCTTGCACCTGCGGCAACGAACACTTCCTCCTTAACCGCTCGGCCCCAGTCTTCGCGAAGTGGCGCCTGGAGTGCTCCGCGTGTGGTACAGCGCAACAACTTCCAGTGGTTGCGGACGACGATAGCTTCCGCCTCCTCGGCGAAGGTATTCGCGCTGGGGCGAACCAGCGCGTCGAGGTCAACATGGAGCCCGTCTCCTATCGAGCCAACAGCGCCTATTACGCCCAAGGAGACCGGGTGCTCGCGTTTGAGGAAAACCGCTGGTACGAGATGCTGCGCCACAATCGGGGTGGCGACTTGGCGGCTTTCGCTGCGCAAGAGTATCGATACCCGGTTCAAGTCTTAACTGATCCCGACATCGAGCGCATCCTGAAGGAGAAGAACCTTGAGCGAGAGTGGGAAAGCTACAATCTTCGCAAGAAAACTATTGAATTTTTGGACCGGCAAGGAGAGCCTGCGCTTGCCGACAACGCCCGAGAAGAAAACCGCAGGGCGCTTGACCGGCTACGGGACGAGAAGATCCTGCCAGACGCGTTTCAGGCTACTCCGGAGCTGCTCCAAGCCGTAAACGGAATCCAGCGCGCGGAGCGCAAGTTCGAACCACTCCGGCAGGCAGTCGAGCACAAGACGCTCGACGCTGACGTCCTTCGAGACTCGACCAAGTTCGCCAACGTCCGGGAGCCGAAAGATCCAATCATCCCTGACCTATCCACCGCTGACCTCGAAGAAGTGAAGCGGCGGATTGCTGGGCAACTGTCGCTGCTTGGCATCGCGGACATGCGTCTCGTCACCAAGTTCCCGGTCTGCGAGTTCACCTTTGGGTATACGCGGGTGGAGTCAGGACCGCGGGTTAGCCGGAAGAAGACGCAGGAGCGGTGGGATATGCCAGTGCGGCTTAATCTATTCCCGCTTGCTCGAATGGATCGGGAAATGGTTCAGCCAATTTACACCATTCGGCAAGATAACGAGGCACTTTACGTCCGCCTCGATGAGGACATGGTGAAGGCATGGCTGGAGGCGAACAGCATACCCTTCAAGCTTCCTTCGCCGAATAGTCGTCTCGGAGCGGCCCTTATCGATGCGTACTCAGCAATCGGCGGTCCCGACCGGCACGGGTTCTCGCCGTGGCTGGACGAGTACCGGAACAGACCAGGGGCGCTTAGTCGAAACGTATACGCCTACGTCTACACATTGCTCCACACCATAGCGCACCAGCTGATCCACTCAGTAGCCGGAGTGTCCGGCCTTGATATTGGGAGCCTGTCGGAGCATCTATTCGTGCCGGACCTCGCCTTTGCAGTCTATCGCCGCGGAACGACCATGGACCTTGGCTACATCGCCTCAGCCTGGCGAACGGCCACTAGTCCTGGTGTCGGCAATTCAATCCTCTCCACAATGCTCGACCCGGACAGTTTACGCTGCGGTTCGGGCGCAATTTGCGATGAGCGCGGCGGTGCCTGCCCTGATTGCGTCCTCATTCCCGAGATATCTTGTCTAACGCGTAACAACCTCTTGTCGCGTTCTGTGCTACGGGGCATGGCAAAGCCGCACTGGGATGTGACGCTTCCCAAGCAGGCGTCTGTGAAAGGTTACTATCCTGTAGTTCGGGATGTCATCCGTATGCGGTCGGCCACCGATGATCGATTCCCGGTTCGTTGATGCCCTCGTTACCCAATTGGGTGATCGCCTGGCTGACGCCGCCGAGGTGGTCACAGCCTCTGTCGGTTGGGACGTGGGAAGCGTCGAGCGAATGGTGACCAGTGGCCGTAGCCGTAGCCGCGCACCAGGCTTCGCCGCAGCCGCCGCTGTCCTTTGCACTGCGCGCGTGCTCGATGGAGGTCCCGAACGATGGAAGCCAAACCCGACAGCCTGCAACCTCGAACTCGCAGCTACCCTCCGCGGCGCAGACTCAGGGAGACGGGCGGCCATACGAGAATTCGCGCCCGAGGTCACGATCACAATGCCGACAAAGCCAAGCATCCTAGGCGACAGGTTACCCAGCGCCGGCTTGCGCCACGTGCTCGTGCAACATACCGATACTGCGTTCCAGGAACTAGCTGCGTCGGCGAGCCTTTCACTCGTGGTGATGACGCCATTCTTGAACGAGGAAGGAGCGCGATGGGCACTGGATATTCTGTCATCGTCCAAGGCCGCGACGAAAATTTTAGTAATCCGCAACCGTTCCAAGATCCGGCCCGAGGTACGCCCAATCCTTTCGGAGATTTGCGCGAGGAGTGTTCAGGTCTTTGATTATTACCTCCCTGTAGAGGTAAGGGAGTATGAGACCTTTCACGCAAAGGTGGTGCTCGCTGATGACAGGTTAGCCTATCTCGGATCAGCGAACTTCCTGAGGTACCGCAGGCACAGCGTCGAAATGGGTGTTGTGGTCAAGGGCGAGGCCGCAAAAACGGTCCACTTTGTGGTCTCCGCCATATTAGGCATAGCTCAGCCAATCGCCTACTGAATATGCCGAATTGCTGTCAAAACGACAGTCTGGTACGAAGTGCGCGAAAGAATAGAGGGAGTTTGCTGTCTCCAATAGCACTCTTTTCTGAGAGATGCTGCGCAAAGTGCGGTGAGGGTGGGAGGAGACTGTTGTTCTTCACTTCAAAAGCCGACATTCTACCTCATCCCTGACAGTTGAAATTAGACAATCTCAACGTTCGTATAAATCCAATATTTCGGTCGGAGTGGCCGCAAGCTTCCGAGAGAGACCATGCCACAATCTGTAGAAAAGAAATGGCCAAGGAACGGGTTTGAACCATACTTCGATTACGTGTCGAATTTTCTTCATTTGAACATAAATCTTGGTGGGCCCGAAGGCTGCAAAGCTTATCACGATAATTGGATGCGTAGATACAATTCGGCGATGACCAAGTGGTCGAGCTACGAGGCTGCGATCTGGAGTGTCCGTTGTCGCCAGTCACTTAAGCTGAGTTTCAGTGCCACTTTCTTCGCGTTGAGTGCCGACAAGGTGGGTAGTACAACAACAATTAAGTCAGCGGAGTACTATCTAGCGTACTATAGCATGCTACATGCTATGTGGGCAGTGATATATCTTCATCCTGAGCAGTCCCTAGATCACGTCACCGCCATCACGCATTCGAAAATCGCGAACGTTTTTCATTCGGAGTTTGCGAGCGGCACGAACCCGGTCATCGTAGAAAATGAAAAAGAGCTAGCAGAGGACTTGAGATTTCTTCGTGAGTATTACTCTTACCGGATGCCTTTGAATTCGCCATTCGCAGCAAGTCCAAGCTTATCTCTATCGTATTCGCGTCTTGGTGGGTTCGTGAAGCAGAGCATACAACTGGCGAATCTGCACTCCCATATGATCAGAAAGGTCGCAGAAAGGATTGGAAAATGCTCAGCAGCCGTGAGTGTCAGTGAGCAAGCAGCATTCCGCGACGCTTTCTTCAAGATCAACGGAAAGGAGCATCAGCCACGTGGGCTCCGCCTGCTGGACGAAGCTGATATGCAAGCACAATCGGAGCTTATAACAATGGGTTGCGATCTCCTTCCACTTTCCCTCGGGTACGACCACATGTTCGACAATTTCATGACGTGGGATCAAGATAGGCCTGACGAGAAGATGCTGCAACGAGTGCGCAGTCTTGTCGGTAATGCCCTTTTCTGATTTCGACGGAGCTAGTTGTTGTCCCTGTACCCAGTTGAGACAGACTCTGCCAGTTTGAAACCCGGTTCAATTTTCCCGTTTCCAGAGAAGTTCAGTTACAAATTTTAGAAGGAGTCACCTTTCCTAAACTCCTATCTCAAACATCAATCTGCTGATCTATTGATGAGGAGATCACGGAAGCCGCGGAACGTGGAAGCTAGGGCTCTACTAAGACGTAGCACCAGCTGAAGAATCTCTCGACCGGCGACACCCTTTCCGGAACACAGTTCAAGTGCCGGGCACCATACAGACAGGCGCGGGTGGGTCCGATTTAAGACCCAGTATTGCGCCAAATCTTTCTCGATATTCCGTCCATAAACTGGATCGCAAGAGATGATGCTCGCATTGACCGCACTTAGCTTCGACTAAAGAAAACCTATCGCCTAGTGGAGGTGCGTTGTAGTAGTCCTCGGCAAGCCAGTGGAGGACCTATGACGAAGCAGGAACAGTTTTTATTGCTCGTGCAGACCGCAATCCTAGTTGGGACGACCGATGAACAGGAAGCTATCACCGAGCTGGCTAAGGCCATCGAGGTAAGCGAACGTATTCCTTACGCCATGAGTGCTGCTGACGCCGCACAGCAGTTCTACCAAATCATGTTGGCTCCTGGTGGGATTTTTGGCCAGACTGTTCCGAACTGGATGGCATAGAGAGAGCAGTTTGAAATCCGAGAAGTAAAATCCGATCGGGTCCTCAAATGGCGCACGAGAAGAAGCCTAAGTGCATCTTTTTCGACAGATAAACTATCGATTCTCGGGCGCTTTTGAGGAGGTCCAGGCAGGAGGATGCATTGAGTGGTCATATCCACCCAGTTTGATCACACGTTTGCAACCGGGTGCAAGATTGCTCCGCGGGTGCTTTGGCACACCATAGGTTGACGTTTTGCCGATATTCAGACGACAAACGATATGAGAGGCTGGCGCCCTATGCATACAAGGTTAGGCGAGACTTCGGCGATGGCTGCTGACATCGTCCAAAAGGACACGATCAAGGTTCTGGAGGCACTTCTGTGAAGGCTGGTCCGATTGAGATAGGGCGATTGTTGCAAAACCGGCAGCGCTTTTGCGTACCAATTTACCAGCGACATTACGTTTGGAACCGTCAGAAGCAATGGGAGCCATTCTGGAACGACGTTAGAACCAAGGCTATCGAGTGCTTAGGTGGTCGTGAACGGAGGTTTTCACACTTCATGGGTGCTGTCGTCCTTGAAGCTCGCGGCGGTTTCTCGGCGGGCCGCGTTCCCTCGTTTCAAGTTGTTGACGGTCAGCAGCGATTGACGACGTTTCAAATATTTCTCGCCGCCGCACGCGACTACGCACTATCCGTAGGCTTTTCTAAAACAGCTGAGAAGATCGGCGATTACCTTCTTAACGACAAGCCGCACCTAATGGAAGACCGCGAAGTCGAAATCTATAAGGTTTGGCCAACTCAATACGACCGGTCTCTATTTATCGACATAGTAGGCGGTGATCGAAAGGGTCTGCGCAAGAAGTATGGCAAGCACTTCTATGCCAAGCGTGACAAAATCTATGACTACAACACTGTTCCTAGGCTGCTTTCGGCTTATGGGTACTTCTATGACAGAATCAAGCACTCAGTCGAGAGTGATGATCTCGAAGACGAGTTGTCGCCCTCGCCAGAAGGGCCCAGCGACGATACTGATGAAGCAGCCGCTTCGGACACGGGAACGCCAGACGAGGTAAAACTGGACGCGCTCTGGCAGGCCCTTGTCGAGGAGTTCAAGGTCGTCGAAATCGTTCTAGAGGAGGGAGACGACGCTCAGGTTATTTTTGAGACGCTAAATGAGCGCGGCGAGCCGCTCTTGGCGTCTGATCTGGTCAGAAATAACATTTTTCACCGAGCTGACGCTGCGGGAGAAAAGCCGGAACAGCTTTTCGCAACTCATTGGAAGCCGTTTGAAGACACCTTCTGGAGTGTTGAGGAGAAGCAGGGGCGCTACAAGAAGCCACGAATTGAGTTCTTTCTTGCAAACTTCATCGCAGGAAAGATTGCTGGAGAGGTCAACGTTTCGAAGCTTTTTAGCGAGTACAAAGCCTTCTTACGACCCCGTAAAGCGAAGGAAGTGCGCTATCCGACTATAGCATCGGAACTCCAGGACCTCGCACGTTTTGGAGCTGTCTATCGGGAGTTGATCGAGCGCTCGTCAACCACCGCTTTAGGGCTATTCTCGCGCCGTCTACTCCCCTGGGATGTCACGACCGTTTTCCCCTTTGCTATGCGCCTTTGGCTGAGTGAAATGGACGATGGCGAGAAATCGGACTGTCTCGAAATCCTTATATCTTTTATTGTCAGACGTGCCGTCTGCGGCCTGACAACTAAGAACTACAACAAATTCTTCTTGATGGTAATTGCCCACCTTGATGAGACCGAGTGGTCTATGGGGAGACTTATTACGTACCTGCTGGCGCAGAAGTCTGAAAGCGGGCGCTTCCCAAGAGATGAGGAATTCGAGCAGAAATGGATTAATAACCCTGCGTATACGGCCCTGCAGCCGTTACGCGCCCGCGCAGTGCTGGAGGAGATAGAGATAGCCAAGCGTACAAAGTTCCATGAGACAGCAGTTTTGGCGCCATCCCTTTCCGTGGAACACATTATGCCGCGGGGATGGTATGCACATTGGCCCATGCCGGATGGAAGCAAACCTACGTCAGATCAGGTTATGGCAGCCCAATTCACCAGTTCTGAGGATGGAGCCGTAATTGGCTCGATCGTACGACGCAATCGCCTCAAGGAGACGTTTGGGAATCTAACTCTCCTTACCAAGCCACTTAATAGCTCCGTAAGTAATGGACCATTTCTTGGAAAGTGCGCAGCACTCAACGAACACTCTTTGCTGGTTATGAATCGAGAGATCACTGCACACGGCGCCTGGGACGAAGATGCCATAGTCGCACGCGGCAGGCACCTGTTCAGCCTAGCTAAGGAAATATGGAAGCTGCCGGTAGGATAAGGCACGTATCATCACAGGGTTGCCCTGCCGATGAGCTGAGCTGGCCATTTGTTCAGATCATCGGTGTGCAACGGGTTTCAAATGCTGAAGATCAGGCACGCTCCGGCTTCAGCACGCGGTGGACTGATGCCTTACCGATCTCTAACCGCCGGGCGATCTCAGAAAGGCTCACACCTTCGGCGTGTAGCACCTTGATCTGATCGGCTTTGGCCCGCGCGGTTGGCTTCCTTCCTTTGTATTTCCCTCCGGCTTTAGCTTTCGCGATCCCCTCGCATTGGCGCTCAAGCATCATCTCGCGCTCGAACTCAGCCACCCCGCCGAGGACGTTAAGCATGAGCTTGCCAGTCGGGGTGCTCGTGTCGATCCCCATATTGACGATGCGGATGCCAACGCCCTTGGTCTGGAGCGTTCGAATGATCTCCCACATATGTGGGACAGAACGCGCAAGGCGGTCGAGCTTTGTCACTATTAGGGTGTCACCTTCGCGAGTGAATTCCAGAGCTTGCTCTAGGACCTTGCGCGGGCCGACCGAGCTTGCCTGCTCTTGGAACACCTTCTCGCAACCGAGGGTTTTCAGTTCCCGAAGCTGCGCCTCTAGACCAGCCTCTTGATCCAACGTACTCGTCCTCGCGTAACCCACCAGCATCAACCGCTCCTGTTCCGTTGAACTCTAAGAACATTGGAACGATCTGTTCCAAAAGTCAAGATATATGTCAATGGAACGCTCAAGAAGCGGGGCGATCCCGTTCCGCTTGAGCAGGGGTCTAATGGAACGGAGTGGAGAGCTCGATGGGGCGGAGTGTCAGAAGCCCCGTTCGAACCGGAGCGGTGGCTAAGTAGGAGCGCTCCGGCACAGAGAGCGTCAGCCAGTTCAAGCACGCGCGTGGATCCGGTATAGATCGCCATCCAAGGGAAGAACTGACGATCGTTGCTGATGACAAGGGCGTCGCTTAAATAGGAATAGAGAGACTAATCAAGAACGAGATAGGGGCTGGCTGACAATGGCTGGAGGGCACAACTACCTGCTTGAGGCGCTGGGGGAGGCCCGCACGCGCTCCTCCTGGAACGACAGGCTGGCGCATTGGGAGCGCCCGGCCAGCGACCACGAGGAGACGAAGATCCAGCGGGCGGCGAATATGGCGCGGGACATCATCGCGCGAAACGCGTGGCTGCAGAGTGAGGGCGTTACCGCCGAACCGCAGGGCAGCTATTTCAACAACACCAACGTCCGCCTCGATAGCGACATGGACCTGCGCGCGCAACACCCGGCCATCAAGACCGAGTATGCTGTTGGCATTGCCCCGGTCGAGGCGGACCGGGCACTCGGCTACTACGATATCGGACGCAACCTGAGCGACATCGTTGGCGACGTCCGGCGCCAGCTTGGAGGCGACCTCATCATGCGGTTTGGTGCCGAGAATGTTGAGATCGGCAACAAGGCGATCACCGTCTCCGGCTTGTCTGGTAGCCGCGCAGACGTCGACGTGGTGCCTGCCTTCAAGTTGCACTGGGTGCGGCGCTCCGTAGGCGACCTCTTCGGCGACTACTATCACATCGAAGGCGTCGCCATCCTCAGCACTGACGGACGCTGGACGTACAACTTCCCAGCCCAGCACCATGCGAATGGCAAGGCGAAACGCGAGCGGACACGGCACCGCTTCAAGAAGGTTGTTCGCCAGTTGAAGCGGCTGAACTATGAGATCGCGGAACTGAGGCTCATCCCCCAAAAGCTGCCGTCGTTCCTGATCGAGTGCCTAGTCTACGCTATCGAGGACCAGCACTTCCTCTACCAGGAGGACCACTACGACCGGCTCCGGCGGATACTACTGCGGACCTCTGAGTTAGTCATAGATGATGCCTGGGCCGCCAGCGCGACGGAGATTAACGAGATCAAGCTGCTCTTCGCTAACGGACAACCCTGGACGATCCAGCAAGTGCGGGGCTTCATCCTCGCTGCGATCCAGCGCTTGAGGACGAACTGACAATGTGGGCTCTCATCTCCCGCCCCAAGCAGGTTCTGATCATGGTCGTACTGACGACCATTGTCCTTCTCAGTCTCGAAGGCCTGAATGAGTGGTGGACTGGGCAGCCGACCTCACTGCTGAAATGGGCTTCTATCGCGGCGACTATCATCAGCGGTGGAATAGTCGCCGGCGCCAACCTCGTGTGGCGCTGGATCTGGCGCCGGATCCCGCAATTGAACCGATGGTTCTTTCCGGACCTGAACGGCGAGTGGAAGGGAACGCTGCAAACGACCTGGCGGGATCCCGAAACCGGACAAGTGCCGGGTCCCATCGACGCGACGGTCACGATCCGCCAGACCCTGTTCACAACGCACGTCCGCATGCGAACGGGGGAGTCAGAGTCATGGGCGACCCGGGTAATCTCAGAGGCGGATCCGGCGGCCGATCAGTACCGGCTCTGGTACTCTTACAACAACAAGCCTCGGGCGGAAGTCTCACACCGCTCCTGCCGACATGAGGGAGCAGCATGGCTAGAGGTAAGTCTCGACGATAACCCCGATCGGCTGACCGGACAGTACTATACGGACAGGCGTACGACGGGCGACATCGAACTGCGTCGAGTGTCGAGCGCCATACCAGTGCTTCAACGATAGGGATTTCGACGAGTTGATCTCAGTGGGCACTCTCGCATGACGCGGGTAGATGTTGGCATAGTTGTGAGTGGGCCGTCTCCCCAGGTCCACCATTTTGCACCCGGTTTCAAACGCACAAAGGCTTTTCGAGCTTCTGCAAACCCTATCACATCCATCACTTCAGCTAGAGAAACAGGTTGTTTTGTCGTGAGCTGGATGGCGGAGAGGCCTGAGCCTCAATCGGCGCCGGCGTCGCTGAGCCGCCTGAAGGTATGGGCTAGTGAGCCTTTGAGGGCATAACGCCGGGTTCGGTTCCGCTCGACCAGCGCGATCCGCTCCATGGCGCCTTTTTTCTCAAGACCCTCTGCGATCTTGCAGAGTAAGGTTCGGGGCGGCGCATCGATGGCGCCTTCTGACACGAGCTGGGACAAGGCATTCCTGATTAAGTCGCGGTTGCCCTTCGCCAGTTTCGCGATCTCTGCCAAGACACCCGATAGCTCACTGATGTCATCGGCCACCTGCGTCATGGTGAGATCAGGGAGGCCAGCGAGAACTTCGTTGAGGCGTCGCGCGCCATCTTCCCGAAGACGTTCAAGCCGCGCGTGGAAGGACATGCCGCTCGTGAAATGAAGGTCCGGGTGCAGCAGCTGACCGATAGTGCGGTCCGCCTGTCTCGCTGTGTAGGCCACCTCTAACCGGATCCGTCCAGATAGCTTCGTATAAGCTGTGAGGGCGACGCCGTTGCGCAGGTCGACAGAGATCCAGCGGGCCGCGGCATCTCGTCCTTCTCGCAGGTCGTAGCGCTCCTTCACCGCAAACTTTGGGGCCGCTACTCGCAGTTTCTCTTCGAGAGCTGCGTAGGAGAGGCGAGCGTCGTCGACACCAAACTCCCAGTATACCTCGCCATGGTGGAAGAGGGGAGCGGCCGCCGCAGGATCCTGGAAGCTCAACACGGGAGGATCGGACGAGCAGAGGACCGCCGCGCGCTGGGCGAAGTCCACTACGACAAGACGGATGATGGTCCTAAGATAAAGGTCAACCAGATCCTGCCACTCCCGCGTGACAACCGTGATCCACTGGCCAAGGCCGCTGAGGTAGTTGTCCCAATCGGCAGGCGCATTGCTCTTCAACCGCTTCCGCCATTCCGGGTCTCGGCGTAACAGCTCGTGTGGTGGGATTTCCCCCAAATCCACTACCCGTTCAGGGTTGAAACGGCAGGCATAGGCGGCGAACCGGGTCGGGTTGACGCTCAACTCGAGGCGCACCTGCCTCTGGTTGGCCTGGGGAGCGCGCCCGTAGCGTAACTTTCCCGAGAATAGCCATTCCTTCTTTGAAACCGGGTGCAAATGAAGACGACCACCGCTGCCGCGCGGCGCGTTGAGGACGTTCGGCCAATCCAGTGTCTGCAGGTGTTGGGTAGTGATGAGCTGAACGAGGTCTTCCTCCCGCGCGAAGGTGACTGTCCCCTGGAGCGTAATCTCCAGCTTGTCATGACGCCCGGAAGCGGAAGTAACCTGAGTCCCCTCGTGGAGTTGATGGAGCCCAGAGCGTACCCGTCGCCGATAGCTCGGGCGAAGTAGGCTGTTTTCGGGGTCTGTGGTGTCCCCCATGGAGCCAGTGGTGTTGGACGGCGAAATCCGGTGTTTCATGGATGAGATGGATGGCAGCAAGTGAGGTCCGGACGGACGGCCGTCCATGGGGGAAACGGCGCTGTGCACCGTTGTGGCGGAAGCGCTGTGCCCGATCTACTCGCCAAGCACAAGGCTAAACTTTGCTCGAAGACGGCGCACGCGGGATGCAGTACTCGCTGCTTTCATCTGAGGGTGACAGCACCCAGGCGCCCTGATGAGAGCCCACAAGCCTACCTCAGCTGTATGCGAGGTGCCCGAGATCCAGACCGTCGTATTCGATCTTAGCGATCTCCCTCGCTAGCGTGCTTGCCCGCGTTCCGGAGCCATAGTGATCTTCGGTGCTCCCACTTGACCAGCCACCAAGCTCTCGCACTCGGTCCTGCGGGATCTCAGCCTCGCGCAGCGCATCGCGGAAAGTGTGGCGGAAGGAGTGGAAGTTCTTGCGGCTGTCCCTGATCCCAACCTTGTCGAGGAAGTTGGCGAACCATTTGCTGAAGTTATCGGAGATGTAGCCAGTGCTAGCGACTGTCAGTTCTGGAAAGAGGCGTGCCTTTGGCTGGTGCTCGCCCCTGACTGCGGCTACATAGTCCATGAAGCCGAGGCGCTTCAATTCAGGATGGATCGGCACGAAGCGGTGCCCGGCCTCTGTCTTAACTCGCTTGATCCCGTCCTCATCGGAGCGGATCAATATGATGTCGGTTCCGTCCTCGACGATGATATCATCCTCGCTCAACTGGCATACCTCGTTCAGGCGCATGCCGGAGTAGAGCGAGATCAGGGGGACCCAGAACCGGCCCCGTCGCGGGCGGTTTGGTCCGGGGCGGGCATACCCCCGCTCGTCATCGAGACACCCCGTATAGAGCGGCGCTGCGAAGATACGAGCCAAATCCGAAGAGGTGAAAGGCAGCCGTCGGTCTTTCCGGCGCACGCCGTCACTAGCCAGTCGCAAGCCGGTGGCCGGGTTCTTCTCGATCAGGTGCTCCTTTACGGCGAAATCCATCAGCGAAACGAACGCACTCATGTAGCTGTTGGCCGTCGTCACTGACATCGGCTTGAGACTGCGCGCTTCAGCAAGCCGCAGCACCTCCTCGGTTCCTCGTCTCGGAAACCGTTTGGTCGCGTTCGACGGGAGCGCTTTCACCGTGTCGAGGAGCTTGCGCGCCTTCTCACGGTCGATTGCAGCGACCAGCGTTCTCGCGCCAATCACCTCCCGGAACAACCGGTGCTGTGCCTCTTGCTTGAGCACCGTTTTCGGCGAAGGCCGTGCTCGCGTTGGGTCGCGTTCGTAGCGCTTAATGAGGTCCGCAAGGGTTACGGCCGAGATTGAAACCGGTTTCAGCTCGGTCGCGGCGGAAACGCTATGGAAGACCGGGTTCAGAGCCATGCCGTTACGGCCGGTCATTCGATTGATCAGCCGCCGCTCGTGCTCGATCATTGCCGCATGGATGGCGCGGCAAAGCTTCGCCCGCCATTCCGGCCACGGTTGAGTCTCCGGGATGCCTATTTCGGCAAGCAGCTTTCGGCTTTCCTCGAGAACACTGCTCGAAACATTATCCCACGTCTCTACGAAGTCGAGTGCCGCAGATCTGTTCTCCTCTTCCTCGTCGCGGCCGTCGAAAACACGCTCGGCACTCCGCTTCTCCTGCTGCACGAACCAGCGGGTGGCCAGGGTCCAGACCTGCTCCTCCGTTAACTCGAAGACTTGTCCGGCCCCAGGCTGCTGGGCAGCGCGAGAGGTCGCCAGCTTGTGGCGCGCGTCATCGAACTCCGCCTCAACCTTGACCCGCTCTATGCGAACGCGGCGCTTGGCTTCGGCAGCATCCGATGTGCTGAGGGAGCGGCGAACCTCTAACTTGCCAAGGATGGGGCGGAGTTCGTCAGGGACACGGACGCGCAGCCAGTAGGTCTTGCCGCGCAATTGCAGGTGCTCGGGGCGTCGGGGCATTCAGGGTTCATAGGGCTCTTGTGTACCAAGGATGTGTACCAAAGAGCACGCTGAACCCTTTGAAATCAAACGTTTTCTAAGGAAATCAACAGCCTAAGAGAGGCTTGGTGGAGCTGAGGGGATTCGAACCCCTGACCTCTGCAGTGCGATTGCAGCGCTCTCCCATCTGAGCTACAGCCCCGGTCGATTGAATCGAGCCAAGTAGCGGTGGTTTTAGGCCTGCCGGCTTTGGTCTGTCAATCGGCCGGGTGAGACGTTCGAGACCATCTCCGGACGGGAGGATCCGGCCAGCCGGGGTTTATGGGTTGTTCAGCCCCGCTTCAGTCGCTACATGAGCATCGCCGATCCCCGACAGGTTTCCCATGCGCGCCCTTCTCAACGTCATTCTGCTGGCCCTGCAGCTCTATACCTATCTCATCGTCGCCTCGGCGATCCTGAGCTGGCTGGTCGCCTTCAACGTGGTCAATACCCGCAACGATTTCGTCCGCTCGATCGGGAACTTCCTGGATGCGGTGACCGAGCCGGTCCTGCGCCCGATCCGGAGCATCCTGCCCAATCTGGGCGGGGTCGACATCTCGCCCATCATCCTGATCCTGCTGATCATCTTCATCCAGAACCTGATCGTCGACTACCTGATGCCGATCGCCTTCTAAGGGGGGAAGGCCTTGGCCTGGAGCCTCCGCCCTGGCGGCCTGGAGGTCCGGGTCCGCGTGACGCCCCGGGGCGGGCGGGATGTGCTCGACGGGCTCGAGAGCTTGGCGGACGGCCGGACGGTGCTGAAGGTCCGGGTCAGGGCGGTGCCTGAGGACGGGGCCGCGAATGAGGGTGTCCGGCGCCTCCTCGCCAAGGCGGTCAGGGTTCCCGCCTCGGCGGTGAGCCTGGAAGCGGGCGCCACCGCGCGGCTGAAGACGTTTCACATTGCGGGCGAGGGGGAGAAGCTTTCCGCCGCGCTCGCCGCATTGACAGGATGGGACATCCCATGAGCGCCACGATCATCGACGGAAAAGCCTATGCCGAGGGATTGCGCGGCCGCATCGCCGGGGCCGTCAGTGATCTGGCCGACCAGGGCTTCACCCCCGGGCTCGCCGTGGTGATCGTCGGCGAGGATCCGGCGAGCCAGCTCTACGTGAAGAACAAGGCGCGCCAGACCGTCGAGGTGGGCATGCGCTCCTTCGAGCACAGGCTGCCGGCTTCCACCGGCGAGGCGGAGCTTCTCGACCTCGTCGCCCGGCTCAATGCCGATCCGGCCGTGGACGGCATTCTGGTGCAGTTGCCGCTGCCCCGGCAAATCGACGCCCAGAAGGTGATCGAAGCCATCGATCCGGCCAAGGACGTGGATGGCTTCCATCCGATCAATGCTGGCCGGCTGATGACCGGCGTGCCGGGCCTGGTCTCCTGCACGCCGCTCGGGTGCCTGCTGCTGGCGCAGTCGGTGCGGCGGGATCTGTCGGGGCTCGATGCCGTGGTGGTCGGGCGCTCCAACATCGTCGGCAAGCCCATGGCGCAGCTGCTCATCACCCAGAGCTGCACGGTGACGGTGGCCCATTCGAAGACCCGCGACCTGGCCGATGTGTGCCGCGGCGCGGATCTCCTCGTGGCGGCCGTGGGGCGGCCCGAGATGGTGCGCGGCGACTGGATCAAGCCCGGCGCCATCGTGATCGACGTGGGCATCAACCGAGTGCCGAACCCGGCCGCCGGCGAGGGCAAGACCAAGGTGGTCGGCGACGTGGCTTATGCGGAGGCCGCCGGGGTCGCGTCCGCCATCACGCCGGTGCCCGGCGGCGTCGGCCCCATGACCATCGCGTGCCTGCTGCGCAACACGCTCGAGGCCGCCTGCCTGCGGCGCGGCCTCGCCATGCCGGCGGTGGATTTCGCTGCCTAAAACATCGGATCCGGCAGCGGATGCCGCTTCCGGATCCGGGGCGGATCAGTTCGCCGCGAAGCAGTAGAACAGGCCCGCGCCGCCGGTGCCCTTCAGGGCGTCCTGGCTGCAGCCGCCGCGGGACGCGTGGGACGAGTTCCAGGACTTGGCCGGAGGCGACTCGTCGAGGCCCGTGCGGTCGTGGTGTCCGAGCATGGCCGCTCCCTCCGTGCCGCTCTTCGTCCAGTTGCCGCAGGTCATGTCCTGGCTGCCCGCGAAGGCGGTGCCGTCGGGCTGCGAACCGGTGAGCATGTCGTGCTCGTTGGGCTGGTCGCCGCGGCCTTTCACCGGCTCGCCCTTCTCGGTCAGCGCCGTCTGCTTGGTGAGATTGTTGCCGGCGCCGTGCAGATCCGCCACGTCCTTGGCGATCACCACGCCCTTGGCGTTCTGCCAGGGACCCCGGCCGATGCGGTCCTTCGCATTGGTGGCCGTCGCGCCGCCCGTCGCCTGCGTGGAGAGATAGGCCCGCCACATCTTGCCGCGAATGCCCGCGGCCTCCGCCAGAGTCTGGCAATGCCGGTCCGCGCCGTCCAGCCCGCCGAGATCCGCGCCCTTGCCGGAGCCGGTGCTGGTCACGAAGAACGTGGTGCCCTGGGCGCTCTGGGCTTGCGCGCCGCCCAGGGGGGCGACGGCCACGAGGCCGATGGCGATAAGCGATAGGCGGTCCAATCCCTGCATTGCGTCCTCCTTGCTGGTGTCCTGCCGCGCTGTGCGGGCGAACGGTCGTAGAGACGCTTCAGCCGGAGAATTATTCCCTGTTCACGGCGTTGTGAGGATGGCCGGGACATGGATCAAGCCTCCTTGCGCAAATGCTCCACCAATTGCCGCGCCGAAGGCGGCAGGTCTTTCAGGGCGCGAATGCACAGGGTGAGGTCGCGGGCCGCCCAGGCGTCCTCCAGTTCGACCGGAATGATGTCTGTGGTGCGGGCGGCGCGGCGGGCGGTGGTCTCGGGCACGATGCCGAGGCCCACGCCCGCCTCCACCATGCGGCAGACGGCGTCGAAGCTCCTCAGCTGCACCCGCAGGCGGATCGGCTTGCCGATGCGCGTCGCCTTGCCGGCGAGGAAGCGCTGGAGGGCGCTTGCCCGGTCGAGGCCGACGAAATCGTGCTCCAGCACCTCGGCGAAGGGAATGCTGGCGCGGACGGCCAGAGAATGGCTTTTCGGCACCACGAGCACGAATCGGTCGCTGCGGAACGGGTAGGTCTCCAGCCGGCCCGTATCGACGGTGCCGGCCACGATGCCGAGATCCCCGACGCCCTCCGCGATCAGGCCGACGATCTCGTCGCTGAGGCGCTCCTCCAGGTCGATGGAGACCTGCGGGTGCTCGGCCAGGAAGGCGCCGAGGGCCTCGGGCAGGAACTCCGTGAGGGCATTGGTGTTGGAGAGGATCCGGATCTGTCCGGTCAATCCGCCCGTGTAGGAGCCCAAATCCTCCCGCAGGCGCTCCGCCTGGGCGAGGAGGGTGCGGGCATGTTGGAGCAGGGTCCGGCCGGCTGGCGTCGGAGTCACGCCGGCGCGGGTTCGCAGAAGGAGGGGAGCGCCGAGGGACTTTTCCATGTTGCGGATGCGGGTGCTTGCCGCCGCCAGCGCCAGATGGGCCCGTTCGGCCCCGTGGGTGATACTGCCGGCCTCGACGACGTGGCGGAAGAGGCTCAGGTCCGTCAAATCGAATTGCATAGGTTTCCTTCGTCAACCGCGAAGGGAGATAAGAATAATTAAAAATTGTGCGATAAGCGAGCCTAGAGCAAACTTCGCGGCTGACGAAGTGTGCCGGTTGCCGCGCGTTCGGCAGAAGGTGCATTGCGGTGTTGCCGCGCTTCCGTTACGAACCATTCCAAACTACGGGCGGCCGACGTCGCCGATCAGGAGTGAACACCATGGCTGAGGCGAAAGTGGCCCCGCGGCCCCTGTCCCCGCATCTTCAGATCTACCGGTGGAGCTGGACGATGGCGATGTCCGTCGCCCACCGCATCACGGGCGTCGCCCTCTACGGCGGCATCGCGCTGTTCGCCATCTGGCTCGTGGCGCTCGCCTCCGGGCCCTCCGCTTTCGATGCGGTGCAGTGGTTCTTCGGCTCGCCTCTCGGGTATCTGATCCTGTTCGTCTACACCTGGATCCTCATGCACCACATGCTGGGCGGCGTGCGCCACCTGGTGTGGGATTTCGGCCATGGCATGGAGCCGGCCCAGCGCATCAACATGGCCCGCTTCACCCTCGTCGGCTCGGTCGCCCTTACTCTGGCGATCTGGATCGTCGCCTTCATCGCGTTCTAAGGAGAAGGACACATGGCCGACAACAGGGCTGATACCCGCGTTTCCATGCGCACCCCGCTCGCCCGCGTGAAGGGCCTCGGGGCCTCCGGGCACGGGGTCGAGCATTGGTGGATCCACCGCGTCACGGCGGTGTCGAACGTCCCCCTGATCATTTCCTTCGTGATCATCGTGGCGGCGCTTGCCGCCTCGCCCTCCTACCAGGACGCGATCGCCGTCATCTCGCATCCGCTGGTCGCGATCATCCTGATCCTCGCGGTGCTCTCGGTCACGAACCACATGCGCCTCGGCATGCAGATCGTCATCGAAGACTACGTCCATCACAAGGGCCAGAAGATCGCCGCCACCATGGCCAACAATTTTTATGCCGTGATCATCGCGGTGGCGTGCCTCTACGCCATCCTCAAGGTCAGCCTCGGCCGCATCCTCGCTTAAGGAATTCTCACATGGCTCAAGCAACGAACGGCGCCGCCGTCAACGGCAAGGCCTATACCATTATCGACCACACTTTCGACGTGGTGATCGTGGGTGCGGGCGGCGCGGGTCTTCGCGCCACCGTCGGCTGCTCGCAGGCCGGCCTCCGCACCGCCTGCATCACCAAGGTGTTCCCGACCCGCTCGCATACGGTGGCCGCCCAGGGCGGCATCTCGGCGTCGCTGGGCAATATGGGGCCGGACGACTGGCGCTGGCACATGTACGACACCGTCAAGGGCTCGGACTGGCTCGGCGACCAGGATGCCATCGAGTACCTCGTGCGCAACGCGCCTGCGGCGGTCTACGAACTCGAGCACTGGGGCGTTCCCTTCTCCCGCACGGCCGAGGGCAAGATCTACCAGCGCCCCTTCGGCGGCATGACGACCGATTTCGGCAAGGGCACGGCGCAGCGCACCTGCGCGGCCGCCGACCGTACGGGCCATGCGATCCTGCACACCCTCTACGGCCAGGCGGTGAAGAACCAGACCAACTTCTTCATCGAGTATTTCGCCCTCGACCTGATGATGGATTCCGACGGCCGCTGCGTCGGCGTCGTGGCCCTCAACCAGTCCACCGGCGAGATCCACCGCTTCCGCGCCCACATGACGATCCTGGCCACGGGCGGCTATGGACGCGCCTATTTCTCCGCCACCTCGGCCCATACCTGCACGGGCGACGGAAACGCCATGGTGCTGCGCGCCGGCCTGCCGCTGCAGGACATGGAGTTCGTGCAGTTCCATCCGACCGGCATCTACGGCTCGGGCTGCCTCATCACCGAGGGCGCGCGCGGCGAGGGCGGGTATCTCACCAACTCGGAAGGCGAGCGCTTCATGGAGCGCTATGCGCCGTCCGCCAAGGACCTCGCCTCCCGTGACGTGGTCTCGCGCGCCATGACCATGGAGATCCGCGCCGGCCGCGGCGTCGGCAAGAACAAGGACCACATCTATCTCCATCTCGACCACCTCGATCCCAAGATCCTGCACGAGCGCCTGCCGGGCATCTCGGAGAGCGCCAAGATCTTCGCCGGCGTCGACGTGACGAAGGAGCCGATCCCGGTCCTGCCGACTGTCCACTACAACATGGGCGGCATCCCGACGAACTATCACGGCGAGGTGCTGACCCTGAAGAACGGCAACCCGGACACGGTGGTGCCGGGCCTGATGGCGCTCGGCGAAGCGGCCTGCGTGTCCGTGCACGGGGCGAACCGCCTCGGGTCGAACTCGCTGATCGACCTCGTGGTGTTCGGCCGCGCGGCGGGCCTGCGCTGCGCCGAGATCCTGGAGCCCAACGCCCGTCACGCGGACCTGCCCAAGAACGCCGACGAGCTCTCGCTCTCGCGCCTCGACAAGTTCCGCTACGCCAACGGCTCGACCTCGACGGCGGATCTGCGCCTGCAGATGCAGAAGACCATGCAGAACAATTGCGCGGTGTTCCGCACGGGCGAGGTTCTGGAAGAGGGCAGGAAGCTCATCCACGACGTGTGGAACGCGGCCGCAGACATCAAGGTCACGGACCGTTCCCTGATCTGGAACACCGATCTCCTCGAGACGCTGGAGTTCGACAACCTGATCGGCCAGGCGGTCGTCACCATGGAGGGCGCGGCGAACCGTGAGGAATCTCGCGGCGCCCATGCCCGCGAGGACTTCACCGAGCGCGACGACAAGAACTGGATGAAGCACACGCTCGCCTGGCTCGACGACACCTCGCACAAGGTGACCCTCGATTACCGCCCGGTGCACACCTACACCATGTCGAACGACATCCAGTACATCGAGCCCAAGGCTCGCGTGTACTAAGGAAGACGAAAACGATGGCTCAGTTCACGCTTCCCAAAAACTCCAAGTACACCGAAGGCCAGACCTGGCCGAAGCCGGAAGGGGCTTCGAACGTCCAGGAATTCCGCATCTACCGCTGGAACCCGGACGACGGGCAGAACCCGCGCATCGACACCTATTACGTCGACCGGGACGATTGCGGCCCGATGGTTCTCGACGCGCTCCTGTGGATCAAGAACAACGTCGATTCGACGCTGGTCTTCCGTCGCTCCTGCCGTGAGGGGATCTGCGGCTCCTGCGCCATGAACATCATGGGCGGCAACACGCTGGCCTGCACGCTGGGCATCGACGATTGCGCGTCGGACTCGATCAAGATCTATCCGCTGCCGCACATGCCGGTGCTCAAGGATCTGGTGCCCGACCTGACGAGCTTCTTCGCTCAGCACGCCTCGGTCGAGCCCTGGCTCCAGACGGAGACGCCCGCGCCCGAGACCGAATGGCGCCAGACTCCGGAGGAGCGCTCCAAGCTCGACGGGCTCTACGAGTGCATTCTCTGCGCCTGCTGCACCACCTCCTGCCCGAGCTACTGGTGGAACGGCGACCGCTTCCTGGGACCGGCGGCCCTGCTCCAGGCCTATCGCTGGCTGATCGATAGCCGCGACGAGAACACCGGCGACCGGCTCGACAATCTGCACGATCCTTTCCGGCTCTACCGCTGCCACACGATCATGAACTGCGCCAATACCTGCCCCAAGGGCCTCAACCCGGCCAAGGCGATCGCCGAGGTCAAGAAGATGATGATCGCGCGAGTCGTGTGACGCTTCCATGCAACAATCCCACAAAAAGGCGCCTCAGGCGCCTTTTTTTGTCTCCGCCGATCCCATATGTCGAAGCCGGAACCATGTTGGCCTGGGTTCATATTCCTTCCCATAGCCTGGGCCGTCATAACCCGTCCGAAGGGACGGCCATGCCCGCGAGGACCACGATGACGAAGCCTGTCTGGCTGACGACTGCTGTAATCTGCTCCGCCCTGGCGCTCGGGGCGTGCTCCTCCACGCGGCTCGGCGGGCCCCCGACCCGCAGCGCAGCGGCGGCGCCGATCACCGAGGTTCCACCCGTCGAGGCCGTGCCGTCGGGACCCGTCGAGGCGGCGCCGCTGCCCCCGCTCGCCGGCGCACCCGTCGCACCCGACATGACGACTCCCCCGGCCGGCGGAACCGACATCGCCGGCCTTCCGCCCGCGCCTCCGCCACCGACCATCGGGGCGCCGGCTCCCGCAACTGCGGCGGCTCCCACGAGCCGCACCGCGATGGTCGGCAACTGGAGCGTCCAGACGTCCGGGGGCTCCTGCCGGGTCCAGTTGTCGAGCTCGCCCGCCCTCGATCTCTACCGGGCCTCGGCTTCCGGCTGCTCGAACCAGGACCTGTCCAAGGTCAATGCCTGGGACTACCGGGACGGAGAAGTGTATCTCTACCAGACCGGCGGTGCCGTGACGGCGCGCCTGCGCGGCTCGTCCTCGTCCCTCAGCGGCGTTCTCGCCAAGTCCGGCGCGCCGCTCTCCCTCACGCGCTGATCGGCCGGCAAAACCGACCCGCTCCTGGTGAATGATCATCCGACGTCATGGCCGGGCTTGTCCCGGCCATCCCGGTCCGGTCAGGCGCCGAGCTTCTCTTGGTTGGGATCACCGGCACGAGGCCGGTGACGACGGCAGTAGCGCTCGGCCGGTCCGGCGCCGGAACGGGCCGACTTTTCGAAGCGCCCGGCCCGAAGAGGTTTGCGCTGCAGGGCCCGGAGGGGTATCGATCATCCCGTGAACGACACCTCCTTCTCCTCGCCCCAATCCATCACCGCCCGCTACAACGCCCTGGTCGCGTCCGGCGCCATCGAACGCGATTCGGCCCAGGTGTCCCTGCTCAAGCGGCTCCAGGCGCTGGCCGAGAGCCTCGCCAACCATCGGCTGGCCCGCAAGCCCAGCGCCCTCGGCTGGCTCTTCGGCCAGAAGAGCAGCGCGCCGCCGAAGGGGCTCTATGTCTGGGGCTCCGTCGGGCGCGGCAAGACCATGCTGATGGACCTGTTCTTCGAGGCGCTCCCGGTCCGGCGCAAGCGCCGGGTCCACTTTCACGCCTTCATGGCCGACGTGCACGGGCGCATCCACGACTACCGGCAGAAGCTGAAAACCGGCCAGGTCTCGGGCGACGATCCCATTGGCCCGGTGGCCGAGGCGCTCGCCGACGAGGCCTGGGTGCTGTGCTTCGACGAGTTCACCGTCACGGATATTGCCGACGCCATGATCCTTGGGCGTCTGTTCACGGCCCTGTTCGCCCGGGGCGTCGTGGTGGTGGCCACCTCCAACGTGGAGCCGGACCGGCTCTACGAGGGTGGCCTGAACCGCTCGCTCTTCCTGCCTTTCATCGGGCTGCTGCAGGAGCGGATGGCCGTGGTGAAGCTCGAATCCCGCACCGATTTCCGGCTCGAAAAGCTCGCCGGCAGCCCGGTCTTCTACACGCCGGCCGACGAGCACGCCCATGCGGCCCTGACCCGGGCGTTCAAGAGCCTGACGGGACGCGAGCAGGGCAAGTCCCTGGTGATGACCGTCAAGGGACATCCCGTAGAGGTGCCGCAGGCCGCCGGCGGCGTGGCGCGCTTCGCCTTCGGGGATCTCTGCTCCAAGCCGCTCGGCGCCGCCGATTACGTCGCGCTGGCGGAGGCGTTCCACACGGTCATTCTCGAGAACATCCCGACGATGTCCCTCGAGCGCCGCAACGAAGCGAAGCGCTTCATCCTGCTCATCGACGCCCTCTACGATGCCCACGTGAAGCTCCTGGCCTCGGCCGAGGCAGAGGTGCATGAGCTCTATCACGCCGATACCGGGCGCGAGGCGTTCGAGTTCGACCGCACGGTGTCCCGGCTCATCGAGATGCGCTCGGAGGAATACCTGTCCCTGCCGCATGGCCGCTCGGATTCGGAAGCCTCAGGCAGCACCACGGGGCTCGCCGAGACATGAAGCGGCCCTCCGGCGCAGCCGTGCGGTCGACCGAGACCGCCCCCGCCGACACCCGCCTTCTCGCCATCGCGGCGCACCAGCTCAAGGAACATGGCCCCAGGCACGTCACTGTCGTCGGCATCGCCGATGCAGCGGGCATGACCCATGCCAACGTCTACCGCTACTTCGCCAGCAAGGCGGCTCTCATCGACGCGGTGGCCGGGCAATGGCTGCGGCGGATGGAGGCGACCATCGCGGACATCGCGGATTCCCCGGATCCCGCCGACGACAAGCTGGAGCGCCTGATCCAGGCCTGGGCCCGGATTCACCGGGATCTCCTGAAGGAAGACCGGCATCTCTTCGACGTCTATTGCACGGCCACCGAGACCGCCCGTCCTCTGATCCGCAAGCACCGGTCCCGGATGCGTGTGCTGATCGACCGGGTGCTCGACGAGGGGATCACGACGGGCAAGTTCGACCCCCGGGACCGCGAGAAGGCTCATTCCTTCGTGACCGATTCCGTCTACCGCTTCATCAATCCGCTTACGGTCCGTCTCGATGCGGAGGTCCCTCAGACCATCCTCGACCAGCGTCTCGCCACCATGATCCGGGTCGTCCTGAGGGCCCTGGCGAACGGTAGCGTATAACGCCAGTTACAATTTGCAAAAAATGTAACAGAAAAATTCCGACCCTTCTCGAGCAGTCAAGATCCTGTAATCCTGAAGACTTTTCGAACCGTTAAGCTTGTCGAGACTTTTCCGACGGGTCAAAGCCGGACCCGTTAACCTTTTGGTCGCTTGATGACGGCCCATCTCTCATGGCAAACAGCGCCACCTCAAAAAGGCTCATGCCAAAAACCAAGGACAGACCATGGCCCGGAAAAAGATCGCGCTCATCGGTGCAGGCCAGATCGGCGGAACGCTTGCCCATCTCGTCGGCTTGAAGGAACTCGGCGACGTCGTTCTCTTCGATATCGCGGAAGGCATTCCCCAGGGCAAAGGTCTCGACATCGCCGAATCCGCGCCGGTCGACGGGTTCGACGCCAAGTACAAGGGCGCCAACGACTACGCGGCCATCGAAGGCGCCGACGTGATCATCGTGACGGCCGGCGTGCCGCGCAAGCCCGGCATGAGCCGCGACGACCTGATCGGCATCAACCTGAAGGTCATGGAAGCGGTCGGCAACGGCATCAAGCAATACGCCCCGAACGCCTTCGTCATCTGCATCACCAACCCGCTCGACGCCATGGTGTGGGCGCTCCAGAAGTTCTCCGGCCTGCCGCAAAACAAGATTGTCGGCATGGCCGGCGTGCTGGACTCGGCCCGCTTCCGCCACTTCCTGGCCGAAGAGTTCAACGTGTCGGTCGAGGACGTGACCGCCTTCGTGCTCGGCGGTCACGGCGACGACATGGTGCCGCTGGTGCGCTATTCCACGGTCGCCGGCGTCCCGCTGCCCGACCTGGTGAAGATGGGCTGGACCTCTCAAGGTAAGCTCGACGCCATGGTCGAGCGCACCCGCAAGGGCGGCGGCGAGATCGTCAACCTGCTCAAGACCGGATCCGCCTTTTACGCGCCCGCCGCCTCGGCGATCGCGATGGCCGAAAGCTACCTCAAGGACAAGAAGCGCGTCCTGCCCTGCGCGGCCTATCTCAACGGCCAGTACGGCGTGAAGAATATGTTCGTGGGCGTGCCGATCGTGATCGGCGAGAACGGCGTCGAGCGCATCGTCGAGGTCGAGTTCTCGGCCGACGAGAAGGCCATGTTCGAGAAGTCCGTCGCCTCGGTGCAGGGTCTCGTCGACGCCTGCAAGCAGATCAACTCGGCCCTCGCCTAACCCATTCGCGTCATGGCCAGCCCTGTGCCGGCCATCCACGTCTTCACTCGCCACGCTGCAAAAGGCGTGGATGCCCGGGCCAAGCCCAGGCATGACGAAGAGGAAAACAGATGAACATCCATGAATATCAAGGCAAGGCAGTCCTGAAGGAATTCGGCCTGCCCGTCTCCCGCGGCAAGGCCATCTTCTCGGCCGACGAGGCAGAGGCCGCCGCCAAGGAACTCGGCGGACCGCTCTGGGTCGTGAAGTCCCAAATCCATGCGGGCGGCCGCGGCAAGGGCAAGTTCAAGGAAGCCGCCGCCGGCGAGAAGGGCGGTGTGCGCCTCGCCAAGTCCGTCGAAGAGGTCAAGGAATTCGCCAAGCAGATGCTCGGCAACACCCTTGTGACGATCCAGACCGGCGAGGCCGGAAAGCAGGTCAACCGCCTCTACATCGAGGATGGCTCCGATATCGACACCGAGCTCTACCTGTCGATGCTCGTCGACCGTGCCACCGGCCAGGTCGCTTTCGTCGTCTCGACGGAAGGCGGCATGGACATCGAGCAGGTGGCCCACGACACCCCCGAGAAGATTCTGACCTTTTCGGTCGATCCGGCGACCGGCGTGATGCCTCACCATGGCCGCACGGTCGCCAAGGCGCTCGGTCTCAAAGGGTCGCTCGCCAAGGAAGCCGAGGACTTGGTGACCAAGCTCTACAAGGCCTTCATCGCGAAGGACATGGAGATGCTGGAGATCAACCCGCTCATCGTCACCAAGGACCAGCACCTCAAGTGCCTGGACGCCAAGATCTCGTTCGACTCGAACGCCCTCTACCGTCACCCCGAGGTGATGGAGCTGCGCGACCTCACGGAAGAGGACGAGAAGGAGATCGAGGCCTCGAAGTTCGACCTCGCCTATATCGCGCTCGACGGCACCATCGGGTGCATGGTCAACGGCGCCGGCCTCGCCATGGCGACGCTCGACATCATCAAGCTCTACGGCGAGGAGCCGGCGAACTTCCTCGATGTCGGCGGCGGCGCGTCCGAGGAGAAGGTGACGGCAGCGTTCAAGATCATCACGGCCGACCCGAACGTGAAGGGCATCCTGGTCAACATCTTCGGCGGCATCATGAAGTGCGACGTCATCGCCCGCGGCGTGATCGCCGCCGTGAAGACCGTCGGCCTGCAGGTTCCCCTGGTGGTGCGCCTCGAGGGCACGAACGTCGAAGAGGGCAAGCAGATCATCCGCGAATCCGGCCTCAACGTGATCCCGGCGGACGACCTCGACGACGCCGCCCAGAAGATCGTGAACGCCGTGCGCGGCGGAAAGTAAGGTTTCGAGCTGATGTCCATCCTCATCGACAAGAACACCAAGGTCATCTGCCAGGGCTTCACCGGCAAGAACGGGACCTTCCACTCCGAGCAGGCCATCGCCTATGGGACCAAGATGGTCGGCGGCACCTCGCCGGGCAAAGGCGGCTCGACGCACCTGAACCTGCCCGTGTTCGACACGGTCATGGAAGCGCGCGAGAAGACCGGCGCCGACGCCTCGGTCGTCTACGTTCCGCCGCCGGGCGCCGCAGACGCCATCTGCGAGGCCATCCAGGCCGAGATCCCGCTCATCGTCTGCATCACCGAAGGCATCCCGGTGCTCGACATGGTGCGCGTGAAGCGGGCGCTGGAAGGCTCCAAGTCGCGCCTCATCGGGCCGAACTGCCCCGGCATCGTGACGGCCGGCGAGTCGAAGATCGGCATCATGCCGGCCAACATCTTCAAGCCCGGCTCCGTCGGCATCGTGTCGCGCTCCGGCACCCTCACCTACGAGGCGGTGTTCCAGACCACCAATGAAGGCCTCGGCCAGACCACCGCGGTCGGCATCGGCGGCGACCCGGTGAAGGGCACCGAGTTCATCGAGATGCTCGACATGTTCCTGTCCGATCCCAAGACCGAGTCGATCGTCATGATCGGCGAGATCGGCGGCTCGGCCGAGGAAGAGGCGGCCGAGTTCATCGCCCGCGAGGCCAAGAAGGGCCGCAAGAAGCCGATGGTCGGCTTCATCGCGGGCCGCACGGCTCCTCCCGGACGCCGCATGGGCCATGCGGGCGCCATCATCTCGGGCGGCAAGGGCGGCGCCGAGGACAAGATCGCCGCCATGGAGGCCGCGGGCATCCGCGTGTCCCCGTCGCCGGCTCGCCTCGGCAAGACCCTGGTCGAGGTTCTCAAGGGCCAATAACCCAGCACAGGGCCGCCCCGGCGCCGGGGCGGCCGTCCCTCATTTGGATCGACAATTGCCATGGCACGCCAAGACGCCAACGAAAACTTCCTGAACACCGCTTTCCTCTACGGGGCGAACGCCTCCTACATCGAGGATCTGCAGGCCCGCTACGAGAAGGATCCCTCCTCGGTCGATGCCGAGTGGCAGGCATTCTTCGGCGCCCTGAAGGACGACAAGCAGGCTGTCGAGAAGGCGGCCAACGGCCCGTCCTGGGAGAAGCCCAACTGGCCGATCCACGCCAATGGCGAACTCGTCTCCGCCCTCGACGGCAACTGGGCCCAGGTCGAGAAGGCGGTCGGCGACAAGATCAAGGCGAAGGCGCAGGCCAAGGGCGTCGAGATCAGCCAGATCGACGTGCAGCAGGCGACCCGCGATTCCATCCGCGCCATCATGCTGATCCGCGCCTATCGGGTGCGCGGCCACCTGCATGCGAAGCTCGATCCGCTCGACATCAATCCCCGTCCGAACGATCAGGAGCTGCATCCGTCCCATTACGGCTTCACGGAAGCCGACTGGGACCGCAAGATCTTCCTCGACAACGTGCTCGGCCTCGAGTTCGGCACGATCCGCGAGATCGTGGCCATTCTGGAACGCACCTATTGCCAGACGCTCGGCGTCGAGTTCATGCACATCTCCGATCCGGTCGAGAAGGCCTGGATCCAGGAGCGCATCGAAGGTCCCGACAAGGAGATCACCTTCACCAAGGAAGGCAAGCGCGCCATCCTCAACAAGCTCGTCGAGGCGGAAGGCTTCGAGAAGTTCCTGGATGTCCGCTATACCGGCACCAAACGCTTCGGTCTGGACGGCGGCGAGTCGCTGATCCCGGCGCTCGAGCAGATCATCAAGCGCGGCGGCAATCTCGGCGTGCAGGAGATCGTGCTCGGCATGGCCCATCGCGGCCGCCTCAACGTGCTCACCCAGGTGATGGGCAAGCCGCACCGGGCCTTGTTCCACGAGTTCAAGGGCGGTTCCTTCGCGCCCGACGACGTGGAAGGCTCGGGCGACGTGAAGTACCATCTCGGCGCCTCCTCCGACCGTACGTTCGACGGCAACAACGTCCACCTGTCGCTGACCGCCAACCCGTCCCACCTCGAGATCGTCGATCCCGTGGTGCTCGGCAAGGTCCGGGCCAAGCAGGACCAGCACGGCTGCACGCCGGAGAACCGCGGCGCGGTGATGCCGCTCCTGATCCATGGCGACGCGGCCTTCGCCGGCCAGGGCGTGGTGGCGGAGTGCCTGGGACTGTCCGGCCTGCGCGGGCACCGCACGGGTGGCTCGATCCACTTCATCATCAACAACCAGATCGGCTTCACCACCGATCCGCGCTTCTCGCGCTCCTCGCCCTATCCGTCGGACGTGGCCAAGATGGTCGAGGCGCCGATCTTCCACGTGAACGGCGACGACCCGGAGGCCGTGGTGTTCGCCGCCAAGGTGGCGGCGGAGTACCGCCAGCGCTTCCAGAAGCCCGTCGTCATCGACATGTTCTGCTACCGCCGCTTCGGCCACAACGAGGGCGACGAGCCGGCCTTCACCCAGCCGCTCATGTACCGCAAGATCCGGTCGCATCCGGCGATCGTCGAGCTCTACTCCAAGAAGCTCGTTACGGAGGGGGTCGTCACCGAGGCCGAGGTCGAGGAGATGAAGTCTAGCTGGCGCTCGAAGCTCGACGCCGAGTTCGACATCGCGTCCAATTACAAGCCCAACAAGGCCGACTGGCTCGATGGCCGCTGGTCCGGCCTGAAGGCCGTGCGCGAGGATCAGGACGATCCGCGCCGCGGCCAGACCGGCGTGTCGGTCGAGACCCTGCAGCAGATCGGCAAGGCGCTCACGACGATCCCGGAGGGCTTCCATCTCCATCGCACGATCCAGCGCTTCCTCGACAACCGGAAGAAGATGCTGGAGACCGGCGAGGGACTCGACTGGGCCATGGCCGAGGCGCTCGCCTTCGGTTCGCTCCTGCTCGAAGGCCATCGCGTGCGCCTCTCCGGCCAGGACGTGGAGCGCGGCACCTTCTCGCAGCGCCACACGGTTCTCACCGACCAGGAGAACGAGGAGCGCTACACCAACCTCAACCACATCAGCGAGAACCAGGCCCGCTACGAGGTCATCAACTCGATGCTCTCGGAAGAGGCGGTGCTGGGCTTCGAGTACGGCTATACGCTCTCTGAGCCCAACGCGCTGACCCTGTGGGAAGCCCAGTTCGGCGACTTCGCCAACGGCGCGCAGGTGGTGTTCGACCAGTTCATCTCTAGCGGCGAGCGCAAGTGGCTGCGCATGTCGGGTCTCGTGTGCCTGCTGCCGCACGGCTACGAGGGCCAGGGTCCGGAGCATTCCTCCGCCCGTCTCGAGCGCTGGTTGCAGATGTGCGCCGAGGACAACATGCAGGTCGGATACTGCTCGACTCCGTCGAACTACTTCCACATCCTGCGTCGTCAGCTGAAGCGCGACTTCCGCAAGCCGCTGATCCTGATGACGCCGAAGTCGCTGCTGCGCCACAAGCGCTGCACGTCGAGCCTCGCCGACATCGCGGAGGGGACCTCCTTCCACCGCGTGCTGCGGGACGACGCGCAGCTCGGGCGCGAGGGCATCAAGCTGGTGAAGGACGACAAGATCCGGCGCGTGGTGATCTGCACGGGCAAGGTCTATTACGACCTGCTCGAGGAGCGCGAGAAGCGGGGCATCGACGACGTCTACCTGCTGCGCGTCGAGCAGCTCTATCCGTTCCCGGCCAAGTCCGTGGCGGCCGAGCTCTCCCGCTTCAAGAAGGCCGACGTGGTGTGGTGCCAGGAAGAGCCCAAGAACATGGGCTCCTGGACCTTCGTCGAGCCCTATCTCGAATGGGTGCTCAAGACGGCCGGCTCGAAGGTGGACCGCCCCCGCTACGTGGGACGTCCCGCCTCCGCGGCCACGGCGACGGGCCTCATGTCCAAGCACACCGCCCAGCTGCAGGCCTTCCTCGACGAGGCCTACGCGGCCTGACGCGACCGGAGACCCGACCCGTGCCGATCCATCTCTGCAAGCTTCTGCCTCCGCGGCCGACCTTTCCGGGCGACATGACGCCGTCCGAGGCGGAGCTGATGCAGAAGCATACGGCGTACTGGCAGGATCTCGCCGACCGGGGCATCGCCCTGGTCGTCGGGCCCGTGCTCGATCCGGCCGGGATATGGGGCATCGCCATCATCGATGCGAAGGACGCCGACGCGGCGGCCGCCCTCACGAGCGACGACCCCGTGATCGCCGGCGGCGGCGGCTTCCGATATGACATTCACCTGGTCCCGCAGGCCATCCTGCGGACGACCCATCAACCGAACCCTCTGTGAAGGGCCGTCCCTAAGGCGTAATCCATGGCAACCGAAATCCGCGTACCCACCCTTGGCGAATCCGTGTCAGAGGCCACCATCGGCCGCTGGTTCAAGAAGCCCGGCGATCCCGTGAAGGCCGACGAGCCCGTGCTGGAGCTCGAGACCGACAAGGTGACGCTCGAGGTGAACGCTCCCGCGAGCGGGACCCTCGGCGACATCGTGGCCAAGGACGGCGAGACGGTGAGCCCCGGCGCGGTGCTCGGCTCCATCGTGGAGGGCGGCGCGGCAGCCGCCGCGGCTCCTGCGGCTGCCCCGAAGGCGGAGGCGCCCAAGGCTGCTTCCGCTCCGGCGCCGGCCCCGGCTCCGGCGGCCGCTCCTGCCGGCGCGTCCAGGGACAACGGACCGGCCGTGGCCCGTCTCGCGGCCGAAAGCGGCGTCAGTCCGGCGGGCGTTCCCGGCACCGGCAAGGACGGCCGCGTGACCAAGGGCGACATGCTCGCGGCCATCGCCACGGGCGGCGCTGCGGCGCCCGCGCAGGCCGCCCCGGTCCAGGTCCGCGCCCCCTCGGCTCCGGTCGATGCCGAGCGGGAAGAGCGCGTGAAGATGACGAAGCTGCGCCAGACCATCGCGCGCCGCCTCAAGGACGCTCAGAACACCGCCGCCATGCTGACCACGTTCAATGACGTGGACATGAGCGCGGTGATGAACCTGCGCAGCCAGTATAAGGACGTGTTCGAGAAGAAGCACGGCACCAAGCTCGGCTTCATGGGCTTCTTCACCAAGGCGGTGATCCAGGCCCTCAAGGACGTTCCGGCCGTCAATGCCGAGATCGACGGGCAGGACCTCGTCTACAAGAACTACTACCACATCGGCATCGCGGTCGGCACCGAGAAGGGCCTCGTGGTCCCGGTCGTGCGCGATGCGGACGACCTGTCTGTCGCCGGCATCGAGAAGAAGATCGCCGATTTCGGCCGCCGCGCCCGTGACGGCAAGCTGTCCATCGACGAGATGCAGGGTGGCACCTTCACGATCACCAACGGCGGCATCTACGGCTCGCTCATGTCGACGCCGATCCTCAACGCGCCGCAATCGGGCATTCTCGGCATGCACCGCATCGAGGATCGCCCGGTCGTCCGCAATGGCCAGATCGTCGTGCGCCCGATGATGTATCTCGCGCTCTCCTACGATCACCGCATCGTCGACGGCAAGGAAGCGGTCACCTTCCTCGTGCGGGTCAAGGATGCGCTGGAAGATCCGGCCCGCCTCGTCCTCGATCTCTAAGTTTTCATCATATCCGTCATGGCCGGGCGTGTCCCGGCCATCTCGATCGGAGAGGCTCCGCGCTTCACCGCATCGGGATCGCCGGGACGGACCCGGTGATGACGCAGCGAGGGTAAATCCATGTCCTACGATGTCATCGTCATCGGCACCGGCCCCGGCGGCTACGTGGCCGCCATCCGGGCCGCGCAGCTCGGCCTGAAGACCGCCGTCGTCGAGAAGCGCAAGACCCATGGCGGCACCTGCCTTAACGTGGGCTGCATTCCGTCCAAGGCCCTGCTGCACGCCTCTCACATGTTCGAGGAGGCGCGCGATCACTTCGCCGGGCTCGGCATCGGCGTGTCCGCCCCGACCCTCGACCTCAAGACCATGCAGTCCTTCAAGCAGGAGGGCGTCGACGGCAACACCAAGGGCGTCGAGTTCCTGCTCAAGAAGAACAAGATCGACGCCTTCATCGGCACCGCGCGCATCGCGGCTCCGGGCCAGATCGAGGTGACGTCGGAGGACGGCTCGAACCAGATGCTCGAGACGAAGAACATCATCATCGCAACGGGCTCCGACGTGACGCGCCTGCCGGGCATCGAGATCGACGAGAAGGTCGTGGTCTCGTCCACGGGTGCGCTGGAGCTCGAGAGCGTTCCGAAGCGTCTCGTGGTCATCGGCGCCGGCGTGATCGGCCTCGAGCTCGGCTCCGTTTGGCGCCGCCTCGGCTCCGAGGTGACGGTGGTTGAATATCTCGACCGCATCCTGCCCGGCATGGACGGCGAGGTCGCCAAGAACTTCCAGCGCATCCTCACCAAGCAGGGCTTCCAGTTCAAGCTCGGCTCCAAGGTCACCAAGGTGGAGAAGACCGGCAGCGGCGTGACGCTCACCTTCGAGCCGGCCGCCGGCGGCAGCTCCGAGACCATCGAGGCCGACGTGGTGCTGGTCGCCATCGGCCGCGTGCCCTACACGCAGGGGCTCGGCCTCGATCGCGTGGGCGTTCAGCTCGACAATCGCGGCCGCATCCAGACGGATGCGCATTTCTCCACCAACGTCACGGGCATCTACGCCATCGGCGACGTGATCGCCGGCCCCATGCTTGCCCACAAGGCCGAGGACGAGGGTGTTGCCGTTGCGGAAATCATCGCCGGCAAGGCGGGCCATGTGAACTACGACGTGATCCCCAGCGTGGTCTACACGTTCCCCGAGGTCGCCTCCATCGGCAAGACCGAGGAGGAACTGAAGGCGGCCGGAACCGCCTATAACGCCGGCAAGTTCCCGTTCACGGCCAATGGCCGCGCCAAGGTCAACCGCACCACGGACGGATTCGTGAAGATCTTGGCCGATGCCGCCACCGACAAGGTGCTGGGCGTCCACATCATCGGCCCGGAAGCCGGCAACCTCATCCACGAGGCGGCGATCACCATGGAGTTCGGGGGATCGTCCGAGGACATGGCCCGCACCTGCCATGCGCATCCGACTCTGGCGGAAGCTGTGAAGGAAGCAGCTCTCGCGGTCGAAAAGCGCGCGATCCACATGTAGGATTGCCGGATGGCAAAGCTCCACTTCCTCTACTCGGTGATGAACGCAGGCAAGACCACCCATCTCCTGCAGGTCCGCTACAATTACATCGAGAACGGCGGCCATGTGCTGCTGTTCACGAGCGTGATCGACGACCGGTTCGGCATCGGCAAGGTCAAGTCGCGCCTCGGTCTCGAGGCCGACGCGACTCCCCTGCGGAAGGAAGACGCCATCGACGCCCTCGTGGCGGCGGAGCATGCCAGGCGGCCGGTGACGGCGGTGCTCATCGACGAGGTCCAGTTCATGACGGCGGACCAGATCCGCCAGCTGGCCTGGATCGTCGACGAGCTGAGGATCCCCGTCATGGCCTATGGGCTCAAGAACAACGTCTACGGCACCCTGTTCAGCGACGCGATCGTGGCCCTGATGGCCCTGGCGGACGATTTTCAGGAGATCAAGCAGCTCTGCCATTGCGGCCGCAAGGCCACGATGATCCTGAAATACGACCGCAACGGCGAGGCCGTGCGCTCGGGCGAGGTGGTCGAGATCGGCGGCGAAGGTCGCTACGTGTCCGTCTGCCGTCCCCACTGGACGGCCGGAGACATCGGCCCCGCGGCCCGGCAGCTGCTGGCCCAGCCCGTGGCGGCAGAGTAAGAGCTCTAGCTCTTCACCCTGGCCCGCGGATGGGCCGCGTTGAAGGCGTCCATGAGGCGGGCGGCGTCGACCTTCGTGTAGAGCTGGGTGGTCGAAAGCGAGGCATGGCCCAGGAGCTCCTGGATGCCGCGCAGGTCGCCGCCCTTGGCGAGAAGATGCGTCGCGAAGGAATGGCGCAGGGCATGGGGCGTGGCGCTGTCCGGCAGGCCGAGGGCGCCCCGCAGCTCCTCCACGGCGAGCTGGATGATGCGCGGCGAGAGTGGCCCGCCCCGAGCGCCGACGAAGAGCGGACCCTCTGGCGGAATCGCGTAAGGGCAGAGTTGCAGATACGTCTCCACGGCCCTCTGGATCGGCGGGATGACCGGCACGCTGCGCATCTTGCCGCCCTTGCCGGTCACCGTGACGGTGTCGATTCCAGCGACCGGGGCGTCCCGGCGCTGCAGCCCGAGCGCCTCGGAAATGCGCAGGCCCGCGCCGTAGAGCAGCGACAGCACGGCGGCGTCCCGGGCCAGGATCCAGGCCTTGCGGCTCTCCGAGATCCGCGTCTCGACATCCGTCACGGCGACGGCCGCGGAGGCGGAGAGGGGACGGGGCAGGTTCTTGTCCACTTTGGGCGTTCGGATTGCCGCGAAGGCCGAGGCCGTCCCAAAGCCCTCCCGCTCCAGATGGCGGGCGAAGGAGCGCAGGGCGGCGAGCTGGCGCATGAGCGAGCGGCTGCCGACCTGATCCATGCGCCGGGCGGCCAGGAAGGCGCGGATGTCGAGGGGCTTCAGGCCCAGGATGCCCTTCACGCTCGGCGGCTCGCCGAGATGGTTGGTCAGAAAGGCCAGGAACTGGCGCAGATCTCGGGCGTAGGCCTCGACTGTCTTCGCCGAGAGCCGCCGCTCCTTGGCCAGCGAGGCGAGCCAAGCCATCGCCTCGCGGCGGGTGTCATCCGCCCCGGGGAGAACGAGATCGAGCACGGAGGATGAATTCGTTGCGTCCGTCACGGTCCCAGTATCGCTTCGCCGCCTTGCCAAAACGTGAAGCACCGACGCCCCATCGCGACCGGATGGGATAAGATCCCGGTCAGTCCAACAGGGAGACCGCGCGTGAGCCAGGACAGAATGAGCCTTCCGGGGACCCAAGGGTATGGCGAAGAGGCCGACGGTCTCGTGGAGACCTACGAGAGCCTCGTTTTCGAGGATCTCTATCGTCCCGTGCTCGATTTGCTGCCCGAGCCGGGCAGGGCCCTCGACATCGGAGCCGGCACGGGCCGCGATGCCGCGGCCCTGGCGCGGCGCGGCTTCCGGGTCCATGCGGTCGAGCCCACGCCCGAGCTGCGCCGTCACGCTCAACGCCTCCATGCCGAACCGACCATCGTTTGGATCGACGACGGGCTGCCGGATCTGGCGCAGGTGCGGGCCGGTGGCGAGCGTTTCGATCTCATCCTGATGACGGCCGTGTGGATGCATCTCGACGAGGGCGAGCGAAGCCGGGCTTTGCCGCATCTTGCGGAGCTGCTCGCCCCGCGGGGCAGAATCGTCATGACCGTCCGAAAAGGACCGGTTCCGGCGGGCCGAAGGATGTTCGAGGTGCCCATCGACCCTCTGATATCCCAGGCCGGGTCGCTGGGACTCGCTCTTCTCGCGAGACACGCGTTTCCCGACATGCGCGGCCGCCAGGGCGTGAGCTGGACCATACTTGCGTTCGAGAGGCAAAATCGGGTCTAAGCTGTCGCTCATGTTCTCCTCGTTCGCGCTCTCCCGCTGATGGCCGCCAAGATCGCCGATGTCCTCATCCCGCTGGCGCTGGACACGGCCTATTCCTACGCCGTGCCGGACGGCCTTGCCCTCGAGGAGGGCGACGTGGTGCAGGTCCCACTCGCCAACCGCGAGGTGGCCGGCGTCGTCTGGGGTCTGCGCGAGGGGCAGGGCGGCAACCTGAAGAAGGTCACGGGCGTGATCGAGGCGCCGAACCTGTCGCCCAGGATGCGCAAGTTCCTGGACTGGATCGCCTGGTACACCCTGGCGCCCAAGGGCTCGGCGCTCGCCATGGGGCTCAAGATCCCGGATCCCGACCGGCAGGAGGTGGCCCGCGTCGGCGTGAGGCTGGCCGGCGCCCTGCCGAAGCGCCTGACGCCGGCCCGGCAGAAGGTGATCGAGGTTGCCAAGGACGGAGCGGTGCGGCTCAAGAGCGAGCTCGCGCATGCGGCCGGTGTGAGCAACGGCGTCGTCGACGGGCTCATCGACGAGGGAACCCTCGAGACGGTCACCCTGCTGGCCGAGCCCGTCGCTGAGACGCCCAACCCGGGTTTCGGCCACACGGCCCTGTCCGACGGGCAGAAGGCGGCGGCCGAGGAGATTGTCGCCGCCATGGCCGAGGAGCATCCGCCCGTGATTCTTCTCGAAGGCGTCACGGGATCCGGCAAGACGGAGGTGTATTTCGAGGCCGTGGCCGAGGCCGTCCGCACCGGCCGGCAGGCCCTGATCCTCATGCCCGAGATCGCCCTGACGGCGCAGTTCCTGGACCGCTTCGCGGCCCGGTTCGGGGTCAAGCCCGCTACCTGGCATTCGGGCGTCACGGGGCGCCGGCGCGAGCGGCTCTACACGGCCATCGCGGCGGGCGACGTGAAGGTGGTGGCGGGCGCCCGCTCGGCCCTGTTCCTGCCTTACGCGGATCTCGGCCTCATCATCGTCGACGAGGAGCACGAGACCGCCTACAAGCAGGACGACGGGGTGCATTATCATGCCCGCGACATGGCGGTGGTCCGCGGCAGGATCGAGAACGCCCCCGTGGTGCTCGCCTCAGCCACGCCGTCCATCGAGAGCCGGGTCAACGTGGAGCGCGGGCGCTACCGCCATGTGCGCCTGCCCGAGCGATTCGGCGGCCGCTCCATGCCCCAGATCCGCGCCGTGGACCTGCGCAAGGAGGCCATTCCCAAGGGGCGCTGGCTCTCGCCGACCCTGGTGGGTGCCGTGGAGGATACGGTCGGGCGCGGCGAGCAGGCGCTCCTCTTCCTCAACCGGCGCGGCTATGCCCCGCTCACCCTCTGCCGGGCCTGCGCCCACCGCTACGAATGCCCCAACTGTTCCTCCTGGCTGGTGGAGCACCGCTTCCGACGGGCCCTCGTGTGCCACCATTGCGGCCACGTGGAGCGCACGCCCCACGCCTGCGTCGAATGCGGCAGCGTCGATTCGCTGGTGCCGTGCGGCCCCGGCGTGGAGCGCATTGCCGAGGAGGCCGCGGAGCTGTTCCCGGACAAGCGCTGCATCGTGCTCTCGAGCGACTTTCCCGGCGGCACCGAGCGGCTGCGGGCCGAACTCGCGGCGATCGCCACGGGCGAGTTCGACATCGTCATCGGCACCCAGCTTGTGGCCAAGGGGCACAATTTCCCGCTCATGACCCTGGTGGGCGTGCTCGATGCCGATATCGGCCTCACCTCGGGCGATCCGCGCGCCGCCGAGCGCACCTTCCAGATGCTCCAGCAGGTGACCGGCCGCGCCGGGCGCGGCGAGAAGCCGGGCCGGGCGCTGGTCCAGACCTGGCAGCCCGACCACCCGGTGATCGCGGCCCTGATCTCGGGAGACGCGGAACGGTTCTACGAGGAGGAGACCCGGGTGCGCGAGATGGCCGGCCTGCCCCCCTTCGGGCGGCTCGCCTCCCTGATCGTCTCGGCCGAGGACCGCGAGGCCGCGGAGGGGCACGCCCGGGCCATGGCCCTCGTGGCCGAGCCGTCGCCCGGCGTGACGGTGCTCGGACCAGCCGAGGCGCCGCTCGCCCTCATCCGCGGCCGCTACCGCTTCCGATTGCTGGTGAAAACCGAGCGCGAGGTGGATCTTCAGGCCTATCTCCGGGGTTGGATGGCCCGCTGCCCGAAGATCCGCGGCAATACCCGCGTGTCCATCGACGTGGATCCCCAAAGTTTTTTGTAATCGAGAGCTTTTTGTGATCAAGCGAACTCCCAACACCAAGACAGGGCCCATGACCAAGATCGTCCATTGCATCCGCCACGGCCAATCCACCTTCAACGCCCATTGGGCCGAGCACGGCGAGGATCCGGGCCATTTCGATGCGCCTCTCACGGCACTCGGCCAGCAGCAGGTGGCCGAGCGGGCGCCGGAGCTGCGCCAGCACCCCTACGAACTCGTCGTGACCTCGCCCCTGACCCGGGCGATCCAGACCACCATGGGCCTGTTCGGGACGCATCCGGCCGCCCCACCGATCCTGGTCGAGTGCCTCCACCGCGAGCACCTGGAGAGCAGCTGCGACGTGGGCCGCGCGGTCTCCCAGCTGTCCCGGGACTTTCCGCACCTGCATTTCGGTCACCTGGACGAGGTTTGGTGGCACAGCGAGGGCGAGGTGAACGAGCGCGGCTTCGTGTCCGAACCGCCTCACGTCTTCGAGGGGCGGGTCGAGCGGTTCCGGCAGTGGCTCGCCGAGCGGCCGGAGGCGATGATCGCCGTCGTCGGGCACGGCACCTTCTTCAGCAGGCTCACCGGGCGGTTCCTGGCCAATTGCGAGGTGGCCGCGCTGGAGCTTTGAAGCATTTTGCGCCGACGCGGCTCCTGCGAGCCTTCACCATAACCGACGGCTCGGTTTTTTCCCGGCCAGACAGGGCCCAGCTCGCCTTGCGCCCTGGGAAAACCCATGCTAGTGCACCCTCGCCTGACGGGCGGAGAAGGCTCCCGCCCCAGGCTCATTTCCACACCTGACGGGTTTCCCGAGGGCCTCAATTGCAGGCTGCCCCGGTCCGAGGCCCGTTAAGACACGAGAGAGACGGTTACGTGGCGCAAAGCGGTTCGCAAGAAGGACCCCTCCTGTCGGGCGTAGCATTGCGCTATGCTTCGGCGCTGTTCGAACTCGCTCGCGAAGCGAATGCCGTGGATGCCGTCTCCGGCGACCTGGCCCGCTTCGATCAGCTGATCCGCGGCAGCGAAGACTTGCAGCGCCTGATCCAGAATCCCATCTTCACGGCCGAAGAGCAGTCCAACGCGATCGGGGCCATTCTCGACAAGGCCGGCATTTCGGGTCTTGCGGGCAATTTCATCCGCCTGGTCGCGTCCAAGCGCCGGCTCTTCGCGCTGCCCGACATGATCCGCGCCTTCCAGAATCTGGAATCCGATGCCAAGGGTATCGTCCGGGCGCAGGTCATCCTGGCGGAAGCGCCGTCCGACACGGTCCTGAACGAAATCAAGGCGGCGCTGCGCGACGTCGCCAAGGCTGACGTCTCCGTCGACGTCAAAATCGACCCGAGCCTCATCGGCGGTCTCATCGTAAAGATGGGGTCCCGCATGGTGGATGCCTCGGTGCGCACCAAACTCAATTCCATTCGTCTAGCGATGAAAGAGGTCCGCTGATGGACATTCGAGCCGCTGAGATCTCCGCGATCCTCAAAGAGCAGATCAAGAACTTCGGTACCGAGGCTGAAGTCACCGAAGTCGGGCAGGTCCTGTCCGTCGGTGACGGCATTGCCCGTTGCTACGGCCTCGACAAGGTTCAGGCCGGCGAGATGGTCGAATTCGAGAGCGGCGTGCGCGGCATGGCCCTCAACCTCGAGACCGACAACGTCGGCGTCGTGGTGTTCGGCTCCGACCGTGAGATCGCCGAAGGCCAGACCGTGAAGCGCACGGGCGCCATCGTGGACGTGCCGGTCGGCAAGGGTCTCCTCGGCCGCGTCGTCGACGCGCTCGGCAATCCCATCGACGGCAAGGGCCCGATCCAGGCCACCGAGCGCCGCCGCGTGGACGTGAAGGCTCCCGGCATCATTCCGCGCAAGTCGGTGCACGAGCCGATGGCGACGGGCCTCAAGGCCATCGACGCCCTGATCCCGGTCGGCCGCGGCCAGCGCGAGCTGATCATCGGCGACCGCCAGACCGGCAAGACCGCCGTCGTGCTCGACACGATCCTCAACCAGAAGCCGCTCAACCAGGGCAACGACGAATCGCAGAAGCTGTACTGCGTGTACGTCGCGGTCGGCCAGAAGCGCTCCACCGTGGCCCAGTTCGTCAAGGTTCTCGAAGAGCAAGGCGCGCTGGAATATTCCATCATCATCGCGGCCACCGCCTCGGACCCAGCTCCGATGCAGTTCCTGGCACCCTTCTCGGGCTGCGCCATGGGCGAGTTCTTCCGCGACAACGGAATGCACGCCGTGATCGTGTACGACGACCTGTCCAAGCAGGCCGTGGCCTACCGTCAGATGTCCCTCCTGCTCCGTCGTCCTCCCGGCCGCGAGGCTTATCCGGGCGACGTGTTCTACCTCCATTCCCGCCTGCTCGAGCGCGCCGCGAAGCTCAACGACAGCCAGGGCGCCGGCTCGCTCACCGCTCTGCCGGTCATCGAGACGCAGGCCAACGACGTGTCGGCCTATATCCCGACCAACGTGATCTCGATCACCGACGGCCAGATCTTCCTCGAGACGGACCTGTTCTACCAGGGCATCCGTCCGGCCGTGAACGTCGGCCTCTCGGTGTCGCGCGTGGGCTCCTCGGCCCAGACGAAGGCAATGAAGAAGGTCGCGGGCAAGATCAAGGGTGAGCTGGCCCAGTACCGCGAGATGGCGGCCTTCGCCCAGTTCGGCTCCGACCTCGACGCCACGACGCAGCGCCTCCTGAACCGGGGTTCGCGTCTGACCGAACTCCTGAAGCAGCCGCAGTTCTCGCCGCTGAAGATGGAAGAGCAGGTCGCCGTGATCTACGCCGGCGTGAACGGCTACCTCGACAGCCTGCCCCTCAACCGGGTGCGGGCGTTCGAGGACGGGCTGCTCTCGCTCCTGCGCGGCAAGCACGCCGATATCCTCGACGCCATCCGGGCTTCGAAGGACCTGTCGAGCGACTCGGAAGCGAAGCTCAAGGACGTGGTCCAGACCTTCGCCAAGTCTTTCTCGTAAAGACATCCGTTCTCGTAAGATCCAGCCGGATTTCCGGAGAGGGTAGGGCCGCTCGATGCCGAGCTTGAAAGACCTTCGTAACCGCATCGCCTCGGTCAAGGCGACGCAGAAGATCACCAAGGCCATGCAGATGGTGGCCGCCGCGAAGCTGCGCCGTGCGCAGACCGCAGCGGAAGCCGCGCGTCCTTACGCGGAGCGCATGGCCGTGGTGCTCGGCAACCTCGCGTCCGGCATCACGGTCGGGCCCGAGACGCCGCGCCTCCTAGCCGGCACCGGTTCCGAGCGCGTTCACCTGCTGGTCGTCTGCACGGCCGAGCGCGGCCTGTGCGGGGCGTTCAACTCCTCGATCGCACGCCTCGCCCGCGACCATGCCAACCGGCTCCTCGCCGAAGGCAAGACGGTCAAGATCATCTGCGTCGGCAAGAAGGGCTACGACATCCTGCGTCGCCAGTTCGCCGAGCAGATCATCGAGTCCGTCGACCTGCGGGCGGTGCGCCAGATCGGCTTCGAGCAGGCGGACCAGATCGCCCAGAAGATCCTCGGCCGCTTCGACGCGGGCGAGTTCGACGTGGCGACCCTGTTCTACTCGCGCTTCCGCTCGGTGATCGCCCAGATTCCGACGGCGCAGCAGATCATCCCGGCCCAGATCGAGGCCAGCGCCGGTGCCACCGACGCGGTCTACGACTACGAGCCCGAGGAAGGCGAGATCCTCACCACGCTCCTGCCGCGGAACCTCACCGTGCAGATCTTCCGTGCGCTGCTCGAGAACGCCGCCTCCGAACAGGGCGCCCGCATGAGCGCCATGGACAACGCGACCCGCAACGCCGGCGAAATGATCAAGAAGCAGACGATGACCTACAACCGGTCCCGTCAGGCGATGATCACCAAGGAACTGATCGAAATCATCTCGGGCGCCGAGGCGCTCTGACGACATCCGAGAGGAGCCAATCATGGCCAACACCGCTACCACTGCCGGCAAAGCGACCGGTCGCATCACCCAGGTCATCGGCGCCGTTGTCGACGTGCAGTTCGCCGGCCACCTGCCAGAGATCCTGAACGCTCTCGAGACCACGAACGGCGGCAACCGCCTCGTACTCGAAGTTTCGCAGCAGCTGGGCGAGAGCACCGTGCGCTGCATCGCCATGGACACCTCCGAGGGCCTCGTCCGCGGTCAGGAAGTCACCGATACCGGCGCGCCGATCTCGGTGCCCGTCGGCGCCGCCACCCTCGGCCGCATCATGAACGTCATCGGCGAGCCCGTGGACGAAGCTGGCCCGATCGTCGGCGAAGGCACCCGCGCCATCCACCAGCCGGCTCCCTCCTACGCCGAGCAGTCCACCGAGGGTCAGATCCTCGTGACGGGCATCAAGGTAGTCGACCTTCTCGCCCCCTACGCCAAGGGCGGTAAGATCGGCCTCTTCGGCGGCGCCGGCGTCGGCAAGACCGTGCTCATCATGGAGCTTATCAACAACGTCGCGAAGGCGCACGGCGGCTACTCCGTGTTCGCCGGCGTCGGCGAGCGTACCCGCGAGGGCAACGATCTCTATCACGAGATGATCGAGTCGAAGGTGAACGTCGACCCCCGCGAGAACGGCTCGGCCGCCGGATCCAAGTGCGCCCTCGTGTACGGCCAGATGAACGAGCCCCCGGGCGCCCGCGCCCGTGTCGCACTCACCGGCCTGACCGTCGCCGAGAACTTCCGCGATCAGGGTCAGGACGTGCTGTTCTTCGTGGACAACATCTTCCGCTTCACCCAGGCAGGCTCCGAGGTTTCGGCGCTTCTCGGCCGTATTCCCTCGGCGGTGGGCTACCAGCCGACCCTGTCCACGGACATGGGCGCCCTGCAGGAGCGCATCACCACCACGACCAAGGGCTCGATCACCTCGGTGCAGGCCATCTACGTGCCGGCCGACGACCTGACCGACCCGGCGCCGGCCACCTCGTTCGCCCACCTCGACGCCACGACCGTGCTGTCGCGCTCGATCGCCGAGAAGGGCATCTACCCGGCCGTGGACCCGCTCGACTCGACCTCGCGCATGCTCTCGGCCGCCATCGTCGGTGACGAGCACTACAACACCGCCCGTCAGGTCCAGCAGGTGCTGCAGCGCTACAAGGCGCTCCAGGACATCATCGCGATCCTGGGCATGGACGAACTCTCCGAAGAGGACAAGCTCACCGTCGCCCGCGCCCGAAAAATCGAGCGCTTCCTGTCGCAGCCCTTCCATGTGGCCGAAGTGTTCACCGGCTCGCCCGGCAAGCTCGTGTCGCTCGAAGACACCATCAAGGGCTTCAAGGGTCTCGTCGAAGGCCAGTACGATCACCTCCCGGAGGCTGCCTTCTACATGGTCGGCACCATCGAGGAAGCCGTCGAGAAGGCCCAGCGCCTGGCGGCCGAAGCGGCCTAAGTCAAACCAGACGTCATCCCGGAGCAGTGCGCCCACGCTCCGGGATGCTCGTGTCCAAGCGTATCTCCCAAACGATTCCCGACCGCCCGGTGGCCGCGGGATGACGAGGAGCACAGATGGCTACCTTCAACTTCGAACTCGTGTCCCCTGAGCGCGTCCTGTTCTCCGGCGACGTGGACGCCGTCGTGCTGCCGGCGACCGAGGGCGACATGACGGTTCTGGCCGGCCACTCGCCGGTGATGACCACCCTCAAGACCGGGTTCCTCGTCATCACCAGCACGCCCGGCAACGGACGACGGGTTCTCGTGCGCGGCGGCTTCGCCGACATCAACCAGAACGGCCTCACGGTTCTGGCGGAGCGCGCCCTTCCCGAGGAAGAGCTGACCCAGGACATCCTCGACCAGGAAATCCTGACCGCCGAGATGCACTACGACGCCTCCAACGAGCCGGCCGCGAAGCACGCGGCGGAATCGGCGATCGCCCAGCTGCGCGAAGCCAAGGCGGCGCTGAACTTCTGAGACTGAAACAACCCGGCCACGAGCCGGGTTTTTTATGTCATGGTCCCCGTCAGCGCTCCGCTCATCCTCACGCTCCGGCTCGACGAAGGCTCATTCGCCTTCTTTGACGCGCAGCGACAGCGCTACTTTCCGCCCGGCCGCAACTTCATCCCGGCCCATCTCACCCTGTTCCATGCGCTGCCGGGCGAGCATCGTCCCGCCATCCAGAGCGACATCGAGCGGACGATCACCGGTCGGGCGCCCTTCTCCCTCGCCGTCACAGGCCTTCGGTCCCTCGGACGCGGAGTCGCCTATACGCTCCACTCCGCGGACCTCGCCGACCTGCGTCGCGCCCTGGCGCTGACGTGGAACGACTGGCTCAAGCCCCAGGACCGGCAGAACCACCAACCGCACGTGACCGTGCAGAACAAGGTCGATCCCACCCGGGCAAGGGCTCTCCTGGAACATCTCACGGAGAGCTTCCAGCCCTTTCAAGCCGAGGCGCTCGGGCTTGACCTGTGGTGGTATCGCGGCGGGCCGTGGGAGATGGTCGGCCTCTTCGACTTCACCGCCTGACCGATACACCACGTCATGGCCGGGCTTGTCCCGGCCATCCCGACCCGACGAGCGATGCCCTACAACCAAGCGGGATCACCGGCACAAGGCCGGCGACGACGAGGAAGAGGCGTAACCCGGGCGATCGACCCAGCGCGTGCCCTATTCCCCCATGGCGATCAGGTTGGCGTTGCCGCCCGCCGCGGCCGTATTGATCGTCACCGTCTGCTCGGTGGCGAAGCGCAGGAGATAGTGCGGGCCCCCGGCCTTCGGTCCCGTGCCGGACAGGCCGTGCCCGCCGAAGGGCTGCACGCCCACGACCGCCCCGATCATGTTGCGGTTGACGTAGACATTGCCCACCGACAGCGCCTGGACGACACGCGCGACCGTCGCGTCGATGCGCGAGTGGACGCCGAGCGTCAGGCCGTAGCCGCTGCCCTCGATCGCGCGCAGCACCTCCTCCAGCCGGTCCGCCCTGTAGCGCACCACGTGCAGCACCGGGCCGAACACCTCCTGGGCGAGATCGTGCGGCTTGTTCAGCTCGAAGATATGCGGCGCCACATAGGTGCCCGCCGCAGGCGCTTCACCGGCATAACGCACCTTCGCCGATGTCTTCATCGCCGCGATATGGGCATCGAGCTTGTCCTTCGCCTCGCGGTCGATCACAGGACCGACATGGGTCGAGATCTCGCGCGGGTCCGCGATCTTCAGCTCGCGGGCATTGCCGGCGATCATTTCGATCATGCGGTCGGCCACGTCGTCCTGGACGCAGAGCAGCCGCAGGGCCGAGCAGCGCTGACCGGCCGACCGGAAGGCCGACATGACAACGTCGTCCGCGACCTGCTCCGGCAACGCGGTTGCGTCGACGATCATCGCATTGATACCGCCGGTCTCGGCGATCAGCGGAACGATGGCGGCGTCCTTGCCGGCGAGCGTGCGGTTGATGATGCGGGCGACCTCTGTCGAGCCGGTGAAGACCACACCGGCCACATCCTTGTGCTCCACGAGACGCGCGCCGACACGCCCGTCACCGGGCACCAGGTGAAGCGCCGTTTTCGGGACGCCCGCCTCGTGCAGGATGCGCACGGCGAGGTCCGCGATCAGGGGCGTCTGCTCGGCAGGCTTCGCCACAACGGCGTTGCCGGCCATCAGCGCGGCGCTGACCTGGCCGAGGAAGATCGCGAGCGGGAAGTTCCAGGGCGAAATCGCCACGAACACGCCGCGCCCGCGCAGCCGCAGCACGTTGCTCTCGCCGGTGGGACCAGGCATCGCCTCGCCGGCGCCGAAGAGGGTGCGGCCCTGAACGGCATAGTAGCGCAGGAAATCGACGGCCTCGCGCACCTCCGAGAGCGCATCGTCCAGGGTCTTGCCGGCCTCGACCTGCAACAGGTGCAGCAGCGCCCCGCGCCGCTCCTCCAGAAGATCGGCGGCCCGCTGGAGGGCTTTCGCACGCGTGTTCGCGTCCGTGCGGCTCCAGCCGGCGAAGCCCGCCTGCGCGGCCGCCATCGCCCGGTCGGCCGTTTCCGGCGCGGCGTCCGTCACCTGGCCGGCCACGGTGCTGCCGTCGACCGGGCTGACCACCGGCCGGGCGACCCCGGACGCGGCCTTGCCGTCGATCAGCGGCACCGCCTTGAAGTTCTGCTGCCCGCCTGCCCTGATCTCCGCGAGGAGGGCATCGAGCGAAGCCTGGTGACCGAATTCCACGCCCCGCGAGTTGGCACGTTCAGGGCCATAGAGGTCGCGCGGCAGCGGGAGCTTCGGGTGACGCGCCCTGTCGGCCGACACGATGATGTCCGCCGGACGCTTCAGGAGGGACTGCACCGGCACGTCGGTATCGGCCGCGACCGACACGAAGGAGGAATTCGCCCCGTTCTCCAGGAGACGGCGCACCAAATAGGCGAGAAGATCGCGATGGCCGCCCACCGGCGCGTAAGCCCGGCAGGCAAGGCCCGGCCTGTCCTCGAGAAGGCGGGCATAGAGCGCCTCGCCCATGCCGTGCAGGCGCTGGAACTCGTAGCCCTCCGTGCCGCCGGCCCGCTCGATGATCGACGCGACGGTGAGCGCGTTGTGGGTGGCGAATTGCGGATAGATGCGTGGCCGCAGGGACAGCATCTTCTCGGCGCAGGCCATGTAGTGAAGATCCGTCATCGCCTTGCGGGTGAAGACCGGGTAGTCGTCGAGGCCGCGCTCCTGAGCGCGCTTCACCTCCGTGTCCCAATAAGCGCCCTTCACCAGGCGCACCATGAGCTGGCGGTCGTAGCGCTCCGCCATGGCGGCGATCGCGTCGATCACCGATCCAGCCCGCTTCTGGTAGGATTGGATGGCGAGCCCGAAACCCTTCCAGTCGGCGAGCGATGGATCGGCGAGCACGGCCTCGATCACCTCGAGCGACAACTCCAGCCGGTCGGCCTCCTCCGCGTCGACGGTGAAGTTGAGATCGTAGGATTTCGCCCTTTGCGCCAATTCGATCACGAGCGGCACCAGCTCGCGCATGACCCGCTCGCGGCTCGTGGCCTCGTAGCGCGGGTGCAGGGCCGAGAGCTTCACCGAGATGCCGGGCCGGTTCGGCAGCGGCTCGTTGCCGGCCGAGCGGCCGATAGCGTCGATGGCGGAGGCGTACGAATCGAAGTAGCGGCGGGCGTCATCGGCCGTGCGGGCGCCTTCGCCCAGCATGTCGAACGAATAGCGGTAGAGGCGGCCCTTGGACGAGGTGGCGCGCTTCAGAGCCTCGTCGATGGTCTGGCCCAGCACGAAGTGGTTGCCCATGACCCGCATGGCCTGGCGAGTGGCGGTGCGCACGGCGGGCAGGCCCAGGCGCTTGGTGAGCTGGCCCAGGATGCTCTCCGGGGTCTCGCCGGGCTGGATGATCCGCGCCGTGATGCCGAGCGCCCAGGCCGAGGCCGAGACGAGGAATGCGTCGGACTTCGCCTCGTGGCCGGCGAAGTCGGCCTGGCCCAGCTTGTCCTCGATCAGCCGATCGGCCGTGGCGGCATCTGGCACCCGCAGCAGCGCTTCGGCCAGCACCATGAGCGCGAGACCCTCCTTGGTGGAGAGCGCGTATTCCCGCAGCATCTCCTCGACGCCGCCGAGTCCGCCGCCCTTGGCGCGGATCGCCTCGATCAGGCGGGTCGCCTGCTCGTCCACCCGCTTTTCCCGCTCCGGCGAGAGGCGCGCGCTCGCGAGAAGGCGGGCGGCGAGGGCCTTATCGTCTTCCGCGAAAGGTGGGTTGAAGGGCAGGGCGGCGTTGGGGGCGGGGCTCATCGGAATGTCCTCTGGATGTTTCCAGAAATATAGGTGGCCTGAGACCGCGCTTCGATGGCAAAATTTGGGGTCTTGCCTTAGAAAGAGCGGAGAAAAGCTGGAAAGACCGTGCGAATGGCGGATTTGGACCGGATCGATCGCAAGATCCTCAAAGCTCTCCAGGCCGATGGCCGCATCGCCACCGTGGAGTTGGCCGAGAAGGTGGGATTGTCGCCCACGTCCACGGGCGAACGGGTGAAGCGCCTGCAGCGGGAGGGCGTCATCGCCGGCTACGGCGCCAGGCTCGATCCGCACCGGCTCGGCCTCGAGCTCCTGGTCTTCGTGGAGGTCTCTCTCGACAAGACCACGCCGGACGTCTTCGAGAAATTCGCCGCCGCCGTGAAGCGGGCCCCCGAGGTTCTCGAGTGCCACATGGTGGCGGGCGGCTTCGATTACTTGGTCAAGACCCGCGTGGCCGACATGGGCGCCTACCGCCACTTCCTCGGCGAGATCCTGCTGGCCCTGCCGGGCGTGAAGGAAACCCGCACCTATGCGGTCATGGAGGAGGTGAAGAGCGACGGGATGCTGCCCGTGTGATGACCGTGGCGTGCCTTTCCGCCATCACCGGCCTGGGGCCGGTGGTCCCGATGCGAGAGGCTGAGCGCTTCCGACAGTCGGGATGGCCGGCACATGGCCGGCCATGACGTGGTGGGCGTCCTCACCGGCGAAAGGCCGGTGATCGCGCAGGAGGTGCCTTAGCCGGCCACCGTCTTTTCCTCGTCCTTCGTCTTCCACAGGGAGTAGAGGACGCCGCCGGCGATCAGCGTGAGGGTGACGCCGAGCGAGATGGTGGGATCGAGCTTGCCCACAAGCTGGTTCCAGAAGATCTTGCCGCCGATGAAGACGAGCACCAGGGCGAGGGCGTATTTCAGGTAGTGGAACCGGTGCACCATGGCGGCCAGGGCGAAATAGAGTGCCCGCAGGCCCAGGATCGCCATGATGTTGGCCGTGTAGACCACGAAGGTGTCCGTGGTGATCGCGAAGATCGCCGGCACCGAGTCCACCGCGAAGATCAGGTCGGCCACGTTGATCACCACGAGGGCCAGGAAGAGCGGCGTCGCCCAGGTGACGATCCGGCCCGATTTCGGATCCGGCTCGAGCACGAAGAAGTGCTGGTCGTGAAGCCGGTTCGTCACCCGCATGTGCTTGCGCAGGAAACGGACAAGGGGGTTCTTCTCGATGTCGGGATCGCTCTCGGGGACGATCAGCATCTTGATCCCCGTTGCGATGAGGAAGGCGCCGAAGAGATAGAGCATCCAAGCGTATTCCTGCACCAGGGCCGCGCCCACGGCGATCATGATGCCGCGCAGGATGATGACGCCAACGATACCCCAGACGAGGGCGCGATACTGGTATTTCCGGGGGATCGCGAAATAGCTGAAGATCAGCGAGATCACGAAGACGTTGTCGATCGACAGGGACTTCTCGATGAAGAAGCCCGTGAAGTAGGAAATGCCCGCATGCGTGCCGTCCTCGGTCACCAGCAGGCCGGTCTCGAACGACCACCAGATATAAGCGCCGAAGGCGGTCGCGATGCCGATGTAGAAGGCGGACAGGAGAAGGCTCTCCTTCACGCCGAGCTCCCGGTCCTTCCTGTTCAGGACACCGAGATCGAAAGCGAGGAGAAAAACGACAAGGCTCAGGAAAGCCGTCCACATCCAGACGGGCTTCCCCAGCCATTCCATGAGCAGGAATTCTGGCATAACCGGACCTTTGATTGCTTCTGTTCAAGCATCGGCTCCGACATCGCAGTCGTGTGCTCACGTCCTGCCAGAGGGGCCCGGTCACCGATGGGATCCAACGTGGGGAGAGCCCGTCCGGCCGTCAAGAGCGCGGAACCCGACTTTTTTTGCTCAATTTTCCGTCAGATGCCCGTCCTGAGGGCAGGGGTGCCCGGCCAAGAGACTTGACCCGGAGAGCCGATCTGATTGCATGGTCAGGAACCGGGCAGGCGGCCCTAAAGAGCGCCACGAGGCTCCGGGCCATAACAATCAGAGGTGACGGTGATGTTTGCGGATCGTTCGACCAAGGCGAGGTGGATCACGGGGATGCTGGCCGGCGCGGCCGTGCTCCTCGGATCCGCGTCCGCCCAGGCCCAGACGCCGGTGAGGTTTTCGCTGGACTGGCGCTGGGAGGGGCCGGCGGCCCCCTTCGCAGTTGCGATCGACAAGGGCTACTTCAAGGCCGAGGGGCTCGACGTGACCATCGATCCGGCGGCAGGCTCGCGCGAGCCGATCTCGCGCGTGGCGTCCGGCACGTATGACGCGGGCTTCGGCGACGTGAATTCCCTCGTGCGCTTTCGCGACGAGAATCCGGGTGCCGACATCAAGGCCGTGATGGTGATCTACGATCGTCCCCCCTTCGCGCTCATCGGGCGCAAGAGCCGCGGCATCACCAAGGAGGTGTCGAGCCTGCAGGGCAAGAAGTTGGGCGCCCCGGCGGCGGACGGCGCCTATGCGCAATGGCCGATCTTCAAGGCGGTCAACAAGATCGACGATTCCACCATGAAGTTCGAGAACGTGGGCTTCCCGGTCCGCGAGCCGATGCTGGCGCAAGGAGAGGTCGACGCGGTGTTCGGCTTCTCCATGTCGTCCTACATCAACCTGAAATCGCGCGGTGTCCCGGCGGACGACATCGTCGTGATGCTCATGAGCGATTACGGCGTCGATCTCTACGGCAACACCATCATCGTGTCGCAGAAATTCGCCCAGGAGAAGCCGGAGGCCGTCAAGGGCCTCCTGCGCGCGATCATGAAGGGCGTGCAGGACACGGTGAAGGATCCCTCGAGCGCGGTCGATTCGGTCATCAAGCGCAACGACGTGGCCAAGAAGGACGTGGAACTCGAACGCCTCAAGATGGTGCTCGAGCAGAACATGATCACCCCTTGGGTCAAGGAGAACGGCTTCGGCGGCATCGACAAGGAGCGCTTCGCCAAGGCCCTCGACCAGATCGGCCTGACCTTCACCTACAAGAACAAACCTGAAGTCGGCGCCGTGTTCACGGAGGAGTTCTTGCCCGCCGCTGACCAGCGCAAAGTGAACTGATCAGCTGAGCCCGGCCGTTACAACAGCCGGGCTTTTTCTTTGGCTCACCGGCACGGCTTCATGAAACCCTTCGTCGATATCCATGACGTCACCCACGTCTATGCCCGGGCCGAGGACGGCCTGCCCGCGGTCCGGAACCTGAATCTCAAGGTCGGCGAGGGCGAGTTCGCCGCCATCGTCGGCCCCTCGGGCTGCGGCAAGTCCACCCTCATGAAGCTCGCCACCGGGCTGCAGTTTCCCCGCGAGGGAACGGTGATCGTCGATGGCAAGCAGGTGGGAGCTCCCGTCAAGCTTGCCGGCATGGCCTTCCAGAACCCTACCATGCTGCCCTGGCGGACGACGCTCGACAACATCCTCCTGCCGCTCGAGATCGTCGAGCCACACCGCTCGCGGCTGCGCCGCCACAAGGCGGAGTACGTGGGGAAGGCCGAAAGCCTGCTCGCCCAGGTAGGCCTGACTGGGCAGGGGCACAAATTTCCCTGGCAGCTCTCGGGCGGCATGCAGCAGCGGGCCTCTCTGTGCCGCGCCCTGATCCACGAGCCGAAGCTCCTGATGCTCGACGAGCCCTTCGGCGCCCTCGACAGCTTCACCCGCGAGGAGTTGTGGTGCGTGATGCGCGATCTCCACGCGGCCCAGAAGGTCACGATCATTCTCGTCACCCACGACCTGCGCGAGGCCGCGTTCCTAGCGGACCGGATCTTCTGCATGAGCGCCCGGCCGGGCCGGATCGTCGCCGAGAAGGAGGTGCCGTTTCCACGGCCGCGCGATCTCGAAATCACCTATACGCCGGAATTCTCCGAACTTGTCCATGAACTGCGTGGCCACATTGCGAAGGCGCGTCAGGCGGCGTGAAAGATCCATGAAAACCAAGAACCAGCTCGCTCTCGCCCCTTGGGTCTTCACCATCGGCTTCTTCGTGCTCTGGGAGGTTCTCTGCCACGCCCTGAGGATCTCGAGCTTCATCCTGCCCGCGCCCTCCACGATTCTGCTCGCCGTATGGGAGTATCGGACCCAGCTCGCCTATCACGCCATGCACACCCTCTGGATGACGCTGGCGGGCTTCGGCCTCGCGGTGGGATTCGGCCTGCTGCTCGGCATGGTGCTGGGCTCCTCGCGACTCATCAATGCCGGCTCGTACCCGCTGCTCGTGGGCTTCAACTCGATCCCCAAGGTCGCCGTGGTGCCCATCCTGGTGTTCTGGTTCGGCGTCGGCTGGGTGCCGCCGGTGATGACCGCCTTCCTGATCTCGTTCTTTCCCATCGTGGTGAACGTCGCAACGGGCATTTCGACGGTGGAGCCCGAAATGGAGGACGTGCTGCGGGCGCTCGGGGCCTCGAAGCGCGACATCGTATTCAAGGTCGGCGTGCCCCGGGCCATGCCGTATTTCTTCGGCTCGCTCAAGGTGGCGATCACGCTCGCCTATGTTGGTTCCGTCATCGGCGAGCAGAACGCGTCCAATGTCGGCATCGGCAACCTGCTCACCCGCGCATCCGCCGCCTTCGAGGTGCCCTTCGTCTGGGCCGCCCTCGTGGTCCTGGCGGTTCTCGGCGTCATCATGTACGCGATCACGGCCGCCGTGGAGCGCTCGATGACCGGCTGGGCCCAGCGCTCACAGATGGCGGCCTAGTCTCCTTCTTTCGGAGGGAGCGAACCAGGGTTCACCTCCGCAACGACAGAGGATTGTCGGAGAGCGCCGCCGCGTCGGGCTGGTCGACGGCGGGGCGCCCGAGAAAGGCGTTCCAAAGCCTCTCCACGGTGTCCCGCTCCAGATCGTCCACGATGAAGACGAGGCGGCTGCGCCGGTCGGCGCTCGGCCAGCGCGGCAGAACGGCCGGAACGTGGATTACGTGCTGGACGCCGTGGATGACCACCGGATGATCCGGATCCTCCGCGAGCGCCACGAGACCTTTCACCCGCAACAGCTTTGCGCCCTGGGACGAGCGCAGAAGGTCGAGGAACATGTCGAGGGTGCCCTGGCGGACCGGCTGATCGCTGGTGAGGCAGAAGGCCCGGATCCTGTCATCGTGCCGGTTCACGTCGTGATGATGGTGATGGTCCTGCCCGGGATGATGGTGATGTCCGTGCTGGTGCGCATGGCTCGCGTGCTCCGCCGCCTCCACGGCTTCCGTCTTCAGCCATTCGGCCACGTCGCCGATTTTGCCGTCGAGGCCAAAGAGACCACCCGAGACGACCGCCTCGGCCGGAGCATCCGCGGCCAGAAGGGCAGCGCCCGGGTTGAGCTGGCGTAACCGTTCGTGCAGGCGGACGAGGCCGTCCGGGTCCTGAACGAGATCGGTCTTGGTGATCACGATGCGCTCGGCGACGGCCGCCTGCTTCACGGCTTCCCGATGCGCATCCAGGGTTGCGGCGCCGTTGACCGCATCGACCGCCGTCACCACGCCTTCTACGGCGTAACGCAGCGAGAGATAGGGATGGTAGAGCACCGCGTGCAGTATCGGCGCCGGATCGGCCAGGCCCGTGGTCTCGATGATCACGCGCTTGAACGGCAGGATGCGGTCGTTGTCGCGCTTGCGCAGGAGGTCCTCGAGGGTCGCGATGAGGTCGCCGCGCACGGTGCAGCAGAGACAGCCGGCGGAGAGCAGCACCATGCCCTCGTCGACGGTCTCCACCAGGAGATGGTCGAGCCCGATCTCGCCGAACTCGTTCATGATGACCACCGTGTCCTGCAGGGCCGGATCCTTCAGGAGGCGGTTGAGCAGAGTGGTTTTACCCGAGCCCAGGAAGCCGGTGAGGATGGTAAGCGGGATCAGGGCGGGAGGGGTCATGGCGGTCATCCTGTCAATCGGCAATCGGCACCAGGGCGGCGTCCTTCAGGCGGCGGCGCTGTTCCAGGAGAACGTTGGCCACGATAGCGGCCAGCACAAGAGCCCCGCCGGCGATCTGCAGGGGAGCCAGGGTCTCGTTGAGGATCAGGGCCGAGGACACGGCGGCCACGACCGGCTCGGCGCAATAGAGGATTCCGGCCGCCACGGCCGAGATGCGCCCGAGCGCCAGGAACTGCAGGACGAACCCGCCCACGTAGCCGGCGATCGTCATCGTGACGGCGAAGGGCGCGAGGGCCAGGATCGACGGGGGTGCCAATTGGCCGGTCGCGAGGCTGACGAGGATGGCGGTGGGCAGGATGATCAACTGGATCCAGAACACCTTCGCCACAACGCCGGTCCTGGTGCAGCGCGCGGCCGCGAAGAACTGGACGGCCGTCGCGATGCTGGCCCCGAACGCGAGCGCGAGGCCGCGCCAGTCGAGGTCGGAGAAGGCCGGTCCGACAACAAGGCAGACCCCGAGGGTCGCGACGGCGACGATTGCGACGAGGGCCTGCGTCAGCGGCGTCTTCTCCACGAAGGGGCTCACGAGGACGATGATGATGGGATAGGTGTAGAAGACCACAGCCGCGACCGTCACGGGAATGAAGGCGACGGACGAGAGGTAGCCGATGCCCTGGAGGGCGCTGGAAACGCCGACGAGGAGCAGCTTGCCTCGTTCCTCCCGCTCCATCGCGAGCGAGCTTCGCAGGATCGCGGCGACGAGGCCCACCAGGACGAGCATCAAAAGAACCCGGTAGACCACGATGGCCGACCCGCTCGCCCCTGTGAAGGATGCGATGCGCGCATAGACGATGTTGAAGCCGTAGAGGCCGGCCGACGTGAGGGCGAAGAGCAGGCCGTTGGCTGGAGAAGAGGAGCGGGTCATCGCGACCTTGAGGTTCAAGTCTCCGCACCGTTCGCGCGGATCGCCCGCAAAAGCAAGGGATCAGGCAAAACGCCCGGTCGATGACCGGGCGTCGCAGGACATGAGGGCGTCGCGGATCAGTTCGCGACGGATTTGGGCTTTGCGGCGGCGTCCGCCTTCTGAGGCGCCTTCGCCTTCGTGTCGGCAGGCGTCTTGTCCGCAGGCGTCTTGGCGGCCGGCTTCGAGGAGCCGGTCACCGGCTTGACCGCGACGCTGGCGCGCGGCTGATCCTTGCCTTTCGCCGTCGTCTTCACGGGCTCCTTGTCGTCGGCCTGGTCGTCCGACGCCTTGTCGGCCGCGTCCTTCGGAGCAGATCCCTTGGCTGGCGCCTTCTTGGAGGCGGTTGCCTTCTTGGTCTTCGCCTTACGGGCCTGCTCGGCGGCGTCTTCCGCGGCCGCCTGAGCGGCCAGTTCGGATTCCGAGGGAGGATTGAGCCCGATCCACACGCGCTCGGGCTCGACGGCCGTGCGGGGCCCCAGCACGGTGCGTACGGGCTTTTCCGTCGTCGCTCCGGCAAAGGCCATCACCTCGGAGGAGAACAGGTTCGGAATGTTGCTGTCGGTCTCGGCGACCGCCGGTGCATCCTCTTCCTGCGGCATCGGTCCGCGCCGGTCGCAGATGACCGGACGCATGTCCGGCGGCGTGGCATTGGCCGAAGCGGGCAGGGCCGCGAGTTCCGGATTGGTGAAGTTCACCTTGCTGCTGAAGCCGCGGTCGAACAGCTCGGCCGCCTTGATGGTGCGCTCGTTGGCCGAGGGGGCGCCGAGCACGACCGTGATGAGGTGGCGGCCGTTGCGGGTGGCGCTGGCCACCACGTTGAAGCCGGCCGAGCAGATGAACCCGGTCTTCATCCCGTCGGCCCCCGGATAGCGGCCGATGAGCCCGTTGGTGTTGCGCATGATGCGCCGGCCGAACTGTACCGCCCCGATGTCGAACAGATCCCGGTACTGGGGAAATTCCAGCAGCAGCGCCCGGGCCAGAACCGCCATGTCCCGGGCCGAGGTCTGGTTGCGGTCGTCGGGCAGGCCGTGCGGGTTGGCGAAATGGCTGCTCATCATGCCGAGACGCTGGGCATGGGCGTTCATCAGCTCGGCGAAGCCGTCGATCGAGCCGCCGATGTTTTCCGCGATGGTCGCCGCGATATCGTTGGCCGACTTCACCATCATGATCTTGAGGGCGTTGTCGAGGCGGATCTCCGTGCCGGGCTTGAAGCCCATCTTGGACGGGGGCAGGGCCGCCGCACCGTCGGTGACGGTCAGAAGCGTCTCCATGCTCATCTGGCCGGAGCGCACCTTGTCGAGCGCCACATAGGCGGTCATCAGCTTGGTGATCGAGGCCGGGTACCAGGGATCGGTTGCCCGCTCCGCGTGCAGCACGCGGCCGGATTCGAGTTCAACGACAAGAGCAGGGCCGCCGGCGGCCAGAGCCGAACCACCCATCAGGGCGGCAAGGGCAAAGGCTGTCACGCGGAGGGCTCGGCTAACGTTCATGCGGAACGACTCCTTGGCTTCGTCCAACGATAGGAGAGGATCTCGATCAAGCCCCGCCTGTCAGCTGGGCCATTTTTAGTCCCAAACCTAGACCTTGGCTAGGCTGGGTCGATTTTTGCTTGTTTGTACGCCCTTCTTAACGAAATCCGTGGCAAGAGAGTGGCAAGAGCGGCGCGGTTTGAAGATCGATATGACAACATCCCTTCTCTGGATTCCGGTGACCCTGGCCGCCGCGGCTGCTCAGACCGGACGCAACGCCACCCAGCGCCGTCTGACCGAGACGATCGGAACCGTGGGTGCCACGCAGGTCCGTTTCCTCTACGGCCTGCCTTTCGCGCTTCTGGCCCTGGTCGTGATGAACCTCGTGACGGGAGAGGTTGTTCCGGGACCGAACGCAAGCTTTTTGGCCTATGCTCTCACCGGCGCCGTCACGCAGATTCTGGCCACGGCCCTCATGCTCGCGGCCATGCGGGAGCGCGCCTTCTCGGTGGTGACCGCCTATACGAAGACGGAACCGGTACAGGTGGCCCTGTTTGGCCTGGTGCTGCTGGGGGATCACCTGACGCCCGCCATGGCGCTGGCGATCCTGGTGGCGACAGGCGGGGTTCTGCTCATGTCCGTGAAGCCGGGCACGAATCTCGCCTCGTCCGGCCCGAAGCCCGTTCTCTTCGGCCTCGCCTCGGGAGCCTTCTTCGCCCTGGCGGCGATTGGCTTTCGCGGCGCCATCCTGTCGCTCGACGGGGGCTCCGCCCTGATCCGGGCGTCCACGACCCTTGTCTGGGGCTTAGGGTTGCAGACGGTCATCCTCCTGATCTGGCTCGGGCTCTTCGACCGCAAGGCCTTGGTGGCGAGCTTCGCGGCCTGGCGACCTTCCCTTGGAGCAGGCTTCCTCGGCGCGCTCGCGTCCCAGTTCTGGTTCATCGGCTTCGCGCTCACCACGGCCGCGAACGTGCGCACCCTCGCCCTCGTCGAACTCCTCATGGCGCAGGCGGTGTCCCACCGCTTCCTGGCGCAGACGACCAGCCGGCGGGAACTGGCCGGCATGCTGCTGATCCTGGCGGGGGTCGGGCTGCTCCTGTGGGCGCAACGTTAGCTTGTCGCTGCGGCAGACGCGTGTTAATGAACATTGTTTCGTTCCTGTGACCGTGTCCGGACCTGTTCCCCATGACCGATGCCGCTGAGATCGCCCAACCCGCCTACCGCGTCCTCCAGGTCGGCGATCCGGTACCCTGGTTCAAACAGAACTCGTCCAGCAATCCGAACTACAGCTTCGATTCCGTGGCCGGGCGTTATGTCGTCCTGTGCTTCTACGGCACGGGCTCGGACAAGGTCGGGCGCGCGACCCTCGCGTCCTTTCAGGAGGAGAATCGGGATCTGTTCGACGACGACAGGATCGCGATCTTCGGCGTCAGCGTCGACCCGTCGGACGAGGCGGAAGCGCGGGCCAAGCAGATCGTCCCGGGCATCCGTCATTTCTGGGATTTCGACGGCGCCGTCGGGCGCCTCTACGGGGCGCTTCCGCGCAACAGCCCGGAGGGTCCGTCGCAGATCCCGATCCGACGCTTCTGGATGGTGCTCAATCCGACCCTGCGCGTGCGCGCCGTCTTCCCCTTCGAGCCGGACGGGAGCGACCGCCACAAGGTGATGGCCTACTTGCGGGCCCTGCCGCCGGTCGAGCGGTTCGCCGGCTTTGAGATGCCGGCGCCGGTGCTCGTCATCCCGGACGTGTTCGAGCCCGAATTCTGCCAACACCTGATCGGTCTCTACGAGCGGCATGGCGGGCAGGAATCGGGCTTCATGCGGGAAGTCGGCGGCAAGACCGTCGCGGTCCATGATCCGAACCACAAGCGGCGCAAGGATTACACGATCGAGGATGCGAACCTGATCCGGCAGGTGCAGCACCGCATCCTCCGTCGCATCAATCCGGAAATCGAGCGGGTGCATTTCTTCAAGCCCACCCGCATGGAGCGCTACATCGTCTCCTGCTACGCGGCGGAGGACGGCGGGCATTTCCGGGCGCACCGGGACAACACGACGAGCGGCACGGCCCATCGCCGCTTCGCCGTTTCCATCAATCTCAACGGCGATTTCGAAGGCGGCGAAGTCAGCTTCCCGGAATTCGGACCACGCAGCTACAAGGCTCCGCCCGGCGGGGCCGTGGTGTTCTCGTGCCCGCTGCTCCATGCGGTGTCGCGCGTCACGCTGGGCCGCCGCTTCGCCTTCCTGCCCTTCCTTTACGACGAGGAGGCGGCCAGGATCCGCGAGGCGAACAACGCCCATCTCGGCGAGGGCGTGGGGGCCTACAAGGCCTGACAGGTCTCCTCCAGGGACAGGGCGAGCGGCAGGATGGCGTCCCGCGTGAGAGGGGCGAGCGGAACGTCGCCCGGATCGCGCGGGTCGATCCAGGCGTATTCCTCGATCTCGGCCTGGCAGACGATCGCGCCGGCAAGCCTCACCGCGTAGAGGGCGGCCCGCACCTGCCGCCCTGGCTCGTTCGCCGCCGGCGCCTCGAAGAGGCCGAGGCTCGTCGCGGAGCCCGGAACGAGGCCGCAGCCGAGCTCCTCGCGCAGTTCGCGGGCGAGGGCATGCAGGTCGGCCTCGCCCGGCTCGCGCTTGCCGCCGGGCTGCATGAAGCTCTCCGTGCCGCGCTTGCGCACGAGCAGGACATGGCCGCGCCCGTCGCGTACCAGGGCGGCGACGATCTCGATCACCGCTCGCCCGCCTTGATCCATTTGTCGACCTTGGGCGGTTCATAGGCGCGCACGGCCTCGATCAGGGCGGCGGGCTCGTTCTCGACGATCAGCATCGCCCGGTGGACCGGCTTCACGAAGCCACGATCGACCACGTCGTCCAGGAAGTCGGTCAGCTTGTCGTAGAAGCCGCCCGCGTTCAGGAGCGCGCAGGGCTTGCGGTGATAGCCGAGCTGCGCCCAGGTCCAGACCTCGAACAACTCCTCGAAGGTGCCGAGCCCGCCGGGCAGGGCGACGAAGCCGTCGGCGAGCTCCGCCATCAGGGCCTTGCGCTCGTGCATGGAGCCCACCACCCGCAGATCGCTCAATCCGCCATGGGCGATCTCCTTGTCCACCAGCGCCTGCGGCATCACGCCGGTCACGTGGCCGCCCCGTCCCAGGACGGCGTCCGCCACCGTCCCCATGAGCCCCACGGAGGCGCCGCCATAGACCAGTTCGATGCCTTGGGCGGCCATAGTCTCGCCGAGGGACCGGGCTGCCTCGAGATAGACCGGGTCGTGGCCGCTGCTGGAGCCGCAGAAGACACACAGTCGCATGGGATCGTCCTTCCTGATTCGCGTCACGGATCGATGAACGACAGGTCTGCGCCGAGCTCAAGGCCTGGAAGCAGGTTGAGGCCTTGAGCTCGGCGCAGACCTGCCATCGCCTGCCCGACTTGCTGAAAGCCGCAAAGAGGGCCACCTTGTCGTCCAACAAGACAATCCCCGAGGAGACATCCATGACCGCCTGCATCGTCGGCTGGGCTCATACCCCGTTCGGCAAGCTCGACACCGAGACCGTCGAGAGCCTGATCGTCCGCGTCGCCAACGAGGCGCTGGACCATGCGGGGCTTCAGCCCGAGGACGTGGACGAAGTGGTGCTCGGCCACTTCAACGGCGGCTTCTCGGCCCAGGACTTCACCGCCTCCCTGGTGTTCCAGGCCAGCGACAAGTTCCGCTTCAAGCCGGCGACCCGGGTCGAGAATGCCTGCGCGACCGGCTCGGCGGCCGTGCATCAGGCGATCAAGACCATCGAGGCGCGGCGCGCCCGGACCGTGCTGGTGGTCGGCGTGGAGCAGATGACGACGACGCCCGGCCCCGAGATCGGCAACATCCTGCTCAAGGCCTCCTATCTGCCCGAGGACGGCGGCACGCCGGGCGGGTTCGCCGGCGTGTTCGGCAAGATCGCCGGCACCTACTTCCAGCGTTACGGCGACCAGTCCGACGCCCTGGCGCTGATCGCGGCCAAGAACCACAGGAATGGCGTCGACAATCCCTATGCGCAGATGCGCAAGGATCTGGGCTTCGATTTCTGCCGCGCCGAGAGCGAGAAGAATCCGTACGTGGCCGGTCCCCTCAAGCGCACCGACTGCTCGCTCGTGTCCGACGGCGCCGCCGCCCTGGTGCTGGCCGATACCGAGACGGCGTTGCGGATGAAGCGCGCGGTGGCCTTCCGGGCGACGGCCCACGCGCAGGATTTCCTGCCCATGTCGAAGCGCGACATCATCGAGTTCGAGGGCTGCGCGGAAGCCTGGCGGCGCGCGTTGTCTCAAGCGGGTATCCAGCTCACGGATCTGTCCTTTGTCGAGACCCACGACTGCTTCACCATCGCGGAGCTCATCGAATACGAGGCCATGGGCCTGACCCCGCGCGGCCAGGGCGCGACGGCCGTCAAGGAAGGCTGGACGAACCGCGACGGCAGGCTGCCGGTGAATCCCTCCGGCGGCCTCAAGGCCAAGGGCCATCCCATCGGCGCCACCGGCGTCTCCATGCATGCGCTCTCGGCCATGCAGCTCTGCGAGGAGGCCGGCGGCATCCAGGTGAAGAACCCGGTGCTCGGCGGCGTCTTCAACATGGGCGGGGCCGCGGTGGCGAACTACGTGAGCGTGCTCGAGCGGATCAAATGACGAAGCCGCACGGCTTCGTCATCATCGGGCTTGACCCGCTGATCCCGTCTGCTTGAGGCATTGCGCTTCACCGGATCGGGATGGCCGGGTCAGGGCCGGCCATGACAAGCCAGCGGCTTTCGCTTATTCTCCCGGCGCCTTGGCCTGGATGGCCAGGGCGTGCAGGCCCCGGTCGAAGGCGCCTTTCAAGGTGTCGTTGACGAGCCGGTGACGCTCGACCCGGCTCTTGCCGGAAAAGGCCTCCGACACGATATAAACCTGGAAATGAGTTTCTCCGCCCTCTCGCCAGCCGGCGTGGCCGTGGTGCTTTTCTGATTCGTCCGTGACGGTCAGTTCGGCCGGCTGCAGGCTGTCCTGCAAAGTCCGTGTGATCCAGTGCTGAAGGGTCATGCTGATTTGTAAACCTTTTTGAACGGGTCTGCGGCGAAAAGCGTTCAGGCCTTGGCTCAAGGCCCCAAGCCACTCATAATCGCTGAATCATGGATCTCAACTCGCCTCTTTTCGACCGTATCCGGATCAAGCCTTCCTGCGAGGAACCGCAGGAGGCCAAGGGACCCGTGTGCGAGCACCCCTCCTGCAAGGCGGCAGGGGAATTCCGCGCGCCCAAGGGGCGTGACCGGGAGGGCCAGTACTGGCGCTTCTGCCTCCAGCACGTGCGCGAATACAACGCCTCCTACAATTACTTCGCCGGCATGTCCGACTCGGCCGTGGCCGCCTTCCAGAAGGATTCCATCATCGGCCATCGCCCGACTTGGACCATGGGCATGAACGCCTCCGGCCAGAGCGAGGAGCAGGGCGCCAAGGCGGAGCCGCGGGACTGGGGCTATTTCGATCCCCTCGGCATTCTCAAGGGCGAGGATTTCACCCAGGCCAGGACCAGCCGGGCGCGGCCCGAGCCGAAGCGGCCGCGCCATACGGGAGCGGTGCGCCGGGCCCTCGACATCCTGGGCCTCGACGAGACCGCCGACGGCCCCACCATTAAGGCCCAGTACAAGGCCCTGGTGAAGCGCTTTCACCCCGACGCGAACGGGGGCGACCGTTCCTTCGAGGAGCGCCTGCGCGACATCATCAAGGCGCACGACGCCCTCAAGACCGCCGGCCTGTGCTGAACCGATACCGCTTCAGGCAAAGCTGCTAGGCGCATTAGGAAATTGCGCCATTCCGTCATGGAGGTTAAGAAGCCCATGACATTTGAGAGACACCCTTCAAAGACCGAGAGGCCCCTATGACGGCACATACCGAGACAGCGACCCTTCTGCCTGACATGAAGGTGTCCGTGCGACAGGTCTTCGGCATCGACTCGGATCTGGAAGTTCCCGCTTTCTCGCAGGCCGAGGGGCACGTGCCCGATCTCGATCCCGACTACCTGTTCGACCGGGACACGACGCTGGCGATCCTGGCGGGCTTCGCGCGCAACCGCCGCGTCATGATCACGGGCTATCACGGCACCGGCAAGTCGACCCATATCGAGCAGGTGGCCGCCCGCCTCAACTGGCCCTGCGTGCGCGTGAACCTGGACAGCCACGTGTCGCGCATCGATCTCGTCGGCAAGGACGCGATCGTGCTGCAGGAGGGCAAGCAGGTCACGGCCTTCCAGGACGGCATCCTGCCCTGGGCGCTGCAGAACAACGTGGCCCTCGTGTTCGACGAATACGACGCCGGCCGCCCGGACGTGATGTTCGTGATCCAGCGCGTGCTCGAGCAGTCGGGCAAGCTCACGCTCCTCGACCAGAAGCGCGTGATCCGGCCTCACCCGGCCTTCCGCCTCTTCGCCACGGCCAACACCGTGGGTCTCGGCGACACCTCGGGCCTCTATCACGGCACGCAGCAGATCAACCAGGGCCAGATGGACCGCTGGTCCATCGTCACGACGCTCAACTACCTGCCGCACGACAAGGAGGTGGACATCGTCCTCTCCAAGGCGAAGCACTACCAGGAGGATGCGTCCGGCCGGGACATCGTCAACAAGATGGTGCGCGTGGCCGACCTCACCCGCTCGGCCTTCATGAACGGCGATCTCTCGACGGTCATGAGCCCGCGCACGGTGATCACCTGGGCGGAGAACGCCGAGATCTTCGGCGACACGGGCTTCGCCTTCCGGGTCACCTTCCTCAACAAGTGCGACGAGCTCGAGCGCGCCCTCGTGGCGGAGTTCTACCAGCGCTCCTTCGGCAAGGAACTGCCGGAGAGCGCCGTGAACATGGTGCTGAGCTAATCGACGATCGGGCATCCTCATCGTGAGGAGCAGAGCCTCTCGAAGGACGAGGATGCCGGGTCGGGGGATTTCTGGAAGCGCTCGCGTCCGTCGAGACGGCCCTCGGCCTCCTCAGGACAAGGGCTTATCGGAAGCGACAGGCAAAGATGTCCATCTCGAACCGCAAGCCGGGTGAGAAGAAGGAAGCGCCGGCGGAGCCGCTGAAGCGCTCCATCGCCGGCACCATGAAGGCGATCGCCCGCAAGCCCGATCTCGAGGTCGCCTTCGCGTCCGACCGTCCGGTGCTCATGGGTCAGGACAAGGCGCGCCTGCCGGAGCCGCCCCGGCGGCTGACCGCGCAGGACGTGGCGGTTCTGCGCGGCAATGCCGACGCCATGGCGCTCCGCCTCGCCTGCCACGACACCACCTTGCACCGGAAGCTCGCCCCCGAGGGCCAGGCCGCCCGGGCCGTGTTCGACGCGGTCGAGCAGGCGCGCGTGGAATCCATCGGCTCCCGGCGCATGGCCGGCATCTCGTCCAACATCTCGGCCATGCTGGAGGACCGCTACCACCGCGGCGGCAAATACGAGGAGATCACCGATCGGGCCGACGCACCCCTGGAGGACGCCCTCGCTCTCCTGGTGCGCGAGCGCCTGACCGGCGCGAAGCCGCCGGCCTCCGCGGCCAAGATCGTCGATCTCTGGCGCGCCTTCATCGAGGATCGCGCCGGACGCGACCTCGATGGCCTGCTGAAGAACATCGAGAACCAGCGCAGCTTCGCCCGCTCGATCCGCGACCTGCTCTCCTCCCTCGACATGGCCGACGAGTCGGCGCTCGACTCCGAGGATGAGGAGAACGAGGACGATAGCGAGTCCGAGGAGCAGGAACAGCAGGGTGAGGGTGAATCCGAGCAGGAGAGCCAGGGCGATCGCGCCGAGGTGGAAATCAGCGAGGATTCGAGCGACGAAATGGAGGATGGTGCCACGGAGGAGGCCGACGGTCCTTCCGGCGAGCTGCCCGAGGAATCCGAGGAGGCGGATTCGGAGGATGCCGGCGAATCCTGGCGTCCGCCCTCCCGTTCCAACGAGGCGCGGGGGCCCGACTACAAGGCCTATACCCCAAAATTCGACGAGATCATCCACGCGGAAGACCTCTGCGACGCGGACGAGCTGACGCGCCTGCGCGCCTATCTCGACAAGCAGCTCGCTCATCTCCAGGGGGTGGTGGGGCGCCTGGCCAACCGCCTGCAGCGCCGCCTGATGGCGCAGCAGAACCGGTCCTGGGAGTTCGACCTCGAAGAGGGCGCCCTCGATCCGGCGCGCCTGCCGCGCATCGTCATGGACCCGTTCCAGCCCCTGAGCTTCAAGCAGGAACAGGACACCAACTTCCGCGACACGGTGGTGACGCTCCTCCTCGACAATTCCGGCTCCATGCGCGGGCGCCCGATCACCGTCGCGGCCACCTGTGCGGACATTCTCGCCCGCACCCTGGAGCGCTGCGGCGTGAAGGTCGAGATCCTCGGCTTCACCACTCGGGCCTGGAAGGGCGGGCAGGCCCGCGAGACTTGGCTGCAGAACGGCAAGCCGGCCAATCCCGGCCGCCTGAACGACCTGCGCCACATCATCTACAAGTCGGCGGACGCGCCCTGGCGCCGTGCGCGCAAGAATCTCGGCCTGATGATGCGCGAGGGCCTGTTGAAGGAGAACATCGACGGCGAGGCCCTCGACTGGGCGCACAAGCGTCTGCTCGGACGGCCCGAGCAGCGGCGCATCCTGATGGTGATCTCGGACGGCGCCCCGGTGGACGACTCGACCCTCTCGGTCAATCCCGGCAACTACCTCGAGCGGCATCTGCGTTTCATCATCGAGGAGATCGAGACCCGCTCACCCGTGGAGCTCATCGCCATCGGCATCGGCCACGACGTGACGCGCTACTACCGCCGCGCCGTGACCATCGTGGACGCGGAGGAGCTCGGCGGCGTCATGACCGAGAAGCTCGCCGAGCTGTTCGAGGAGAATGCCGGCCCGCCGGCCAGAGGTGCTTCCAGGGGCGCGCCCCGCCGTAGAGCCGTCGCTTGAGGCTCACCCGTCGCGGCTTCCTGACCGGTGCGGGCGCTGCCGCGGCGACGCTCGCCTGCACGGGCGTCGCCCTGGCGCAGCGCCCGCAGGCCTTCCGGGGCGCCACGCCCATCGACGTGGAGGCGAGGCCGATCGGCAGGCTCTCCACCACCGATCCGGATCGCAGCCGCTTCGGGGCCCTGATGTTCCGCTCCGGGGTCGCTCTGCGCTCGCCGGTGACGGCCTTCGGCGGCTTCTCCGGCCTGTGGCGCTCGGCGAGCGGCCAGGACATCGTCGCGCTGGCCGACAATGCGCAGGTTCTCAAAGCCCGGATCGAGACGTCGGACGGACGGCTGTCGGGCCTGTCCGGCCCGGTGCTCTCGCCTCTGATCCTGGGCAACGGCGTTCCCTTGAGGCGCTCGCGCTACTACGACACGGAGAGCCTCGCGCTTGCCGGCAATGCCGCCTATGTGGGCGTCGAGCGCAACCATGCGGTCATCCGGTTCGAGCGGACGGCGACGGGAAGCATCATCCGTGGCGTGCCCATTCCCGTGCCGAAGGAACTGCGGGACCTGCCGAGCAACGGCGGCCTGGAAGCCCTCGGCGTCGCGCCCCAGCGCTCGCCCCTGAACGGGGCCCTCGTGGGGATCGCGGAGGGCGGCAGCGGCTTCATCCTCACGGGGCCGCGGCAGGGCGCCTTTCAGATTGCCCTTTCGGACGGCTACAACGTCACCGATCTCGCGTTCCTGCCCGATGGCGATGCGGTGATCCTGGAGCGCCGCTTCTCGCTCTTCGGCGGCTTCGGCTGCCGTCTCCGCCGCATTGAGGCAGGTGCATTCAAGGCCGGCGCCAGCGTGGACGGCGACATCCTCTACGAGAGCGAAGCCTCGCATCAGATCGACAACATGGAGGGGCTCGCCGTCCATCGGGACAGCGGCGACATCGTCCTGTCCCTGATTTCCGACGACAATTTCAGCTCCCTGCAGAGAACCGTGCTGCTCGAATTCGCGCTTGCGGTCTGAGCTGTCGGCGACCCTGCCTTCCGCAAGGGCAATTGCCATTTTTCTCACCAATCTTTGCCTGCCTCTATCCCTTCGTCTCGCTTGAAGCCCTAGGTTTTAGGCAACTAAGCTTCCTTTCTGCGGGCCCGGCGCCAATTGTTGCGCCGGGTGTCCGCCTCGAAAGGCTTGAGGAGATCCGGTGGCGGCACAGGCGATCTTCGACGAAATGAGCGGCCATGACGGCCGCAGCCGGGATGCCTATCGCATTCTTCAGGACTGGCTGAAATCGGCGCCGCCGCAACTGCTGGAACACCGCCGCGAGGAGGCGGAGCTCTTCTTCCGCCGGGTCGGCATCACCTTTGCGGTCTACGGCAATACGGAGGCCGAAGAGCGGCTGATCCCCTTCGACATCATCCCGCGCATCCTGTCGGGCCAGGAATGGACCCGCCTCGCCCGTGGCCTCGAGCAGCGGGTCAAGGCGCTCAACATGTTCCTCAAGGACATCTATGGCGCGCGCGAGATCCTGCGCGCCGGGATCGTGCCGCCGGAACTCGTCTATCTCAATCCGTACTACCGCCCGCAGATGCATGGATTGTCCCTGAACAGCGACATCTACGTGCAGGTGGCGGGAATCGATATCGTCCGGGTCGACGACCAGGACTTCTACGTGCTTGAGGACAACCTGCGCACGCCCTCCGGGGTCTCCTACATGCTGGAGAACCGGGAGGTGATGATGCGCCTCTTCCCCGAACTCGTGGGCATGCAGCGCATCCGGCCGATCGAGAACTACGTCGACGAGCTCCTGGGCACCCTCAAATCCGTCGCGCCGGCGAGCTCCCCCTGGGACCCGACCGTCGTTCTCCTCACACCGGGATCCCTCAACTCCGCCTATTACGAGCACAGCTTCCTGGCCGACCGCATGGGCGTGGAACTGGTCGAGGGACGCGACCTCTTCGTGCGCGACGAGATGGTCTACATGCGCACGACCGAAGGGCCCAAGCGCGTCGACGTGATCTATAGCCGCATCGACGACGACTTCCTCGACCCGCTGGTGTTCCGGCCCGATTCCGCCCTCGGCGTGCCGGGCCTGATCGCTGCCTACCGGGCCGGCAACGTGGCCATCGCCAATGCGCCCGGAACGGGAGTGGCCGACGACAAGGCCATGTACTCCTACGTGCCCGACATCGTGCGCTTCTACATGGGCGAGGAGCCGATCCTGAAGAACGTGCCGACCTGGCGCTGCCGCGAGCAGGACTCGCTCTCCTACGTGCTCGACAACCTGCACGAGCTCGTCGTGAAGGAGGTCAACGGTTCGGGCGGCTACGGCATGCTGGTGGGCCCGCATGCAACCGCGGAAGCGCGCGAGCATTTCAAGGGTCGGATCCTGGCCAGCCCCGACAACTACATCGCCCAGCCGACGCTCGCCCTGTCGACGAGCCCGATCTTCACCGAGAAGGGGCTGGCGCCCCGGCACGTGGATCTGCGCCCCTTCGTCCTGACCGGGCGCGACGGCGTCAGGCTGGTGCCGGGCGGTCTGACCCGGGTGGCCCTGACGGAGGGCTCGCTCGTGGTCAATTCGAGCCAGGGCGGCGGGACCAAGGATACCTGGGTGTTGAGTGAATGAGCCGGAGCGTTTCTCGTGCTGAGCCGTGATGCCGACAGCCTCTTTTGGCTCTCCCGCTACGTGGAGCGGGCCGAGAACACGGCCCGCATCCTCGATGTCGCCTACCGCATGGCGTCGATGCCGATCTCCTACAACGGCGTCGAGACCAACGAATGGGAATCCGCCCTGATCACTGCCGGCGGGATCGACCAGTTCCGCGCCGTCCACGGAGAGGCGACGCCCGAGAACGTGATCGAGTTCCTGGCCTTCTCCGAGGCCAATCCGTCGAGCATCCAGTGCTGCTTCGACACGGCCCGGCAGAATGCCCGCTCCGTGCGCTCGGCGCTCACCTCCGAGATGTGGGAGGCGATCAATTCCGCCTGGCTCGATCTGCGCCGCTACAAGGCCCGGTCGATCAACGTGGAGGACCTCCCCCGCTTCCTGAACCTGGTGAAGGAGGCGTCCCTGCGCTATGACGGCTCCGCCATGCGCACCATGCTGCGCAACGACGCGTACTGGTTCTCGCGCCTTGGCCTCTACATCGAGCGCGCCGATAACACCGCGCGGGTGCTGGACGTGAAGTATCACGTGCTCCTGCCGCAGGATGCGGCAGTGGGCGGGGGCATCGATTACTACCAGTGGGCGGCCATTCTGCGCTCGGTCTCGGCGCTGGTGAGCTATCAATGGGTCTATCACCAGAACCTGAGGCCCTGGCTGGTGGCGGATCTCCTGATCCTGCGCGAGGAGATGCCGCGGTCGCTGGCCGCCTGCTATGCCGCGCTCTCACGCCATCTCGACGACATCTCCCACCGTTACGGCACGTCGGGATCGGCGCAGCGTCAGGCGCGGGCCACTCATGCCCGGCTGGCGAACCAGAACATCGAGGACATCTTCCAGCACGGGCTGCACGAGTTCCTGCAGGAATTCCTTGCCGAGAACAACCGCCTCGGACACGCCATCACGAACCAGTATCTGTGCTGACCCATGCGCATCCGAATCACCCACGAGACGGTCTATCACTACAGCGAGCCCGCCAAGTCGGCGATCCAGCTCCTGCGTCTGACCCCGCGGGGTTCCGACAACCAGACGGTCCTGTCCTGGACCATCGACATGGACGGCGACGGACGGCTGATGCGCCGGGAGGACTGGTACGGCAACATCGTCCACAGCCTGTCGGTCTCGGGTCCCGTGAGCCAGATCACCCTGCGCGTGGCCGGCGAGGTCGAGACCACGGACACGGCCGGCCTCGTCCGGGGAGGGGTCGAGCGCTTCCCGGAGCTCTTCTATCTGCGGGAGACGCCGCTGACCCGGCCGGACGCCGCCTTGCGCGAATTCGCCGGGCTCACGGCCGGCCGCTTCACCAATCCGCTCGACCAGGCCCACGCGCTCATGAACGCCATCCCCGAGCGCCTGCGCTTCGACACGCAGGCGACGAGCGCCGCGACCGCAGGCGCGGATGCCTTTGCGGCCGGCCACGGGGTCTGCCAGGACTTCACCCACGTGTTCCTGAGCGCCGCCCGCCTCTTGCGGATCCCGGCCCGCTACGTGTCCGGCTACCTGCACAAGCCCGGCGAGACCGAGCAGGAGGCGGGGCATGCCTGGGCCGAGGCCCATCTCCCGGATCTCGGCTGGGTGAGCTTCGACCCGGCAAACGCCGTTTCCGCAACGGAACACTACGTCAGATTGGCCATCGGGCTCGATTATCTTGATGCGGCCCCGGTTCGAGGAAGCTATTACGGAATCACCCGTGAAGCGCTCGACGTTCGTCTGAGGATCGAAAGCGCCCGTCAAGCACAGGCGTGAGAATGGCCTCGACAGCGCAGCAACTCGACCAGAAGGCCCCTGGAGGAACCCCCATGACGTACTGTGTCGGCATCCTGGTGCGGGATGGTCTCGTCGTGATCGCCGATACGCGCACGAATGCGGGCGTCGACAACATCGCGACCTTCCGCAAGCTGCACCTGTTCGAGAGGCCCGGCGAGCGCATCATCACCCTGGCGACGGCCGGCAATCTGTCGGCGAGCCAGTCGGTCCTGTCCCTGTTGAGCGACGGACTCGAAAATCCCGAAACCGGCGCGGTCGAGACGCTTCTGACGGTGCCCAGCATGTTCAAGGCCGCCCAGCTCGTCGGCCGCGCCATCCGCCAGGTCTACGAGGTCGACGGGGTCGAGATCGAGAAGCGCCAGATGACCTTCGACGTCACCATGCTGCTCGGCGGGCAGATCGGCGCCGCGCCCATGCGGCTCTACCAGATCTATTCCGCCGGCAACGCCATCGAGGCGACCATCGACACGCCCTTCCTGCAGATCGGCGAGCCCAAATACGGCAAGCCGATCCTGGACCGCGCGATCTCCCACGGCACCAGCCTCGTGGAGGCCTTGAAGCTCGGCCTCATCTCGATGGATTCGACCCTGAAGTCGAATCTCGGCGTCGGCCTGCCGATCGACATCGTGGTGGCCAAGCGCGATGCCCTGAAAACCCAGATCACCTACCGGATCCAGGAGGACGAGCCCTATTTCCGGGATCTGCGCGAGCGCTGGTCGGCCGCCTTGCGCGCGGCCCATCAGGCCATCCCGCATCCGCCCTATGCGGAAGAGGTCCTCTGATCGCAGGTCATCGTCGGGGCCGCCGGCCCGGCTGTCCGAGGGCGGAAGGTCGCTCCCGCGACGAGGGCTCGGCTCCTCCAGGCCCGGTGATGTCTCAGGCCGTCTGATGGTGGTGCTTCGCCTCGGAGCGCATGAGCCGCAGGACCGCTCCGTAGGGGGCGATCGCGATTGCAGCGAGCGAGAGCTTCACCAGATAGTCGGCCACGGCCAGATTTGCCCAGGGCAGGGCGATGCATTGATCCGCGATGCCAACCTGGCCGAGCGCGTCGCTGATGGTGAGGCCGAGGCCGGGCACCACGCCGCAATAGAAGGCGAACGAGAAGAAGATCGCCGTGTCGAGGCCCGACGAGATCACCGAGGATACGAAGGGCGGCATCCACCAGGCATGGCCGCGCAGGCGGAAGAAGATCTGGATGTCGAGAAGCTGGGCCACCAGGAAGGCCGCCCCCGACGCGATGGCGATGCGCGGCGACGCGAGAACGACCGAGAGCAGCACGGCCAGGACGAACCCGGCATAGACCACCCGGCGGGCGCCCTTGGGGCCGAAGCGCCGGTTCGACAGGTCGGTGACCAAGAACGAGAACGGGTAGCTGAAGGCGCCCCAGGTCAGGTAATCGCCCAGGCCCAGATGCTGGAAGGGATACTGGACCAGGATGTTCGACGAGAGAACGATCAGGGTCATCGCCGTCAGGGCGATGAGGAAGTCGCGGCGGTCGAGCTTGGTCATGGCAGGATCTTCCCGGGACGGCAGCTAAGCCATTGAAGCAATGCAAAACGGGCGGCCTCAAGGCCGCCCGCAACGCAGATCTGATCGGCGGACCGAAAGATTAGCTCGCGGCGGCGAGCTTCTTCTCGATCTCGCGCTTCACCGCCAGGGCGGTGGTGGAGAGCTCGTCAGCCTTGGCCTTGGCCAGGAAGGCGTCGAGGCCGCCGCGGTGCTCGACCGAGCGGAGCGCATTGGCGGAGACGCGCAGGCGCACGGAGCGCTGCAGGGTGTCAGACTGGAGCGTGACGTTGCAGAGGTTCGGCAGGAACTTCCGCTTCGTCTTGCGGTTCGAGTGGCTCACCAGGTGGCCACTCAGCACGGCCTTGCCGGTCAGTTCGCAACGGCGCGACATGGGTTCAATCCTATTCGTCTATGAAGGGTCGCGACCCTGAATTCGCGGGTTTGCCTGATCGCAGATCCCACGCGGCCGGACACCAGAAGTCCTTGGAAGGTGCGAGCCTATAGGCCAAAAACGGGGCGGACGTCAAGAATAGTGCGACGCCGCATCTCGTTTTTTTAGAGCACCATGGTCATTATCTATTCCGTATCTCGTGCGATGCAACGGAATAGACTGTCGGAAAAGCCTTATGCGCCTCATCGCCTCAGCTCTCGTGACCCTGACCTTGGCCGGATCGGCCTCGCTCGCGCAAGCCCAGAGCCCGCAGGGTCAGACCCTGAAGGTGAGCTATGACATCACCCTGGCGGGCCTTCCCTTGGGCAAGGCCGACCTGTCCTCGTCCTTCAACGGGGCGAAATACGCGATGGAAGGGCGGGCGAAGCTGACGGGGCTCGCCATGATCCTGACCGGCGGCAAGGGCGAGGCCAATGCGTCCGGCACCCTGGCCGGAGACGCGCCGCCCCGCTCGACCAGCTTCGCGGTGATCTCCAGGACCTCCGACAATCAGCGCAGCGTCCGCATGGGGCTGAAGAGCGGCCGGGTGGCCAAGGTCGAGATCGATCCGCCCCTCGAGCCCAAGCCCGACCGGGTCCCGGTCAAGGCGGCCGACAAGCGCGACGTGGTCGACCCCATGAGCGCGCTGCTCATGCCGGCCGTGGCCTCCAAGAGCCTCACCGACCCGGCCAATTGCGACCGGACCCTCCCGGTCTTCGATGGGGCTTCCCGGATGAACGTGGTCCTGTCCTATGCGGAAACGAAGAAGGTCGAGATGGCGGGCTATTCCGGGCCCGTCCTCGTCTGCAATGCCCGCTATGTGCCGATTTCCGGTCACCGGAGCGAACGGCCGGCCACGAAATTCATGCAGGAAAACAAGGACATGTCCGTTTGGCTGGCGCCCGTCGAGGGGCCGCGCCTGCTCTTTCCGCTCAAGATCTCGGTCCGCACCATGATCGGCATGGGCGAACTGCAGGCCTCTCTCTGGTCGCTGGACGACGGCAAATCTTCCGCGCCCGACCGAAAGGCCGAGACATCCGGGGAGACCGTCAAGGCCGAGGCCGTGCCGTAAGCCGGGGCAGATCCAGATCCTGCTCAAGTCCTGAAAATCCCATGGACATTTCCTGAAAATCCCCTGGACATTCGCGCCGGTCCGGGTAGCGAAAGCAGCCTCTTGCCCCATATAAGGGGTTAACCGCAGCCCGCCGCTTGGGACCGAGGCTGCTTTGTAGAGAAGGCTCCCGGCGCCGGTCTCCGGTCCTAAAGCCTCTCGGCTCTCACTCCGGGACCTTTCCGATTACCCGTCATCAAGGCATGGCCCGTCGTTCCCTTCCCCCGCAGGCGCGCTCGCGCGGCGTGACCGCCGTGCTCGGCCCCACCAACACCGGCAAGACCCACCTGGCCATCGAGCGGATGCTCGGTCACGACAGCGGCATGATCGGCCTGCCCCTGCGTCTGCTCGCCCGGGAAGTCTATAACCGCGTGGTGGAGAAGGCGGGCCACCACAACGTGGCGCTGATCACGGGCGAGGAGAAGATCAAGCCGGACCGGCCGCGCTACTGGATCTCCACCGTCGAGGCCATGCCGCGGGATCTCGACTTAGCCTTCGTGGCCGTGGACGAGATCCAGCTCGCCAGCGATCTCGACCGGGGGCACGTCTTCACGGACCGGCTCCTCAACCAGCGCGGGCGCGAGGAGACGCTTCTCATCGGCTCGGCCACCATGCGGCCGCTCATCGAGGCTCTGATCCCGGGCGTCCACGTGGTTACGCGGCCGCGCCTGTCGAAGCTCTCCTTCGCGGGCGAGAAGAAGGTCTCGCGCCTGCCCCGCCGCTCGGCCATCGTGGCCTTCTCGGCCGAGGAGGTCTACGGCATCGCCGAGCTGATCCGCCGCCAGAGCGGGGGCGCGGCCGTGGTGCTGGGGGCGCTCTCGCCCCGGACGCGCAACGCCCAGGTCGAACTCTACCAGAACGGGGACGTGGACTACCTGATCGCCACCGATGCCATCGGCATGGGGCTCAATCTCGACGTGGACCATGTGGCGTTCGCGTCCGACAAGAAGTTCGACGGGTTCCAGTTCCGCAAGCTTAACAACCCCGAACTCGCCCAGATCGCCGGCCGAGCCGGCCGCTACATGCGCGACGGAACCTTCGGGTCCACGGGCCGCTGCCCGCCCTTCGATGCCGAAACCGTCGAGGCGCTCGAAAACCACACCTTCGATCCGATCCGCATCCTGCAATGGCGCAACCCCGACCTGGATTTCTCGTCCCTCGTCCGTCTGCGCGATTCGCTCGGGGTGCAGCCGCGGGAGCACGGCCTTGTGCGGGCGCCCACGGGCGAGGACGCGACGGCCCTCGAGGTCCTGTCGCGGGAAGACGACATCAAGGCCATGTCCCGCTCCCAACATGCCGTGGAGCGTCTTTGGCAGATCTGCCAGGTGCCGGATTACCGGAAGGTTTCTCCGCAGACCCATGCGGATCTCGTCGGCCAGCTCTATCGTTTCCTCATGAAGGACGGGGCCATCCCGGCCGACTGGTTTGCCCGCCATCTGTCCGCCATGGACCGGACCGATGGGGATATCGACACCCTCTCCAACCGCATCGCCCAGGTCAGGACCTGGTCCTTCGTCGCTAACCGTCCCGACTGGTTGAAGGATCCAGAGCATTGGCAGGATGTTGCGCGTCAGGTAGAGGACAAGCTATCGGATGCGCTCCATGAACGCCTCGCCCAAAGGTTCATCGACCGGAGGACGAGCGTTCTCATGCGGCGCTTGAGAGAGAAAACGATGCTCGAAGCGGAAATCACGACCACCGGCGACGTCAATGTCGAGGGTCAGCACATCGGTCACCTGCACGGCTTCCATTTCGTGCCCGATCCCCAGGCTGACACGACGGAGGCCAAGACCCTGCGCAACGCAGCCAGCAAGGCCCTGGCCGGCGAGATCGAGGCACGGGCGGACCGGTTCGCCGAGACGCCGGACGCCATGCTCGTGCTGTCGAACGACGGTACCATCCGGTGGATGGGCGACCCGGTGGCCAAGCTGGAGGCCGGCGACAAGCTGTTCGAGCCCAGGGTGCGTATCCTCTCGGACGAGCACCTCACGGGTCCGGCCCGGGACAAGGTCGACACCCGCCTGCGCGCCTGGCTGAAGGCCTATGTGGTCCGCCTGCTCGGGCCGCTGCAGCAGCTCGAGGACAGCACGGAGCTCACGGGCCTGGCCCGCGGCATCGGGTTCCAGATCGGCGAGGCCCTAGGCGTGCTCGAGCGCGCGAAGGTTCTCAACGACGTGCGCAGCCTCGACCAGGAGGCCCGCGGCGCCCTGCGCAAAGCGGGGGTCCGGTTCGGTGCCTATCATCTCTACCTGCCGGCCCTTCTGAAGCCTGCGCCCCGCGTCCTGGCGACCCAGCTCTGGGCGCTGCAGAACGGCGGCCTCGAGCAGAAGGGCATCGACGAGATCGCCCATCTCGCCCAGTCCGGCCGCACCTCGATCCCGGTCGACGCCGAGATCGCCCACGGCCTCTACCGGGCCGCAGGCTTCCGCGTGCTGGGCGGCCGCGCCGTGCGCGTCGACATCCTGGAGCGCCTGGCCGACCTGATCCGTCCGGCCATGGCCTATCGGCCCGGGATCACGCCCGGCGAGCCGCCGGCCGGCACCGCCGATGGGGAAAGCTTCGTCCCGACCGTGTCCATGACGTCGCTCGTGGGCTGCGCGGGCGAGGACTTCGCCACAATCCTCAAGTCCCTCGGCTATGTGATGGAGCGTCGTCCCGGCCCGGCCATCACGGTGCCGTTGGTCGAGGCCCCGAAGGCCGTCGAGCCGCAGGCACCTGCCACGAGCGAGACTGCCGCTCCGGCCGAGCAGACGCCCGCCGAAGAGGCGCCCGCCGAGGCGTCCGAAGCAGCCGTCGGAACGGAGGAGATCGGCGCTGTCGCCGTAGCAGAACCCGACGCGAGCGTCTCGGCGCAGGAACTAGCGACGAGCGCCGCCGAGGCCATGGCCTCGCCCGAGGGTCAGGCTCTGGCGCCCGACGAGGCTGCGTCTGCCGAAATCCCCGCCGAGGTCTCTGCCGAGGTCTCTTCCGAAGTTCCGGCTGAGACCCCCGCCGAACCCGAGATGATCGAGGTCTGGCGCCAAGGCCGGCGCCACCACGAGGGCGGCCACGCCCGTCACGGCCGCGACGCCCGCGGCGGACGGCACGAGCGCGGCGACCGTCAGGATCGCGGCGACCGGCGTCCACGCCATGGCGATGCCCAGGGCGACCAGGCCGGCGAGCGCCGTCCCCGTCCCGAACGCCGCGAGGCGCAAGGGGAGGGCGGCCGGCCGCAGAACCGTCCGCCGCGCGGCCCGGGCCGCGGGGAGGAGCGCCGCGGGCCGCGTCCCGACAAGCGCCCCGACAACCGCCGCGAAGGCGGTCACGAGCGCCGCGAGAAGCAGCCGGACCCGAACTCGCCCTTCGCCAAGCTGATGGCCCTCAAGGCTCAGCTCGAGGACAGCAAGAAGTGAGGGCATGACGCGCATGCGTGAGGACCGGCAGCGGCTCGACAAGTGGCTGTGGTTCGCGCGCTTCGCGAAGACCCGGACGCTTGCCGCCAAGCTGGTGACGAGCGGCTTCGTCCGGCTCAACGGCCAGCGCACGGACAATGCCGCCAAGGCCGTGGCCGTCGGTGACGTGGTAACCGTTGCGCTGCCCCGGACCACCGTCGTGGTCCGGGTCGAGAGCCTGGGCGACCGCCGGGGTCCTGCAACGGAAGCAAGGCAGCTCTACATAGATCTCAACCAGGACAACGCAGCGCTTGTCAGCAACCCCGACAACCGCTAGAGCGGCGGCGCGTTGTTCTCATCTTCCAGAAGACCTTCGAAGGACCGTTCATGACCTACGTCGTCACTGAAAATTGCATCAAGTGCAAATACATGGACTGCGTCGAGGTTTGTCCGGTCGATTGCTTCTACGAGGGCGAGAACATGCTCGTCATCCACCCCGACGAGTGCATCGACTGCGGCGTCTGCGAGCCGGAATGCCCGGCTGAGGCCATCAAGCCGGATGCGGAGCCCGGCCTCGAGCAATGGCTGAAGCTCAACGCCGACATGGCCAAGAACTGGCCCAACATCACCATCAAGAAGGATCCGCCCGGCGACGCGAAGGAATTCGACGGGGTGGCGGGCAAGTTCGAGACGTATTTCTCGGCCAATCCGGGTGACGGCGACTAGGGGCTCGACCCGGATTAGCGGGGCCTCGGGGGGGCCCCGGCCGCTCTTTTCTGAGAACGAATCGTTCGAAGTGGGAAACCGGAACCGCTTTGCCGGACGCTGCGTCAGTGTTCCGGCGCGGCCCGAAACGGGCGCTCTTTACGCTATCTGTTGGAATATTTTTGCTTTTTCGGCCGGACTGTGATAGGGTCCGCAAATGCCGTCGCTTGCGCTCAAGCCGTGCACCGTCTCCGCAGACCGGCGGTTCACATAATGAAGCAAAGATTCGCGTCCTTTGACTTAAGGGAGCGTTGCTGCCTTGGTCAAGGGTATGAGCGTTTGTAGCCGCTGGCTTACATCAGGGAGACGAGCGGAATAGTCAAGTTCCGCGACACTCGAATCCTATCCTCGTTCCCCTGGGACCCTGCCCGGTGGAACCAAAGCTTCCTCGCTGCCAAGCGAGGACCATGCAAGGAGGCCTCTCTCGCATGACAACCGCCAAGAAGTCCGCCCCGCGCCTTGGGTTCAAGTCCGGTGAAGCGATCGTCTATCCCGCTCACGGTGTCGGCCGCATCACGGCCATCGAAGAGCAGGAGATCGCTGGTTTCAAACTGGAGCTGTACGTGGTCTCCTTCGACAAGGACAAGATGGTCCTTCGGGTTCCGACCGGTAAAGCCTCCAGTGTCGGCATGCGCAAGCTTGCCGAGCCGGCCCTGGTCCAAAAGGCCCTGGACGTTCTGACGGGTCGTGCCCGCGTGAAGCGCACCATGTGGTCGCGTCGCGCTCAGGAATACGAGGCCAAGATCAATTCCGGCGATCTGATCGCCGTGACCGAGGTCGTGCGCGATCTCTACCGCTCCGAGGCCCAGCCCGAGCAGTCCTACAGCGAGCGCCAGCTCTATGAATCCGCTCTGGATCGTGTCGTGCGCGAAATCGCCGCCGTGAACAAGATCACCGACACGGAAGCCCTCAAGCTGATCGAGCAGAGCCTTGCCAAGTCGCCGCGCCGTGCCAAGGGCGCCGAGGCCGACGGCGAGGGCGAGGGTGACGATCTTCAGGAAGAAGCCGCCTGATCGGAGGCTCCCCCTAGTGTTCGAAAAAGCCCGGCCTTTGCCGGGCTTTTTTGTGTCCGGATGCCTTGTTTTTCATCAGCAGGAATCTATTTCGCAAAACTTGGCTGTTGGAAGTGAACTTTTCGCGGCCTCGCTCGTTGTGTCTCTGCCAAGGGAGAGCACACAATGGGAGAAATCTCAGGGGTTCGCCGCCGGTTCGTCCGCGCAGCCATGAATGCACCTTTTCTCGAAAGGGAAGAGGAGCATCTTCTTGCCGTGCGCTGGAAAGAGAACCGCGATGAAGCAGCACTTCATCAACTGACTGCTGCCCATATGCGCCTCGTCATCGCGCTGGCAGCCCGTTTCCGGCACTATGGCCTGCCCATGGCCGATCTCGTTCAGGAAGGCCATGTGGGTCTTCTCGAAGCCGCCGCCCGGTTCGAGCCCGAACGGGAAGTCCGCTTCTCGACCTATGCGACTTGGTGGATCCGTGCCTCCGTGCAAGATTACATCCTTCGCAATTGGTCAATCGTTCGCGGCGGAACGAGTTCCGCCCAGAAGGCACTTTTCTTCAATCTGCGCCGCCTGCGTGCCCGCCTGACCCGTGGCGGCGAGGAGCGCATCTCGTCCGACGTGCACGCGAAGATCGCCGAGGCGATCGGTGTTTCCAAAGCGGACGTCGCTCTCATGGATGCCCGCCTGTCCGCACCCGACACGTCCCTCAATGCGCCGGTCCTGGACGCGGATCCGGGCAACTCCGCCGAGCGCGTCGAGTTCCTCGTCGACAACAGCCCGCTGCCGGACGAGAGCGTCAGCGACGTGATCGACACCGAGCGCCGCGTGCGCTGGCTGCAGCAGGCGCTCGAGGTTCTCAACGAGCGCGAATTGCGGATCCTGCGGGCCCGCCGTCTCGACGATGAGCAGGTAACCCTGGAATTTCTGGGCGACAGGCTCGGGATCTCCAAGGAGCGAGTCCGTCAGATCGAGAACCGGGCTCTGGAAAAGCTCAAGCGCGCCCTGGTGGAAAAGTACCCCCAGGCCTCCGGGGCCTTCGTCTGACGGCTCCGGGTTCGCACACAATGCACGCGGCGAGGTGGTCACCGCCTCGCCGCTTTCCTTTTAGGACCCGGAAAGTCTACTCCACGACGACCTTGTAGCGCTCGCCCACCTTCAGGGCGTCGTTCCTGTCGAGCCCGTTGAGGAGCTGGAATTTCTCGAGCGCCCGGTCGACCGGCATCCGGGCGGCCAGGGACTGGGCCGTGTCGCCGCGCTGGGCCGTGATGATCTGGAGCTTCAGCGGCCTGATCCGGCGAGCCTCGTCAGGCTGCACCTGCCGGACGCTGTTCAGGGTCTGCTGGAAGATGGCCTCCAGGTCTCCCCTGTTGCCGCGGGTCGCCATGATGAGCCGGTAGGTGGTGCTGCCGATCCGGATGGCCGAGAGGCGGAAGGTCCATTCCTTGCCGTTCGACAGGGCGGTGACCACCGGCAGGCCGTTCACCATCCCGGTGGTCAGGGTGCCGGGTTCGAGTGTGTCCGTCCAGGTGGAGCGCAGCACATCCTCGAGGCTCTGCCCCTCCGGCGTGTCGGCCGCATCGAACAGGAGACGGCGCTCGCTGTCGCCCGAGGCGCCTAGCACGGCCTGGGAGGTGTTCTCCAGGGTGAAGCCCTCCGGCGCCTCGAAGGCGACGCCGAGCCGCGAATGGATGAAGCGGCGGCCCTTCACGACGCCGTCGGCCGGGTCGTCCCCATAGGCGAGCCCATCGAGGGCCCCCAGATAGGCGAGGCGTCCGGTCTCGCCGGTGCCCTGCATGCCCGTGCGCCGCGCCGCCTGAAGCGACCGGGCCACCCGGTCGTCCGTGCGCGGGTGCGAGGCGTTCCGCTCCGCGGTCGAACTGTCGGAACTCGTGCCCGAGCGTCCCAGGGCGGTCAGGAAGCGAGAGGCTCCGTAGGGATCGAATCCGGCCCGGGCCAGCACCTTAACGCCGGTCTGGTCCGCCTCGAGCTCCTGGGCGCGGGAGAAGCTTGCCAGGGTCGAACGGGCCTGGCTCTGCGCCACGGCGGCCTCCTCGGCGTCGTTCAGCACGTTCTCGGCCACGCGCTCGATCAACTCGGAGCGAGCCTGCAGTTCGCTCCGCTGGGACGCGTGGCGTAGGGTCACGTGGGCGATCTCATGGGACAGCACGGCCGCCACCTCGGACGTGTCGTTGGCGAGCGCCAGAAGCCCGCGGGTCACGTAGAGGCGCCCGTTGGGCAGGGCGAAGGCATTGACCACGGGCGAGTTCAGGATCGTCACCTGGAAGGCCTCATCGGGCCTGTCGGTGGCCATGACGAGCCGGTTCGTCACGTCGGTGAGCATCTGCTGGAGCTGGGGCGCCCGTCCTTCGCCCCCGAACGCCCTCACGAGCCTGATATGGTCCCGGTCCCTGTCCGGGCCGATCACCCGGGGTGCGTTGGCGGGCAGCGAAACGTCCCCGCCGAAGCCGGTGCAGCCTGCAAGCATGGCGCCGAGCATGATGGTCGCGAGACCTCTGAAGCTACCTGTCGGACGTGTGATGCTCATGCTCGTTCATCATGGCAGGCGACCGTCTTCGAGACGCTCGATCATATCCGGTATGACAATGGAGAAGGCCGCCCCTTGCCAAGACTGCAAAATGCCTCGGGCCCGGATCTGCCGATTCTTGAGCGCCTCGGCGCCCATGCCGCGATCCGACATCTGCTTCCAGGTCTTCCTCGGAATGATGATCGTGAAGTCTTCTGCCCAGTGCCCCCCGAAATTCAAGTAGGTGCGTTGCTTGCGCTCCCCGATGCTCCTTACGCGACCCTCGACCAGCACGAAGCTCCCGATTCGGTCCCGCAGGCGCTCGGACTCATTGACGTCCACGGGCTTATAGCGGTCATCGGCCCAAAGACCAAGGCGTCGTTCGCGGGCGGTGGCCTCGAAAGCGAGCAGTTCGGGCTGGCAGAAGGGATCGTCCAGGCCCGCATCCACCATCGCGAGCCCGGCCTCCACGAGGACATGGCTCCAATCGACCGGAGGGGTCTGACCGGAGGACCGGATGCGGGCGGGAATTCGCCCCCAGCGATCCGGGCCGGCGGCGGCCTGGATGAGAACGGGCTGCTCCGCCCGGTCCTGCAGCCAGGCCACGGCCATCGCGCGGTGCGGCGCCTCGTCGGGAAGCCGGATGCCGGCAAGCCGGGCCAGGAAGCCCGAGGCCAGAACGAGGTCGCCCTCTGGGGAGAGGGCCTGCAGCCGATCGGGTCGCGCTTCGGCCACGCAGCCCGGCTTCTGTCGTGCCGGCGAAAGGGGCTGCGCCCAGCCGGCCGGGATCGTCAGGACGATCCCGAGGCCTGCGCCCCAGAAAGCTTTCAGGGTCGATCCCGTCATCAGACGGGATCATACCCGTTCGGCAGAGAACGGCTACGCTTGAAACGGGCCGCTCAGTGCTTTTCCTGCGCCGGGCTGTGCTTCTGCGGTGCGTGACCGCTCTGCCCGGCCTTGTTGTGCTTGTTGTGGTCGCGGCTTTCCTGATGCGTCGCGCCGCCCTGTCGGCCGATATCGGGCTTGGCGCCCGCATCGCCGCGAGCCTCGTTGGTCTCCGGACGGCCCCCGATGCGGGTCTCGTTCGGGTTGCTGCGATTGCCGGTGCTGCTCATGATTTCTTCTCTTGTTGCCGCTTCTGGGCGCCGTTGCCGTCCTTGCCCTGCTGGTGCTGCGTTCCGCGCCCGTTCGAGCCGCCATGGCCTTCCTGGGGAATGCCCTCGGGATTCGTGCGCGAGCCTGGGATGTTTTTCGTCATGATGAAATCCTGACTGGTTGTCGTGCCGGGACGGGGCAACGGCCGGGCGCGGGACCTCCCACTTCTCAGGAGCGGGCCGCAGGCCGGCAGGAACCGTTTTCCCGGGACATCAATGGCAAAGGGCACGAATTGTTGCGGCCAAGATCTGCGGGTTTCTCACGGTCGAGTACGGATTTCCCGGAACTACCAGCGGATCACCACGACCCTCTGATGGCCGTTACCCAGCTCGACTGCCTCGGTGCCTTCCACCTTCCGGTTCTGCGTCCTCGCGTCCTCGACGATCTCGATCTCCTCGACGTGAGCGGCAAACGCCTCGTCCACCTCGGCCACGCAGAGCAGGGTATCGGGAGGAAGGTTCTCGACCTGTTTCAGGAAGTCTCGAAGCGTCTGCGCCATGATATGCCTCCGGTTGCCCTCAACAAACCGGCCGGGACGTGGCGGGTTCCTTCGCGGTGCGAATCGTCCGGATTCCGGCGGCATTCCGTCGGGCGACCCACCTCCTCCTGGCGGCGCGATGGGAGTCGAATCGAGCGCGCCGGTCGCCAGCAACAGGGGGTGAGCCATGAAACCGATCCCTAGGCCTGGCAACCGGCACCTGGCAACGACTGATCGAGACCGGCCAACATGTTGGGCGGTTGGAGCCAAGGGCATGATGGAGGGCTGTCCGAGACCCCGAGGGCCGGCACGTCCTATGAACGCCTCATGCTGCCGGTTCGTGCCGCCCAGCCCATGACCCGGTAGCCGACCCGGCCGCATTGCCGCTCCGGCCGCCGTGCCCGTGACCGGCGACACGATGGCCGTGAGGCCGGTCGAACGGGGACACAGGGTCACCGATGACGCTTTCTCCGCTGGCGAAGAACGGCAAACCTCTGGAATGACCCTGCCGACCGTGCTAAATCCCCTGTCCTCACGCGGTCCCGTAGCTCAGCAGGACAGAGCAGCGGTTTCCTAAACCGAAGGTCGGAAGTTCGAGTCTTCCCGGGATCGCCAATATTTCAGCTCCCCTGTTACGACTCACCGTCCTACCCGGGCGACGGCCGCCTTGGCGTCGTCGAGGTCGGGCGCGTCGATGTGGCGGTAGCGGGCCTGGACGAGGCCGAAGAGGCCGAAGGCGAAGAGGCCCAGCGCCGTGAGCGCCAGGAGCACCCAGCCATAGGGCTGCTGCTGCAGGGCCTGGAGGGCGCCCCCGAGGCCGTGGACGTCCGAGGACGAAGCGTGAAGGGCGGCGAGGATCAGAAAGCCGCCGATCATGAGAAAGACCACGCCGCGGGCCGCGAAGCCCATCCGGCCGAGGATGACGATCCAGTTCCGCTTGTCGGCAGGCAGCGCCAGACGCTCCGTGACATTGCCGCGCCAGGCCTTCGCCACGAAGGCCAGACCCGTCCCGGCGATGGCTAGGCCGACGAGGCCGACGAGCCACTGACCGAAGGGCTGGCTCATGAGCCAGGCCGTCCAGTCCTGAGCGGCCTGATCCTCGCCGCCGCCCGAGGCACGGCCGAGGGCAAGCTTCAAGGCCGAGATCGCCAGGCCGGCATAGATGACGCCGCTGATCAGATGCGCCCCCCTCACGCCCCAGCCCTTCAGGTCGGAGCCGCGATGGTCGGCATCGGTCAGGGCCTCCAGGACGCGCCACGCGCAGAAGCCGAACAGGCCGAGCGCGATCAAAGTCAGCCAGAGCTTGCCGAAAGGCTGCGAGAGCAGGGATTGCAGCGCTCGGCGGCTGCCCCCCGTCTGGCCGCCGGATCCCATGGCCGCGAGAAGGGCCAGTCCCCCGACGAGGCCGTAGACCACGCCGCGCGCGCCATAGCCGAGACGGGCCAGGGTCTCGACGGGGTTACGGCTGATCGTGGGCATGGTGGGTGGCTCCGGTCTGGTACAGATGAACCGTCAAGCCTGCGAGGATGTTCCTTGCGGCCACGACATCGCTCATCGCGGCTGGTCGGGAACGGGCCTGCTCTGCTGGCGCCAGATCGTCAGGAGCGCCGCCATCAGGACCGGGCCGAGGAAAAGGCCGATCAGCCCGAAGGTTTCCAGGCCGCCGAGGATGCCGAGAAGGGTCCAGAGGAAGGGCAGTTCCGCCGCTCCGCTGATCAGGGCCGGCTGAACCACATTGTCGCCGATCAGCATGATGACCGCGCCCCAACCGACCACGCCGGCGGCCGCCAGGACGGACCCGCCCGCTAGCACCAGCGCGATGGCTGCGGCCCCGAAGGCGAACCACGCGCCCAGCGGCAGCATCGCGAAAGCCGCGGTGAGAACGGCGAACAGGATGGCATTCGGCACGCCGGCCACCATGAAGCCGATGCCGATCAGGATCCCTTCGCCCACGGCCACCAGGATCGTTCCGTTCACCGTCCCCCGCACGGCCGTCGCCATGGTCTCGGCCAGACGCTCGCCCGGCCGTCCGAACCAGCGGTCGATGGCGTTGAGGACGTGCCGGGCGGCCTCGTCGCCGTTGCGCAGCAGGATGAACAGGGTGAGGAAGGTCAGGAAGGCATGGAGCACATGCGAGGCCAGCGCACCGCCCAGGCTCTTCGACCAGCCGGTCAAGGTCCGGTTGTCGATGCCGTTCAGGAACTGCTCGGCGGCATGGGGCTGAGCCAGATGCGCCTGCCACCAGGGGGCCAGATGGCCGCCGATCAGCGGCACCCGGTGAACCCATTCAGGCACGGGAAGACCGTTCTGCTGAATGTTCGTGACCCATTGCACCGCGAACTGCCCTTCGCGGCCGATTTCGGTGAGGACAAGGGCAACCGGGACCAGGAGAAGGGCCGCAAGCCCGATCGTCACGAGCAGTGGCGCGGCGATGCGGGAGCCCTCGAGGCGGGCGCGGATCCGCCGGTAGAGCGGCCAAACGCTGATGGCGATGATCACCGCCCAGCCGAGCGTGACGAGATAGGACTGGATCATCCAGAGCGTCAGCGCGAGGAGAAGCGCCGCGCCGATGAAGCGGGTCGTCCGGCGCGTGCGCGCGTCAGGCGGTGTCGGAAGGGTGCCGGCGGCTCTCTCTTGCATGGAGGGGATCTAGTGCATCGTGCGGAAAAGTGGATCCGATTTTCGCTGACGCGGCCCTTTGGGTCCGCCCCGAACGATGCGCTCTTCAAGGAGCGGTGCATCGGATGAGATTCCAAAAGTGGACCCGCTTTTGGGTCCGATGCTCTAGGACCCGCCTCACGCTGGCCAATGCCGGGTCAGCGCTTTGTCGCGCGTCGGGTCAGGGCGGCCGCATCCTCGGCGAGGGGCGGTCCGGCAAGCAGAAGCAGGAGCAGGGCGAAGGGCAGCGCGAACAGGAACCCGATCCTGCTGAATCCGATGGCCCCGATGATGCCGCCGGCGAAGAAGGATGCGAACAGCAGGACAAGCAGGCGCAGCTTGCCCCGGTCCGCCAGGACCCGGTCCGGATTGTGCGCATTGCGGTTCCAGTAGAACAGCTTGCCGAGCTCGATCCCGATATCGGTCACGATGCCGGTCACATGGGTGGTGCGCATGCGGGCGCCCGAGATCTTCGTCACCGTGGCATTCTGGAGGCCCATCATGAAGCAGAGGAGGGGCACCGCGACGACCGCGAAGCCCGGCGACGGATGGGTGAGCCAGCCCAGGAGGCCGAAGGCCAGAAGAAGGAAGGCCTCGAGCATCAGCGGCATGGCATAGCGGCTGCCCAGATGATGGCGCCTGCCCCAGTTGATCAGCATGGCTGAACACGCCGCCCCGAAGACGAAGGGTAGAAAGGCCCCGAGGCCCAACCCTGCGAGGCCCAGCGAGCCCAGGGCGATATTGTCGGCCGTCGCGGAGACGATTCCCGACATGTGCGAGGTGTATTGGCCGACCGCCAGAAGGCCGCCGGCGTTGACGGCCCCCGCCACGAAGGTGAGGGCCATGCCCAGGAGCGTATCGGCCATGCCCGTCCGTTCGGACGCCGCGATGGTCCTCACCGATCGGATCGTGAAATCCCGATGCCCCGGCTTTGTCGATTGGACTCTCATGGAGATGAGCCTATCGCCGATCCCCTGCTGAATCCAAGAGGCCGCAACGACGGCCGGAGACCGGTCTCCGGCCGTCGTTGCGCTTATTGCGCGACGCTCGTCGAGGCCGAGGCGCGCCGCTCCATGGGCGGGATGCGGACGGTCTTGAGGACCTCGGCCTCGCCCGCGGGCTCGGCCAGCGAAGAGCCGCCGACGAAGACCTGGATGGCCCCGGCCTCGACGAGATAGGTGCCGTCGTCGAGGTGGAAGCCGAGGGACTCGACGGGCACCCGCAGCGTCACCTGCTTCGTCTCGCCGGCTTTCAGCGCGATCTTCTCGAATGCCTTCAGCTCGCGCAGGGGACGGCTGCGGCTCGCCACCGGATCGCGGGTATAGAGCTGCACCACCTCCTGGCCGTCCCGCGCGCCGGTGTTCTTCACGCTGACGGACACTTCCAGGGTTTGGCCCTCGTCGAGCCGCCGGCTCGCCAGCTTTGCGTCGGAATAGGCGAATTGCGTGTAGCTCAGGCCCCAGCCGAAGGGGTAGAGCGGCGTGATCGCCTCGTCGATGTAGTTCAGGGTGAAGCGGTTGTTGGGCAGGGTGGGACGGCTGCTGGGGAGCCGGTTGTAGTAGAAGGGCAGCTGTCCCGTGGCGCGCGGCCAGGTGACCGGCAGCTTGCCGCTCGGGCTCACGTCGCCGAACAGCACATCGGCCACCGCCGGACCGGCTTCCGTGCCCGGATACCAGACCATCAGAATCGACGGGATGCGCTCGGCCGCCGGACCCAGCACCTGCGGCCGGCCGCCCATGATCACGAGGGCAACGGGCTTGCCGGTCTTGGCGAGCTCCTCCAGCACCTCGATCTGCCGGCCGTTGAGCTCCAGATGGGCCCGGGAGGCGGCCTCGCCGGACAGTTCCTGCGGTTCGCCGAAGACCGCGATCACGAAGTCCGACTGCCGGGCCGCATCGAGCGCGGCGGGCAGTCCGTCCGTGTTGCGGCAGAACAGGTCGCAGGCCGGGGCATGGCGCACCGAAATCCCGGCACTCTCGGCGCGTCGGCGGATTCCTTCGAGGATCGAGACGCTGTCCTCCTTATGGCCGCGGGCGGCATGAGGCCCGAGCTGGTCGTGCGGCGCATCGGCGAGCGGCCCGATGACGGCGATGGAACGCGCGGTCGACGGCACCGGCAGCACGTTGTCCCGGTTCTGCAGCAGCACGAAGGTTTCGCGCGCGACCTCCCGGGCCATTTGGCGCGATTCCGGCGTCGGGAAGGTCGAATCCACGCGGGTCGGGTCGATGTCCGGACGGTCGAACAGGCCCATGCGGAACTTGGCGCGCAACACGCGCCGCACGGATTCGTCGACCACGCTCTCCGGCACGCGGCCGGCGCGCACCTCGTCGGGCAGGTGCCTGATGTAGAGCTGGCCCATCATGTCCATGTCGACCCCGGCGAGGATCGCCTTGCGGGCGGCCTCCGCGCCGTCGGCCGCGACGCCGTGGTTGATGAGTTCTCCAATGCCGACCCAATCCGAGGTGACGAAGCCGTCGAAGCCCCACTGGGTACGCAGCACATCCGTCAGCAACCATGGATTGGCCGTCGAAGGCTCGCCATTCAGGGCGTTGAAGGCCGCCATGAAGCTCGCCGTGCCGGCCTCCACGGCGGCCCGGAACGGCGGCAGGTAGGTGTCGTACATCTCGGCTCGCGGGATATAGGTCGTGTCGTAATCGCGCCCGCCCTGAGGAGCCCCGTAGCCGGCGAAATGCTTGGCCGCTGCCGCGAGGCCCCCCTTGCGGAAGCCTTCCACGCGAGCCGCCGTGAGGGCGGCGCCCAGGGTGGGATCCTCGCCGAAGCCCTCGACGATGCGGCCCCAGCGGCTGTCGCGCGACAGGTCGGCCATGGGTGCGAAGGTCCAGTTCACGCCCACATAGGCGGCCTCCTTGGCGGCCCATTCGGACGCGAGACGCGAGACGCGCGGGCTGAAGGCCGCAGCCTCGCCCAGGGGCAGGGGAAACTGGGTGCGGAAGCCGTGCAGGACGTCGAGGCCGAACAGGGGCGGGATCTTGAGGCGGCTCTGGCGGGCCAGCCCCTGAGCCCGGGCGACGTCCTGGGCGCTGTTGAAATTCAGGAGAGCCCCGGCCTTACCTTCCGAAATGTCCTCCCAGCGCAGCGGCGGGCCGTGGGAGACGAGGTTTAGCTGCCCAACCTTCTCCTCCAGGGTCATCTGCCCGAGAAGCTCGTTCACGCGGCGCTCGACCGCCTGGTCTCCGGTTTCCTGAGCGGCCGCTGTGGCAGGAGAGGAAGCCGTCAGGGCGAATGCAAGCGCCAGTTGCGTCAAGCCCGGGACATCAGAAAGCCGCACAATTATCTCCTTTATGGAACAATACCACTTTATCGCGAGACCGCCCTCGCTTGCCGCCCGGTCGTGCCGCACAAGATTGGTTGTGCAAGTGGCGTCTGGGGGCCGTCAGGTCAAATCATATTTTAGAAAGCCTCATGCATCTGCTGCCCGTCTCGTTGAAGCTGTCCCTGCTGAGCCTGTCCGGCGCCCTGATCATGTCGGGAGCAGCCTTGGCGGCGGCCGCCTATCTCCGGAACTCGGCTCTCGTCGCCGCTTCGGCAGGACTGTTTCTGCTGCTCGCCGCCGGATCCCCCCTGGTGATCGGCCGCCAGATCAGGCAGTCTCTGCGAGACAGGGAGGATGGAGAATCCGACGAATTCTCCGTGTTCGAGGACGTCACCGCGGCGGCCTTCGAACTGCCTGAGGACCCAGCCCTCACCTTTGCCGAATTCACTGCGTTCGAGGAGCCGCCGGCATCCGACGAAGACGATGTGCTGCGCCGCATGCAGAAGGCCGAGGCGGTCGATCGGCTGCGGGACGGGATCGCGCACGACCTCAACAACCGGCTCATGGTGATCAGTGCCAATATCGATGCGGCAGCCCGCCAGCTGAAGGACCAGCCGATCCTCCAGCGCAAGCTGCTCTCGGCGCTGGTGGCCTCGGATCAGGCTGCCAAGCTCATCGCGCAATCGACGGCCTTCGCCAAGCCGGGCGAGGGGAAGCGGCAATACGTGAACATTGCCGAACAGGTGAGTGCGGTCGCCGACCTGATGAGCCGCTCTCTGCTGCGCGACACGGTCGACTTGCACGTGTCCCTGGCGGAGGACCTCTGGACCATCGAGGCGGATCCCGACGACATCCAGACGGCCATCGTGTCCCTGAGCGGCCACGTTCGCGACGCCCTGCCTCAAGGGGGGGCCATCACGATCGAGGCCCGGAACGTGCAGGTCGACAGAGGCGCGCTGCCCGATCTGACCCGCGAGGGCGACTTCGTGCAGCTCACCATCCACAGCGCCGGCCCCGATGAGGGACGCCATACCGTGGAGACGGACGCGGAGCAGGCCTTCGCCCTGCGGGATCTCGACCTCTCATCCTGGTTGTCCCTTCGTCAGAGCCTCCACTTCCTGCAGGAGCTCGGCGGAACCTCGGAAGTCCGCCGGGACGGTCCTGTGACGTCCATCATCCTCTACATTCCCCGGTCCGATGCGACCCTGCTCCCCATGGCTCCTCTGCGCGAGGACGATGCACCGGACGAGAGCGTGCAGGGCCATACGGAGGTTCTGGTGGTGGACGACGAACTCGAAGTCGCGCTGGCGCTGCAATCGACCTTGGAGGAATTCGGCTACGTCACCAGCATCGCGACAGACGCGGCCCAGGCCGTGAAGGCCCTGAACACGCGCAGGCCCGCTCTCGTGCTCGCCGATGTGGCCATGCACGGAACGATGAACGGAGTCGGACTGGCGCGCGAGGTGCGGCAGGTTTTCCCAGACCTGCCCGTGCTGCTGATCACCGGCAGTCCCAGCATCGCGGGCGAGGACAGCGAGTTCCCGCTGCTGCAAAAGCCCGTCGTCAGCCGCGACCTGCATGTGGCGATCCAGCGGCACCTCAATGCGCGCAGCGACAACAAGGTGATTTCGCTGTTCCCGCGCACGTCGCGGCGCGCTCGCTGAACAAGCGCATCGGACCCGAACGCAGGTTCGGTTCGGGTTCGACGATCTAGCCGGCGAGCGCTGCCGCCGACAGGGGCGCCTCCGCCTCGCGCGCCGCATCGGTCAGAGCCGCGAACAATCGCTGCTGCGGCTTCTTCCAGACCAGAAGCTCCGGATGCCACTGAACGCCGAGCAGGAACGGACCGCTCTCGCTCTCGATGGCCTGCACGATGCCGCTCTCGTCATGGGCGGCGATCGTCAGTCCCTGTCCGAGCCGGTCGACGGATTGGTGATGGAGGGCATTCACCTGGCAGGGATTGCAGCTCAGGATCCGGTCCAGCCGGGAGCTGCGCGTGATGGTGACCGTCTTGCGCGGCAGGACCGTGCGCATCTTCGGCGCCTGAACATACACTTCGTAGATGTCCGTATGCAGCGTGCCGCCGAGCGCCACGTTGATCATCTGCGATCCGCGGCAGATGCCGAGGATCGGCAGCCCTGCCGGCAGGGCTGCCTTCAGGAGCCCGAGCTCCAGCTTGTCCCGCTCGGGATCGATGCGCACGTCGGGCAGGACATGTCCGCCATAGATCTCGGCCCCGATATCGTCGCCGCCGCCGATCACGAGGCCCTGCAGCGGCTCCGTCGGCAGCGGATGTCCCGGCACGAGGCGGACGGAGCGCGCGCCGGCGCGGTAGAGCGCCAGCCGGTGCATGAGATAGCTGCGCCATCCACCGCGCCGGGACGTGGTGACGCCGATCAAGGGGCTCGTCATGACCGTACGATCTGCTCCACCACGTTGGCCCAGCTCTTGTCCTCGCCGTCGAACGACAGATACGCGGAGGCAACGGCGTCCAGCGTGTCACGGTCGCCCGCCAGGCGCTCGACGCAGACCCAGCGGTTCCAGTCCGGCGCAATGCTCCAGCCCGGGTCGCTGACCCGTGCATCGGGCAGGCGGTAATGGAACGTGGGGCGGCCGTTGATCTTCTCGTTCGGCAGAATGGCTCGGACGCGCTTCGAGTCGAAATGATGCAGAAGCGGCAGCAGGTCGAGATCCCGGTTCCGGGTCGCGTTGTGGCTGAGATAATCGTCGATGAAGGCCGGGATGTCCGGCCAGTAATCCGGCTCTGCGATCCTGCGGACGTACTCGGCCGGAAACGGGTCGGCAAAGCCGAGGAGATTGCGCGTGGCGTCCGGCGAGGCCTCCCGTCGGAGCCAGGGGTTGAGCAGGGCGAAGCTCTTCATGAAGGCCGTGAGGGTCGCCGCATCCTGGCGCGGGATCTCCGGGTTGAAATGCAGACCGAAGGCATAGAAGGGCGCATCCTGCGTGCCTTTGGCGCCGAGCCCGCGCAGGACCGTCAGGATGCGGTTGAGCTCCTGGAGCTGGTCGATCGGAAACGGGGCCGTGACCAATTCGCACGGAACGAGATAACGGGCCGCGAATCCGAACAGGGCCGCGATCTTGGGCAGCACGCCCTTCTGCGTTCCGGCCTGCTTGCCCGGGTGCAGGATGCGGCTGTCGAGCTCGACCGTAAGGTCGCCGATGGCCGATTCCTTCAGGGCGAAGGCATGCGGATCCTCCTCGATCAGCCTGCCGCCGAGGGCCTGCTGCAGGGCCTGCACGGTCCGCTCCGCGGACGGGCCCACGAACTCGATCTCGACCCCGACCGTGCGCCGTTCGCCCCGCTCGTTGTACAGGCAGGGCGGGAGAGCGAAGTCGATATCGGTTGAGAGCGCCGGCTGCGCCATCGAGAACTCCGGAAAACAACACGAAAACGTGAGCACGGGAATGAACGGATGCGCTTCCGCTCGGGTTCCTTGTCCAGCAAGAGTTCCCCTCAAAGCCGTGAGGTGTGGCCTTCCGGTCGTGGGCCGGTTACAAGCCCGCTACCATGATTCACCGCACCTCTCCGATCGAGCGCGCCGCCTGGATGGCGGAGCTGCGCGCGACCCTGTCCCTTGGTTGGCCTCTGGTTCTCGCCACCGTGGCGCAGAACGCCCTGATCACGTCCGACGTCATCCTGATGGGCTGGATGGGGTCTGGGGCTCTGGCCGCGGGCGCCCTGGGAACGAATCTCTACTTCGCCTTCCTGATCTTCGGCATCGGCCTCGTCAACGCGACCTCGCCGATGATCGCCGAGGAACTCGGCCGCAAGCGCCATTCCGTGCGCGAGGTGCGCCGCACGGTCCGTCAGGGTCTGTGGGCCTGCGTCACCGTCGCGGTCCCGATCTGGATCGTGGCCTGGAACGGGGAGGCGATCCTTCTCGCCATCGGGCAGGAGGCGGGCCTTGCTCGCGATGCGGGTCAGTACATCCGTGCCCTGCAATGGAGTCTTCTGCCGTTTCTGTTTTTCCTGGTCCTGCGCTCCTTCCTGGCGGCCCTGGAGCGCCCCGGCTGGGCTCTGTTCATCGGCCTCCTGGCCATTCCGGTGAATTTCGGCGCCGCCTATGTGCTGATGGTCGGCTCGTTCGGCCTGCCGGCCCTGGGGCTGATCGGCGTCGGCATCGGCACGATCATCTCGAGCATCTTCATGTTCCTCGGGCTCGCCCTCGTGATCGTCCTCCATCCGAAGTTCAGGCGCTACCATGTCTTCGGGCGCTTCTGGCGGGCCGACTGGCCGCGCTACCGCACCCTGTGGCGGATCGGCGTTCCCATCGGCCTGACGCTCATGTTCGAGGTGACGATCTTCAACGCCGCTGCCATGCTCATGGGCCGGATCGGCGCGAGCGAACTGGCCGCCCATGCGGTGGCGCTGCAGATCGCGTCCTTCTGCTTCTCCGTGCCTCTCGGCATCGGTCAGGCCGTGACGGTGCGCGTGGGCCGGGCCTACGGGGCGCAGGACGCGGAGGGCGTCACCCGCGCCGGTTGGACGTCCTTTGCGCTCGGCACCGGCTTCATGGTCGTCACGGCCTCCCTCATGCTGTTCGCGCCCCATCTCCTGCTCGGTGTCTTCCTCGACGTGGGCGACCCGAAGAACGCGCTCGTCATCGATCTGGCGCGGACCTTCCTGGTGGTGGCCGCCATCTTCCAGCTGGTCGATGGCGCGCAGGCGGTAGGGGCCGGAATGCTGCGCGGCCTGCAGGATACCCGGGTGCCCATGCTCTATGCGGCGTTCGGCTATTGGGGCGTGGGCCTCCCGCTCGGGACGCTCCTGGCCTTCGGCACCTCGCTGCGCGGCGTCGGCATCTGGATCGGCCTTGCGAGCGGGCTCGCCGTGGTGGCCTGCCTGATGCTGTGGCGCTGGCTGCACCGCGACCGGCTGGGACTGGTCACGGCGGCGCCGCAGGACGTTCAGGAAGCATTCGCGAGCTGATTGACGAGGCGCGAGAGATCGACGGGCGCGAACTGCGCGTCCTCATGGGTCACGCGCACCTCTTCGACAGTCAGCCTGCGCCACCGCGCAAGGCGCTCCAGCGCCTCCTGCACCAGATCCTCGGGGGCGGAAGCGCCGGCGGTCAGGCCGATGACCGCCGCACCGTCGATGAAGGAGAGGGACAGATCCTTCGGATCTTGCATGAGCAGGGCCTGGCGGCCCTCGCTGACCGCCACCTCGCACAGACGGTTCGTGTTCGAGGAATTGCGCGCCCCGCACACGATGATCCGCTCCGCCCGCTTGGCGATCACGCGCACGGCCATCTGGCGGTTCTGCGTCGCGTAGCAGATCGTCTTGACGTCGGGCCCCTGGATCGACGGGAAGCGCTTCTTCAGGGCCGCGATGATCTCGCGCGTATCGTCGACGGAGAGGGTCGTCTGGGTGATGTAGGCGATGCGCTCGGGGTTGGTGACGGGAACCGTCAGGGCTTCGGCGACGCTCTCGATCACGTGGACGATGCCGTCGATCTGCCCCGTCGTTCCCTCGATTTCCACATGGCCGCGGTGGCCGATGACGATGACCTCGCGTCCGGCCCTGGCATGACGCTGCCCCTCGAGATGGACGCGGCGGACGAGTGGGCAGGTGGCGTCGAGCACCGAGAGCTGACGCCCCGCCGCCTCGCGCTCCACCGCACGGGATACGCCATGGGCGCTGAAGATCGCCACGGCTCCGTCCGGGATCTCGGCAATGTCCTCGACGAAGATCGCGCCCTTGCGCCTGAGGTCCTCCACCACGCGGCCGTTATGCACGATTTCGTGACGCACGTAGACGGGCCCTCCGGTCCGCTCGAGAGCATCCTCGACGGCGCGGATGGCCCGTTCGACTCCGGCGCAGAAACTGCGGGGCGCCGCGAGCAGCACGGTGAGCGGGAGATGGTCCTGGATCATGCCGCATCCTCCGTCTTCAAGGGGCGGTCGCGCAGAATGGAAGCGCGGGTGCAGCGTGCATTGCGCAGGAGGGCAGCGGCATGCTCCCCGGCCATGACGGCGCTCTCGATGGTGGCGGGAAGGGATCCGAGCCAGTCCCCGGCCAGAGCGAGATTGGCGAGGGGCAGCAGGGGTGGTTGCGGGAGAAACTCGGCGGCCTGGCGGATCGTCGCGCGCTTCTCCTTCACCACCCTGGTTTCGGGCTGGCGGTCGCCGGCAGCATCGAGGCCGAGACGGCGCAGCGCCGGCACGATCTCGCGCCAGATCCTGGCCGCTACATCGGCGGAATTCTGGTCGATCACCGCGTCGGCGGCCGAGACGGTGACGCTCACATGGGCCGGCCGGATCAGCGCCCATTGCGCCAGCGTGCCGGTAAAGCCGACGAAGCGCGGAGCGGCCGGGCCGGCCATGCGGAAGTGGACGTTGAGGATCGGCTCGAAGGAGGCGGGCACCGGGAGGCCCGGGAGCAGCCGCGCCACCTCGTAGGGTGGAAGCGCCAGAACGACCTGGTCGTCGGGACCGAGCATCACGGTGCGGTCGGACAGGGCCATGCCGATGGCACGCCCGTTGCTGATCAGGAGCCTGTGCAGGCGCTGCCCCGTGACAACGGACGTGCCTCTCGTCGCGAGCGTGGCGAGAGCAGGCTCGATCAGGTCCGCGCTCAGTCCGTTCCTCGCCACCAGCAGCCGTCCGGAGCCGGGCCGGAGGAGCCGTCGCAGAGCGCAGGCAAGCCGTTGCGCGGACGCCTGCGCGGCCGGGGTGTTGAGCACCGCCACCGTCAAGGGCTCGATCAGGCTGTCCATGATCGGCCGATCGCCGATGATGGATGCGACCGGGCAGTCCTTCGCGGGGAAGACGAGGCGCAGGATGCGCGCGAGATCCGGCAGGGTCAGGCCGGGCGGGCGGCGCGAGGGAAGAAGCCAGGACCAGGGGGAAAGCCCGACGCGCTGAAACGCATCCGTCCGTCCGTCGTAGAGCGGAAGCCCCTTGGGCTCGGGCTCGATCCACCGGTTGCGGGCGCCGACCGCCTTGAGGAGATCGAGCGTCCGTCCGTTCGCCGTGAACAGCACATGGGTGCCGTTGTCGTGGATGAAGCCATCGGAGGACTGGAGCGTCCGGCATCGCCCGCCTGGTTGCGGGGCGGCCTCGTAGACCACGGCCTCGCCGTCTTGCCCCGTGACGGCAAGCGCCGCGCTCAGGCCCGCGATGCCGGCTCCGACGATGTGGGTGCGCCTTGTCATGCGGGCCTCGTCGTCATGCGGGCCTCATGGCGCGGGTGATGAGATGCAGCCGGTCGGCGGCGCTCAGGCGCAGCCTGCCTTGACGGACGCCCCAGCCGCGGGCCTGCAGTCGGTCGAGGACGCGGCGGTAGTTCTCCATCATCAGGATCGCCGGTTTCAGAGCCCGGCGGTCGAGACGCGCCAGGGCCGCATCCGCATCCGCGAAACCGGCACGCGCCTCCCCCGCGAGGGTTTCGCAGACGCGGGCGAAACGCGGATCCGCCACGAGCGTGACCGCCGGGGCGTCCTGCAATCCGAGCTGTGCGAGCCGGGACAGGGGGATGTACACCCGTTCGCAGGCCGCATCCTCGTCCACGTCGCGCAGGATGTTCACGAGCTGCAGGGTACGTCCGAGATTGAGCGCGAAGTCGTGCGCCGAGGGTACGCCGAAGATGCGGATCGACAGGGCGCCGACCGAGCCGGCGACCCGGCGGCCGTAGAGGCCCAGTTCATAATCGCCGGCCAAGCGCACCCGGTCGGCGCTGTCCGTCTCCATGCCGTCGAGCAGGGCATGGCACTCCTCGACGGGCAGCTTGAAGAGAGTCGACGCCCGGGCAAGCTCCCGCCCGATGGGCGTTTCCGGTGCCCGATGAAGCCGGTCGAGCTCGCGCCGCCATTCGCGCAGGAAGGCGCGTTTCTCGGACGCAGGCGCCGCGCCGTCGGCGATGTCGTCCACCGCGCGGCAGAACGCATAGACCGCATGAATGGCGCGACGGCGCTCCGGACCGAGACTCTGCATGCCGAGGCGGAAGGACGAGCCCGAGCGCCGCACCACGGCTGCCGTGACGTGACGGTCGCTGGATGAGGGAGCCCGAACGGTGCCGCGAACGCCCTGCAGGAATGCCATGCCGATGTCGGCTTTGCTCACCTGAATGCGCTCCAGAACCGGATCGGCCTGTCGCAGACGCCCGCTCAGGCGTCGGGCGAGGGCAATGGTCGCGATGCTCTGCGCCCGCAGGCGCCTGCTCTGCAGGTGCTCCGGCAGCGATTGCGCCTGATCGATCAGCGCGTCGACCCGGTCGAGCATGGCGTCGAAGACATCGCGGCGCATTCCCGTGTGCGACGGTTCGAAGAAGGCCTTCTCCGAGCCCGCCCCCAGCATCCATCGGATCGGGATATAGATCCGGCCCAGGTGCTCGCGATCCTTGCGGCAATCCTGAAGATGATTGAGGATCTGAAGCGCCGTGCACAGGGCATCCGCCGGCCCATGAGCCGAACCGCGCTCGCCGTGAACGGCCAGCAGGAACCGGCCGACCGGATTGGCCGACAGGCGGCAATAATCGATCAGCTCCGCCCAGTCGTGATAGCGCGCCTTGACCACGTCCTGGCGGAAGGCGCGGAGCAGGTCGCGGGCCTGGCTCAGGCCGGCCTCGTGCCGCGTCTCGACGGCATGCAGGCGCGCGGCCTCGGGAATGTCCGTATCGCCGGCCACGAGAGCCTGTTCGAGAGCATCGAGACGCGTCAGCTTCTCGGCCGCGCCGAGTTCGGGTGCGTCGGCAATGTCGTCGGCAGTGCGCGCGAACCCGTAAAAGGCGAGAACCGCGTCCCGGTGCTCGCGCGAGAGCACCAGGGAGGCGACCGGAAAGTTCTCGTCACGCGGCCGCTTCGAGGGTTGCCCGGCGTCGATGCTCATGGCTTCTCCTCCACGGGATAAAGCCTGCCCTTCCATCCGGCACGGCAAGCATCTCCGATCCGCAGGAGCACGCTCCACTGGATGGCGAGGCCCACAAAGGTCGTAACGGGATGCAGGGGAATGGACCAGGGGTTCTCCTGCGTGGCGAAGGTCACGAGCATGCGGGTGACGAGCGACAGGAGAGCCGCACCGGCAATCGGAAGGCTTGGCAGGAAGGGGAGAAGCGCGAAGGGCAGGACATGGCCGCCGAGCAGCAGCACGGTCCAGATCGGCAGGGCGACCGGCGTCGCCATGCCTTCATGGGCGTTCTTGGCAAACCCGCTCCAGGCCTCGTCGAGGCCGGCATACATGCGGCAGGTGGCGAGGCGCTCGCCGGGCATCAGATCCGTCATGATGCCCTTGCGGCGAAAGAGGCGCGCCAGCTGGATGCCGTCATGGATGCGCGACCGGACCGCCGCGTGGCCGCCGCTGGCCCGGTAGGCCCCGCGCTCCATCAGCATGAGCTGGCCGCAGGCCGCCCCGAGGCCGGGATCGCGCGAGAGGCGCATGAAGCCCATGGGCAGATAGCCGAGAAGCAGAAGATTGATCGTCGGCACCGTCAGCAACTCGCCCAGCGTGACCATGATCTGGCGCGGCACGGCGCTGACGAGACCCGCATCGGTGGCCTGCGCGTGGCCCGCCAGCAGAGCCGCCGCATGGGGGCCCAGGCGCACATCCGCGTCCACGAACAGGAGATGCGTGCCGTGTGCGGCCTCGGAGAGATGATGGCAGGCATGGATCTTGCCGGTCCAGCCCTCCGCCAGCGGTGGCGCAGTGAGGAGGCGCACCCGGGGATCGCGGGCCATGACGGCGCGGACGATGTCGCCCGTCCCATCGGTCGATCCGTCGTCCATCACCAGGATCTCGACGGGCACGCCCATGCTGCCGAGCGCCGCCTCGAGGGCCGGTTCTATGTTCGTCGCCTCGTTGCGGGCCGGGATGAGGATCGACACGAGAACATCGCCCGTCGGCGCGTGGCGGGGCGTCGCCCTGAGGGTGCTCAGGTTCATGAGCGTGAGCACGAACGGGATGGCGGCCAGGGCGAGCAGGAGGAAGCCGAGCACCATCATGAGGCGCGTCCCTCGTGGGACGGGTCGAAGGCGCGTCCACGCAGGGCCGCCGCCATTCGCCGCCATCCGTCATAGAGCCCGCCGACGCCGGCGCGCCCTTCGAGCACGGCCCGGAAGCGGGCGGGATCGCGACTCTGCACGTCGGCGCTCAGGCGGTCGAGGGTCGCGGCGAGTTCGCCCTCGAGCCGCGCCAGGCGGGCAGGGCGTGCGAGGTTCACGAGATCCTGCCCGCGCATCGCCGGGCCGAACGCCATGAAGGCCTCTGCGCCGCGCTCCAGCCAGAAGCTGTACTCGATGGCCAGGGGCAGGACCGTGCAATCGGGCGCACGCTCGACGAGGCGCGCCACGCCGGGCTTGAGGCCGAGCGGGCGCTCGCGCACGTCGCCGAAGCGTCCCTGCGCGGTGATCCAGAGCGCCCGGTTGGGCGCGGCAAGAATCTCCCCGCCGGCCTTCAGGAAGTCGGCTGCGCCGCGCGGGCTGTCGAGATCGACCCCGAAGGCGCCGATGCGGCCGAAGATGCCGTATTGCTTGAGCATCGCGGCATCGATGGGCGCGTAGCTCTCATAGGCGGGAAAGAGGCTGTCGGCCGCCAGGACGTAGACCGCGGCATCCCACCAGGCCGGATGATTGGAATAGACGATGACCGGGCCCCGCTCCGGCGCATCCGGCAGGCCCCATGGGGCGATCCGCAGGGCATTCATGTGGCGGGTGAAGTAGCGTCGGAAGGTCGAGACCATGAAGCGGTGGAGCAGGGCGGAGCGGCGCGCGACGGGAGAGCCTCCCAGGCCGTGGGGAAAGGCGCCCGCCGTCTCTGCCTTGCTCGGGTTCTGCCTCAAGACACGTTCCGTAGATTCTCGACCTTGCAATCCGCATCGAGGGCGTCGGCGGCGATCCAGCCCGACATCATCACCATCGGCATGCCGGGGCCCGGATGGGCGGCGCCGCCCGCAAGGTAGAGGCCCCGCACCTGCCGGCTGCGGTTGCCCGGCTTGAAGGCGCCCATGAACTTGCCGTGGCTCGCCAACCCGTAGATGGCGCCGTTGAGGACTTTGTAGCGGTCATGGATGTCCTGCGGCGTGAGATGGCGCTCGACGACGATGCGCTCTTCGATGTCGTCCATGCCGGCCGTCCGTTTCAGCTTGTCGATGATCACCTGACGGTAGGCGGGGAACATCTGCGACCAGTCGTGGTGCGGGCGCAGATAAGGCGTATGGACGAGCACATAGAGCGCTTCGCCGCCATCCGGCGCGACGCTCGGATCGGTAGCGGCCGGCGCCGCGAGATAGCAGGTGGGATCGGGTGCCGGCTCGCCGCGCCGGTAGATGAAGTCGAACTCCTCCTCCGGGTCCCGGGAGAACACGAAGTCATGGTGGAGGACATGATCGTAGCGTTTGTTCAGGCCCAGATAGAGCACCACGCCGGAACAGGCCGGCTCGAAATCCTTGCGCGCATAATGCTCGCCGACCTCGCCGCCCACGAGCTCCCGGTAGGTGCGGATGGAATCCATGTTGGAGATGACGTTGTCGTAGGCGACCGTCTCACCGCTCGCGAGGACGACGCCTTCGACCGCGCCGTTCACGATCCTGAGCGAGGCGACATCGCTGTCGGTCCTGATCGTGGCGCCCAGTTCCGTGGCGAGTTTCGCCAGGGCCTCCGCCACGGCGCGGGTGCCGCCCATGGGATACCACACCCCATCGGCCGCCTGCATGTGGGCGATCGCGCAGAGCACCGCGGGCGAGCCGTACGGGGACGAGCCGACATATTGCGTGAAGTGGTCCAGCATCTGCGCCAGGCGCTCGTCCTTCACCTTGGACCGGATGGTGCCGGCCACGGAGGAGCCCATGCGCAGGGACAGAACATCCCGCAAGGTCGCGGGGTTCATGTTGGCCCGGATGTTGATGGTGTCGAAGAGATCCTCGACGGGCTTCCAGAAGAAGAACCGGTTCGAGATGTCGTGAAGGTGGGCGGAGATCTCCTGGAAGCGCTTGTACCCGTCGCCGGCATTCTTGCCGGGCGCGAAGCGATCCATGGCCTCGGCCATGGCGGCGATGTTCTCCTGGAGGTCGATCTGCGTGCCGTCGTCGAAGAAGCACCGCCATTGCGGGTCGAGGCGGACGAGGTCGAGATAGTCGGAAAGGTTGCGGCCGGCTTCCGCGAAGATGCGTTCGAGAACACGCGGGACGGTGAGGATCGTGGGTCCCATGTCGAAGCGGAAGCCGTCCTCGTGCAAAACCGCCGCCTTGCCGCCGATCCAGGCATTCTTGTCGTACAGGGTGACCTTGTGCCCGCGAGCCGCCACGACACAGGCCGCCGCCAGCCCGCCCAATCCTCCGCCGATGACGGCAACCGAAGTCTCTCGAGCGCTCACGCATTCCTCCTGCCGGGCACGAGCCCACGCGCCGTGGGTCTGCGTCCAATCGTCATGGTTCTAGGAAGGCCAGGGGCCAGTTCAAGGCGGATCACGAAGGTTTGGCCGACGGGCGCAGATCATGCGAAGTGAAGCCCCGCCCGGTGCGCGGATCACCGGGTCGAACCCGGCCGCGGCCAAGCGTGGCCTCAGATGGTTCACATTGCGGATGCCTCCGCCCCAGAGCAGATTCTTCAGACGGTTGATCGCAGGGACTCGGCCATGACCTTCGGACGCCAGAACGGCGACGAGAAGCCACCCGCCCGGCCTCAGGGCCCGAAAGACTCGCTCGATCGCCTCGTGGATGATGGCCTCGGGCAGGAACATCTGAGGCAGGAAGGCGAGGTCGAAGGCCTCTTTGTCCCTCAGATCTTCCACGCGCTCCTGCCGAACGTCGATGCGACCCGCAAGGCCGGCCTCCTGCACATGGCGGGTCCCGACGGCGGCCGGGTGCGGCGCGGGCTCGAGCGCCACCGCGTTCAGGTGCGGGAAATGCCGGCAGAGCGTGATCGAAAGGCCCGCGGCTCCTGCGCCCACGTCGAGAAGGCCCGCGCCGGGTCTCTCGAGACGCGGCACGAGGCCCGGCAGAAACTTCAATTTCGGCAGAGCCCGCGTGGTCCAGAGCTGGGTCAGGGTCCCCTGTGCTTCGATGATCGCCTCGTCGGTGTGGGTCCAGCCGTCAAGCGTCAGGGCGCCCTCGGCCGATCGGTGCCGGAAGCTCTGCGCCTGCAGAAGTGGGGCCCGAAGGGAGGCCTGAAAAGTCGCCACCCCCTCGGGCGTGGTGAAGGGCATGAGGGACGGGGCCGCACGGACGCGGCCGTGCTCCCACACGAGGAATCCGTAGCTGGCGAGAACGTCGATCAGGACCTGCACGAGCGGGAGCGGCAGCGATGCAGCTCGTGCCAGTTCGTCAATCGCCGTCGGCTTGCCGAGCTGGGCGAGAAGGCCGCTGTCGGCACAGGCTGAAAGGGCGCTGGCCGACCAGATCGCATGATCGGCCTCTTCGAGGACTTTCAGCACGTCGCCCGATCGCCGGAACGGCGGAGCAGCCGTGCGATGCCAGGAGGGAAGACCAATGGATCCGAAGCCCACGCGGTCTCCTCCGTGGGACAGGAGAGCATAGGCGCGCCACAGCATGGCAGCCCTATCGGATCGGGATCACGACCGTCGTCGCGGGTTCCCTGACGACGATCCGGGCCGCCTCGAAGTTCGGAGGGCCGCGGCGGCCCACATCGTTCGAGAAGCCGTAGGGCTCGTTGGGCAGGCCGATGAAGCTGCGGTCGAGCTTGCCGTTGCCGTTCACATCATGGAAGACCGCGATGGCATAGGTGCCGGGCTTCACGTTCCTGATCTGCAGTTCCACCGTTCCCGAGGAGGCCTTGCCGCGATCCTTGTAGGGGCAGGTGGCTTCCTCGAAGCTCGTGTCGCAGATTCCAGCATAGACCATGTTCTGATCCGGCTGAACGCCCTGTGCGCGGATCGTCAGCGTCGCTGCGTGAGCGGACGAGGCGGAAAGCAGAAGAGCGATCGTCAGTCGAATGCGTCCCATCCGGTGTTCCTCTAGAGAGCCGCTTGGCCGAGCGGTGCGACGGCAGGTTCCGATTCCCGGTGGCCTGCTCGTCGGCGCTCCCGATCCTCCAGCAGCAGGCGCGTGGTGATGCGCGCGCCCTCATAGATCACCGGCAGGCCGCTGCCCGGATGCGTGCCTCCGCCGACCAGATAGACGTTGCGCCCGAAGCGGTTGTGGGGCCGGAAGTACAGCATCTGCGTGAGATTGTGCGCGAGGTTGAAGGTGGCACCCTCGAACACGGCAAAGTCGTCCTGCCAGCCCCGCGGCGTCACGACGCGTTCGAAGCGGATTCGGTCTTCGATGTCGTGGAGCCCGAGCAGCTTCAGCCGCTCGAGGGCGAGCCTGCGATAGCGGGGCGCCTCGCGGGCCCAATCGACCCCGCAGCGCAGGTTCGGCACCGGGACCAGCACGTAGAGGCTCGTGTGGCCCTTGGGGGCCAGGGTCGGGTCCGTCACGCCGGCGTGATGCACGTAGATCGACGGCTCTTCGGGCAGAATGCCGCTGGTGATCTCGCGGATGTTGCGCTCGTATTCGCGCGACAACAGGATCGTATGATGGGCGAGATCGCCCACGTCGCCCTCGATGCCGAGATAGAGCATGAAGGTCGAGCACGAGATCTTTGCACGATCGAGCTTCTTGTTCTTCCAGCGCGGGCGCATGGATTCGGGCACGAGCCGCTGCATGGCATGGCCGAAGTCGCCATTTACCACAATCGATCCGGCGGCGAATTTTTCACCGCCAGCCTCGAGGCCGACGGCCTCGCCGCCTTCGTAGAGAATGCGATCCACCGGCGTGTTCAGGCGGATGTCGACGCCCATCTTGCGCGCCACACGGGCCATCGCGTCCGAGACCGCGCCGCAGCCGCCCATGGGGTGGAACACCCCGTGCTCGTATTCGAGAAAGGACAGGATCGTGAACAGACTCGGGCACTGGAACGGCGACATGCCGAGGTATTTCGTCTGGAACGAAAAGGCGAGACGCACGCGCGGATCGGCGAAGTAGCGCTTGAGATCACTGTCGACGCTGGAGAACGGCCGCAGCTTCGGCAGGGCCGCCAGCATCGCTGGCGAGAAGAGATCGGCCGGACTCGAGAAGGCCTGTTCCAGCACCGGCCGGAAGGCTTCGAGCTTGTCCCGGTTGTCGTCGAGAAACCGGCGCACGTTGCGCGCATCGGCAGGCGCAAGCCGCGCGATCTCCTGCTCGAGCCGGTCGAGATCGTAGGTGGCGCGAATGGACCCGCCGCCTTCGAAGACAAGATGATATTGCGGATCGAGGCGCTTGAGTTCGACGTGATCCTCCAGCCGCTCGCCGCATGCCTCGAAAATATCCTTCAGCACACGCGGATACAGGAAGAAGGTCGGGCCGATGTCGAACTTGTAGCCGCCGGGAGCATGAATCGTCCGGGTGCGGCCACCGACGGCTGGCTCGCGCTCGAACACGGTGACGGGAATGCCCTCCCGTGCCAGCAGCATGGCGGAAGCAAGACCTCCCGGGCCGGCCCCGACAATCGCAACAGGCTGCGACGGGGAGGATGTGACCATGAGCGGCTGCCTCGGCTGTGGCTGTGATGGAACAACGGATGTCTGAACTAGACCAGTCCGGCGTCTCGACCAGTAGCCGCCCTCCACGATCACGGAAAGGTGAAGCTTAATCCGCTCGGAAAAGTAACGTTATTCAGGCTATAATAGTTGCTCTCGTGACTCTTCCAGGCTAGTTCCGCGAATAGTCTTGTAATCCTGAAGGATGAGTGAACGTAGAAAAATTTCTCAGCGCCTTATTCTTGCCTTTTTAAGGCTCAGTTTCACTTCCAACCACAACGGAAGGGGAGACTGTCTTTGAAGAACATCCTCACCCGGGCATCTGCGATGATGCCTCTTCTTCTTGTAGCAGCCTGCAATACGACCGCCTCCAACGACCCGAGCATCACGGGATCCATCTCACAGGCCAATATCGAGACCGGCAATGCCTTTCAGCGCGGCACCGCCTCCTGGTACGGACCGGGGTTTCACGGCCGCAAAACGGCCAGCGGCGAGCGCTTCAACTCCAACGACATGACGGCCGCCCACCGCTCCCTGCCGTTCGGCACGCGACTCAAGGTCGTGAACGAAACCAATGGCCGCTCCGTGGTCGTCCGGGTGAACGATCGCGGTCCGTTTGCCCACCGCCGCATCATCGACCTCGCCAAGGGGCCCGCGCTGGCCCTGGGGCTGACTTCCACCGGCACGGGCTACGTATCCCTGCACAGGCTCGATTAGGCGCTTCTTAATCCCTTGCGGCGATCCTTGGCACGATTCGGGACCAAGGGTTGCTTACATGGAATCGAAATCGTCTCAGGCGACGAACGTCATCCGCTTTCCGGGCGCGCGCTCGACGTCCAATCCAAGGCGCGATCAGCGGAGCCTCATGGATGCGGTTTATGCCGCGGGCTCCTTGTCGATCGACGCGGGTGATCGCACCACCAAGGCCATGGCAACGCGGCTCACCATCTTCGGCTTCGTCGTGATCGACGAAGTGCAGGCGGATGGGAGTGCGCGACGCCTGCGTGCCTCCGAGGCGATCCATGCGTCCACGGCCTGCCCCTGGCGCGTCTCGAAACCGTCGGGCCGCTACCGGATGGATGAGGATTGGCCGGAAACCGATCGCGCCTTGTTCGCCGCCCTGCAGGCCTGACCTGCGATAGGGACCTCGCCTTTTCCGTCTCCTGAACTATTTTCCTGCGCCAGCCTGTGGCGCCTCAGGGGATGTCCATGCACCTGGTCCAGATTCTTCTGCCGCTTGCCGACAATGCCGGCCGCCGCTTCGACGGCGGCGCCTATGGGCGGGTTCGCACGGAACTGTCCGAGCGGTTCGGCGGCATCACGAGCTTCACGCGCGCGCCGGCCCACGGCGTCTGGAAGGAGGGCGGCCATACCGCCCACGACGATATCGTGGTGTTCGAAGTCATGGCCCGGGAACTCGACCATTCCTGGTGGGAGCGGTACCGCGCCGAACTGGAGCGCCGGTTCGAGCAGGAAACCATCGTGATGCGCGCCATCAAGGTCGAGATGCTGTAGCGGGTTCCATCCCGCGGGGCTCCTCACCGCGTGGAGGGAACCCGACCCGCACTGCTTCGCTTGTCGTTGGAAAAGCGGAGCACTCCCATGGCCAAGCCACTAATCGTTTCCATTCCCCACAACCTCGGCCAGGCCGAAGCCATGCGCCGGCTTCACGGCGGCATGACGGGCCTGAAATCCCAGTTCGGGGACAAGGTCGCGTCCATCAACGAGACCTGGAACGGCAACCGCATGGATTTCCATGTCGGGGCGATGGGCCAGAACGTCAGCGGCCACCTCGAAGTGATGCAGGATCAGGTTCGCGTCGAAGTGCAGTTGCCGTGGATCCTTGCGATGGTTGCAGAGAAGGCGAAGACCTTCATCCAAAAGCAAGGAACACTGATGCTCGAGAAGAAATGACGGTGGCTATAGCGATGAATATCCGTTCAGGAATATGAACGCAGATGGAACTAAACAGGCCTGTCTGCGTTGTGTCATCGATTGCGACCACGACCCTTCGTTGGTGCGCTTCACTTAAGACATCGCTTTATTCACCCCGGGCCGTGTTCTTCCGTCCGATCGCGACAACACACCTGTATTTGAGGATGGCGCTATGCATGAGCGTTTGATGACGCAGTCCTATGCCCTTCGTTCGCCTGTCAAGGTCGGTTCAGAAAAACCTCTTCTCGTCTGCTTCTCACATCTGCGCTGGGATTTCGTCTGGCAGCGGCCTCAGCATCTCCTCAGCCGGGCGGTCAAGCATTACGACGTCCTGATCATCGAAGAGCCCATGTTCAAAGCCGGTGCGAAGCCTCATATGGACGTGAGCGACCGGCCTCAGGGCGTGACCATCGCGGTGCCGGTTCTTCCCGAAGTTCTGTCGCATGAGGACGTCATCGCCGAGCAGCACGACCTGATCGAAGAACTGATCGGCCGCGAGGCCAAGAGCCCGCGCGTGTTCTGGTACTACACGCCGATGGCCATGGCATTCACCAGCGATCTTGAATGCGACCTGTGCGTCTACGACAACATGGACGAGCTCTCGCTCTTCCGCGGCGCATCGCAGGAGCTCCTCGATCTTGAGAACGCCCTCTTCTCCCGCTGCGATCTGGTCTTCACGGGCGGCATGAGCCTCTTCGAGGCCAAGCGCCACCGCCACCGCAGCGTTCACGGCTTCCCGTCCTCCATCGACTTCCAGCACTTCTCGCAGGCCCGCTCCATCGACAAGGATCCGGACGACCAGGCGCAGATCCCGCATGTGCGCCTCGGCTTCTTCGGCGTCGTCGACGAGCGCATGGATATCGATCTTTTGGCCGAGGTCGCCGACCTGCGTCCCGACTGGCAGTTCGTGATGATCGGCCCGGTGGTGAAGATCGATCCTGCGACCCTCCCGCAGCGGCCCAATATCCATTGGCTCGGCGGAAAGTCCTACAATGAACTGCCGCACTACCTGTCCGGCTGGGATGTGGGCTTCATGAATTTCGCCCTCAACGAGGCCACGAAGTTCATCAGTCCGACGAAGACGCCGGAATTCCTGGCGGCCGGCGTGCCGGTCGTCTCGACGCCGATCACCGATGTGGTACGGCCCTACGGTGAGAAGGGACTCGTCGAGATCGCCAAGGATGCCCATGAGGTGGTCGCCAAGGTCGAAACCATCCTGGCTCGGCCGAAGGAGTCGTGGCTTGCCAAGGTCGACCGCCATCTCGCGGCCGGCTCCTGGGACAAGACCTGGGCGTCCATGCACAAGCTCATGCTGGATGCGACCGGTGACGCGACGGCCGATCGTCCAGCTTCTTCCCTTCCCGTTTATGCCACCACGCCTGCGGAGTGATCTGGAATGTATGATTGGTTGATTGTCGGCGCCGGCTTTGCAGGCAGCGTTCTGGCGGAACGTCTGGCGACCGAGCGCAACGAGCGCGTCCTCCTCATCGACCGCCGTCCGCATATCGGCGGCAACGCCTATGATCGGTACGACGACGGCCTTCTGATCCATCAGTATGGTCCGCATATCTTCCATACCAATTCCAAGCAGATCTTCGATCATCTTTCCCGCTTCACGGAATGGCGCTTCTACGAGCACCGGGTCCTGGCCGAAGTGGATGGCATGCTCGTGCCGATTCCCATCAACCTCGACACGGTCAACAAGCTCTACGGCCTGAATCTCACGTCCGAGCAGCTGCAGGACTGGTTTGCCGAGCGTGCCGAGACGATCGGCGAGATCAAGACGTCCGAGGACGTGGTGGTGTCGGTCGTGGGACGCGAGCTCTACGAGAAGTTCTTCCGCGGCTACACGCGCAAGCAATGGGGGCTCGATCCCTCCGAACTCGACAAGTCGGTGACCTCGCGCGTGCCGACGCGCACCAACCGGGACGACCGCTATTTTACGGACGAATTCCAGTTCATGCCCAAGCACGGCTACACGCGGATGTTCGAGAAGATGGTCAGCCATCCGAACATCCACGTCATGACGCAGACGGATTATGACGACGTGAAGAACGTCGTTCCCCATCGCCGCGTCATCTATACCGGGCCGATCGACGAGTACTTCAACTTCCAGTTCGGCAAGCTGCCCTACCGGTCGCTCCGCTTCGAGCACGTGACCCTCGACCAGACCTGGCATCAGGCCGTCGGTGTCGTGAACTACCCCCAGACGAACGACTACACCCGCGTCACGGAATACAAGCACCTGACCGGCCAGGAACACGCCAAGACGGCGCTCACCTACGAGTATCCGTCGGCCGAAGGCGATCCCTACTACCCGATTCCGAAGGCCGAGAACCAGGAACTGTTCAAGAAGTACGAGAAGCTTGCCCTGGCCACGCCCGACGTGTGGTTCGTCGGACGGCTGGCAACCTATCGCTACTACAACATGGACCAGATCGTCGGTCAGGCGCTCGCCACCTTCCGGCGCATCAACGAGTCTCTGCCAGTCGGGGCCGACACCTCCGCGGTGAAAGTCGTATCGGGCTCGGCAGCCTTGGTTTCGTAATCGACAAAGAGCATTGAACATTCCGCACTAGGAATAGTTGTGGAAGTACTGTTGTAATAGCTCGGAGTTGCATGATGAAACGACCACTAGAGCTTTGGGGCGGACTGGAATGTACCGTCGCAAGAGTTGGCGACGACTACCGCGACCAAAGCCTGGAGACCGGTCATCATGAGCGAATCGAGGATCTCGACCGCATCGCCGAGCTCGGGATCCGCACGCTGCGTCATCCGGTGCTCTGGGAGAGGATCTCTCCCGAGAGCCCGGACCGCACGGACTTCTCCTGGCACGATGCGCGCCTGGAGCATCTCCAGACCCTCGGCATCCGCGCCATCGCGGGCCTGTGCCATCACGGGAGCGGCCCTCGCTACACCCACATGCTCGATCCCGCCTGGCCCGATCTCCTGGCCCGTCATGCGGCGCATGTGGCGGAGCGCTATCCCCACCTCGATCTCTACACCCCCGTCAACGAGCCGCTCACGACCGCCCGGTTCTCGGGGCTCTACGGTCATTGGTATCCGCACGGAACGACCTATGAGGCTTTCCTCAAGATCCTCGTGAACGAGTGCAAGGCGACCGTCCTGTCCATGCGCGCCATCCGCAAGGTCCGGCCGGATGCGCAGCTGGTTCAGACCGACGACATGGGCAAGACCTTCGCGACGTCCACGCTCGCCTATCAGGCCGAGCATGAGAATCAGCGGCGCTTCCTGGGATTCGATCTCCTTTGCGGCATGGTCGATCGGGATCATCCCTGGTGGAGCATCCTGCTGGACAACGGCGTCCCGCAGGCCGATCTCGAGCTCCTGCTCGAGGCCGATGCGGCGCCCGACATTATCGGCATCAACCATTACCTCACCAGCGAGCGCTATCTCGACGAGCGCATGAACCGTTATCCGGAGCATCATTGGGGCGGCAACGGCCGGCACCGATACGCGGATGCGGAAGCGGTCCGCATGCCTCTGCCGTCCACTGACCTTGGGCCTGCCGCGCGGCTTCGGGAGGTCTGGGAGCGCTACAAGCGGCCCATAGCGGTCACGGAGGCGCACCACGGCAGCACCCGCGACGACCAGCTGCGCTGGCTCATGGAGGTCTGGAACGGCGCCAACACGCTGCGCGACGAGGGAGCCGACATCCGGGCCGTCACCGTCTGGTCCCTCTACGGGGCCGTCGACTGGAACAGCCTGCTGACGCGCCGCAACGGCTTCTACGAGCCTGGGCCCTTCGACGTGCGGGCTCCCGAGCCGCGGCGCACGGCGCTCGCCCATGCGGCGGAGGCGCTCGCCAAGACGGGCACCTTCGACCATCCGGTGCTCGACCGCGCCGGCTGGTGGAAGCGCGACATCCGCTTCTACAGGCCGCCGGCGAGACAATCGAGGTCCTGCTGGCTCGCCGACGAGCCGCGCCAGCTCCTGATCACGGGCGCCACGGGAACCCTCGGCCGCGCCTATTCGCGCCTGTGCGATTTCCGGGGCCTCAATCACGTGCTGCTCTCCCGTCGGGACATGGACATCGCCGATCCTAGGAGCGTCGCGAAGGCGCTCGAGTGCCATCGGCCCTGGGCGGTGATCAACGCCGCCGGGTATGTGCGCGTGATGGAAGCCGAGAACGACCGACAGGCATGCTTCCGGGAGAACACGTCAGGCGCAGAGACGCTGGCCAGAGTTTGCGCGGACCTGGACATTCCCCTCGTCACCTTCTCGTCCGATCTCGTCTTCGACGGAACGCTCGAACGGCCTTACGTCGAAAGCGACGCGGTCAACCCGACGACGGTCTATGGCGAGAGCAAGGCCGAGGCCGAGCGCAGAATCCTGGAGGCCTATGACAAGGCTCTCGTCCTGCGCACGAGCGCATTCTTCGGTCCCTGGGATCGTTACAACTTCATCTGGTCGATCCTGAACACCCTCAGCAAGGGCGAGGACGTGGAAGCCAGCCTGGACGTGGTGTCGCCGACCTACGTGCCCGATCTGGTCAACACGTCCCTCGACCTCCTGATCGATGGGGGCACCGGCATTTGGCATATGGCCAATACCGGAGAGACCTCCTGGCGCGATCTCGCCGCCATGGCGGCCGAGCGTGCGGGCTTCGATCCTGAGCGCGTGATCGGGGCCGGCGATGATCCGGCTCTCAACACGGCTCTCTCCACCGAGCGCGGTCTTCTCATGCCGCGGCTGGAGAGCGCCCTCGACCGGTTCTTCGCGGACAGCGAAGTGGAATGGTCGGACGAAGCCATGAAGGTGGCGGCCGAATAGGGAGCTCCTGCACGCGCACCCTTCCGGCGCAAGGCAAAAGAAAAGGCGGCCAGGTTTCCCTGGCCGCCTTTTGATTGTGCGGGCGAGGCTTACGCGGCCGCCTCCGCGGCTCGAACGGCTTCCTCGAGGCGCGCCGCTCTGGACTCCACGGCCAGCTCCACGAGCGCGTCCGTCAGCATCGTGGCGGTCGGATCCGCCAGCGGTTCGTCGCGGAACAGACGCAGGGTCGAGGCCACCAGCCGCCCGCGGCCATAGGAGCGCTCGACGCCGAGCGCCACAGGCTTGTGGATCCAGCCGACTACGAGACCGGAGAAAACGCGCGCCTGGAAGTCAAGCAGGTTGCAGTTCGCGATCACGTAATCCGGCAGCACCCGGTCCATGGTTTCGTCGAGGAGAGGACCGGACGGGAAGCGGGCGAAATGACCCGAGCGCCGCAGCCACCCGAAGGACGAGGCCCAGTCTCCGGACCAGAGGGTGCCGGCACGCGCCTGCACCCTCACGGCCTGCCAGTGCGGGAAGAACGGGTAAAGGGCCATATCCTCTTCCGGCAGAAGCAGGAGCTTGGCGCCCGCCCGCACGTGATCCGCAATGGCCTTGTTGTGCGTGCGGGAGACGATCAGGGTCGATTCCTCGAAAGCGCGGGCAATACTGTAGCCCAGCGCCCGGAACCGTTCCCGGATGTCCTCGTCCGGCGACCAGACCAGCTCGCGCGCATGAACCGGCCTCGTGCGCTTGGGATGGATCGCGATGTCATGATGGTTATGCGCGACCAAGCGGCCATCCGCGGTGCGCAGATCGAGGCTGATGCGCCGCAGGGAGGGCTCGTCCATCCCCGGCACGGGAATCTCGATGCGGCCGAGATCGAGCACAGCCGGCGCCTCGAGGCGGGGCAGGGAGAGGGTCTGGCTTTCGCCGCAGAGGGAGATCTCCAGCGTGCAGTCCTCCAGCACCGGTCCGGCCCCGTGGGCGATCGCCAGGCCGAGGACCGCCGTCTCGCCGGACCAGTAGGAGGCCCGCTCCCATTTCGGCACGATCACCGTGTCCGAGTTGACGATATGGAAGAGCTCATGGAACACGCGCGGGTTGCGGCGCATGTCGAGCAGACCGTTCGATTCCCAATGGCAGTCGTGCAGTTCGGTGATCACATAGCCGGCGAGGTTCGGCTTCCGGCGCATGGCCTCGATCTCGTATTTGAGCGCGCGGAACTGCTGCCATTGCGCCGCGATGACGAAGCGGCGCAGATCCCCGAAGACCCGGTCCAGGCTCCAGTCCGAGAAACGGTTCTCGACGCCGTGGGCATACATCACGCCCTCGCCCCAGTCGTGTCCGGTCTCGAACCACCAGGGCTCCTCGCCCTTGGCGTCGCGCAGGTCCTTCGGATAGGGCAGGCCCCAGTTGCCGAACTCGGAGCACATCAGCGGCTCGCGGCCGGTGATCACCGCATCGCCATGGGGCGAGTAGAGCCACGAGGCCCGGCTCGACAGCTCGTCCACGAACTGGTCCCATTGCGCCCGATGGTCGGGATAGGCGGCATAGAAATGGTAATCCGCGATGTCGGATTCCACGTGGAAGCTCGGCGCGAGCGGCGAGTTGTCGACCACGAGGCGCGTCGGATCGTAGGCCTTCAGCCAGGCGAAGGTGCGCTTGAGCCAGTCGCGGTGATCCGCATCGTTGACCAGATCGACGCCCCAGTTCTCGTTGATGATCGTCCAGATGACGATGGACGGATGGTTGGCGTCGCGGTCGACGATGCCCTTCAGCAGCTTTTCCTTGCGTCCCCGCGAGCGGTCCGTGGCCATGCCGCCGTTCGGTAGCTCGGTCCAGATCAGCATCCCCATCCGGTCCGCCACCTCGTAGTAGCGCGGATCGGCCGCCTTGATGTGGCAGCGCAGACAATTGAGGCCGAGTTCCTTGGCCTTGCGGAATTGATCTTCCAGGAACTCCACCGACGGCACGGTGCAGATCGTGTCCGGATAGTAGTCCTGGTCGAGCGCGGAGCGCAGGTAGAGCGGCTCGCCGTTGAGATAGAACTTGCCGTTGCGCGTCTCGATCGAGCGGAAGCCGAAATGGTCAGCGATCTCGTCCTTCACCTCGCCGTTGCGGATGAGTTCGAGGCGGACGCGGTAGAGATTGGGATGGTCAGGCGACCAGGCGCGGACGTCGTCGAGCGTGAACTCGAACGGCATGGAGGTGACGCCCACCTGCGTCTCGTGCATCTCGTCGAGCACCACATCGCCCGACGGGTCCGTGACCGCGATGCGGATCTGGGTCGCGTCCGTGAGCGGGCGCGCGAAGAACACCCCGGAGGTCACCCGTCCGGTGGTCAGGTTGGGCACGAGGCGCACCCGGTTCATGTGGTCGGAGATGCGGCGCTCGAGGTAGACGGGCTGCCAGATGCCCGACAGGGGGCCGTACCAGCTCTGCTTGCCGAACGGAATTTCGGCGAAGGGCGAATCCGGGAACTCGGCCGGGTTGTCGGTCGGGCTGTCGACGCGGACCTTGATCTCGTTCGCCCCCGGCTTGAGGTGGGAGGTCACGTCGAACGAGAACGGCAGGAACCCGCCCTCGTTGTGGCCCACGGCCTCTCCGTTGATGAAGACCTTGGTGTTGTGGAACACGGCGCCGAAGCGGATCCAGACGCTGTCGTGCAGCCAAGATTCGTCGATCTCGATGGTCCGGCGATAGATCCCGATGCCGGCGCGCATCCGCAGGTCCGCAAACTGGGCCTGCCAGGGACTTGGCACCGTGATCTGGCGAACCTCGGCCGGGCCCGACAGACGGTCGTCGGCCACATGCAAAAATTCCCAAGTCCCGTCCAGACTGATGCGATTGTCCTGCATGACATCTCCTTGAATCAGAGATTACCCAATGGTTTCGAAAGCGGCGAGAACATGGCCGAATGCCGGCGATGCGGGAAGGCGCCCAGCCTGCGACATAGCGTGTCGTCGAAGCCTGCTCGAACCATCGGCCCCTCGTCTCTGACCATTGTTGGTGGCCCGTCTCGAACAACGGAGAAACGCTCCATTGGATCCCGGGACGGATCGATCCCGAGGCCGGGTCGAACGGACGGGTCGGCAGGAACCGGCTCTTCCATCTCGCGTTGCCCTGATAATGCCGAGCCTTGCTGCTCGCCCGACAACCCGCATTTCTCGAAGAGGCTCCAGATGGCTCAACAGATTCCTGATGATCGTGCCCGACAGGGGGCGTCCGGCCGCCCGGTCCTGGGTGTTCTGATCGGCTCGCTCCTGCTCCTGGCGGTGGCCGTGTCCGGATACATGATCTGGGCGGGCTCGACGTCTCCGGACGATCCGGGCACCGATGCGGCCCGCGCCAATGTGACGGGCTCCACGACCGGCTCCTCGAATGCCAACCCGACCAACCGGATCTCGCCCGCCAACCCGGCCTATCCGGCCCCCGGCGCACAGCCTTCGGCCAACGAAGCTCCGAAGCAGTAAGAATCTTCCCTTCAGGAAGCCGGGAGAGGCAGCCGCCTCTCCCGGCTTTTTTGTTGCGCTTGGCCGACCGGACGGCGACTTTTCGCCGTAATGATTCGCAAAGAACCGCCCCGCCGATGCGGCGACCTGCACAAGCGGGCCGGTTCTCGGCGCGAACGGGACGCTCTTTGAAAAGACGGGCACCGGAGCGATCCGGTGCTCCAGGGAATGCGATAGGACGACTGAATGATCAGCATGGGGATGAAGCGGCTCTTCCGGGCTGCCGTGATCGTGGCGGGCATTGCAGCAGGCGGCGCATCCCATGCGCAGCAGGCTCAGACCTCTCCGACCACCCCGCCGGCTCAGAGCCCCGCCGCAACCCAGCCTCAGGCCGCCGTGCCGGCGCCTGCTCCCATCTCGGCCGAGACCAAGGCCGCCCGCGCCAAGCTCGACGGCTTCAAGGCCGACCTCGATCAGAAGGAAGCGGCCATCCAGGGCCGGACCATGCCGGATGCGGACCTGCAGAACATCCGCGTGCAGATCGAGCCGATCATCGCCGAAATCCGCACCGTCGTCGACGAACAGGCCCCGAAGCTCGAGGCCAGCAAGCAGCGACTGAGCCAACTCGGACCGAAGCCGGACAAGGGCCAGCCCGAGGAGAGCGCCGACGTGGCCCGCGACCGCGCCGAGCGCGAGGCTGCCGTAGCGGAACTGGACGAGACCCAGCGGCTCGGGCGCGCACTGCTCGTCCAGGCCGAGCAGCTCAACACCCAGATCGGCGACCTGCGCCGGGCGGGGTTCACCCGGGCGCTGTTCGAGCAGAGCGACGGCCTCCTCAGCCCCAGCCTCTGGATGAACGTGGTGCAGGCCGTTCCGCGCGAGCTTCGGGCGCTCGGGATCGTCCTGGGCGATGCCCTGGAGCAGCTTGAGCGCAGCACCTCGATCGGCGTGCTGCTGCTTCTCGGATTGGCCATCGGCGTGGCGATCGCCCTCTATGCCGGGCGCCGCTCCCTCGCGCCGCGCCTCGTCAGGCGGGATCCCGCCGTCACCGACCCGGCCCGTCGCAGCCGCCTTCTGGCCGCGCTCGGCGTGCTGATCCTGGGGGCGGGCCCGGCAATCGCCGGCAGCTGGATCGTCTGGGTGGCGTTCGACTCGGTCGATATCGTGCCGCCGCGGCTCGAGCAGGTCGGCAGGGCCTTTCTGAGCGGCCTCGCCTTCATCGCCTTCGTGCGCGCCCTGATCGATGCGATCCTGGCGCCGGATCATACCTCCTGGCGGCTGATCCCGGTCCGAGACGCCTCGGCGGCACGCATCATGAGCTTTGCCGTGACCCTGGCGACCGTCATGGTGGCCGGCAAGGTGATCGAGTCGTTCAACACGGCGATCGCGGCCGCCTTGCCCGTCACGGTCATGACCCGAGCGGTCTTCGCCCTGGCCGCCGGGCTGGTCTTCGCCGAGCTCCTGCGGCGCTTCGCGGCGCGCGAGTCCCAGGACGAGGCGTGCCTGGGGCCGTACGTCGCGCAGGAGGTCGATATCGGCGGACCCATGCGCAGCTTCGGCTGGTTCGTGGTCGCGCTCATCGTCGGCAGCGTGGTGGGCGGCTATGTGGCCCTGGCGTCCTTCGTGGTCGATCAGGCGGTGGGCATTTCCATCGTGATCGCCCTACTGGTCCTCGGCATCGCGTTCGCCGACGAGTTCATCGGCGGCTCCCTGCGCGGCCAGACCCGGCTCGCCACGGCACTCCAGGCCAATACGGGCCTGCGCCGCCGCTCCCTGGAGCAGATCGGCATCCTGGCCAGCGGCATCATGCGACTGGCCCTGATCGTCATCGCGATCCTGCTCGTGCTGCTGCCCTGGGGCATCGAGTCGGCGGACGTGACGGGATCGCTCCGGGCCCTGTTCTTCGGCTTCAACGTCGGCGAGGTCACGATCTCCCTGTCGTCGATCCTCATCGCGGCCGTGCTGTTCGCGGCGGGCTTCGCCGTCACGCGGGTGATCCAGCGCTGGCTCAACAACACCTTCCTGCCGGCGACCGAGCTCGATGCGGGTCTGCGCAACTCGATCAGCACGGCGGCGGGCTATGTGGGCATCATCATCGCGGGCATGATCGCCTTCACCTATCTGGGCCTCAGCCTGGAGCGGGTGACCATCGTGGCCGGCGCCCTGTCGGTCGGTATCGGTTTCGGCCTGCAATCCATCGTCAACAACTTCATCTCCGGCCTCATCCTCCTGTGGGAACGCCCCATCCGGGTCGGCGACCTCGTGGTCGTCGGCGACGGGGAGGGTTACGTGCGCCGGATCAACGTGCGGTCCACGGAGATCCAGGCCTTCGACCGCTCGACGATCATCGTGCCGAATTCGAACCTGATCTCCGGCATCGTGCGCAACCGGGTGCGCAACGACCGCGTCGGGCGCGTGCTGGTGTCGATCCCCGTCCCCCGGGCCTCGGATCCCGATCAGGTGGCGGAGATCATGCGCAAGGCGGCTCTCGCCCACCGGGAGGTAATGAGCGAGCCCGCGCCCCGGGTCCTGTTCAAGAAGGTCACGGAAAACACCATCGACTTCGATCTCATCTGCTTCGTGGACGACATCGATGCGGCCGGCCGGGTCTCGAGCGACATCTATTTCGAGATCTTCCGCGGCCTGCGGAAGGCCGGCGTCGGGGTTCCCGCGCCGGCGCCCGCGCCCGAACCAGCCGAAGAGCCGCAGGACAAAGCCCCAAAGGCGGATGAGAAAGAGGACGAAACCTTAACCCTTCTCAAGGATAAGACGCCTGCATGAAGCGTCTCATCCTCCTGATCCTTCCCGCCCTCGCTCTTGCCGCCTGCCAGAGCGAGAAGCCCGTCCAACGCAGCCAGACCCCGAGCTTCTACGTCTCCATGGCCCGGGCCGATGCGGTCGTGGATGCCGCCATGGCCCGCGACATGATCGGGGCCTATCGCGGCAACAACGGCCTGCGGCCGCTCACGCTCGATCCCGACCTGCAGGCGGCCGCCCAGGCCGAGGCCGACGCCATGGCACGGGCCGACAAGCCGAGCTCCGCGGAGGCCTTCAAGGCCCGTCTTGCCTCCTCGGGCTTCACGGCTCCGGCCGCCAACCTGTCCGCCGGCTACCACACCCTGGCCGAGGCCTTCTCGGGCTGGCGCGAGAGCCCGCAGCACAACCGGGTTCTCCTCGATTCCAGGGCGACCCGGATCGGAATCGCCACGGCCTACACGCCGAATTCCAAGTACAAGGTCTACTGGGCCCTGGCGGTCGCGGCCGACCGCCGCTGACCGCCGGCGGCGACCCGGAAGGCCCTGGTCGGAACTTAACCTATGTGAGCGCGCTTTAGCTTGAGGAACTCTCAAGCTCACCAAGTGCGCGTATCACGATGCCGGATTTCGACCCTAAACTGGGCAAGCAGCTGCCTCCGCCGCCAGCGGTGGGGAGCGATCAGGAGGTCGGTCCCGGCCAAGGCGTCACCCTGGCGAAGGAGGCCGCCACCGCGGCGGCGCATCCTCCCGAGCCGCCCCATGCGCACGAAATCGCCCCGAGCATCATCCGAGAGCTGTTTCTTTTGTTTCGCGACATGCTCCGGAGCGGCAAGGGCTGGCCCATGCTGCGGCTGGGCGCGGCCATTCTCGTCATCCTGGTCGGCAACATGTTCGGCCAGGTGCGGCTCAACGAGTGGAACGGCGCCTTCTTCGACGCCGTCGAGAAACGCGATTCGGCTACCTTCTTCCATCAGCTCCTGGTCTTCCTCGTCATCGTGGCGGTCCTTCTGGCCCTCGTGGTGGCGCAGACCTGGCTGCAGGAGCGACTCAAGATCCGGCTTCGCCAGCGGCTGACGCAGGTGCTGCTCGACATCTGGCTCCTGCCGAACCGCGCCTACCAGATGGGTTTCATGGGCGAGAACAGCGCCCAGCCGGACCAGCGGATGCAGGAGGATTGCCGCCTCTTCTCCGAACTCTCGACCGAGCTCGGGGTCGGCATGCTGCAGGCCTTCCTGCTGCTGGTCAGCTTCATCGGCGTTCTCTGGGCGCTGTCGGGTCCGGTGAGCTTCACGCTCAGCGGCCGCGAGATCACGATTCCCGGCTACATGGTCTGGGTCGCGGTCGGCTATGCCGGGATCGGGTCTGGGCTGACCTGGCTCGTCGGACGTCCGATGATCCGCCTCAACACCTTGCGCTACGCCCGCGAGGCCGAGCTGCGCTTCGCGCTCGTGCGCGTGAACGAGAGCGCCGAGAGCGTCGCCCTCTACAATGGCGAGCCGGACGAGCGCCGCAACCTCGACGAGTTCGTCGAGGCGGTCCTCAAGGCGTCGCGGCGCCTCTCCGGCGGCCTCGCGCGCCTGACCTGGATCACCTCGGGCTACGGCTGGCTCGCCATCGTGGTGCCGATTCTCGCGGCCGCGCCGGACTATTTCGCGGGTCGCCTGTCCTTCGGCGAGATGATGATGGTGGTCGGCGCCTTCAATCAGGTGCAGTCGGCCCTGCGCTATTTCGTCGACAACTTCCCGAAGATCGCCGATTGGCGCTCCGCCGTCCTGCGCGTCGCGACGTTCAGGCAGGCCGCCGTGGATCTCGACGAGGTCACGGCCGAGAGCCGCAAGATCGAAATCGGTCCCCATCCCAAGGGCTGGCTGAGCTTCGAGGCCGTCTCGATCGCGCTCAACGACGGCAGCATCCTGATCGAGGATGCGACGGCCGAGATCCAGCCCGGCGAGCGAGTGCTGATCATGGGTGAATCGGGCGCCGGCAAGAGCACGCTGTTCCGCGCCATCTCGGGCCTCTGGCCCTGGGGCTCGGGCCGCATCCGCATCCCCAAGCCGGAGGAGATGATGTTCCTGCCGCAGCGGCCCTATCTGCCTCTGGGATCGCTCAGGGCCGCCATCAGCTATCCGGCCTCGCCGGAGACGTTCGAGGATGAGGAGGTGCGCAAGGCCCTCGAGCGCTGCGGCCTGGGCGAGTTCGTCACGATGCTGGACAGGCACGAGCGCTGGGACCGGAGCCTGTCGCTGGGCCAGCAGCAGCGGGTGGCCTTCGCCCGGGTGCTGCTGCACAAACCCCGGTGGGTGTTCATGGACGAGGCGACCTCGGCCCTCGACGAGGAGAACCAGGCGTCGATGCTGGCCCTGTTCGAGAACGAACTGAACGGCGCGAGCGTCCTGTCGATCGGACACCGGCCCGGTCTCGAGGAGTTCCACACCCGCACCCTCCATATCCGCAAGACCAAGGAAGGCGCCATTCTCCTGGCCCGGCCGCGGTCACGGCAGAATGAAGGCTCTCACTCGAAGAGCGGGCCGAAATGGATCGGGCGCTTCCGCCGGAGCCTGAAGCCGGCGAGGAGCAGGGCATGATGTGGAACAGACGGGAAGGTCTCGACTTTCCAAGCGGTGTGAAGTGCGCAAATCTGGACGGGATCAAATCTTGATGGGAGGCGGAGTGCCCTTCGTCATGTTCGCGGGTAAATCTCCATGCGGCTGATCAGGCTTTATATCCGTGTTCTGGGCGAGCTCGGGTCCGATATCAGGATCGGCGCCCTGCTGGCCTTGGCCAACATCGCCCTTGCGATCTCGGCTTTCGCGGAGCCCATCCTGTTCGGGCGCATCATCGACGTGCTCACCCGGGCCCAGGCGGCGAACGGAACCCCGGTGACCTTCGGGGCCTTGATGCCCCTCATCCTCGCCTGGGTGGCGTTCGGGTTGTTCTCCATCGGGGCCGGCGCCCTGGTGGCGCTGCATGCGGACCGGCTGGCGCATCGGCGGCGGCTCGCCGTCGTGGCGAATTACTTCGAGCACGTGCTCGAACTGCCGCTCGCCTTCCACACCTCGACCCATTCGGGCCGCGTGCTGAAGGTCATGCTGGAAGGCTCGGGCGCCATGTCGTGGCTCTGGCTCGGCTTCTTCCGCGAGCATCTGTCGGCTCTCATCGCCCTCGTGGTCCTTCTGCCGCTCACCGTGTTCCTGAACTGGCGCCTGGGCCTGCTTCTCGTCGGGCTCGTGGCGGTTTTCACGTTTCTCACCGCCATCGTGCTCCGCAAGACGGAGACCCTGCAGGGCTCCGTGGAACGCTATCATTCGAGCCTCGCCGAGCATGCCTCGGACGCGCTCGGCAACGTGCCGGTGATCCAGTCCTTCACCCGCGTCGAGGCCGAGAGCCGTTCCCTGCGGACCATCATCCAGCAACTGCTCCAGGCGCAGAATCCGGTGCTGTCCTGGTGGGCGCTCGCCTCCGTGGCATCCCGGGCCTCCGCGACGATCACCGTCACGGCGATCTTTCTTCTGGGCACCTGGCTGCATCTGAACGGCTTGGCGACTATCGGCGAGGTCGTCATGTTCATGAGCATGGCCACCATGCTGATCGGCCGGCTCGAGCAGGCGGTGAGCTTCATCAACCAGCTCTTCATGCAGGCGCCCAAGCTGCAGGAATTCTTCGAGATCCTGGACACCGCCCCGGTCGTGCACGATCGCGTCAACGCCAGGCACGTGGAGCGCTATCGGGGCGACGTGGTCTTCGACAATGTCAGCTTCTCCTACGACGGCAAGCGCTCCGCCGTGCAGGACGTGTCGTTCACGGTGAGCGCCGGCGAGAACGTGGCACTGGTCGGCGCCACCGGATCGGGCAAGTCGACGACGCTCGGGCTGCTGCACCGGGCCTTCGATCCGCAATCAGGCTCGATCCGCATCGACGAGCTCGACATCCGCGACGTCACGCTCTCGTCCCTGCGCCGCAACATCGGCGTGGTGTTCCAGGAGCCGATGCTGTTCGCCCGCACAATCCGCGAGAACCTGCAGGTCGGGCGGCCCGACGCGACCGACCAGGAGATGATCGAGGCCCTGGAGCGCGCGCAGGCCATCGAGTTCATCTCACGCCAGGCGGAGGGGCTCGACACCGTCATCGGCGAGCGCGGACGCTCGCTGTCCGGCGGCGAGCGCCAGCGCCTGTCGATCGCCCGCGCGCTCCTGAAGAACCCGCCGATCCTCATCCTCGACGAGGCGACGAGCGCGCTCGATGCCGCCACCGAACGCAAGCTGCAGCTCGCCCTCGACGAGGTGATGAAGGGACGCACCACCTTCGTGATCGCCCATCGCCTCGCCACCATCCGCAACGCCAACCGCATCCTCGTGTTCGATCAGGGCCGCGTCATCGAGACCGGCACCTTCGACGACCTCGTGGCGAAGGGCGGCCGGTTCGCCGAACTCGCCCGGGCGCAGTTCATGGCCTCCGAGGAGCCGCCGCCGAAGCGCGTGAAGGTATCGGCGCACGCATGACCCGGAGCTTCGATCCCGAGACGACGGGCATCCGCCATCGGGTCGAGGGCGTGACGCTCCATGCCGTGGAGGCAGGGCCCGAGGACGGGCCGCTCGTGATCCTGCTCCACGGCTTTCCCGAGTTCTGGTGGGGGTGGAGCTATCAGATCGCCTCGCTCGCGGAGGCCGGGTTCCGCGTGCTCGCGCCGGATCAGCGCGGGTACAATCTCAGCGACAAGCCCGACGGACGGCGCGCTTACGATCTCGACGTCCTGGCGAAGGATGTGGTCGGGCTGGCCGATGCGCTCGGGCGCAGGACGTTTTCCGTGGTCGGCCACGACTGGGGCGGGCTCGTCGCCTGGTGGACGGCCTCGCGGTATCCGGACCGCATCGCGAAGCTCGCGGTTCTCAACGCGCCCCATCCGAGCGTCGCCGGATCCTACATCCGCTCGCATCCGAGCCAGATGCTGAGAAGCCTCTATGTGGGGTTCTTCCAGATCCCGCGTTTGCCCGAGGCCATGCTCTCGGCCAATGGCCATCGCAGCCTTAAGGATGCCCTCCTGCGCACGAGCCGTCCCGGCACGTTCTCGGAGGAGGACATGGCGCATTACGTGAAAGCCTGGTCCCGGCCCGGGGCGCTCACCACCATGCTGAACTGGTACCGGGCGCTCCCGTTCCGGCCGGACATGAAGGATCCCACGGTCCGTTCACCGACGCTCGTCATCTGGGGCGCACGCGATCGGTTTCTCGAAAGAGGATTGGCGGAGGCGAGCCTCGCCCTGTGCCGGTCGGGCGACATTCGCTGGATCGAGACCGCCACCCACTGGGTCCAGCACGAGGAACCGGAAGCCGTCAACGCGGCGCTGGTGGAATTTCTGACGGGTTAGTCGATCGAACGCTTCTCCGATCCGCTCCCGTCGTCACCGGCACGAGCCCGGTCATGACGGGAAGGTTTCACCGGGTCAATTCTACTCCGCCCTGGCGCGGACCGTCGTGAGCGGCGTGATCCTGAGCGCCATGATCCGGTTGCGCGACTTGCGCAGCACCTGGAAGCGGCAGCCGTGGAAGGTGAAGATCTGGCCCGTGTCGGGAATGGTCTGCGCCTCGTGGATGACGAGGCCCGCGATGGTGGTGGCCTCCTGGTCCGGCAGGTTCCAGTCCATGGCTCGGTTGAGGTCGCGGATCGGCACGGATCCGTCGACATTGACCGAGCCGTTCGGCTGGGGGCGCACGCCCTGGACCGAGAGATCGTGCTCGTCCTTGATGTCGCCGACGATCTCCTCGAGGATGTCTTCAAGGGTCACGAGGCCCATCACCTCGCCGTATTCGTCGACCACGAGGGCGAAGTGGGTCTTCTTGGCGAGGAAAGCCTTCAGTTGGTCGCGCAGCGACGTGGTGTCGGGCACGAACCAGGTTTCCAGCGCGATCGCCTCGACCTTGAGCCTGCCCGCATCGCCGCCCACCGCATCGAGGGCCCGCAGCAGGTCCTTGGCATGGAGCACGCCGACGATGTTCTCCTGGCTCTCGCGCCAGAGCGGCATGCGGGTATAGGGCGAGGACAGCACCTCGCGCACGATCTCCTCGGACGAGAGATCCGCATTGATGGTGCGCATCTTGGTGCGGTGGACCATCACCTCCGAGACCGTCAGGTCCTCGAGGTCGAGGAGGCCGCCCAGCATGTCGCGCTCCACCTTGGCGACGCCGCCCTCCTTGTGCAGCAGGGCGACCTGTCCGCGGATCTCCTCGCTGGCCGAGAGGATCGGCGTGTTCGCCCCGATCCGGATGCCGAAGGGGCGCAGCATGAGCCGCACGATCCCCTCGATGGCGATTGCGAGCGGCCCCAGAAACGCCACCGCCCAGGTCATGGGCCGCGAGAGGGCGAGCGACACGGTCTCGGGTGAGGAGATCGCGACGGTCTTCGGCAGCACCTCGGCGAAGACGATCACCAGGACCGACATGATGACCGTGGCGTAGATCGCGCCCTCCTGGCCGAAGATCGCCACGAGCACGCTGGTGGCGAAGGCCGAAACGCCGATATTGACGATGTTGTTGCCGATCAGCACCGTGCCGATGAAGCGCTCTCGCATCTCGAGCAGGCGGTTCACCAGCTTGGCGCGCCGGTCGCCGCCCTTCTCCAGGACCAGCATGCGCGAGCGCGATGCGCCGGTAAACGCCGTCTCACCGGCCGAGAAGAAGGCCGAGAGCAGAAGGCAGAAGACGACGACCAGGGCCGCAAACCAGAGATCGCCGGAGGAGTCTTCGATCATGACCGTGACGGTTCGAGTTCGCTGTCCAGAAAGCTGCGGACCTTGTCGGCCCCGATGCCGGGAGCGATGAAGCTCTGCCCGATGCCCCGGGCCAGGATGAAGGTCAGGGCGCCGCCCTTCACCTTCTTGTCCTGGGCCATGGCGTCGAGAAGCGCGTCGACCGTGCCGCAGCCCCCGGGAACATGGGAGAGGCGGGTGGGAAGTCCAGCGGCCGACAGATGCGCTTCGACGCGCTCGGCATCCTTCTCGGGGCACAGGCCGAGCGCGGCCGAGAAGCGGAACGCCAGACACAGGCCGATGGCGACGCCCTCCCCATGGACGAGACGGGCCGAATCGTACCGGGTGATCCGCTCGAGCGCATGGCCGAAGGTGTGGCCGAGATTGAGCAGCGCGCGGTCGCCGTTCTCGTGCTCGTCGCGCACCACCACGGCGGCCTTGGCGCGGCAGCTCTGCGCCACGGCCTCGTCCCGCTCGGGCCCGCCGGCGAAGATGCTCTGCCAGTTCGCCTCGCACCAGGCGAAGAAGCGCTCGTCGTCGATGAGGCCGTACTTGGCCACCTCCGCGTAGCCCGCGCGCATCTCGCGCAGGGGCAGCGTGTCGAGCAGCGCCGTGTCGGCCAGGACCAGGCTCGGCTGGTGGAAGGCGCCGACGAGGTTCTTGCCGTGGCGGGAATTGATGCCGGTCTTGCCGCCGACCGAGGAATCGACCTGGGAGAGCAGGGTGGTCGGCACCTGGACGAAGCGCACGCCCCGGCGCACCACCGCGGCCGCGAAGCCCGCGAGATCCCCGATCACGCCGCCGCCGAGCGCCACCACGAGATCGCCGCGCTCGATCCTGGCGGCCAGCACCGCGTCGCAGACCTGTTCCAGGTTGGCATAGGACTTGGTGGCCTCGCCGGGCGGAAGGGTGATCACGGACGCACGCAATCCCTGGGCTTCCAGGGCTCCGGCCAGAGGCGCGGCATAGAGCGGTCCCACATGCTCGTCCGTCACGATGGCGGCCGCGCGGGCGCCGAGGGACGCGATGCGCGATCCGGCCGTCTCGACCACCCCGCGCCCGACCAGGATGTCATAGGCCCGGTCGCCGAGCGGGACCGGCACCGTGATGAAGGACGGATCGTCCCTCCGGGAGGCGGGACGCGTCATGGTTCGATGTTTCCCTGCTTTTCACGGGCGAACCACTCGCTCAGCGCCTTGATGACGTCGGCGACGACCCGGTCGTGCGGGGCCTCGTGGGAGTCGATGGTCACGTTCGCCGTGGCATAGACCGGGTAGCGCAGCTCCATCAGGCGGCGCATGGTGCCCTCCGGGTCCGGGTTCTGCAGGAGCGGGCGGGTCGCCCGCTTGCGGACCCGGCGCATGAGGATGTCGAGATCGGCCTTGAGCCAGAGCGAGATCCCGTGCTCGGCGATGCGGTGGCGGGTCTCCTCGTTCATGAAGGCGCCTCCGCCCGTGGCGAGCACGATCGGCCCCTCCTGCAGGAGGCGGGCGATGACGCGGCGCTCGCCGTCGCGGAAATGGGCTTCGCCGTGGATGGCGAAGATCTCGGGAATCGTCATGCCGGCCGCGGCCTCGATCTCGTGATCGGCGTCGCGGAACGGCAGCTTGAGCGTCTGTGCGAGCCTGCGGCCCACCGTGCTCTTTCCGGCGCCCATGAGCCCGACGAGCACGAGCGATCGCGTGCCGAGCTGGCGGCTGATCGGATGGCCGCGCCGGCTTGACTGGTCTTGCCCGCCGACTTCATCGAGCGAATTGAAGCGGCTGATATTGTTCATGGCTCCAGTCCTAGCACGGGCGCGGCGGCCTGTCACAAGGGCGTTATTCCCCTTTCCCTGGCAAACTTAACCGAAGTGAGGGACTTGCCTTCGCGGCCCTGGCATGGTTCTAGCGGTTCAACGTATCAAGAGGCTCACGTGCCCACCCTGTTCCGGTTCCTCCTCGTTGTCGCCATTCTCGCAGGCCTTGGCTTCGCGGCCATGTTTGCGCTCGCGACCTTCGTCGACCCCGATCCGCGCGAAATCACGGTCCCGGTGCCCACCAGCCGCACGCCCTCGTCCTCATGAGCGGCGCGCGCCACGCGAGCCTCTTCCTCGATATGCTGGCCGCCGAGCGGGGCGCCTCCAAGAACACGCTCGAGGCCTACCGGCGCGATCTCGACGACTACCTCGCCTATCTGAAGGAGACCGGCGGCCAGCCCGATACCGCGAGCGCCTCCACCGTCCGGGGCTTCATGGCCAGCCTGGAGGAGCGCGGCCTGAAGGCCTCGTCGGCCGCCCGCAGGCTCTCGGCGGTGCGCCAGTTCCACAAGTTCCTCTACGTGGAAGGCTATGCCCCGGCCGACCCGACCGCCGCCGTTTCGGCACCCAAGCGCGGCCGGGTGCTCCCGAAGGTTCTCTCGGTCACCGAGGTCGATCGCCTGCTGCAGGTCGCCTATGAGGGCATCCAGCACCCGGAGGCCACGCCGGCCGAGTGCCTTCGCGCGGCCCGCATGGCCTGCCTGCTGGAACTGCTCTACGCCACGGGTCTGCGCGTCTCCGAACTCGTCGCGCTGCCGCGCAGCGCCGCCAGGACCCGGGACCGCTTCCTCGTGGTGCGCGGCAAGGGCGCCAAGGAACGGCTCGTTCCGCTGACCGAGGCAGCCCGGGATGCGGCGCGCGCCTATCTCGCTCTGCTGGAGGAGCGGACGAAGGCCGCTGGCCCCTGGCTGTTCCCGGCCGACAGCGAGAGCGGCCATCTCACCCGCCAGGCCTTCGCCCGTGACCTGAAGGCCCTGGCCGGGGCGGCGGGCCTCAGGGCCGACAGGGTCAGCCCGCACGTGCTCCGCCACGCCTTCGCCAGCCACCTGCTTCAGAACGGGGCCGATTTGCGCGTTGTGCAGGAGCTTCTGGGCCATTCCGACATCTCGACCACGCAGATCTACACCCACGTGCTCGACGAGCGCCTGAAGAGCATGGTGCGCGATCTGCACCCGCTGGCGGACGGGGAGGGATAGCATTCTCCCCCTCGTCATCACCGGACTTGTGCCGATGATGTCGATTGACTGAAGCGCCCCGGTCTTCTCTTCGGGATGGCCGGCACGAGGCCGGCCATGACGTGGGGTGTCGTCGTTGGAGCTTCACCGCCTCTTCAGCAGGAACACGCCCTGGTCGCCGAGCAGGTTCCACGCCCACCAGGGCAGGGTCACCCGGATCGGCTGGCCGCCCGCGTTGAGGGCCACGGCCTTCTCCATCTGGGCACCGACCTCCCGGCACAGTTCCACGAAGTCCCGGATGGTGCAGAAATGGATGTTGGGGGTGTCGTACCAGGAATAGGGCAGGTTCTCGGTCATGGGCATCCGGCCGCGGAATCCCAGATCGAAGCGCACGCGCCAATGGCCGAAATTCGGGAAGGACACGATGGCCCGGCGGCCGATGCGCAGGAGATGCTCCAGCACCACCCGGGGCTGCCGCGTGGCCTGGATGGTCTGCGAGAGGATCACGTAGTCGAAGGCATCGTCCGGGTAATCGGCGAGGTCGGTGTCGGCATCGCCCTGGATCACCGGCAGGCCCTTGGCCAGGCACGCATTCACGCCCTCGCGGGAGATCTCGATGCCGCGCCCGTCGACCCCCCGGCGGTCGCGCAGGATCCCCAGGAGCGAGCCGTCGCCGCAGCCGATGTCGAGCACGCGCGAGCCCGGCTCGACCATGTCGGCCACCAGAAGGAAGTCGAGCCGGTGGCCGGTCTCGAGGTCGGTCGCCGGAAGGCTCGAGACGGTCATGCGATCCCCCGCACCCGGGCGGCCGCGTCGATGAAGCCGCGGACCGCGGCGAACATCTCGGGCTCCTCGAGCAGGAAGGCATCGTGGCCCTTGTCGCTCTCCACCTCGACGAAGCCGACGGAGGCCGCCGCGGCGTTCAGGGCGTGGACGATGGCCCGCGAGTCGGAGGTGGGGAACAGCCAGTCGGACGTGAAGGAGATCAGGCAGAAGCGCGTGGCCGAGCCCTTGAAGGCCTTGGCCAGGGAGCCGCCATGCTCCGCCGCGATGTCGAAGTAATCCATCGCCCGGGTGACGTAGAGATAGGAATTGGCGTCGAAGCGCTCGACGAAGGAGATGCCCTGGTAGCGCAGGTAGCTCTCGATCTGGAAATCCGCGTCGAAGGAGAAGGTCGGGGCGGCGCGGTCCTGGAAGTTGCGGCCGAACTTCCGGTGCAGGGCCATCTCGGACAGATAGGTGATGTGCGCGCCCATCCGGGCCACGGCGAGGCCCTTCGAGGGCCGCGTGCCTTCGATCAGGTAGCGCCCGCCGCGCCATTCCGGATCAGCCATCACGGCTTGGCGGCCGACCTCGTGGAAGGCGATGTTCTGGGCGGAATGGCGGGCCGCCGTCGCGATGGGAAGGGCGGCGAAGACCCGGGTGGAATAGCTCGCGGCCCATTGCAGCACCTGCATGCCGCCCATGGAGCCGCCGACGACGCAGAACAGGCTCTCGATGCCGAGCTTGTCGATCAGCGCCGCCTGGGCGCGCACCATGTCCCGGATGGTCACGACCGGAAAGTCGAGCGCGTAGGGCCGGCCCGCCGCCGGGTCGGTCGAGGCGGGGCCCGTGGTGCCCATGCAGCCGCCGATCACGTTGGCGCAGATCACGAAGAAGCGGTTCGTGTCCACGGGCTTGCCGGGCCCGACCATGGTGAGCCACCAGCCGGGCTTGCCCGTCACCGGATTGTCGTTCGCCACGTGCTGATCGCCGGTCAGCGCATGGCAGATCAGCACGGCGTTCGATTTGTCCGCGTTGAGGGTGCCGTAGGTCTGATAGGCGATCTGCCACGGCGCGAGCGCTATCCCTGCATCCATCATCAGGGGCTCGTGTGCGCCAAACCGCATGACCAGGCTCGACGGGTCGTCGACCTGGCTTCGCGGTTCGGAGGACAGGGGAGCAAATGACATCATAAAACGGAAGGGTTCGTTCTTTCGAACAATCGGTACTGCGGAGCGGCTGCCGCGTCAACGAACTTGACGCCTCGTCCGCCCGCGCAGACGATGCCCTGGGCTCTGAGGCCGCTGCCCGTCCCGACCACCCTCCGCCCGTGCTGGCACCCTCCGCCTGTCCTGACATCCTCGACGTCATGGCCGGGCTTGTCCCGGCCATCCCCGCCGTGCCTTTCTGATCGGGATCACCGGCACAAGGCCGGTGATGACGTGGGAGTGGTGGACAGGTGTAGGTGCGATGATGTTCCATCTTTGTTCTTGACAGGCGGGGCAAGCTAAGCTATATCGTTGGGCAGATCGGTTCCGACGAGGGGCGCGCTCGCGAGGCGTCGCAAGTGTGGGAGCCGGCACGGTCCTGCGACAGGCTTCGCACCCCTGGGCGCGCAGGAGGCCGACCTTGGGCTCTGCCCAGCTGGTCCGCCTGAAAAGAACCGTGCGCGACGAGCAGCTTGGCTCTCGCTTATCACCTCAGACATCGAGCCGGGCTGCCACTCGCGCCACCCTCGATCATCCTGAAGGCTCGCAGCGCAAGCTGCGGGCCCACAGGTGCTGCTCTTTGACATCACCACAGATCACAAACCCGTCTATCCGACCCTGCCCCGTCATGGCCGGCCCTGTGCCGGCCATCCCGATCCGGAAGAGCGCCGCACCTCAAACAAGCGGGATCACCGGGACAAGCCCGGTGATGACGACCGAGGGTGGCAGGGAGGCCAAGACCCGCCATCTTAATCTGATAGGCGCAATGCCCCACAGCGGCGGAAGCAGCGGCACAAGTCCGGTGATGACAAGGGGGCACAAAGCCGTCAAAGAAGGGCGGCGACCCTTAAGGATCCCGACCATGCCGACCGAGATGCCCGCCCCGTCCCTCGCCGAGCTGCGCCAGGAGATCGACCGCATCGACGAGGCGATGCACCGGCTGCTCATGGAGCGCGGCACCATCATCGACCGGCTGATCGCGTCCAAGAAGGCCTCGGCGACGGGCCTTGCGTCGGCCTTCCGTCCCGGCCGAGAGGCCTCGATGATGAAGGCCCTGGCCGAACGCCACCAGGGGCTGCTGCCGCTCGACACGGTGGAGAGCATCTGGCGGGTGATCATCGGCACCTTCACCTATGTCCAGTCCAGCTACACGGTCCATGCGGACATCTCGGGCGGGGACGCCCCCATGCGCGATTCCGCACGGTTCCATTTCGGCTTCACGGTGCCCTACGCGACCCATCCGAGCGCCGCCGCGGTGATCGAGGCGGTTGCGGCATCCGGCGGCGATCTCGGCATCTTCCGGCTCGACCAGGGGGCGACGAGCGGCGCCTGGTGGCGCACGCTCGCCGACCGGCGCCGTCCGAAAATCATTGCGCGCCTGCCCTTCATCGAGCGGCCCGACCATCCGGCCGGCACCCCGGTCTTCGTCATCTCGAAGCCCCTGACCGATGCGGCCGTGCGCGACGTGGTGCTCTACGCGGCCCAGTTCGAGCGCTGGCACAGGGGCGCCAACGAGGCCCTGATCGCGCTCGGCGGCGAGGTGGTGGCGAGCGCGGCCGACACCAACGGCTTGTCGGAGCTCATCGCGGTGCCCGGTGCCGTCGAACCCGCGCAGCTGCGCCAGGCCCTGACCAAGGCCGGCGCGAGCCTCGCCCAGCTCGCCGAGATCGGCAGCCATGCCGAACGTTTCCACGTGAAATGAAATTCGACCTGCGCTAGAGCCTGTCTCACCCACCGACCGCGAGGAAGTGAAGTCACGATGCCCGTCCGTCCCCAACCCCGCCCCGGCGTCATGCAGATCGACGCCTACGTGCCCGGCAAGAGCAAGGCCGCAGGGGTTGCCAAGGTCCATAAGCTCTCCTCGAACGAGACCCCGCTCGGCCCGTCGCCCAAGGCCATGGAGGCGATCCGGACCTTCGAACACCTCGAGCTCTATCCGGACGGGGCGTCGACCCGGCTGCGGGAGGCGATCGCCGCCCGGTACGGGCTCGATCCGAACCGGATCATCTGCGGGGCGGGCTCGGACGAGCTGCTCGCGCTCATCACCCATGCCTATGTGGGGCCCGGCGACGAGGGCATCTTCACGGAGCACGGCTTCCTGGTCTACCGGATCGCCATCCTGGCCGCCGGCGGCACGCCCGTGGTGGCGCCGGAGACGAATCTGCGCACGGACGTGGACGCGATCCTCGCAAGGGTGACGGAGAAGACCAAGATCGTCTTCCTGGCCAATCCCAACAACCCGACCGGCACCTACATCCCGTTCGACGAGGTCAAGCGCCTGCACGCGGGACTGCCGCCGCACGTGGTGCTGGTGCTCGACGCGGCCTATGCGGAATATGTCCGGCGCAACGATTACGAATCCGGCCTCGAGCTCGTCGCCACGTCCGACAACGTGGTGATGACGCGCACCTTCTCGAAGATTTACGGCCTCGCCAACCTGCGCCTCGGCTGGATGGTGGCGCCCGCCCATATCGCCGACGCGGTCAACCGCATCCGCGGCCCCTTCAACGTCAGCGGCCCCGCCATGGCGGCCGGCATCGCGGCGATCCAGGACGAGGCGCATGTCGCGACGGCCGTCGAGCACAACGAGCGCTGGCTCGCCTGGCTTACCCGGGAGATCGAGGCCCTGGGCCTGAAGGTCACGCCGAGCGTCGGCAACTTCCTGCTGATCCATTTTCCGCAGGAGGAGGGCCGGACCGCGAAGGATGCCGACGCTTTTCTCTCCGGTCGCGGCCTGATCCTGCGCCGGATCGACGCCTATGGCCTGCCCCATGCCCTGCGCCTGACCGTGGGCAGCGAGGAGGCGAACGGTCTCGTGGTGGCGGCGCTGCGCGATTTTCTGGGTGGCCACCATGCCTGAGCGACTCGGCCCGCCCCGTCAAACGCCCCTCTTCGAGCGCGTCGCCCTCGTGGGCCTCGGGCTGATCGGCTCGTCGATCGCCCGCGCGGCCCGGCATCTCAATCTGGCGCGCACGATCGTCGCGGTCGATGCGAGCGAGGCCGTGGTCGAGCGCGTCCGGGAGCTCGGGATCGCCGACGAGGCGACCGCCGATGCGGCGGCGGGCGTGCGCGATGCGGATCTCGTGATCCTGTGCGTGCCGGTCGGGGTCTGCGGCCAGGTTGCCGAGGTCATGAAGCCGGGCCTGAAGCCCGGCAGCATCGTGTCGGACGTGGGCTCCGTGAAGGGCTCCGTGATCGCGCAGGTGCAGCCGCATCTGCCGGGCGGCGTGTCCTTCGTTCCGGCGCATCCGGTGGCCGGCACGGAGCATTCCGGCCCCGATGCCGGCTTTGCCACGCTCTTCCACAACCGCTGGTGCATTCTCACGCCCCCGGAGGGGACCGACGAGACGGCCGTTGGGCGCGTGCGCGCCTTCTGGGAGGCCATGGGGTCCAACGTGGAAGTCATGACGGCGCAGCACCATGATTTGGTTCTCGCCATCACCAGCCACGTGCCGCACCTGATCGCCTACAACATCGTCGGCACGGCGGCGGATCTCGAGACCGTCACGCAGGGCGAGGTGATCAAGTTCTCGGCCGGCGGCTTCCGCGACTTCACGCGCATCGCGGCGTCAGACCCGACCATGTGGCGCGACGTCTTCCTGCACAACCGGGAAGCCGTGCTGGAGATGCTGGGCCGCCTCAACGAGGATATCGCGCTGCTCGCCCGCGCCATCCGGTGGGGCGAGGGCGACAAGCTCTTCGACCTCTTCACCCGCACCCGCGCCATCCGCCGCGGCATCATCTCGTCCGGCCAGGAAACGCCGGAGCCGGATTTTGGCCGCCGGCGCGAGGACAAGAGTTAGTTCGTTCTCCGCCCGGCCGTGACGGGGCGGGAGCGCATCAATACAGCGGCTGCAGCCTGACGTTCGGGATCACGAAGGGGCCCATGGCCAGGAAGCCGTTCTCGAGCCGCAGGGGCGGCAGGGAGGCGAGCTGGGGCTTGGCATTGGGCTGCGCGGCGTTGGCCCGGGGCCCCTGGCCCAGCAGCATGCCGAGAAGGTTGCCGCCGACGCGCCCGCCGGTCAGGTTGCCGAGAAGCCCGTCGAGGCCCGCCGCCGCGACCGTGAGCTGGCCGGCCGGCCGGTGCTGCTCGTCCAGGCGCAGCTCGCCCTTGGTCTCGATCTGGCGCGGGCCCTTGGCGGCCGAGAGCATCAGGATGTCGAGCTTTCCGCCGGCGTTGCGCCAGAGCTCCAGCTCCTCGGCGATGGTGCCGCCCTTGAAGCCGTCCGCCTGGGTCACGGTGACGTCCGCGTTCAGGTTGGTGGCCTCGGGGCCGCCCACGAGAGCATCGAGGATCGGGATCCGCGCCTCCGTGACCGAGGCCGCGACATCGCCCGCGAGCTCCGCGCGCCGGGAGGGATTCGGGCGCACGTGAAGCTCCAGGTGCTTGCCCGATCCGGCGATCTCGCCGGCGCCGAGGCCCGTGACCGTCACCTGAGGGGCGTTGGCGGCGAGCGACAGGCGCTGCAGGCCCGTCTGGGACGCGTTGATGCTGGCCTGCAGCAGATCCCAGCGGCCGTTGACCGTCACCGTGCCGTCCGTCACCCGCAGCGGGCCGGCGACCTCCAGGATGATCCGGCGGGGCTGGTAGACCTGCGCGACCGCCTCGGTGCGCCCGAACGAGGCCGAGACGGCGCCCCGCTTCAGATCGAGGGTATCGCAGATGATTTCGATGCGGAATGGGTAGCCGGCGATGGTGCGGTCGCCGCAGGTCCATTGCCGCCCGCTGCGCGCCTCGGCGGCGATCCAGCCGTCGAGCGCGTCCGCGGTGCGTCCGCGGATCACGAACCAGGCGACGCTCCAGGCGATGGCGACGAGCAGCAGCAGAACGAAGGGCGTGTAGAGCCAGAACCGGCTGCGGCGAACATTCCCCGTCGGGGCGGCCTGATCCATGCGTCATCTCCTGTTGTGCTGGTGTGTGGTTACTGGTAGCGCCGGATGCAGGCAAGCGTCGGGCGGGGTGACATGAAGGAGCTCACGGAGGATTTATGGGTTTTCGGCTACGGCTCGCTCATGTGGCGGCCGGGCTTCCCTCATCTCGAGCGGGTCCACGCCCATCTCTACGGCTACCATCGGTCGCTCTGCGTCTTCTCCCATGTTCACCGCGGCACGCCGGAGCATCCGGGCCTCGTCCTGGGGCTCGACCGGGGCGGGCGCTGCCACGGGGTGGCGTTCCGCGTCGCGCCGGAGGAGGCCGAGGCCACGATCCGGTACCTGCGCGAGCGCGAGCAGGTGACCTCGGTCTATCGCGAAAGGCATCTGCCCGTCAGGCTGGCCGATGCGCGCCGGGTTCGCGCGCTAGCCTACGTGGTCGACCGCAATCACGGCCAATATGCGGGCCGGCTGTCCGATGAGGAGGTCTTGCGGCTCGTGCGCCAGGGACAGGGCATTTCCGGACGCAATCCCGATTACGTCCGCTCCACCTATGACCACCTGATCGGCATGCACGTGGTCGACCCGCTGCTGCACCGAATCGTGGACGCGCTCGATCAGCAGTCCTGAGTCTCGTTCTCGCGCAGGTCCTCGAAGATCGCGCGGCGGTCGTCCTCGGTGGCTGCGAGGCGATGGATGTGGAGTTCGGTGGCGCCCCGCTCGCGGACCTTGGCGAGCCATCGTATCCGGGGCTGCTCGCTCGGATCGGACGCGGCCATCGCGGCATCGACCACGATGCCAATGCCCGCGGAGTCCCGCTTCACGGCAAGGATCACCGCGTCGGTGACGTCGAGAAGCTCCGTCTCGTTCAGCGGATGCACGCCGACGATGTAGCGGCGTCCCGAACGGCCGCGCCAGGAACTCAGAGTGGAAGAGGAGCGAAGCCCTGCGGTCGCCCGTAGCCGTTCCTCGCGCACGCCAGCCCTCCGCATTCGGTCGTTGCGGAGATCCCGCATGGCCGCATTCCAGGATATGGTTCGTTTGTTCGCCATATGTTCTTATATGTAAGAACGGACGCGTGAGTCGTCAAGATTGCTGAAAGCTTGGCTGAGCTTGGGTTTGCGCGATTTTGTGCGCTTTCGCACCCCTCTGTCGGCAGCGGTCCCGTGCCGGGGATCTCAGAGACGAACAATGCCATGAATCGAAGGGCGCAAGGGCCTGGTCCCGAACTCGCAAAAGGCTGCTCCGCAGCGGCCTCGTCAGACCTTCGACAGCGATGCCTCGGAGGCGGATGCGGGACCGAGGCCGAGTTCCTTGCGGCCTTCTTCCAGGAGCCGGTTCGACGACGTCTCGATCCGCTCCTGCACGAGCCTGAAGAACTCCTCCCGGGGCAGCCCGGGGGCGATCGGATCCTGAACCTCGATCCGCACCGTCCCGGGGCGGCGGATGAACTGGCGGCGCGGCCAATAGAGGCCCGAGTTCATGCCGATCGGAACGCAGGGAAAGCCGAGATTCTGGTAGAGATGGGCCACGCCGTACTTGTAGGCCGGAGGAGCGCCCGGCGGGCGGCGGGTGCCCTCGGGAAAGATGATGATCTGGCGGCCGTGCTGGGCCTCGTCCTTGGCGCGCGCGGTCATCTGGACCAGGGCGAGCGAGCCGGCCTTGCGGTTGACCGGCACGCAGCGCGCCTTTGCCAGATACCAGCCGAAGAAGGGGATCCACATCAGCTCGCGCTTGAGGATGTAGGTCGGGTCGTCGAGGATCGTCACCAGGGCGAAGGTCTCGAGGAACGACTGGTGCTTGGCCGCCACCAGGGCGCCGCCCGGCGGGATCTTCTCGCGGCCCGTGATCACGACCCGGGTTCCGGCGATCACGCGCAGAAGCCAGATCGAGGTCCGCCCCCACATCTTGACCAGTTCCATGAACATGCGGCGGGGCACCAGGACGCCCGGGATCAGGATGATCAGCCACAGGACCAGGTTGGCGTAGAAGGCGACGTTGAACAGCAGGGAGCGGACGATCAGCATGGCTTCTTGGAAAACGAAAAGCGGAGCATGGTGCTCCGCGGGCCGCGCACCATAGAGGGTTTTTCGTCGGGGCTCTAGCGCCAGAGCGGCTCAGCGAGCATCTGCGCCTTGATGGGGGCTCCGCCGCTGATGATTCTCGCCACCGAGGAGCGCTCCGGATCGCCCTCGAACCGGGTCCGGACCCAGACGGCCAGGAACTTCAGGTATTCGGTGAAGATCACCCGGGCCACGGACGGATTGTGCCACCACTCGTGCGGATCGATGGTGGCCGCGACCGGATAGGGGATCTTCTGGCGGTTCGGCAGGGCGTGGTCGAGCTCCACGAGGGTGCGCGGCATATGGTAGTTCGACGTTACCACGATGATGGCGTCGAACCCGTTCGCTTCGGCCCAGCGCCGGGTCTCGATGGCGTTGCCGATGGTGTTCCGGGCCCGGTAGTCGAGGTCCACGCAGCAGTCGAACAGCCGCCGCTGGCCCGGGTTGAGGCGGGCGATCTGGTCGCGGCTGGTGTTCTCGTTGACGCCGGAGATCAGGAGCCGCTTGGCATAGCCCTTGGCGAGCAGGTCGATGGCATCGCCGATCCGCTGCGCGCCGCCCGTCATGGCGACGATCCCGTCGGCCCGCGTCTCGGGGGGCTGCTCGAACCGGTCGAGGTGATAGACGAATCCGAGGAACCCGAGGAAGCCGGCGACCAGGACCGCGATGCAGCTCCAGAACCCGAAGGCGAGCAGGCGGTTCACCGGTGAGCGTCGGACAGGATGCTTAGCCGTTGGCGACATGGTCCAGCCCCAGCCCAAGGCATCTGTGGACTCCATGGCGCCCGGCGCACTCCAACTCTGCGTTCGCGAGGTCATCCTGGACGACATTAACGGAGATTGCGGCAATGGAGAGGCAACCCCTTCGGTTTGGGTCAACTGTCACCATCAACCATTTTCATTAAGAAAACGTCTCACCGTCAAGCGCGAGACGATGCCCGTGATGAGGGCGACGAGCAGCGCGATGAGGACCACCACCGCGTAGCCGCTCCAGCTGATGGTAAAGGCGCCGAAGAGCGCTTCGAGCTGGTCGCCCGTGGGGCTGGCCCGCCACGAGCGGGTCACGAAGCCCAGGGTCAGGGTGAGGACCAGGGCCGCCGCCGCCCCGATGGCGCTGCCCCGCAACCCCAGGCGGAAGAAGCGGCGCTGGAACTCCCTGGCGATGAAGTCGTCGTTCGCGCCCACGAAATGGAGCACCTCCACGACCTCCCGGTTGCCCGCCATGGCGCCCCTCGTGGCGAAGATCACGGCAAGGCCCGCGGCCACCAGCACCAGGGCGACGAGAAAGACCCCGACGCCGATGATCGTGTTGGCCATGGTCGAGAGCCGGGACACCCAGAGGGCATGATCGTCCAGGGACGCGCCGGGCACCTCCCGCTGCAGGGATTGCCGCAAGGGTCCGAAATCGGGCTTCGCGTCCTGCTTGATCTTGATCACGATCAGGCGCGGAACCGGCAGATCCTTGAAGTCGAGGCCGGTTCCGAGCCACGGCTCGAGAAGGCGCTCCGATTCCTCCTTCGAGAAGGCCTGGGCCTGCTCCACGCCCGGCGCCTGGCGGGCGAGCGCCACGGCGCGGTCCACGTCCTGGTCGATCGCGCGTTGCGGATTCGGGCGGATCTGGATCGTGACCTCCCGGGCGATCTCCGAGCGCCATTGGGCGGAGGAGGCCGAGACCAGTTCGGCGCCGCCGGCGCAGAGCGCGGCGAGAAAGGTCAGGATGGCGATGACGGCGGCGAGCGCCTGCCCGCCGGCCGAGTCCACTGGGACGAGTGGGGCGTTCCGGCTCAAGGATGCGGGCAGAGACCGCTTCTGCCCGTCGGGCGCGGCTGCCTTCCTCGGGCGGGGTTGGGACGCGGCGCTCATCCGCTTCACTCGTCGATATGCAGCTGGCCGTCGCCGAGCACGAGGCGGCGCACGTCGAGCTGATCCATGAGGCTGAAGTCGTGGGTCGCGATAACCACCGAGGTTCCGAGCCGGTTGAGCTCGATGAACAGGCGCAGCAGGCGTCGGGCGAGCGACGGATCCACGTTGCCGGTCGGCTCGTCGGCGAGCAGCAGGTCGGGGCGCACGATCAGCGCGCGGGCGATGGCGGCGCGCTGCTTCTCGCCGCCCGACAGCACCGGCGGCAGCATGTGCATCCGGTCGCCCAGGCCCACCCAGCGCAGGAGTTCCACGACCTCCGCCCGGTAGCTCGATTCCTCCTTGCCCTGCACCCGCAGCGGCAGCGCCACGTTCTCGTAGGTGGTCAGGTGGTCGAGGAGGCGGAAATCCTGGAACACCACGCCCATCCGGCGACGCAACGACGTCAGTTCGTCCTTGGAGATCCGCGAGACGTCCTCGCCGAACAGGGAGATCAGACCGCGGGTCGGCTTCACCGACATCAGGATGAGCCGAAGCAGGGTCGTCTTGCCGGCGCCCGACGGGCCGGTGAGGAACTGGAAGGAGTTCGGCTCGATGGAGAAGGTCAGGTCGCGCAGGACCTCGGGCCCCATGCCGTAGCGCACGCCCACATTCTCGAAATGCACGGCCGCCACCATGCTCTCATCGTCGTCCTCGTGGTGAAACGCCCTCACGCGTGCTCTAGCCATCCTTGGAGGTTGCCGGTTCTTGTGGCGGACGAAGGCCGCGATTCGCCTTCTTATCGCCCCTGTATGGTTAGCAAGCCATAAACTTGCGGGCCCTGGACGCAAAGCGAGGGTTTCGCGGGACATTGCCGCAGGAGGGAAGGGGGATCGTGCTTCAAGAAGCCCCTCCCGCGTCACCACCTGCCCTGTGCCGGCGATCCCGGACAGGACAGCAAAACCCGCCCGTCACCCGCGAAAACCATGGAGTCCGTTTGACATCCCGGGCCAAGCATGGTCGTGAAGGGGAAAGCACTAGGGCCTCCCATTCTTTGCTGGATTGATGACGATGAGCACTGCCCCCCGCATCCGGGTTCTCTTCGACGAAGACACGATCGCCAAGCGCAACGAGGCGCTGGCCCAGGAGATCGCGGCCGCCAAGCCGCAGAACCTGCTCGTCGTTGCCGTGCTCAAGGGCAGCTTCATGTTCGCCGCCGACCTGATCCGTGCCCTGCACCGCTCCGGTCTCGCCCCGCAGGTCGAGTTCGTGCACCTGTCGAGCTATCTCGACGGCACCGTCTCAACCGGCAACGTGACGATCCTGCGGGACGTGGAGAGCGACGTGCGCGGCCGCGACGTGCTGCTCGTGGACGACATCCTCGAGTCGGGCCGGACGGTGACCTTCGCCAAGGACCTGCTGATGGCCCGCGGCGCCAAGAGCGTGAAGACCGCGGTGCTCCTGGAGAAGCCCGGCAAACGCGCCGTGCAGATCCACCCGGATTACGTGGGCTTCACCTGCCCGGACGTGTTCGTCGTCGGCTACGGCATGGACGTGGCCCATTCCTACCGCCAGCTCCCCTTCGTGGGCGTGGTCGACCACCTCGACAAGAGCCCCGACCTGTTCGACAAGCCGGAATGATCAGCCGTTGAGCCGCCAGATCGTCCCGTTGAGCAGGGTCGCATAGGCCACCCAGGCGAGATAGGGCAGGAGGAGGAGGCCGGCCGTGCGGTCGAGCCTCCAGAAAGCGCGGATCGTCGCCAGGATCGCCACGATCAGGGCCGCGATGACCACGAGGCCCGCGAGCGGGCTCTTGCTGCCGAAGAACGCGAAGGACCAAAGCCCGTTCAAGGTCAGCTGCACGAAGAACGCCACGATGGCCGCCCCGCGGCCGGGCCGGTTCTCCGGAAGGCTGAGGATGCGCCAGAGCGCATAGGCCATCAGGGCGTAGAGCAGGGTCCAGGCGACCGGGAAGGCCCAGTTCGGCGGCGTGAAGCCGGGCTTCTGCAGGGCCGCATACCAGCCCGGGATGTTCGGCTGCGTGATGAGGCTTGCCGAGACCGCCACGGCGACCACCGGCAGCACGCTCACCAGGAAGCGCGGCAGCCGCGGCATTGCATGGCTGCCCGGCGCAGTTTGGTCTGTATGCATGCTCGAATTCCCTCTATGAGGTGCGCATCATTGTCCCTGTGACGCAACCTGTCACGCTTGCGGAGGTTCCCTCATGTCGCCATCGCGTTCCCCATGGTCGAAGCGCAGCCTGACCGCTCAGGCCATGGGCCATGTGGATCCGATCACGAAAGCGATCGTGCCGCCGATCCACGTGACGACCACCTATATCCGCGACGAGGACAACGCCTACTCCTCCGGGTTCGTCTACGGCCGGCCGGACAATGCCACGGTCCGGGAGGCGGAAGAGGTTCTGGCCATGCTGGAAGAGGCCGAGGCCGGCGCCCTGCTGTTCTCCTCCGGCATGGCGGCCGCCACCGCCGTGTTCCAGGCGCTCGATCCCGGCGATCACATCGTGGCCTCCAAGGTCATGTACTGGGCGCTGCGCAGCTGGCTGACGACGGAGGCCGTGCGCTGGGGCCTCAAGGTCGATTTCGTCGAGACGGACAACCTCGATGCCCTGCAGCAAGCCGTGAAGCCCGGCGAGACCAAGCTGGTCTGGATCGAGACGCCCTCGAACCCGCTCTGGACCATCACCGACATCGCGGCCGCCGCCGCGATCGCCCATGCGGCCGGGGCCCGACTCGCGGTCGATTCGACTACGGCCTCGCCGTATCATACCAGGCCGCTGACGCTCGGCGCCGACATCGTCATGCATGCGGCCACCAAGGTGCTGAACGGCCATTCCGACGTGGTGGCCGGCGTGCTCGCGGGCGCCAAGGCCGACGCTTTCTGGGCGCGGGTCGCGTCGGTCCGCAAGATGCAGGGCGCTATCCTCGGGCCGTTCGAGGCCTACCTCCTGATGCGCGGCATGCGCACGCTCCACGTCCGGGCGGCCGCCCAGGCGCGGAGCGCGCTCGACCTGGCGCAGCGGTTCTCAGGCCACCCGAAGGTTGCCCGCGTGCTCTATCCCGGCCTGCCGCAGCATCCGGGCCACGACATCGCGGCCCGGCAGATGGAGAACGGCTTCGGCTACATGCTGTCGATCCAGGTCTCGGACGGGGAGGCCGCGGCGATCCGCACGGCCGCCCGCGTGGGCCTGTGGAAGCGCGCGACGTCGCTGGGCGGCGTCGAGAGCCTGATCGAGCACCGCGCCTCCATCGAAGGTCCCGGCACCCCGTGCCCGCCGGACCTCCTGCGCCTCTCCACCGGCATCGAGGACGTGGAGGATCTGTATCGGGATCTCGATACGGCTCTGCGGGGCTGACGGTCCTCCCGCGTCATGGCCGGCACTAGCACGAGGCCGGGGCCACGGGGCCAGCGTCGGGCTGCCTTGTCCCCGTTCTTCGGCCCCGTTAGCCAGCTATCTTGATCCTGTCATAAAACCTGTGCTTCTCTCGGCTAGACGCGAATGCAATTCGCCAAAAGACACGCCAAGGGAAGACCATGACACAATCCATCACCCGCCGCCGCGTCCTCCAGACCGGCGTCGCCGCCGCCGCCGTTACCGGCATGCCCCGGTTCGCCTTCGCGGCCGGCCCGGTCGTGAAGCTCCGCGTCATGGAGACCACCGACCTCCACGTGAACATCTTCCCATACGACTATTATCGCGATGCCGCCGACGATACGGTGGGCCTGGTGCGCACCGCGACGCTCGTGAAAGGGGCCCGGGCCGAGGCCAAGAACAGCCTGCTGTTCGACAACGGCGACCTGATCCAGGGCTCGCCGCTGGGCGACTTCGTCGCCTATCGCCGCGGCATGAAGCCGGGCGACGTGCATCCCATGGTGGCCGCCATGAACGAGCTCAACTACGATTGCGGCACCCTGGGCAACCACGAGTTCAATTACGGCCTGGACTTCCTTCAGAATTCGCTCGGCGCCGCAAAATTCCCGCTGGTCTGCGCCAACGTCATCAAGGCGAACGGCGAGACCCTGCTCAAGCCCTGGCTCGTCCTCGATCGCGAATTCGTCGATGAAGCCGGCGCCAAGCAGACGCTCAAGGTCGGCGTGATCGGCTTCGTTCCGCCGCAGATCGTGCAGTGGGACAAGGCCAATCTCGACGGCGAGGCCACCACCATCGACATCGTCGATGCGGCCACCAAGTATGTGCCGGAACTCAAGAAGGCTGGCGCCGACATCGTCGTGGCGCTCTGCCATTCGGGCATCGCCGGCGGCGAGCGCAAGGGCGGCGAGGAGAATGCCGCGCTGCACCTCGCCAAGGTCGAGGGCATCGACGTGATCCTCACGGGTCATCAGCATTTCACGTTCCCGGGCGGCAAGGAATTCAACAACATTCCCGGCGTCGACGTGAAGGCCGGCACGCTCCACGGCAAGCCGGCCGTCATGGCCGGCTTCTGGGGCAGCCATCTCGGCCTTGTCGATCTCGAGCTCACCAAGGAGGGCGACGCCTGGAAGGTGGCGAATTTCCGCACCGAGGCGCGTCCCATCTACGACCGTGTCGACCGCAAGATCGTCGCGAAGGTCGATTCGGACGCGGCCATCATGGCGGCCGCCCAGGCCGGCCACGACGCGACCCTGAAATACGTGCGCGAGCCCGTCGGCACCACGGCGGTTCCGATCCACTCCTACTACTCGCTCGTGTCGGACGACGCCTCCGTGAAGCTCGTTGCCGAGGCGCAAGCCTGGTACGTGGCCGATCAGCTCAAGGCCTCGCCCTTCAAGGACCTGCCGATCCTCTCGGCGGCGGCGCCCTTCAAGGCCGGCGGCCGCGGCGGTCCCAACTACTTCACCGAGATCAAGCCCGGCCCGCTCGCCATCAAGGACATGGCGGACATCTACATCTACCCGAACACGATCCGCGTGGTGAAGGTCACGGGCGCGCAGGTGCGCGAATGGCTGGAGCGCTCGGCCGGCATCTACAACCAGATCGATCCGGCCAAGGGCGGCGAACAGGAGCTCATCAACCAAAAGTTCCCGGCCTACAATTTCGACGTGATCGCGGGCGTGCAGTACAAGATCGATCCGACTCAAGGATCGCGCTACGACGACAACGGCAAGGTCGTGAATGCCGATGCGCACCGCATCAAGGACCTGACCTATAACGGCAAGCCCGTGACGGACGATCAGCAGTTCCTCGTGGTGACCAACAACTATCGCGCCGGCGGCGGCGGCAACTTCCCCGGAGCGGACGGCACCACCATCGTGTTCGAGGCGCCGGACCTCACCCGCGACGCGATCATGCGCTACATCGTCGAGAAGAAGGAAGTGGCCCCGAAAGCCGACGGCTCCTGGTCGCTCGCGGCGCCCGCGGGCGTCACCGTGACCTTTACCACCGGTCCGAATGCCGCCAACTACCAGCCGGCCGGCATCAAGGTCGAGAAGATGGGCGACGCCCCGGAGGGTTTCGTGAAGTACCGCATCGTGAGCTGATCCTCACGCAAGCAGGATAGGGAGGCGGCCGGGCGCGAGCCCGGCCGTTCTGCTTTCAGGATCCTGCGGACAGTAAACCCATCACGTGGATGTGACCGGTCGTGCGTCATTGCAGGGATGGCCGGGAATAGAGGCATCGTCGCGCGTCATGTCACTGAACGCAAATCGCAATTCTCCCGGCTGATAGTGAGGATCCTCTGGCGTAAAATTCAACACATCCAGCGGTTGAGAGAACTTTAACGCAGCGTTAACCAGCGTCGTCGCGAATGCCTGTATCGCTCCTGTTCGATCCCCATTGCTGCACCGATTGTTTTGATGATTTTGCTGCTTCGCCGCTCGGTTTCGCTTCTTCCGTCTTTGCTCCTTCTGGCTTCTCCTCTCCTGGCATCGCCCGCGATGACGACGGTCGCCGTGGCCAACGAGGTCGAGATCTGGAGCGGGACCCTCACCTCGTCCTGGCTCGACGATCATCTGGCGGTCAAGCGTGCGACCCGGCCGCGCGCGCCGGCCCGGTTGAACCGCACGCAGGTCTGGGCCAGCGGCATCGCCCGCACCGACATGCAGGCCTTCCTGCCGACGGATGTCGATCGCGCGGTCGGGGCCAAGATGCAGCCGTTCCAGGGGTATAATTTTCTGGTCGGGACGGAACTGGTCCGTGGTGGCGGCGAGACGAGCCTCCTGTCGTCGAAGGCGAGCTGGGAGGCCTTCGTGAGGCGGGACTGGGAGCGCCTCGGCGTCACGGTCGGCGTGACGACGGCGGGCTTCCTCGACAGCGGGCAGAGTGCCTATTCGCAATCGCTGAGTGGCATCATGGACATTCCGCTCGATCTCTCCTTCCAGGCATGGAGCACCGAGCTGCGGCTCGCTCCCAGCATGAACCTGGACGGCGTCAGCGGAGACATCAGCACAGGCCTTGTGTCGGAACTCGTCGGTCGAACCCGGCTGACCTCGCCGGCCGACCGCTTCCGGTCGGACCTCCATGTCCGGGTCGGCTATGGGGTCGCGCCCAACACCCGGCCCGTCGCGTCAGCGACGCTCGAGCTGCGGATCGCGCCCAACCTCTGACGCCGGCAGCCGCCGCGGGGATCCCGGCTCCTTCCACCGCAGAACCCCGAGACCCGAACCTGACCTCTGGCGCATATCTTTACCGCCGAGGAGCAGGACGCCGTCCTCGGATGGCTTGAAAAAGCCCTCGAAGGGAAGAAATAGAACCGGGACTGCCAGCAGCGCCCGGGCTCCGGCCCGTTGATCAAGGCGCGTGATCGGAGAGAATTGTGGGACAGCTGACCTTCGACGGCCTCGGGCCCTACGACCTGCCCGACGCAACCCATGCCGATGCGCAAAAGGACGGCGATGGGTTCATGATCTCGTTTCGCCTGTGGAAGTCGGAGAAGGAATGGACCCTGGTCCGAATCCATGTGAGCGACAAGGAGGCCGAAAAGCTCGGCCGCCAGATCGGGGATGCCCGCGTCAGATCGGACGGATCGACCATCATCTAGATCTCATGGTCACCCTTGATCCCGCGTCCATGCGAGGCGTATGGCCAGGATGCTCTCCGAACCCGGCCGGGGACCTCTCAAAAGCCGCATTGTCGCTCTAGATGAGGAGAATCGGCAGCTCATCGTTCGGCTGCTGTTCTTTCAGGCGCAATCCTGCCCTCGAAGCCCATGTCATTTCGAGGTGTATCATGAAGACGCAACTGCAGCCGATCCGCGGCTATCGAGCGCTCGTCGTCGACCGGTCGACAGGGAACTTCGCAACGCATCATCTGCACAGCGATGATCACGATCTTGCCAATGAGTGGGCCCGTTGCCTGGCTCAATCGTGCCGGGTGGAGCTCTGGCATGATGCTCAGCTCGTCGGGTCCTTCCCTCCCATGGTGAGCCGCAGGACGGTGCGCCTCGGTTGAGGCGTCGGCCCTGGGGTGCGGCGTGTTCTTACAAATGACGTGTTGTCGCTATATGTTTGATGGATCAGCGGTTCCCTAGTCGGCCGCTGCCCTTTTGGGCGCATGAGGCGTCTCGGAGCTGTCCGGGCTTTGGAGAATGACGCATGCCAGTCGATCTGCCGCCGAACAAGAAGCCCCCTCTCTCCGCCGAGGCCACGTTCAGCCTGCTGCTGGACCGGTCCTTGAACTGGCTTGCGGTGGTTGTGGTGATTGCCCTGCTGCTGTGGGCCTATGAACTGGGTCTGATGCCGCTGATCTAGGCATCGCACGCCGATGTGACGCATCACGGCAGCGGAATCAGATCGCTCATGGTCTCCGGTTTCGGTTCCTTGCCGAGGCGTCGGCGCTTGGCCAGGATGAGGGTGCCGTTCAGCTCGCCGCCGAAGAGGAAAATGGCCCCGAGGGTGTAGAGAAAGATCAGGGCCACCATGGCGGTGGCGAGACCCCCATAGGTCGACGCGTAGGCGCCCGGATAGAATTCGAGGTACCAGCTGAAGGCGAAGCCGCCGAGAAGCCACAGGGCCAGCGTCACGCCCACGCCGGGCAGCACGGCGCGAAACCGTCGGCGTCCCGCAGGGACAAGCTTGTGGGCGAAAAGCAGCCCCGCCACGATGACGACGGTCGCCACCCCGACCCGCAGGAACCCGATCAGACCATCGAGAGGTTTCAGGGCCGGAACCCAAGAGAGCACGCCGCGCCAGACGAAGGGGCCGAGCACGACGAGGAGCGCCAGGGCGAGCAGCATCATGGCGCCCGCGATGACGAACGCGATCGATTCGAGCCGCGTCAGCCACCAGGCGCGGGTTTCCCGCACCCCATAGGCGCGGTTGAGGCCGACCCGGAGACTCTCCACGCCGCTCGATGCGAAATAGAGCGCGAGCACGAGGCCCAGGGTCACCACGTCGCTGCGCCGGACCGACAGGATGTTGTGCACCTCGCCGGCGATCGGCCCCGCCACCTCCTTCGGCCAGGCCTCGAGGATGATGTCCGCCACCTCGTCGGCCAGGGTCCCGGTCCCGAACAGGCTCGCCAGGGCGGTGACCAGGATCAGGAACGGGAACAGCGACGTCAGCACCGAGAGGGCGATATGGCTCGCGATCGCCCAGGAATCGTGCAGCACGAAGCGGGTGGACGCGATGGCGACGAGTTCGAGCCAGAGGCGAAGGCGGTTCAAAAGACGGGTCTCCAGGCTGCTGGAGATGGTGCGGCGGGGGCCGAGGGCAAGGAAGCCGCCCCCGCAAGGATCTGAGAGCCGTGCAATCCGAAGTGCATTGTCCCTGTTCCTGACTCCCGGCTCCTGCAGGTCGACTTTTAGACGAGGCCGCGTGGATCGACAAAGGCCGAGGTTCGGGCCTACAAGCCGGGAGACGATCCTTGCTCCTCCACGGCCATGAACCCCACCGTCTTCGCCCGCCTCGCGCCCCCGCTCTTCGTGCTCATCTGGGCGACAGGCTTCATCGTCGCCCGGTTCGTGGCGCCCTATGCCGAACCGCTGACCTTCCTGCTCGTCCGGTACGTTCTGGCCACTCTCGTGCTGGCCGGCATCGTCACCGCGGCACGCGTGTCGTGGCCCCGCGCCTGGCATGATTGGCGCAACAGCCTGATCGCCGGCATCCTCCTGCACGGGCTCTATCTCGGCGGCGTCTTCTGGTCGGTGAAGCACGGGCTGCCGGCCGGGATCTCCGCCCTGGTGGCCGGCCTCCAGCCGCTGGCGACCGGGCTGCTGGCCGGGCCCCTGCTGGGCGAGCGGGTGTCCCCGCGCCGGTGGGTCGGGATCGGCATCGGCTTCATGGGGGCGGCGCTCGTGGTCGCCCCCAAGCTCGGGGATGGTGGCGTGCCGCCGCTGGCGCTCGGGGTCTGCGTGCTCGGGATGCTCTCGATCACCTTCGGGACGATCTGGCAGAAGCGCACCGGCAGCAGCCTCGATCTGCGGGTCAATGCGGCCATCCAGTATATCGGCGCCGCTGCCGTCACCCTGCCCCTCGTGCTGCTGACGGAGGAGGGCCACATGGAGCTGAGCCTGCCGCTTCTGGGCGCCCTGGCCTGGGCCGTGCTCGGGCTGTCGATCGGGGCCATCGGCCTTCTGCTCTTCCTCATCCGCCAGGGCGCGGTGGTCGGCGTCGCGACGCTGCTTTATCTGGTGCCGCCGGTCGCGGCGCTCATGGCCTTCGCGCTTTTCGGCGAGACCCTGAGCCTGATCCAGCTCGCCGGCATGGGGCTCGCAGCCCTCGGCGTCGCTGTGGCGAGCCGGAGCTGAAACGCAAAAGCCCCGGAGCGCACGCTCCGGGGCTTCATGGCGCGGTTGTCTTATTTCGTGATCTTCACGGAGACCGGATCGCTCGCCGGAAACGTCTCCTCCACGCCTTCGTCGAGGAGCTCGTCCTGGTGCTTCTTCCGGTTCTCGGATGCCTTGTCGTCCTTGCGCTCCGGCTTGTCCTTCGGGGTGTCCTGCTTGCGGTTGTCGTCCGCCATGGTGTGTCTCCTGTGGAAGGATGGCGCTCCTGCTGAGACGACAACGCAACAGGCCAAGCTTCGATCCTTCTTCCCGGCCGCAAACAAAAACGGCGCCGCGAGGCGCCGTTTTCATCAGGTCGAGAGCCTTCAGCGCGGCTGCCCCTGCTGCTGGTTGACGAAATAGTCGAAGGGCAGCTCGGCGATGCGGAACCAGGTCAGCTCCTTCTCGCGGAAGGCGTTCCAGGAATCGTACACCTTCTTGAACTTGGGATTGGAGGCGGCGAGCTCGTTGTAGAGCTTGTAGGCTTCCTTGTAGCTCTGCTCCATCACGTCCCGCGGGAAGGGACGCAGCTGCACGCCCTGACCCACGAGGCGGCGGATCGCATCGGCGTTCTGGGCATCGTACTTGGCCACGCACATGGCGTTGGCTTCCGCGCAGGCAGCTTCGAGGATGGCTTTGTAGTTGGCCGGCAGCTCATTCCACTTGTTCATGTTCACGTAGAGCGAAGGCTGCGCGCCGCCCTCCCAGAAGCCCGGGTAGTAGTAGTACTGGGCGACCTTCACGAAGCCGAGCTTCTCGTCGTCGTGCGGCCCCGAGAACTCCACAGCATCGAGGGTGCCGCGCTCGAGCGCCGGGTAGATGTCGCCTGCGGCGAGCACCTGGGGCACGACGCCGAGCTTCTGCATGATCTGACCGCCCATGCCGGCGATGCGCATCTTGAGGCCCTGCAGGTCCGCGATGCTCTTGATTTCCTTGCGGAACCAGCCACCCATCTGGGCGCCCGTCTGACCGGCCGGGATCGGATAGATGTTGTAGTCCTTCGTGAACTCGCGCACGAGATCGAGGCCGCCGCCGTAATGCATCCAGGCATTGTGCTGGCGCACGTTCATGCCCCAGGGCACGGAGGTCTCGAACATGAAGGTCGGGTCCTTGCCGATGAAGAAGCTCGACAGGGTGTAGGAGCATTCGACGGTGCCGTTCTGGGTGGCGTCGAGGGTCTGGAGCGCGCCGACGATCTCGCCCGCGGCGAAGACCTGGATTTGAAACTTGTTGTCGGTCGCGGCCGCCACGCGCTTGGCGATCATCTCGCCCGCGCCGAAGAGGGTGTCGAGGCTTTTCGGATAGGCCGAGCTCATGCGCCAGCGGATCTCCGGCTGCGCCTGCGCGACCGCCGGGGAGGCGACGGCGCCTGCGGCTGCCGCAAGGCCCGCGCCTTTGAGAACTTTTCTTCTGTCCATGAGCATTTCCTCGACCGATTTATGTCGTCACTGCCGGTTTGGCTGAACAATCCATAAAGCCGGAGGAGGGCCGCTGTCACTCCGCCTTCCGTTGGGACAGATATGCAGTGGGAAAGGCCAAGCTATGCGTTGGCGTCATTGATGCCGCTGTCCGGCAACCGCTCTCGACGTCATCACCGGGACAAGCCCGGTGATGACGTGTGAAGCTCTTCGCCGCTTCGGCCGAAACGGCCGCGGGACGATTACCGCTCTTCGCTGCCGCCCTTGGAGAGCGGACGCTGCTGCTGGCCGCTATGGGCGCGGGCGGAGCGCTTCGGCGGCTTCTCGTCCCCGGTCGAGGAGGTCGAGCGCCCGCCGGACTGGCTCGCCGTAGGATGGCCGCGCACCAGGGTGCCCTTGGGTACGTCCACCGCATTGCCGGGGGCCGGCACCCGGGCTCGGGACGTGGCTCCGCCGCTCATCCCGGTCGGCCCCGTGGTGCCTTCGGTCTGCGCGCCGCGGGGCGCCGGACTCTTGGCCGCGGTGGTGTTCACGCTCTCGGCGATCTCCTCGTTCGACATCTGGAAGCCGGCCTCGTCGTCTTCCTCTTCCGGCACTTCCTTGAAGGAGTGGATGCCGGCCTTCGAGCCGCTCGTCGGGCGGTTGTCGTCCACGTGGTCAATGTCGAGATCCGGATCGAGCTTCTTCGAGGCGCCCATGATGCCGGTGGCTTTCGCGGCGGCGCGCTTGGTGTTGCCGACGTCGTTGCGCTGGGTCGGGCCAGCGATGAAGTCATCGCCGGTCTCTTCCTGGGTGACTTCGTTCAGCACCTCGTCGACCGGCGGCTCCGGGGGGCGGCCACGTTTGTCTTGCGCCATGGGGTATTCCTCTTCTCGGGGTTTCGAGCAGACCTCATGTCTGCGGCTTGCAAAGGCAACGTCCTGTCGAAGCAGGGTGTTCCGGCCCCGGATCCGTGAAAACGGAGCCGGATTTCCTTATTTGCCAAGCTCTTTCTGGATGTCCTGCAGGAGCGTCAGATGCTCCTTGATCTGTCCGCCAGCGAGGCGCGCCACATTGGCCATCTCACGGTTGCCGGAGCCCTGCTTGAGATAGCTCTCCTGAAGCTTCAGCAGGTCCTGGTGGCCCTGGATCTGCAGGGCGACGTAATCCTTGTCGAAGGCGGCTCCCGGCTGCGCCTTCGAGAGACGCTCCATGGCCTGCGAGTCCTTCTGCGGCAGCTCCGGAGCCGTCGCGGCGGATTGCTGCGCGCCCTGCGTGGTGGAGGCGGTCGCATTCGGATCGGCGAAGGAATGCATGATGTCCGCGAGGAGGTTCTGCTCGCCGATCTCGAAATCGGCGAACTGCTTCACGCGCGGGTTCTGCGCCTTGCTGTGCGCGAAGTTCGACTGCTGCAGCGACACGGTGCCGAGAGCCAGGACCTGCTGAACGTATTGGCGGTCGGCCTGCGATTGCTGCTGGCCCATGGCGGCTGGTGCGCTGTTGGCCTGGCCCTGCCGGGCGGGGGTCTGCGTGTCCTGCGGGGCGCCGCCCTGCTGGGTGCGCTGCTGGCGCTCCTGCGCGTTCTGGCCGAGAGCGGGATTGACCTGCGTTTCCGCGGGCTGCGGCGTCGTGGACTGGGGAATGGCCTGGTTCTGCTGCTGGGCGAGAGCGGGAAGGCTGGCGGCGGCCATGAGGCCGGCAATGACAAGACGGCGTGACGACATGAAGGGCTCCTGCAAACGGATCGTGAGAGCGAACGTTTGCGGGAGGGTTTGGTTCGGGCAGCGGGCGCGGGCGGACTGTCCTATCCGGCCTTCGCAAGCGCGAGGCCGGTCACGATCATGAGGGCTGACGCCCACCGGGCGATGCCGAACCGCTCCTTCAGGACCACGGCGGCGATCAGAGCGGCGAACAGAACTGACGTCTCACGGACGGCGCCGACCAGTCCGATCGGGGCCTTCGTCATGGCCCACAGGGCCGTCCCGTAGGAGATGTTGGCGATGGCCCCCGCGGCAACGCTCTTGCCCCACACGGAGGCCGGCGCGCTGAACAAGGCCGCTCCCTGGAAGCGGATCATCCCGAAGATCATGAACGCCCCCGTGAGCGCCATCATGGCGAGCAGGTACCCGGTGGAATTGCCCGACAGGCGCGCGCCCACACCGTCGACCAGGGTGTAGCCGACCACCGTGGCGGCGGTCAGTGCGGCGATCGTGAGGCTTCGGACATTCAATCCGCCGCGCCGCACGGCATCGATGCCCAGGCCGAGAATGCCACCGCACAAGATGCCGATCCCCAGCCACGTCACGGGCTTGAGCGTTTCGCCCAGGAGCAGCATCGCCAGGAGCGTGGTGAACAGGGGCGCGCTGCCTCTGACCAGGGGATAGATGGCGGAATAATCCGCGTACCGGTAGGCAAGGCCGATCAGGACGAAATACGCCACGTGGATCAGCGCCGATCCCACCAAGTGGACGGAACTGGCCGCGTCGGGCAGGCCCGAAACCAGCAGAGCCGGAACCGCCGCGACAGCCGACCCGACGGCGATCCGGCCGGCCTGGATCAGCGGGTCGCCCTTGCCGGACTTGGCCATGGCGTTCCAACTTGCGTGCAGGAACGCAGCAACCAGAACGAAGGCGAAGACATCAGGGGACATCTCGGGTCGGGCACTTGGAGGCGACAGGCCGTCACTTGCTACATCATGGCGGCCGCCCAGGAAAGGTCGAACGCCGCGTCGCACCGACGTTCGGCTCCCTGCCCGATGGTCAGCACCAATCCTTGTCGGACGTCACCTGCATCTCGTCGGCGGCGCGCTTGATATCGGCGAGATCGACCGGATCGCTGAACGGATCTTCGTCGAGCACCGTCACCCGGTTCAGGCGCTTCTGCCAGCGCCGCAGCTCGTCAATATAGGGCTGATACGGCACCCGCTTCAGGCGCCCATTCTCTTCGACCAGATCGCACAGGCCGTTGTGCAGCCATTCGCCCGTATGCCAGTCGGGCATGTCGACCGCCGGGAACAGGCACACGCCGTGCAGGTCGATGCCCTTGCGCACCGCCGCCAGCGATTCCTCGACGATGTCGCAGAGCCAGTCCGGGCGGCCTTCGCGCAGGCCGCTCGTTTCGCCCACGATCATCGGGCGGCGGTAGCGCTCCCAGGCAAAGGACAAGAGATCCCCCAGCGGCCGAATGCGCTCGTCGTGCGGCTCCAGGGACGCGTGCGGCCCGTTCTCGCGATATTCCATCTGGCCGAACGAGTAGCAGTTGACCCCCACGATATCGAGCGCCTCCGGCGACCCGCCGAGCTCCGGGTGCCGGCGTCCGGCGATCACGTCCCAGGCATAGAACGTGTCCGTGTAGGTCTCGCGCTCGGCCTCGTCCTTCAGGTCGGGCCGGTCGCGGGGCGCGACGACCAGGATGAGCGGGTCGATATGCACCATGCGGGCCTTGGGATCGACGGCCCGGATGGCGTTGACCGCCGCGATGTCGGCCCGGCACAGGGACAGGCGCAGCCGGTGCCGCAAGCCGTCCGACTTGCCGAAAGGAGCCGTCCAGCCCCACTCGCCGCCCATGAAGGCGAAGAAGGTGATCTCGTTGATGGGGGTGAAGAAATGCGGGCCGCGGATGCGCGGCGTCACGTATTCGGCCGCGGCCCGGGCATAGGCGGCGAACCGGTCCGTGAACTCGGGCGAGAAGGGATCGAGGTCGTCGGGATAGCCGTAATGGCACAGGTCCCAGATCGGCAGGATCTGGTGTCGGTTCATGGCCGCGATGAAAGGGTCGAGGCCGGAGAAGTCGTACACGCCGCCCTTGTCCACGAAGGGCCAGGGGATCCCCTGGCGGGCGACCGCGATGCCGAGCGAACGCAGGAAGGCGTAATCCTCGTCCACGTGCTCCCGGTGCTGCGTCTCCGCGACGAGATCCCGCCGGCCCTGGTCCTTCCAGATGAAGGTGGAGCATTCGAAGCCCGACAGGAAGAAGGTCGGGAAGATGCCCGCCTGCACGGCGGAGGCATCGGCGTTTCCCGGCGACGGTTCGTGCACGGCAGATTCTCCTCCAAACATGGATCCGGCCTGCCGCGTGCGCGGCAAGCTCGACCATCCACCGTCAGGACAAGCACATGAACGACACGCGGTTCCTCGCGCGGATCCCAGGCTTCGGGATGAACTTCGGCCAAGCGGGTCCGTTGTGACAAGGCGGGATCACACACGGGAGGACCCATGCCGGAACGGACGAAACGGATCATCGTGCTGGCGATTGCGGTGCTGCTCGCGCTCGTCGTGCTTCAGCCTTACGTGACCGGCTATCTCTTCTCGGCCCGTGAGCCGCGGCCCGTCGCGGCGCGCGGAGACCTGTCGGACTACGAGCAGTCGACGATCCGCGTGTTCGAGACCGTGGCGCCCTCGGTGGTTCAGGTGGTGGCCCTGCAGGGCCGCGGGCCTTCGGGCGGGGAGCCGGCGGGATCCGGCACCGGGTTCATCTGGGACGCGGCCGGCAACGTCGTGACGAACAACCACGTGGTCGAGAACGGCTCCTCCTTCGTGGTGCGCCTGGCCTCCGGAGAGGTTCTGCCGGCCGAGGTGGTGGGCCGTGCGCCGAACTACGATCTCGCGGTGCTGCGGGTCGAGCGCCGGGGCGGGCTGCCGGCGCCGGTTCCGGTGGGACGCTCGGCCGATCTCAAGGTGGGCCAGACGGCCTACGCCATCGGCAATCCGTTCGGCCTCGACCAGTCGCTCACCACCGGCATCATCAGCGCCCTCAAGCGCCGCCTGCCCACCAGCGGCGGCCGCGAGGTCGCCGATGTGATCCAGACGGACGCGGCGATCAATCCGGGCAATTCCGGCGGCCCGCTGCTCGATTCCGCCGGTCGCCTCATCGGGGTCAACACGGCGATCTTCTCGCCGTCCGGCACAAACGCGGGCATCGGCTTCGCCATCCCGGTCGACGTGGTCAACCGGGTCGTGCCGGAACTCATCCGCAGCGGCCGCGTGCCGACGCCCGGCATCGGCATCCTGGCGGGTGACGAGACCCTTGCGGCCCAGCTCGGAGTGAACGGCGTGATCGTGGCGGGCGTCGTGCCGGGCTCGCCGGCGGACCGCGCCGGGCTTCGCGGCGTCGACACGCGGGCCGGTATCATCGGGGACGTGATCGTGGGTGTCGCGGATGCGCCCGTGCGACACCTGTCGGACCTGACGGACAAGCTCGAGAGCACCGGCGTGGGCAACACGGTGTCGCTGACGATCCTTCGCGACAACCGGCAGCAGAATGTCGAGGTGACCGTCGTCGACGTGGGAGAACAGACTCCCCGCGCACGCAGACCATAAAGAGAACAGAACCTCGGCCGGGTCCGATTTGTTTCCTGATGACCGAAACTTTCATCCAGTCCCGCCGTTAGCCATCGAACCTTCACCAACGGAGGAGCGAATGAAACCTGACAGCACCGAACCCAACATCCTGGTGCAAAGCTCGGCAGTCGATCTGGGCGACATGTTTCCCGAATATGCGAAGACCAACGTCCTTCAGGTCGCCGGAAAATACTTCGGTCACCTGAGCTCGGCCTCCGTTCACGTGACGCGCGAAGGCATCACCTATCGCTGCACGGTGAACATGCAGATGGGCGCGCTCAAGATGATGAGTGGGGAGGCCAAGAACAAGGACCTCTACGCGGCCTTCCGGGCGGCCCTGCAGAAGACCGGAAAGCAGCTTCGCCGGTCCAAGCGCGAGCTGCGCGAGGACAAGGCCGAGCGCATCGACAAGGACATGCTCCTGCGTGAAGGCACGACGCCGCGCCGCACGGAACGGCGCAGCGAAGACGTCGTCCCGGCGGCCAACGACGAGGGCGACTACCGCGCCGCCGCCGAATAATCCGACAGGTTGAGGCTTCCGCCACCCTTGGCTCCCCGTCGCACCGAAGGGGCGTTTCACCCGCATGTGTCCCTGCGATGGAGTCCCTGCCACGTCATCACCGGCCTTGTGCCGGTGATCCCGATGGTTCGGAACGCCGCGCTTTTCCGATCGAGATGGCCGGCACATGGCCGGCCATGACGTCGGAGTGTTGTTCCCCACGGCCGCAAGCCTGAATGACAGGAACGATGTCGTGAAAACAAAAATGGCCGGGCTTCGTGCCCGGCCATCTTCGTCCATCGTTATGGACAAGCCGCTCAGTTCAGCCGCACGCCTTCCGGCGGACGCTCCGAGCCGACCGTGACATCGCCGATCATGAGGCCCATGGGGCCCGCATGCACCGGCACGGTTTCGCCGTCGCGGATCTCACCGGACAGGATGAGCTCCGCCAGCGGATCCTGCACGTGCTTCTGGATCACGCGCTTCAACGGACGTGCGCCGTAGGCCGGGTCGTAGCCTTTGTCGGCGAGCCAGTTGCGCGCCTCCTCGTCGAGCTGCAGCACGATCTTGCGATCCTCCAGCAGCTTCTGCAGGCGGCGCATCTGGATATCGACGATCGCTCCCATCTCCGAGCGCTTCAGCCGGTGGAACAGGATGATCTCGTCCACACGGTTGAGGAACTCGGGCCTGAAGTGCGAACGCACCACCGTCATCACCTCGTCGCGCACCGCATCGGTGTCCTGGCCCTCCGGCTGGTTCACCAGATATTCGGCGCCGAGATTCGACGTCATGATGATGAGCGTGTTGCGGAAGTCCACGGTGCGGCCCTGGCCGTCCGTGAGGCGTCCGTCGTCGAGCACCTGCAGCAGCACGTTGAACACGTCCGGATGCGCCTTCTCGATCTCGTCGAACAGCACCACCTGATACGGCCTGCGGCGCACGGCTTCCGTCAACGCGCCGCCCTCCTCGTAGCCCACATAGCCAGGAGGCGCACCGATGAGCCGGGCGACCGAGTGCTTCTCCATGTATTCCGACATGTCGAGGCGGATCAGCGCCGTCTCGTCGTCGAACAGGAAGCTCGCAAGCGCCTTCGTCAGCTCGGTCTTGCCGACGCCCGTGGGGCCGAGGAACATGAACGACCCGATGGGCCGGTTCGGATCCTGCAGGCCCGCGCGGGCGCGGCGCACGGCGGTCGACACCGCCGAGACGGCCTCGGCTTGGCCGACGACGCGACGCCCAAGATCCTGCTCCATGTGCAGCAGCTTCTCGCGCTCGCCTTCGAGCATCTTGTCGACGGGCACGCCGGTCCAGCGCGAGACGACGCCCGCCACGTGATCGGGCGTGACCGCCTCTTCCATCAGTCCGCCGCCGTCGGCTTTCGCCTCGACATCGGAGAGCTGCTTCTCGAGCCCGGGGATGACCCCGTAGGAGAGCTCGCCGGCCTTCGCCCAGTCGCCGTTGCGTTGCGCGGACGCCAGCTGGTTGCGGGCCTCCTCGAGCTTCTTCTTGAGGTCGGCCGCGGTGCCGAGCTTGTCCTTCTCGGCCTTCCAGCGCGCCGTGATGGCGTCCGACTGCTCCTCGAGATCGGCGAGCTCCTTGGTGAGGCGCTCGAGGCGGTCCTTGGAGGCGGTGTCAGTCTCCTTCTTGAGCGCTTCCTGCTCGATCTTCAGGCGGACGATCTCGCGGTCGATGTTGTCGAGCTCCTCGGGCTTCGAATCGACCTGCATGCGCAGGCGCGACGACGCCTCGTCGACGAGATCGATGGCCTTGTCGGGCAGGAAGCGGTCGGTGATGTAGCGGTTCGAGAGCGTCGCGGCGGCGACAAGCGCCGAGTCGGTGATGCGCACCCCGTGATGCTGCTCGTACTTCTCCTTCAGGCCGCGCAGGATCGACACGGTGTCCTCCACCGTGGGCTCGCTGACGAAAACCGGCTGGAACCGGCGGGCGAGCGCCGCGTCCTTCTCCACGTGCTTGCGGTACTCGTCGAGGGTCGTCGCCCCGACGCAGTGCAGCTCGCCGCGGGCGAGCGCGGGCTTCAGGAGGTTCGAGGCGTCCATAGCCCCGTCGGCCTTGCCGGCGCCGACGAGCGTGTGCATCTCGTCGATGAACAGGATGATGCCGCCTTCGGCGGACGTCACTTCCTGCAGCACGCTCTTCAGGCGCTCCTCGAACTCGCCGCGGTATTTCGCGCCGGCGATCAGCGCGCCCATGTCGAGGGCGAGCAGCTGCTTGTCCTTCAAGGATTCCGGCACGTCGCCGTTGACGATGCGCAGGGCGAGGCCTTCGACGATGGCGGTCTTGCCGACGCCGGGCTCGCCGATCAGCACCGGGTTGTTCTTGGTGCGGCGCGAGAGCACCTGGATCGTGCGGCGGATCTCCTCGTCGCGGCCGATCACCGGATCGAGCTTGCCGTCGCGGGCCGCTTCGGTGAGGTCGCGCGCGTATTTCTTGAGCGCATCGTAGGCGTTCTCCGCCGTCGCGTTGTCGGCGGTGCGGCCCTTGCGCAGGGCATTGATGGCGGTGTTGAGCCCCTGGGCCGTCACTCCGGCCTGGGCCAGGATCTTGCCGGCTTCCGTGTCCTTCTCGACCGCAAGCGCCAGCAGCATCCGCTCGACGGTGACGAAGGAATCGCCCGCCTTCTCGGCGGCCTTCTCGACCGTGTCGAAGAAGCGCATGAGCTCGCGGGTGGCCTGCGGCTGCGAGGCGGAGCCGGACACCTTCGGCTGCTTGGCGAGCCATTGCTCCACCGCCGCATGGGCGTCGCGGGAGCGGCCGCCGGCGCGGTCTATCAGGCCGGCGCACAGGCCTTCCGGATCGTCGAGCAGAACCTTCAGCACATGGCCGGGGGCCAGCTGCGGATGGCCCTCGCGCACGGCGAGATTCTGCGCCGCCTGCACGAATCCCCGGGCACGCTCGGTATACTTTTCGAAATTCATTCTCATCCCTCCTCAGATCCGCCCGCCCTCCTCGAGGCACGGGCCGATCCTGCGATGTCGGACCTCCTCCTGGAGCATCCGCGAACCTTAGGTGGTGTGTCCAATTCGTCACAACAAGGGGGAGGAACCCGCTCGCGATGCTGGCATTGACACTGCAACAGTCTTGAGGAGACCCCCATGTCACGCGATCCGCGCTCGGACGCCGAAAAAGCCCGCGCCGACCTGGCCCGCAATGCGGAGCTCGGCCTGGCGGTTCCGGAAAGCCCGCTCGAGGAAGGGCCTTCGGTGACGCCGGAGACCTTCGGCGACACCACCGAGAACGGGCAGGTGCCCCCAAGGCCCGGCCAGACCCTGGCGCAGGCCGAGGCGGACCGCGACATCGGCGATTCGACCGGGACCATCGCCACGTCCCGGGACATTCCGGTCGACCCCAGGAACGTGAAAGCCCCTCCGACTCATCGCAGCGACAAAGAAGACGGCGTGCTCACCCGCGCCAAGGAGTGACAAGACATGGCCCTTTCCGATCTGATCGCCCGTTTGAGCCCGAGCCGCCGCCGCGCCGAAAAGGCCGAGAAGGCGCGCGACGAGCTGAAGGCCAATGCCGAGAAGGCCCTGCGCATGAAGCAGGAGGCCGGCCCGCAGACCCATATCCCCGAGCACCAGACCTCCCATGAGGGCATGCAGAAGGACCCGCACATGGTGGAGTTCGACCGTTCGAGCGGCCGCGAGGCCGGCTTCACGCCCCAGCTCAAGCGCTCCAAGGTGGCCCGTTCGGGCGACGCATCGTAAGGCTTGCGCCTGCGCTCGTGAAAAGCCCCGCCGTTTCGGCGGGGCTTTTTCTGTTTGCCGCCCGAAACGACACACCCTGCCGTCATAGCCGTCCCCGGACTTGATCCGGGGATCAGTCCCGGCCATCCCAAGTGGAAGGGCGCAGCGTTTCGGAGGAACGGGATCACCGGCACAAGGCCGGCGATGACGTGAGCGGATCCCTTGCTCCTGCCTCGCTCGCCTTCTATCGATAGGCCATGAGCATCCGCATCGCCTCCCTCCAGCGCTATCCGGTCAAGGGCCTGTCGCCCGAGCCCCTGTCCTCCGTGTCCCTCACGAAGGGCGATTACTTTCCCGGCGACCGGCTGTTCGCCATCGAGAACGGCCCGGCCGGCTTCGACCCGGAGAACCCGCAGCATCAGCCCAAGATCAAGTTCCTGATGCTGATGCGCAACGAAAGCCTGGCGCGGCTCAAGACCCGCTATCTCGATTCGATCACGACGCTGTTCATCGAGGAGGGCGGGCGCGAGGTGGCCCGCGGCGATCTCTCCACCCGGGAGGGGCAGCTTGCCGTCGAGGCCTTCTTCCGCCGCTTCATGCCCAGGGACCTGCGCGGCCCGCCGAAGGTGCTCGCCGCTCCGCAAGGCTTCCGGTTCACCGATTCCCGGCGCGGCTTCGTCTCGCTCATCAACCTGGCGAGCGTGCGCGAGCTGGAGAATGTGGTGGGGGCACCGGTCGATCCCCTGCGCTTTCGCGGCAACGTCCACCTGGAGGGGCTGGAGCCCTGGGCCGAGTTCGGTCTCGTCGGCCAGGTGCTGACCACGGCCTCGGGAGCACGCCTGAAAGTCACCAAACGGATCGAGCGCTGTGCCGCCACCAACGTGGACCCGGACACGGGCATTCGCGACCTGGAGATCCCGAAAAGCCTCATGAAGGCGTATGGGCACTTCGATTGCGGCATCTATGCCGAGGTGCTGAGCGGCGGAACGCTCGAGGTCGGCGGGGATCTGGAGGCCGAGCAGGCGACCCTGGCGCTGTAATCTCTTTCCCTTCCGTGGTCCGGCCGGGAACGACATCCTCACGTCATCACCGGCCTTGTGCCGTTGATCCCGATCGTAAGGGCTCGGTGCCTCACCGGATCGGGATGGCCGGGACAAGCCCGGCCATGACGGGGCGGGAATCCGTTCCCCCCGCAGGATCGCGGCCGCCGTTCTCGGGCCAAAAAAAAGGGAGAGCCTGGCTCTCCCTTTTCGCATCTTGTGAGGTGAAGGCTTACTCGGCGGCCGGGGTCTCGGCCGGATCCGGCGTGAAGCCGGCATTCTCGGCATTGGCCGCCTCGATCATCTCCTGGCGGGTGCGGCGGCGGCGGCGCGGACGGGGAGCCTCCTCGTCGTTGGCCGCTTCCTGCACCACGGGCGGAGCCGGGGGAGCCTCCTCGACGGTGGCCGGCGCCGGCGTGCGGACCGGGTTCGTCAGGAAGGCCGGAAGCGTACCCTGCTCGGGCGCCTCGGCGTCGTCCCGGCGGCGGTCGCGCTGGAAGCGCTCGCGGCGCTCAGGGCGGTCCCCACGCTCGAAGCGGTCATTGCGCTCGGGACGGTCGGTCCGCTCCTGGCGGTCCTGCCGATCCTGACGTTCGAACCGGGCAGGACGCTCGCCGCCCTCGGAACGGGCCTCGTAGGGCTGCTCGTCGCGCTGCTGATCCTGACGTTGGAAGTCCTGGCGCGGCTGGCGGTCGCGCTGGAAGCGCTCGCGACGGTCGCCCCGATCTTGGCGGTCGTTCCGGTCGCCGCGATCCTGGCGGTCGCCCCGATCCTGACGATCGTTGCGGTCGAAGCGCGGCTGACGCTCGTTGCGCTCGCCCCGGTTCTCGTAGGGCTGCGGCTGGGAGCCGAAATCCTGGTCGTCGCCATTGCCGAAATCCTGGCCGCCGGCGCGCTCGAAGCCGGGGCGCTCGCCCTGGCCGAAGCCCTCGTCCTCGCCGCCCTCCTCGTCGAAGGAGCGCTGCTGCTGGTAGCCGTACTGCTCACGCAGCTGCTCCTGGGCGGCCGCGATGATGCGGAAATAGTGCTCGGCGTGCTGGAAGTAGTTCTCGGCCGCCACCGGGTCGCCGCTCGACTGCGCGTCGCGGGCGAGCTGGCTGTACTTCTCGGCAATATGCTGAGCCGTGCCGCGGATCTTCACGTCCGGGCCGTTCGACTCGTAGCTCTTCGTCAGGGGATTGGGCCCCTTGTTGTTGTTGCGGTTGTTGTTGTTACGACCGCGCATACGCCTGTTTTGTCCTGGTCTCATCGTTCGCTCTACGAGCCTCGCTGGTTCTTCACGCCCACGCGATATGCAAGCCAATATTCACCGAACGGGCTCAACGCCCACCGTTCGCGTGGCAACCGTCTGACATTCGGCCATAGCCCATCAAAGGCTCAAGCCATCCTTCAGTGTCGGGTTCAGATGATCGCGCCAGGCTGTTTCTGTTTCAAAAGCCCCTGCCTGCGCGACTGATATCGTTTGGTCTTCCGGCATGCCCCTCAGGGGCTGCCGATTTGTTTAGACCGAGGACGATCTCTAGACCCGAATCTAGCGGGTTCCTCTCGGTCCAACAAGGGCTAATTCCGATTTTATCCCGCTCTTGGACACAAAAGCCGCATCCTGTTCATCACGATCGCCTCATGGCGACGCAGCGGGGATGACCTGACAGATCGTGGGCGATCCGCAGGATTTCAAGGCCGCAAGTCCTTGCCAAGCTGACTAAATCGTCCGCCTGATCGTAGCCGATCTCGACCACGAGCAGGCCGCCGGACGCCAGCAGCCGCCCCGCCTCGCCCAGGAGGACCCGGTAGGGATCGAGGCCGTCCGGGCCCCCGTCGAGGGCGAGCCGCGGATCGTGGTCGCGCACCTCCGCATCGAGGGTTGGAATGACCCCCGAGGCGATGTAGGGCGGGTTGGACACGATGAGGTCGAACGGGCCCGAAACCGCATCGGCCCAGCGCGAGAGGGCGAAATGGCAGCGGCCGCCGACGCCGTTCTCCGCAGCGTTGGCCCGGGCCGTCACGAGGGCCCCGAAGGACAGGTCGATTCCCAGCCCCCTGGCGTTCGGCAGCTCGTGAAGGAGCGCCACCAGGATGATGCCCGATCCGGTGCCGAAGTCGACCAGCCTGAGGGGCGCCTGCCGATCCGGCAGCAACGCGAGGGCGGTCTCGACCACCGTTTCCGTGTCGGGCCGGGGCACCAGGGTCTCGGGGGAGAGGCGGAAGGGCAGGCCCCAGAACTCCCGGGTGCCGACGATCCGGGCGACCGGCTCATGGGCGAGGCGCCGGCGCGCGAGACCGGACAGCGTCCCGGCCTCTTCGGGCGACAGCGGGACGTCCGGACGGGTGATCAGATCCGTGGCCGGAATGCCGAGAGCCGTCAGAAGCAGGACCCGGGCATCGAGCGCCGCAGTCTCGAATCCGGCCTCCTGGAGGGTCCGGCGGAGCTCCCTCAGGGCCTCGGACCGGGTGGTCACGACCTGGGGCCCGGCCGCGCGCTCACGCCGCCTGATCCTGGGCGGCGAGCTGGGCCGCCTGATGCTCGGTGACCAGCGCGTCGATCAGCTCGTCCAGGGCCTGGCCGCCGATTACCTCCTCCAGCCTGTAGAGGGTCAGGTTGATCCGGTGGTCGGTCACGCGCCCCTGGGGGAAGTTGTAGGTGCGGATGCGCTCGGAGCGGTCGCCGGAGCCGACCTGGGCCTTGCGGTCGGCGGCCCGGGCGGCGTCCTTGGCGGTGCGCTCGGCGTCGTAGAGGCGGGCGCGCAGGAGCGCCATGGCGCGGGCACGGTTCTTGTGCTGGGAGCGCTCGTCCTGGACGAATACCACCATGCCGGTCGGCAGATGGGTGATGCGGATCGCCGATTCGGTCTTGTTCACGTGCTGGCCGCCCGCGCCCTGCGCCCGCATGGTGTCGATCTTCAGGTCGGCGTCGTTGATCACGACGTCCACGTCCTCGGCTTCGGGCAGCACCGCCACGGTGGCCGCGGAGGTGTGGATGCGGCCCTGGGTTTCCGTGTCCGGCACGCGCTGCACCCGATGGACGCCGCTCTCGAACTTCAGCCGGGCGAACACCCCGCGTCCCTTGATCTCGGCCACGACTTCCTTGTAGCCGCCGGCCGTGCCCTCACTCTCGGACACGATCTCGACCTTCCAGCCCTTCAGGTCCGCATAGCGGGTGTACATGCGCAGCAGGTCGCCTGCGAAGAGGGCCGCCTCGTCGCCGCCGGTGCCGGCGCGGATTTCCAGAATGGCGCTCTTCTCGTCGGCCTCGTCCCGGGGCAGCAGCATGATGCGCAGGTCCTGGGCGGCCTTCTCCAGGTCCGCGCGGGCCTGGGGCAGCTCGTCCTCGGCGAGGGAGCGCATCTCGGCATCGGTCCCGGAATCGTCGATCAGGGCCTGGAGGCCGTTCAGGTTGTCCTCCATGGCGCGATAGGCCCGGATGGCGTCCGCCACGCCATCGAGTTCGGACAATTCGCGAGAGAGGGCCACGAAGGTCTCGGGATCCGGGCCGGCATTGAGCGTCGCCGTGATGATGTCATGGCGGGCCAGGATGGCGTTCAGGCGATCAGAGGGAGGGGCAATCGACATCAGACCGGAATACCATGGGTTCCCGCAAAATGGGCGAGCTTGGGACGCAGCGTTTCGCCGCCCCCGGCGTTCTTCAGCTCCTCGCGGATCAGGGCGCTGAGTTCCGCGACGTTCATTTCCAGCAGCATGGCCTTCACGGGCCCGATCGCGGCCGGCGACATGGAGAGCGAGCGGAAGCCGAGGCCGATCAGGGCCATGGCCTCGAGGGGGCGCCCGCCGATCTCGCCGCACACGGTCGCCAGGCAGCCGGCCGCCTGCGCCTGCTCGGCCACCATGTTCAGGGCCCGCAGCATGGGGGCGCTCAACGGGTCGAACCGGTCCGCCACGCGCCGGTTCTCGCGGTCGATGGCGAAGAAGAACTGCATCAGGTCGTTGGTGCCCAGCGAGATGAAATCGGCGCTCTCGCAGATCTCCTTGAGCTGGAACAGGAGCGAGGGCACCTCCAGCATGACGCCGAGCTTCAGGTCCGACGGCAGGGGGTGGCTGTGGTTGGCCAGATGCGCCTTCTCCCGCTCGACGATCTGCTTGGCGCGCTCGAACTCGTCGCAGGTTGCCACCATGGGGAACATGATCTTCAGCGGCCGTCCGGCCGCCGCCTTGAGCAGGGCGCGGACCTGGGCGCGCAGCAGGCCCGGCCGGTCGAGGCCGATCCGGATGGCCCGCCAGCCGAGGGCCGGGTTCTCCTCCTCGACGGACTGCATGTAGGGCAGGATCTTGTCGCCCCCGATGTCGAGGGTGCGGAAGGTCACGGGCCGGTCGCCGGCCTCCGCGAAGACCGTGCTGTAGAGCGCCTGCTGCTCGGTCGCCGAGGGCATGCGCTCGGCGATCATGAACTGCAGCTCGGTGCGGAACAGGCCCACGCCGGCCGCTCCGGTCTCGGCGAGATGCGGCAGGTCGACCACCAGCCCGGCATTGATCTGCAGGGTGACCTCGACCCCGTCCCGGGTGACCGCCGGCACGTCGCGAAGCTTGAGATACTGCTCCTGCCGGCGGGCCCGGAGGCGCGCCTTCTCGGCATAGGCCGCCTCCACGTCGGGATTGGGCCTGATCTGCACCTCGCCGGCCGCGCCGTCCACGATGATGGCGTCCCCCGGCTCGGTCAGGGAGGTGGCGTTCGACACCTCGCCCACGGCCGGGATGCCGAGCGCCCGGGCCACGATGGCGATGTGGCTCGTCGGTCCGCCCTCCTCGAGCACGACGCCGCGCAGGCGCGAGCGGTCGTAGTCGAGGAGCGCCGCCGGGCCCATGGAGCGGGCCACCAGGATGGCATTTTCCGGCAGCTGCTCCCGTTCGGCCACCAGGTCGCGCCCGACCAGGCGGTGCAGCAGGCGGTTGGCGAGGTCGTCGAGGTCGTGCAGGCGCTCGCGCAGGTAGGGGTCGGTCTGGCGCAGCATGCGGGCGCGGTTGTCGGACTGGACGCGCTCGACGGCGGCTTCCGCCGTCAGGCCCGAGGCCACGGCCTCGCGCATGCGCCGGAGCCAGCCCTGGTCGTGGGCGAACATGCGGAAGGTCTCCAGGACCTCCCGGTGCTCCCCGTGATGAGCCACGTCGCCGCGCTCGATCAGCTCGTCGATGGACAGCCGCACCTCGGCGATGGCCGAGTCCAGGCGCCTGAGCTCGGCCTCGCTGTTCTCGGCGATGAGGTTCTTGACCACCACGCGGGGCTCGTGGAGCACCACATGGCCGAGGCCCACCCCGTCGGCGAGCGCGACGCCCTTCTGGTAGACGGGGCGGCGGAGCGCAATGCCCGTGTCGACGGGCGCCAGGGCCTGCAGCTCGCCCGTGGCCAGCATCTCGGCCACCACCATGGCGGTGGTCTGGAGCGCCTCGACCTCCTCCTCGGCATAGACCCGGTAGGTGCGGTTCTGGACGACCAGGACGCCGAGCGTGTTGCCGGCCCGCAGCAGCGGCACGCCCAGGAAGGCGTGGTAGATCTCCTCGCCCGTCTCGGGCTTGTAGGAGAAGGCCGGGTGGCTCTGGGCGTCGGACAGGGCCAGGGGCTCGGCGGTCGACGCGATGAGGCCGACGAGGCCCTCGCCGGAGCGCATGATGGTGAGGTGGACGGCCTCCCGGTTCAGGCCTTCCGTGGCGAACAGCTCGAGCACGCCGTCGCCGCGCATCACGTAGACGGAGCACACCTCCGCGACCATGTTGGCGGCGATCTGGGTGACGATCTTGTCGAGACGGTCCTGCGCCCCGACCGGCTCCGCCATGATCTCGCGGAGGCGGCGCAGCAGAAGGCGCGGACCGCCGGGAGCGCTTGGCATGAGCTTACTGTTCCCGTCCTTCACGAGCCGGCAGGGCGAACCGGCGGCTACCTATGATGAATGTCGCAGCCCGACAGTTCCCTCGTCAATCAGGCTTGATCAAGGCCGTATAGCGAGTGGAGCGTGCGCACGGCAAGCTCCGTGTAGGCCGATTCGATCAGAACCGAGAATTTGATCTCCGAGGTGGTGATCGCCCGGATGTTGATGCCTTTGTCGGCCAATGCTTTGAAGGCGCGCGCCGCGACGCCCGCATGGCTGCGCATGCCCACCCCGATGGCCGAGACCTTCACCACGTCGGTCGCGCCCTGGAGCTCCTTGAAGGCGATCTCGTCCCGATGGGTGTTGAGGATCGCGCAGGCCCGCTCGTAATCGGCCGTGGGCACCGTGAAGGTCAGGTCCGTGGTGGCGGCGTTGTCGGACACCACCTGGATGATCATGTCCACGTTGATGTTGGCGTCCGCCAGGGGCACGAAGATCGAGGCCGCGATGCCCGGCTTGTCGGCAATGTCCCGCAGCGTGATCTGGGCTTCGTCGCGCGAATAGGCGATGCCCGTGACAACCTGCTGTTCCATGATGTCTTCCTCGTCGCAGATGAGGGTGCCGAGCTTGGGGTCGGCGGGATCGTCGAAGCTGGAGCGCACATAGGTCGGCACGCGATGCATCATGGCGAGCTCGACCGAGCGCACCTGAAGCACCTTGGCCCCCAGCGAGGCCATTTCCAGCATTTCCTCGTAGGAAACCTTGTCCAGGCGCCGGGCCTTGGGCACGATGCGCGGATCAGTGGTGTAGACGCCGTCCACATCCGTGTAGATGTCGCAGCGCTCGGCCTGGACGGCGGCGGCGAGCGCCACGGCGCTCGTGTCCGAGCCGCCCCGGCCCAGGGTCGTGACGCGCCCGGTGGGCTGGTGGACGCCCTGGAAGCCGGACACGACGGCGACCTCCCGGCTGTCCGTGAAACCTTTCAGGATCCCCGTGCCGTCGATGGCGGCGATCCGCGCCGAGCCATGGGCTTCGGAGGTCATGATCGGGATCTGCCAGCCCTGCCAGGAACGCGCCTTGAGGCCCATTTCCTGCAACGCGATGGCGAGAAGGCCGGACGTGACCTGCTCGCCGGAGGCGACGACCACGTCGTATTCCTTCGAATCGTAGAGGGCGGAGGCGTCCTTGACCCAGCCGACGAGCTCGTTGGTCTTGCCCGCCATTGCGGACACGACGACGGCCACGTCGTAGCCGGCCTCGACCTCGCGTTTGACATGCCGCGCCACGTTGCGGATGCGCTCTACGGTGGCGACGGAGGTTCCGCCGAACTTCATGACAAGACGGGGCATGGGCGAAGAAGGCCGTGATGTGAAATTGAAATTTTGCCCCTTCGCGCCGCGAAAAGGCGCGTATACATGACGGCAGGTCCGCGCCCTGTCAACGCGCGGAAAGCATTTCTTTGCCTTGAGGAAATAGGTTCCGATGACCCACGGCGCATCCACGACCATCGACCCGGCCGAGGTCGCTCGATTCGAGAAGATCGCCGAGACATGGTGGGATCCGAAGGGCCCCATGAAGGTCCTGCACAAGTTCAATCCGGTGCGCCTGGCCTATATCCGGGACGAGGCCTGCCGCCGCTTCGGGCGCGACCCGCGCTCGGCCCGTTCGCTCGAGGGGATCACGATTCTCGACGTGGGCTGCGGCGGCGGCGTGCTGTCCGAGCCCCTGGCGCGCCTGGGCGCCCGGGTGACCGGGCTCGATCCGGCGCCCACCAACATCTCGGTCGCCCGGCTCCATGCCGAGCGGGCAGGCGTTCCGGTCGATTACCGCGACGAGATGGTGGAGGCCGTGGTGGCCCGGGGGGAGGCCTTCGACCTGGTGCTCGCCATGGAGGTGGTGGAGCACGTGGCCGACCGGCAGGCCTTCGTGGAGGCCTGCGTCCGGGCGGTGAAGCCCGGCGGCTGCCTCGCCATGGCGACGATCAACCGGACCCTGCGCTCCTTCGCATCGGCCATCGTGGGGGCCGAATACATCCTCGGCTGGCTGCCGAAGGGCACCCATGAATGGGACAAGTTCGTCACGCCCGACGAGCTGACGGATGCGATCCGCGCGGCGGGCTTTTCCGTCCATGACCTCACGGGCGTCGCGTACAGCCCGCTGCGGGACAGCTGGTCCCTGTCCCGCGACACGGGGGTCAATTATATGCTGCTGGCCGCGAAGGCCTGAGCGGCTGCTCCCGCGGGGCGACGCGGAGCACGAGATAGCCCGCCAGTCCCGAGAGGGCGGAGCCCATGAGCACCCCGATCTTGGTGGCGTCTCCCAGTTCCGGCTGGTCCGGGAAGGCGAGGGCGCCGATGAACAGGCTCATGGTGAAGCCGATGCCGCAGAGCAGCGCGACCCCGTAGCATTGGGCGCGCGTCGCGCCGGCCGGCATGTCGGCGAAGCCCAGATGGACGGCCGCATAGGAGAAGGCATAGACGCCCACCTGCTTGCCGATGAAGAGGCCGAGCGCGATGCCGAGCGGCAGCGGGTTCAGAAGGCCGTCGAGGGACAGGCCGGAGAGCGACACGCCCGCATTGGCGAAGCCGAAGATCGGAATGACCGCATAGGCGACCCAGGGCTGCAGGGTGTGCTCGAGCCTGTGCAGGGGCGAATCCTCCGCCCTGGTCTTCTTCGGGTTCGCATGGAGAGGGATCGTGAGGGCCAGCGCCACGCCCGCAAGGGTCGCATGGATACCGGACTTCAGCACGAAGACCCACAGCACCGCGCCGATGACGAGATAGGGCAGGAGGAACGTGACGTCGAAGCGGTTGAGGGCGACGAGCACGAGCAGGCACAGGGCCGCCCCGGCGAGCATCGGAAGCGAGAGATCGCTCGTGTAGAAGACCGCGATGACGATGATCGCCCCGAGATCGTCCAGAATGGCGAGCGCCGTCAGGAAGATGGTGAGGGATTTCGGCACCCGTGACCCGAGGATGGCCAGCACGCCCAGCGCGAAGGCGATGTCGGTGGCGGTCGGGATCGCCCAGCCGTGGTGGAGCTGCGGCTCGTTGCGGGTGACCGCGAGATAGACGAGCGCCGGCACGACCATGCCGCCCAAGGCCGCGACCCCGGGCAGGATCCGGCGCGGCCAGGTGGAGAGCTGCCCGTCCAGCATCTCGCGCTTGATCTCGAGCCCCACCAGCAGGAAGAACAGCGCCATGAGCGCGTCGTTGATCCAGTGAAGGACGCTCAGGCCCAGCACGTAGGTCTTCAGAACGCCGAAATAGGCCCCAGCCAGGGGCGAGTTGGCGACCGCCAGCGCAATCACCGTGACGCCCATGAGGATCATGCCGCCGGAGGCCTCGCTGTCGAAGAACCGGCGCATCAGGGAGACGCGGCGTTGAGGCTTCAGGTCGGCTTTCGGCTGGTCCATGGACGTCTCCTGCAACCTCAACCGGGCGTGAGGCGAATGGTTCGGGTAAAGCGCCCCGCCTGGCAAGCGTCCAATGACAAAACCAGGAGCAACTCTGCTCAGTCCGGGCGCAGGATCTCGACGAGATAATCCAGGAAGGCCCGGACCCGGGCGGGCAGGTGGCCGCCGCCCACATAGACCGCGTGGATGCTTTCCATATCGCCGGGATTGTAGGCCTCCAGCACCGGAACGAGCCGGCCCGCCTCCATGTCGGGCCCGACATGAATCCTGGACAGGCGGCTGATGCCGAGGCCGGTGAGCACGAGGAGCCGCATCGACTCCCCGTCGCTGACCTGGGCGTTGCCGGTCGGTACGACCACGGTCACGTTGCCCTCCCTGTCCCGGAATGGCCAGCCGTTGCTCTGGCGGGCGAAGCTGAAGCCGAGCAGGTTGTGCCGGGCGAGATCCTCCGGGCTCCGCGGCGTGCCGTGGCGGTCCAGATAGGCGGGCGCGGCCACCAGCACCATCCGGCTCTCGGCGAGCTTGCGCGCCACGAGCTGAGAGGACTTCAAGGGCCCGACCCGGATGGCCACGTCGGCCCGGTCCTCCAGCAGGTCGACCACTGCGTCGGTCAGCGTCACCTCCACGGTCACCTCGGGATGCCGGGCGAGAAAGCCGGGCAGGAGGGGGATCAGGCGGTGGGTGCCGAACGGGACGCTCGTGTTCACCCGCAGGCGGCCGCGCGGGACAGCCCCCGAGGCGGCGCCGCGCTCGGCCTCGTCGAGATCGGCCAAGACCCTCACGGCGCGGTCGTAGAAGGCCGCTCCTTCCGGCGTCAGCTGGAGCTTGCGGGTCGAGCGGTTGACGAGCCGCGCGCCGAGGCGGCTCTCCAGCCGGGCGACGAGCTTGCTCACCGCCGAGGGCGTGAGGCGCAGGGCGCGCGCGGCGGCCGAGAAGCCGCCGAGATCGACCGCCCGCACGAAGACCTCCATCTCGCCCGACCGGTTGACCTCCATGCGCGCCATTGTGACTTCAACTCACAAATTCTATTCCAGGCGGCAGGCTAGTTCATAAGCGGATCGGCGTCCATCTTGCGCCCACCATGCGGCTCTTGCCGCTCCTCTCAAGGACGTGCTTCTCATGCCTCTCGCTCTTTACGCCCTGACGGCCGGTGCCTTCGGCATCGGGGTCACGGAATTCGTCATCATGGGGCTGCTGCTGCAGGTGAGCGCCGATCTCGGCGTCTCGATCTCGGCCGCGGGCCTGCTCATTTCCGGCTATGCTCTCGGCGTCGTGGTCGGGGCGCCGCTCCTCACCACCGTGACCGGCCGCTGGTCGCGCAAGACCGTGCTCCTCGCCCCCATGGTCGTGTTCACCTTGGGCAATCTCGCCTGCGCGGTCGCGCCGGACTACGCGACCCTCATGGCGGCCCGGGTGCTGACGGCCTTCGCCCACGGCACCTTCTTCGGTGTCGGCTCGGTCGTCGCCACGAGCCTCGTGCCGGTCGACAAGAAGGCCTCGGCCATCGCGGTGATGTTCACCGGCCTCACGGTGGCCAACATCCTGGGCGTCCCGTTCGGCACCTGGCTCGGCCAGGCCTACGGCTGGCGCGCTACCTTCTGGGCCGTGACCCTCGTGGGCGTCGCGGCGCTCGCCGTGATCGCGCTCTTCGTGCCCAAGGATCGCCAGGACACGGCCGAGGGCGGCAGCCTCGCGGACGAACTCACGGTGCTGGCGCGCCGGCCGGTGCTGCTCGGGCTGCTTACCACGGTGCTCGGCTATGCGGGCGTGTTCGCGGTCTTCACCTATATCGCGCCGATCCTGACCCAGATCACCGGCTTCTCGGAGGAGGTGGTGTCGCCGATCCTGCTCGTCTTCGGCGGCGGCCTCGTGCTCGGCAACCTCCTTGGCGGCAGGCTCGCCGACCGGCGCCTGATGGCGACCCTGCTCGGGTCCCTCGGCCTGCTGGCCGTAGTGCTGGCCGCCATGACGCTCGGCGTTCACGACAAGGTCCTGGCGGTCGCCTTCGTGGGCCTGCTCGGCGCCGCCGCCTTTGCGACCGTGCCGCCGCTGCAGATGTGGGTTCTGGAGAAGGCCGACGGCGCCGGCCAGAGCTTGGCCTCGAGCCTCAACATCGCGGCCTTCAATCTCGGCAACGCCCTTGGCGCTTGGCTCGGCGGCTTCGTGATCGATCACGGGCTGGGCCTCGGTTCGATCCCATGGGTGGCGGCGCTGCTGCCCGCCTCCGGCCTCGCCCTGGCCCTGTGGAGCCGCAGGCTCGACCGCGCCGAGGCGGCCCCAGTGCTGGAGCCTGTGAAAGCTCCTCTCTGACAGCATCGTTCAGTCGTCTACCATTTCAGCACTGGCCTTCCGGCGTCGCGTCCGGGAGGCCAGGATCGTCTCCAGGCTGACGGGGCGGTAGTCGAAGGCATCCACACCCACGTCGAACTGGCGCGTCTGGGGCTTCAGCTTGGCGTGCGAGTGGCCGTGCAGGTCGATCCAGCCGCGGCCCATGTTCTTCCAGGTGCGGAATGCGTAGTGGCACATGACGAGCGCATGGCCGTCGAGCATCAGTTCCGCATAGGCCTGAACGCTCTCCCAGCCCTTCGCCGCAAGGGTCGCCGGTCCGTCGTTGTTGCCAGTGATCAGATGCTTGCGGCCGTTGAGGAGCCCGAGCAGTTCCTCGACCCGTTCCGGGCGCACATGCAGGGCGAAATCACCCAGGTGCCAGACCTCGTCCTCTGGCGAGACGACATCGTTCCAGTTGGCCACGAGGGCGGCATCATGCTCGGGGATCGTCCTGAACGGCCGCTTGTCGATCCGCAGCACCCGGGGATCACCGAAATGGGTGTCGCTGGTGAAGAAAACCGTCAAGGGAAGCTGATCCTCATCGTGGTTCCAGATGAGGCATAAGCTGAAAAGGCCGACCCCTGTTCCGCCAGGTGCCTACTTGAACATGCCGTCCCGCAGGTTGACGCCATATTCCTTGTAGGCCTTGAGAGCGCAGAGCATCTGCGTCCAGCCCTGGCAGTTGCCGTAGGATGATTTCAGGCCGGCCTCCGTGTCGCGCCAGCCTTCCTCCGAAATCGAGACCAGGGTCCGCTGTCCGTCATCGAGCGGCTCAAATGTCATCGTGACCGTCGTCCGGTAGCGGCCGGGCGCGTCGCCGGATGGCTCGTCGCCGGCCTCCCATTGCAGGACGATCCGCTTGTCCTGCACCACCTCGACCACCCAGACCGGAAAGGCCCCCGGAAAGTCATGGAAATCCCAGGTGACGGTCGCTCCGGTCTGGAGGCGGCCCTTGGCGCCCCCGGTGGTGAAATAGCGCGACAGCTCGGCGGGATCGACCACGGCCTCGAACACCTCAGCGACCGGCTTGGCAATCCTGGCGGATACTTTGAACGTCAGATCCATCACGGGCCTCCTTGCGCGTCCTGTCATCATGTTATAGAAATATAACATGTCAAGCGATGATCAGAATGATCGCGTATTCAAAGCCTTATCGGCCGCGATCCGTCGTGACATCCTCGACGCTTTGAAGGACAGGCCGCAGACGACGGGGGCATTGTGCGCCCGATTCCCCGCGCTCGACCGCTGCACGGTGATGCAGCACCTGAAGGTTCTGGAAGGCGCGGATCTCGTGATTGCGAAGCGCGAAGGACGCGAGCGCTGGAACCACCTCAATCCGCTGCCGATCAAGCAAATCTACGACCGCTGGATCGGTGCCTATGCCGGGCGGGCCGTAGAGATGCTCGACCGGTTGAAGACAGATCTGGAGGGGTAGGGCGCGGCCTAGTTCCGATCGTCCGGAACAACCGGCAGAGGCAGGACGTGGATGCCTTCCTCCAACAGCGCCTTGGCTTCGGCGAGATCCGCCTCGCCGTAGATCGAGCGCTCTTCCGTCTCGCCGTAATGCATCTTCCGCGCTTCCTCGACGAAGCCCTTCCCGACATCCTCGGCGTTCTTCATGACGTGCTCGCGCAGGGCCCGCAGGGCCGCGCGCAGCTCCCGTTCCCGCTCGGAGAGAACCGCAACGGGCTGGGCTTCGGGCGCCGGTACCTTCGGGGGCTTGTCCGTGCGCGCTATGGCGGGTGCCATGATCTGCTTCTCGACCTTGGCCGAGTTGCAGAACGGACAAGTCACGAAGCCGCGCTTGCGCTGCGTCTCGAACGCGTCGCTCGACGGAAACCAGCTCTCGAACTCATGGGCCTGCTCGCAGGCCAGGGCATACTTGATCATCTCTCGGTGAGACTTAAGGATTCAGACCGGGAATGAGAAGGGGATCAGGCGATGGCCGCCCGATCCGTCTCGATGGTGGGAACGACCTCGACCCTGAACGGCCGCGCGTTCTTGAGGGTCGGGATCCGGCCGCGCACGTCCGCCACGAGGGCGGTGTCGATCTCGGCCAGGAACACGCCGGGCGCCGTGCCGCCTTCCGCCAGCACCCGCCCCCAGGGGTCGATGATGACCGAATGGCCGAACGTCTCGCGCCCGTCCTCGTGAAGGCCGCCCTGAGCGGCGGAAATCATGAAGGACCCTGTCTCGATGGCTCTCGCCCGGTGCAGCACATGCCAATGGGCCTCTCCGGTCTGCCGGGTGAACGCGGCCGGCGCCGAGAGGAACGAGGCGCCGTTATCGGCCAGTGCCTTGTAGAGGGCGGCGAAGCGCACATCGTAGCAGATGGTCATGCCGAGATAGCCCCAGGGCGTCTCGGCGGCCACGGCCGAGGCGCCGCCCGTATAGGTGGCCGATTCGCGCCAGCTCTCACCGTTGGGCAGATCCACGTCGTAGAGGTGGATCTTGTCATAGGAGGCGATCACCTCGCCATCCTGGCCGATGAGGAACGCCCGGTTGGCGACCTTGTCGCCCTCCTTGACCGCGATGGAGCCGATCTGGACCACGATGTTCCGCTCCCGCGCCACCTCGCGCAGGGCGGCAAGCACCGGATCCTGCGCCTCGGGCCCGACCTTGTCGAACAGCTCCGCCCGGTCCCGGCAGACCAGGGAGGTCATCTCCGGCGTCTGGGCGAAATGCGCACCTTGGGAGGCCGCTTCGCGCACCAGCGCGACCGCATCGTCGCGGTTCTTGAGGACGTCGCGTCCGGAGCGCATCTGGACGCAGGCGGCGGTGAAGCGGGTCGAGGTCATGAATTCTGGTCTCCGTCAGGCCTGCAATAAAGGCTCAAGCTGGCCCCTGTCATCAAGAGCATACAGGTCATCGCAGCCGCCGACATGCTTTTCGCCGATGAAAACCTGCGGGACCGTGGAGCGCCCGTTGGCCCGCTGGATCATCTCGGCCCTGGCTTCCGGCTTCTTCTCGATGTCGATCTCGGTAAAGGCGACGCCCTTCTCGCCGAGAAGCTTCTTGGCCGCCGAGCAATAGGGGCACCAGCTCTTCGTGTAGATCGTAATGGATGGCATGACAGAGAGATCTCCTTTGATGGCGAGGATATAGGGAGCCTGGCGCTCGGATCACAACTCCTGGACAACTCGGGCGAAGGCCAGAATATCCACGCAGACCGCGCCCCCGCGCAGGAGCGCCCGTGACGCCGCATTGGCCGTGGCGCCGGTGGTCAACACATCGTCGACGAGGAGCACGCGCCTGCCCTTCAGCCGGGCCTTCGCCTCAGGACTCACGCGGAAGGCGCCCTGGAGGTTCTCCTGACGCTGCGCCTTGGTGAGCCCGACCTGGCGGCGGGTATGCTTGACGCGAGTGAGCAGGAACGGGTCGCAAGGGACGCTGCATTGTGCCGAAACAGCCTGAGCCAGAGCCATCGCCTGATTGAAGCGCCGTCGCCATAGCCGCCAGCGATGGAGCGGCACGGGGACGATCACGTCGGCCTCGTCCAGCAGCTCGGCGCCGGCCCGGACCATCATCCCGCCCAGGGCGCGGGCGAGTTCCAGACGGTCGTTGTATTTGAGTCGGTGCACGAGCAGGCTCGCCGCACCGTCGTATTCCGCCACCGCGCGGGCGCGCCCGAACACCGGCGGATCGGCCATGGCGGCCGGCGAGATCAGCGGCTGACCCAAATCCACCGCGAACGGCGTCCCGAGCCGCTCGCAGAAGGGCCGCTCGATGAAGCGGATCTGCGACCAGCAGCCGGCGCAAAGGGCGTGAGGCTCGCCCGTGGCGGCCTGGCACGCGATACAGGTCGGCGGATAGAAGAGGCCGAGGGCCGAATGCCATGCCTCCTTCGCGCCCGCCCGGAAGCGGGCGCTCAGCGGAATCGGCTGGAGGTCGGCTGGCTCGCTCATGGGACAAGCTTAGCCGATGGACCGGCTCCTGGCATCCGTTGCGGGCAGACAAAATAATCCTTGGTTCCCGGCCTCGCACACGCCATATCCAGCGCCTCATGAGCACGCCTCTCGTTTTCGATCGCTCCCTTGTCCGCCGCCGTCTGGCGCGTGCGCTGCATCAGGGTTACGCCGATTTCCTTCTGGTCCGCGCCGTCGAGGATCTGGAGGAGCGCCTTTCCACGGTGCTGCGGACATTCTCCCTCGCACTCGACGTGGGCACGCCGACGCCTGCTGCCGCCGAGATCCTGCGCCGGAGCGGACGCGCCGAGACGGTGGTCCGTCTGGCGCCGGTGCCGGAGGCAGGCAGCATTCTCGGCGACGAGGAGCGCCTGCCGTTCTCGGGCGAGCGCTTCGACCTCGCGGTGTCGCTTCTGGCCCTGCAGGGCGTCAACGATCTGCCCGGGACGCTCATCCAGATCCGCCGGGCGCTGAAACCCGACGGCCTGTTCATCGGCGCGCTCCTCGGCGGCTCCACCCTGTCCGAACTGCGCCAGTCCCTGACCCAGGCCGAAGCCGAGATCGAGGGTGGTGTGAGTCCGCGGGTGGCGCCCTTCGCCGACCTGCGCGACATCGGCGGTCTGCTGCAGCGGGCGGGTTTTGCCCTGCCTGTGACCGATTCCGACTTGGTTCGGGTGCGCTATGCCAATGCCTTCGCGCTCATGCAGGATCTGCGCCGGATGGGGCTGACCAACGCCCTGCATGACCGGCGCAGAACCCCCGTGCGGCGCGCGACGCTGCTGCGGACGGCGGAGATCTATGCGGAACGGTTCGGGGATGCGGACGGCCGCATTCCGGCGACCTTCGAGATCGTCTGGCTCTCCGGCTGGGCGCCCCATGGAAGCCAGCAGAAGCCCCTGCGCCCCGGCTCCGCCAAGACCCGGCTGGCCGATGCCTTAGGCGTGAAGGAAGGAGCGCCCGCGCCTCCGGTCGACAAGAAGTGATTCTCATTCGCCTTGGGCTGCAACCCGGTTGCCCTATCTTCATTCTTGAGAAGACCTCTCTGGAAAGCCATGGACCCATGAAAGAGCCCGGACCGGATCATCCGATCACCATCACGAAGAACCCCCACCGAATCCGGGTCATGCTCGGCGGCTTCATCGTGGCTGAAACCACGCAGGCTCTGACCCTGCAGGAAGCGACCCTGCCGCCGGTCCAGTACATCCCTCGTCAGGACGTCCACATGGATCTCCTCGATCCCACCGAGCACAGGACCCATTGCCCTTACAAGGGCGACGCGTCCTATTTCACCGTCAACGGCGGCGGACTCGTGCGGGAAAACGCCGCCTGGAGCTATGAAGAGCCGTCCCCCTCGGTTGCGGCCATCAAGGGCCATCTCGCCTTCTACCCTGAGAAGATGGACGCCATCGAGGAATTCGAGGATTAGGGTCTTGTCCTAATGGCTGAAGCGCAGGCGGGTTGCTGGCCCGCCGAGGCCGGGGCAATCTCCCGCGCAGAGGACCCGATCCCGGGAAGATCCATGTCGCCCTTCACCTTCAGCACCGCTCCGTCCCTCATCGTCGGCTCCGGCAGCATCACCCGGCTGGGCGAGATCACGGCCCAGCGTCTCGGTCCTCGCGTCTTCCTGGTAACCGACGCGGGACTGGTGAAGGCCGGGTTGATCGCGCCCGTTCTCCAGGTGCTGGAGGAGGCCGGCATCGTGGTCGACATCTTCGATGCGGTCGTTGCCGATCCGCCCGAGGACGTGGTGCTGGCGGCCGCCGCCCGGGCGAAGGAGTTCGAGGCGCGGGCCGTGATCGGCTTCGGAGGCGGCTCCTCCATCGATGTGGCGAAGCTCGTCGCCCTTCTCGCTGCGAGCGACGAAAACCTTCCCGAGATCTACGGGGTCGGCCTCGCGAAGGGCCCGCGGCTGCCGCTGCTCGCCGTTCCCACCACGGCGGGCACCGGGTCGGAAGTCACGCCGATCTCCATCGTCACCACCGGGGCGCACGAAAAGAAGGGTGTGGTCTCGGCCCTCCTCATTCCCGATATCGCGCTGCTCGATCCGGATCTCACCGTAAACCTCCCGCCGGCCGTGACGGCGGCGACCGGCATCGACGCGATGGTGCACGCCATCGAGGCCTATACGTCGACAAGTCCCAACAACAATCCACTCTCCCGGGCGCTTGCGAAGGAAGCCTTGGTGCTGCTCGGGCGCAACATCGAACGCGCGGTGCATCATGGCCAGGACATCGAGGCGCGCTCGGCCATGCTGCTCGGCTCCATGCTCGCCGGTCAGGCTTTCGCCAACTCGCCCGTCGCGGCCGTCCATGCGCTCGCCTATCCCATCGGCGGGCATTTCGGCGTGCCGCACGGTCTGTCCAACGCTCTCGTGCTGCCGCATGTGCTGCGCTTCAACGCGGCCGCCTGCGAGGCCGCCTATGCGGAACTAGGGCCTCATGCATTTCCGGACCTCGAGGGACGGGCCACCGGATCGACCTTCGTCGAGGCGCTCGCCGCCCTGTGCGCGAGGGTGGGGCTGCCGCCACGCCTGCGCGATGTGGGCATTCCCCGCGAGGCCGTGCCGATGATGGCCGAGGATGCCATGAAGCAGACGCGGCTTCTCGTGAACAATCCCCGGTCGCTCGCCCTCGAGGATGCCCGCGCGATCTACGAAGCGGCCTGGTGACGGATCCATGTCAGATCGTCCGACGCGCCCCGACCGCTCCGCCTTCCGGCTGTTTCGTCCCATCGCGACACGCTGGATGGACAACGATGCCTACGGGCATGTGAACAACGTCCACTACTACTCGTACTTCGACAGCGCCGTGAACGCGTGGCTCATCGAGAGGGGCCTGCTCGCCATTGCCGAGAGCCCGGTCATCGGCCTCGTGGTGGAATCGGGCTGCACCTATTTCGAGAGCGTCGCCTTTCCCGACCAGCTGGAGGCCGGTATCGCGGTCGCGCATCTCGGGCGTTCCTCGGTGCGCTACCGGATCGGGATCTTCAAGACAGGCGCCGATGAGGCCGCCGCCCAGGGCCATTTCGTTCATGTCTATGTGGACCGGGCCACCCGGCGGCCGGTGGAGATCCCGCACGGGACCCGCACGGCGCTCAGCGAGCTCGCCTGAGCCGTCCGGTGAAGGAGACCAGCGCGACGCCCGCCAGCACGACGGCGCCTCCGGTGAGTTCGCGCAGGCCGATGCTCTCGTTGAGGAACAGCACGGCCATGACGGTGGTCCAGAACGGCCCGAGATAGCCTACCATCGAAGCCCGGGTCGGACCCGTTCGACGGATCAGGTGCATGAAGAGCAGGATCGGCAGGGCCGTGGACAGGGCGCCGAGCGCGATGAGAGGCTCCCAATGCGCCGGGACGGCCGCGAAGGCCGAGGGGCCGACGAACGCGAGGGCGAGAACCGTCGCGGCGAAGCCGGAGCAGATCTGCTGGCCGAGCGCCATCCTGGCCGGCTCCGCCTGCCGGACGCTGCGCACATAGATATTCGCCGTCGCATAGCTGCAGGCGACGGCCACCATGACCAGCACGCCCATGGCGTCGATGCCGCTGTCCGGCAGGGCGGCGGGTCCGATCAGGATGCCCATTCCGAGGAAGCCGACGAGTACGCCGACGAGGCGCTGCCGCGTCAGCCGCTCGTCGGCGAACAGCCAATGGGACATCAGAGCGACGATCAGCGGCGACGAGGCCTGGATCATGGCGGCGGGAGCGGTGGGAATCCGCGTCAGGGCAAAGGCCACCAGCACGTTCGGCAGCCAGCCGTTCAGGGTCCCGAGCACGGCCCAGATGCGCCATTCATGGCGCTGCGGCAGGATGCTCTTGCCCTGAAGGATGAACCACAGGGCCAGGGTCGCGGCCCCGATCAGGCCGCGCATGGCGGCGAGCACGAAGGGATTCAGGTTCCCGCTCAGTTTCACGAGCACGAGCGCGCTGCCCCACAGAAACGAGCAGATCAGCAGGTTGGAGATGACGAAGGCGGCCGTGGGAGCAGGCACGGCTGGAACCGCTTCGGCTGCTTGCTGGGACGACATGGGCGTTCTTCAGGGCCCCAGGAGGTCGACGAGGAACGGGATCAGCGGTTCGTCGGCCGGCGGCATGGGATAGGAGCGCAGCTCCTGCGCCCTGACCCATTTCAGCCCCTGTCCCTCCAGCGGCTGAACGAAGCCTTCCCAGCGCCGGCAGACATAGAGCGGCATGAGAAGGTGGAAGGTCTCATAAGGATGGCTCGCAAAGGTCAACGGCGCGAGGCAGGGCTCCTTGACCGTGATGCCGAGCTCCTCGCGCAGCTCGCGAATCAGGGTCTCCTCCGGGCGCTCGCCGGGTTCCACCTTGCCGCCGGGAAACTCCCACAGGCCGGCGAGCTGCTTGCCCTCGGGCCGCTGCGCCAGAAGGATGCGGTTGTCCATGTCGATCAGGGCGACGGCAACGACGAGGGTGAGCTTGAGAGGGGGCACAGGGTCTTGGCCGGGTGTTGGGTGAGCATTGGGATGGTGATCGCTCTCTTATCGCGCTTTGGGATCGATGCGAACTGATTTCGGTATTCTTGACAAACGTAATTACGTATGGATTTTGAAGAACCGGATTATTTTCCGAGATCGGTTACGATCTCTTCAGGATCAGCACTCCTGAGAGGATCATACAACGACAGCCGAAATGGCGCGGAACGGGGGCTCCAATGCCAAGAAAGATCATCGTCTCAGGACTGTGCGTTTTTGCCTGCGGGCTCTGGTCCGGTGCCGTTCGGGCACAGGACTGCTCGGCTCAGGCTGTCTACTTCAACGGTGACATTGTCGAGACCGAAGGCGATATGACGGTCCGGTCGGGCAAAGGCTGCACCTTCAATCTCAACGGGATCCGGGGTGCCATTTCGGAGACGGTGATCTCCCTGAAGCCCAAAGTTGGCAAGGCGGGCGTCACCAATCTGAAACCCTACTACCTGTCCAAGCCGGGTTACCAGGGGCCGGACGAGTTCGCCTACACCTTCGTGGGGATGAATCAGTACGGTGGCCCGATGCGCGTGACCGTGAGGCGGAAAGTCGTCGTCGTGCCGTGACAGGCCCGGGTTAGCTCCGGTAGTCGCCGTTGATCTCCACGTAGGCTTTGGTCAGGTCGCAGGTCCAGGCCGTAGCCTCGCCGCGTCCGAGACCCAGATCGACCCGGATCGTGATCTCGTCGCCCGTCATGTAGGCGGTGGTTCTGGCCTCGTCGTACTCCGGATCGCGGGCACCTTTGACGGCAACCCGGATGTCGCCGAACCAGATCGCGAGCTTGTCGCGCTCGGCCGGTTCGCCCGCCTTGCCGACGGCCATGACCACGCGTCCCCAATTGGCGTCCTCGCCGGCGACGGCCGTCTTCACCAGCGGCGAGTTGGCGATCGCCATGGCGATCCGCTTGGCCGAGGTGGCGCCCGTGGCGCCGGTCACCTTCACGGTCACGAACTTGCGCGCGCCCTCGCCGTCGCGGGCGACCTGCTGGGCGAGGTCGCACAGCAGGCCTTCGAGCGCGCTGCGGAACTCCTTGAGACGCCGGTCGCTCGGCAGGGAGATCGCGGGGGCTCCCTTGGCGGCGGCCGTTCCCGTGGCGAAGAAGAGCAGCGTGTCGGACGTGGAGGTATCGCTGTCCACCGTCACGCAGTTGAAGCTCTTATCGGCGCCCTTCTTCAGGAGCGTCTGCAGCACCGGGGCGGCGATGGGCGCGTCCGTGAAGATGAAGGACAGCATGGTGGCCATGTCGGGGGCGATCATGCCGGCACCCTTGGCGATGCCGTTGATCGTCACCTCGACGCCGCCGATGGTGGCCGTGCGGGTCGCCACCTTCGGGAAGGTGTCCGTGGTCATGATGGCCTTGGCGGCATCGAGCCAGGCGGTGGGCTTCGCCTTCTTCTCGCAGGTCGTGAGCACGCTCTCGAATTTCGTCGCGTCGAGGGGTTCGCCGATCACGCCCGTGGAGGCGATGAAGACCTGAGAAGCCCGGCAGCCAGCGGCCTCGGCGGCGATGTCAGCCGTGAGCTTGACCGCTTCCGCACCCTTCTTGCCCGTGAAGGCATTGGCATTGCCGGAATTGACCACCAGTGCCCGGGCCGTGCCCTTGCCAAGGTTCTTGCGGCACCAATCGACCGGGGCCGAGGGGCATTTGGAGCGTGTGAAGACGCCCGCCACGCTCGTGTCCTTGGGCAGCGTCACATAAAGAACGTCGGTACGGTTCTTGTATCGGATCCCGGCCTCCGCCGTTGCGATCCGGACGCCGTCGATGGCGGGAAGCGTCGGAAACGATTTGGGGGCGAGCGGAGACACGGACTTGGACATGCAATGGGTCTCGGGTGAGCGGATGGAATACCGTTTAGGAAAGGCGACCTGCGGTTTTTTAAGGCTTTTTGTCAAGTCAAAGGTGCTGGGACGCAACCGTCAGGTCCACGGAACGCAGCCGGTGTGTCCCCGTTGACCCGGTCTGCAAGCGATGGAGGCTTTCATGACGGGCAAACACCCCAAGACCAAACCTCAGGAGCGCCCGCGCAGCGATCTGGATGTCGATCCCGGCATCGGACGCTCCAAGGGCACCACCATGTCGGGCGAGAATCCGCGCGATCTCGATGGCGGCTCGACCTTCCAGGGCGACGTGGAGAACCAGACCACCCGTGAAGGCGGCGTCGATCCGAACCGGATGGGCCGGACGAACAAGTAGTCGTCAGGCACAGGAAATGAAAAGGGCGGCCGTGAAGGCCGCCCCTTTGAACGAGAGGAATCGAGCTTACTGCTGCTTCTGCTCGACGAGGTTGCCCTTGTCGTCCAGGCGCTCGATCTTGGCGCTCTTGCGCAGGCCCATGATCAGATCCTGCTGCGCCTTGCGGGCCAGGTAGGTCTCGACCTGGTCCTTGGTCTCCTCGAAGGTCGGGGCCGGCTTGGTGCGCTTCTCCTCGACCTTGATCACGTGCCAGCCGAACTGGCTCTTCACCGGATCGGAGATCTGGCCGGGCTCGAGCTTGAAGGCGGCCTCGGCGAAGGGCTCGACCATGCGATCCTTGGTGAAGAAGCCGAGATCGCCGCCGTCGGTCTTGGATCCGGGGTCCTTCGAGACCTCGCCGGCCACCTTGGCGAAGTCCTCGCCGCCCTTCACACGGACCGCGATCTTCTTGGCCTCGTCCTCGTTCTCGACAAGGATGTGGCGGGCGCGGACCTCCTGTTCGGCCGGGACGCTCTTGACCGTCTCGTCGTAGAGCTTGCGCGCGGCTTCCGGGGTGACAGCCTTCTTGGCCTCCTGGTCGAGATACTCGTCGAGCAGGGTCTTGTCGCGACTATAGGCGAGCTTGCGGGCAAATTCGGCGCCGCTGCCGACCTTGGCGGCCTCGGCCGCCTTGGCACCGAGCTTCAGGTCGATCATGTAGCCGGTCAGGAGATCACGCTTCTGGGCTTCCGGAACGTTCGGCATCTGCAGGGCCGGATCCTCGGCCGCCAGGGCAAGGTCCCCTTCCGTGATCTCGACGCCGTTGACGCGGGCGATGACCTTGGACGGCTCCACGGCCGGCACGGCGGCCGGGGAGGTAGCGGGCGCGGGAGGGGTCTGGGCGAGGGCGGCCCCGGCCAGGAACGGCAGGGCGACCCCGAGGGTCAGGAGGCTCTTCCGAACGTTGAGTGAGCGAGACATGTGGTTTCCTCTGGTGAGCGTGATCGCCCACGGACAGCGACGATCAGATGGCTGAATGTGTTTACGTTTGCAAGAGATGGCATATTTATGTCACAGCATCGCCGCTCGCGGGGTCTTGAACGGGTCCTCCGGGCCGGCTTGGAGCTGCCCTGGGGCTGCGCCACTAAAGGCGCAGTCTTTAAGATGCGCTCCGGCGTAATTAGGTCTATAAGGCGGCGCAAACGCCCCTTTCTCCTGCATTCTGGAATTTCGAAGGCTCTCGATGTTCGGTTCTCTCGCGAAGAAAATCTTCGGCTCGGTCAATGATCGCCGTCTGAAGTCCTACCGGCCGAAGGTAGCGGCCATCAACGCGATGGAGGCCGAGCTGGAGGCCCTGTCCGACGAGCAGCTCCGTGCCCGCACCGAGGACTTCAAGGCCCAGCTCGCCGCCGGCAAGACCCTGGACGACATCCTGGTCCCGGCCTTCGCGACGGTCCGCGAGGCCGCCAAGCGCACCCTGGGGCAGCGCCACTTCGACGTTCAGCTCATCGGCGGCATGGTGCTCCACGAGGGCTCGATCGCCGAAATGCGCACCGGCGAGGGCAAGACCCTGGTGGCGACCCTGCCGGTCTATCTCAACGCGCTCGCCGGCAAGGGCGTCCACGTGGTGACGGTCAACGACTATCTCGCCCGTCGCGACTCCGAGTGGATGGGCCAGATCTACCGGTTCCTAGGGCTGTCCGTCGGCGTGATCGTTCACGGGCTCGACGATTCGGAGCGCGCCGAGGCCTATGCGGCCGACATCACCTACGGCACCAACAACGAATACGGCTTCGACTACCTGCGCGACAACATGAAGTACGAGATGGCGCAGATGGTCCAGCGGGGCCACAACTTCGCCATCGTGGACGAGGTGGACTCGATCCTGGTCGACGAGGCGCGGACGCCGCTCATCATCTCCGGTCCCCTCGACGACAGGTCCGAGCTCTACAATGCGATCGACGTGGTGATCCCACGCCTTACCAAGAGCGATTACGAGCTCGACGAGAAGCAGCGTTCCGTAGCGCTCACCGAAGCGGGCACCGAGAAGATCGAAGCGCTGCTGCGGGAGATCGGCCTGCTCAAGGAGGGCGACCTCTACGACGCCCAGAACGCGACCCTCGTTCACCACATGAACCAGGCGCTGCGCGCCCACACCTTGTTCCAGCGCGACAAGGATTACATCGTCCGCAACGGCGAGGTGGTGATCATCGACGAGTTCACTGGCCGCATGATGCAGGGCCGGCGCTACTCGGAAGGCCTGCACCAGGCGCTCGAGGCCAAGGAGAAGGTCCAGGTCCAGCCCGAGAACCAGACCCTGGCCTCCATCACGTTCCAGAACTACTTCCGCCTCTACGACAAACTCGGCGGCATGACCGGCACGGCTGCCACGGAAGCCGATGAGTTCCTGGAGATCTACAACCTCGAGGTGGTCGAGATCCCGACCAACCGTCCCGTCTCCCGCGTGGACGACGACGACGAGGTCTACCGGACCATGGAGGAGCGTTACCAGGCGGTCATCCGCGACATCGAGGAATCCTCCGCCAAGGGCCAGCCGATCCTGGTCGGCACCACGTCGATCGAAAAGTCCGAGCATCTGGCCGAGATGCTGATCAAGGACGGCTATACCCTCATCGACTTCGAGAACCCGCAGGCCCTCGAGCCGCTCTATCGCGACGCGCGGGCAGGTCGCGGCACCAAGCACTTCGCCGTCCTGAACGCCCGCTTCCACGAGCAGGAGGCCTTCATCGTCGCCCAGGCCGGCGTGCCGGGTGCGATCACGATCGCCACCAACATGGCCGGCCGCGGCACCGACATCCAGCTCGGCGGCAATGCCAAGATGCGCATCGAGCGCGAGCTCGCCGGCGTCGAGGGCGAGGACCGCGCCCGCCGCGAGAAGGAGATCCTGAACGAGGTGGCGGCCTTCAAGGAGAAGGCCCTCGCGGCCGGCGGCCTCTACGTGCTCGGCACCGAGCGTCACGAGTCCCGCCGCATCGATAACCAGCTGCGCGGCCGTTCCGGCCGTCAGGGCGATCCGGGGCGCTCCAAGTTCTACCTGTCACTCCAGGACGATCTGATGCGCATCTTCGGCTCCGACCGCATGGATGGCATGCTGCAGAAGCTCGGTCTGAAGGAGGGCGAGGCCATCATCCATCCGTGGATCAACAAGGCCATCGAGCGCGCTCAGGCGAAGGTCGAGGCGCGCAACTTCGACATCCGCAAGAACATCCTGAAATACGACAACGTCATGAACGACCAGCGCAAGGTCGTCTTCGAGCAGCGCAAGGAGTTCATGGCGGAAGAGAGCGTGCGCGAAACCATCGACGACATGCGCCACGGCGTCATCGAGGACATCGTCTCCCGGGCCATCCCGGAAAACGCCTATGCCGAGCAATGGGACGTCGAGGGGCTGAAGCAGAACGTCGCCAACTTCCTCAACCTCGATCTGCCGGTCGAGGAATGGGCGAAGGAGGAGGGCATCGCCGACGACGAGATCCGCGAGCGTATCACCAAGGCGGCCGACGAGGCCTATGCCCAGCGCATCGAGGCCAATACGTCCGAGGTGATGAACTACGTGGAGAAGCAGGTTCTGCTTCAGAGCCTGGACCATCTCTGGCGCGAGCACCTCGTGACCCTCGATCACCTGCGTCAGGTCATCGGTTGGCGCGGCCTAGCCCAGCGCGATCCGCTGAACGAATACAAGTCCGAGGCCTTCGAGCTGTTCAACGCCCTGATCGGCCACCTGCGCGAGCAGGTGACGGGCCAGCTCATGCGCATCCAGGTGGTGTTCCAGCAGCCGGAGCCGCAGGAACTCCCGCCCATGTTCGCTCAGCATCTCGATCCGGCCACCGAGGAGAACGAGTTCGATCTCGCCCAGGGCAACGCTCTCGGAGCCGCCCCGGCCCTCGGCTTCGCGGCTGCGGCCGCTGGAACGGAGCCTGCTTCGTCCCGCGACCCTAACGACCCCTCCACCTGGGGCCGGGTCAGCCGCAACGAGCCCTGCCCCTGCGGTTCGGGCAAGAAGTTCAAGCATTGCCACGGCCAGTTCGTGGCCTAGGACCGCAGAACTCCCATCATCGAAAGCCCGGCCGTCGCGCCGGGCTTTTTGCTGCGCCGACGGTTTAGAGCGCGGTCGCCGCAATACCTCCGTTGCGCCAGAGGATCTCCGGAGCCGTAAGGGGTAAGATGCGGTCAGCCAAGGTTTCGCAGCTCTGGGCGGCGTCCGGCCGGATTGCGGCATGACGGCCCACGAGAGAACCAAGGGAGAGGGCCATGTCCCATATCGGAAGCTGTTTCTGCGGCGCTATCCAACTTGAGGTGAGCGGATCCCCGGAGGCCATGGGTTATTGTCATTGCCAGTCCTGCCGTTCTTGGTCCGGCGGGCCGGTGAACGCGTTCAGCCTCTGGAAGCCCGAGGCCGTGCGGGTCACGTCCGGCGCCGAGCACCTCGCGGCTTATCAGAAGACTAAGTTCAGCCAGCGGCAATATTGCTCGAAATGCGGCGGGCACCTGATGAACAACCACCCGACGCTCGGCCTCGTCGACGTGTTCGCGGCGACCATTCCCACCCTCAATTTCATTCCGGCCGTCCACTTCAACTATGCGGAGACGGTGCTGCCCATGCGGGACGGCTTGCCGAAGCTGAAGGATTTCCCGGCCGAGGCGGGAGGCTCCGGCGAGATGATGGCCGAGTGACCCTTGGGGTGCGCGTCGTCGTGGGCCCTCGGGAATGATCGCCTCTCCAGGTCAAAGGCTGGCGCCGGCGTGCGGCACTTCTCTAGAGCTCCTGACCGGTCACGGCCGTCGGCGCATGCGGTTCAGGGGCGATGTCGTCCCAGAGGCTTTCGCTGGTATCGCAGTCGGCCCTCGGAACAACGCCCGCAGGCTCGATCGATGCGGCGGTGTCGGACGGGGCGGCGATCTCGGTGATGATCTTGGTTCGGGTCTCGGTCAGGAACTGCCTGCGTTCCCGGATCGGGATCATGAAGGCATTCGGGCCGCCGACCACGCAGTCGCGGTAATAGGCATCCAGGGTTACGTCGTCCCGACGGTCGGGATGCCTCAGCATGATGGGAAGGCCGTTGATCGTCACGCCGCGGGCCACCGCCCTGTCGCGCGCTTCGGTGACCAGGGGGCCCTGATTGTTTGCGCCGTCGCCCGAGATGTCGATGACACGCCGCGACGACCGGAAGGACGCCGAGGAGAGGAGACCCAGGCTGAAATCGATGGCTTCCGCAATGGAGGTCCCGGCCCCCCGGCGGATCGGCGCGCGAGCCAGCCGGTCGGCGAAGGAGAGGCTGTCCTTCGCGTCGTCCAGAACGGTCCAGGGCACGACCACATGCTGAACATGCGGATGGGCTCCGGCCCATTCGACGTACGTGACCGCAATGCGCCCCAGCACGCCCCCATGGATGGCCTGATGCACCGAGGCCGAGCGGAAGGCTTCCACATAGCCCTGCCGCTGCAGGTCCTGCTCGTCCGGATCCATGGAGGTGGAGACGTCGACGGCCAGCACGAGAGCGAGATCGACCTCGTCGGGCGGCCGCTGCCAGGCCGGAGCGAGGGTCAGGAGTCCCGCCGCGAGGGCGGAAAGAAGCCATGGAGCCTCGGGATACCGCATCGCGATCTCCCTCAGAAGATCTTCGGTCTCCTCAGATCTCCCGATGTTACGTCAGCTTTCCTTGCGGCGATAGGTCTCGTGGCAGCCGCCGCAGTTCTGGCCGACCCGCTGGATCGCCGCCTGCAGGCTGGCCTGGTCGGTGATCGAACCCTGAGCCGCTGTGGCGTCCTGCTGCAGCTTGGCCGCATGGGCGTCGAAATCCGCCTTGCGCTCCCAGATGGCGGGAAGCGCCGCGGTCTTGCCCTGATGCGAGCCCGGAGGGAACAGGGCCGGAATCTGCTGAGCGTTCTGGGCAATCCGCTGAAGGGCGGTCTGGGCGGTGGCGGCGTTGAACGGAGTCTGCCCCCGGGCCATGCCGGTGAGCGCGCGCACCTGCTCCTGGTTGTTCTTCATCAGGTTCTGGCGCTGGGTGATCGGATCGCCTGACTGGGCCAGCACCCCGATCCCACCCGGGACCACCATGCAGAGTGCGGCGATGACGGTCTTTCGCATGACAATCATCCTTTCTCCCCCTGGGCAGGATGTCCTCTTCCGCCCGAAGGAACCATAGGGAAATGAGGATTAGAGCCGGCTTTTCAGCGGAGATTTGCGCGAGTGGGCCCCTGACATTTTGCCCGATCGCGAACCCTCGCAGGCCGGCGCGCGCCGTGCCATAAGGCCGCCGCAACTCCTCCAGGCTTTTGGGACCCATGATTCGCGTCGAGAATGTCAGCAAGCAGAACAGCCACAGGATCCTCTTCATCGAGGCCTCCGGAACCCTTCAGAAAGGGGAAAAGATCGGCCTGGTGGGGCCCAACGGCGCGGGCAAGACGACGCTCTTCCGGATGATCAACAGGGAAGAGCAGCCCGATGAGGGCCAGGTCTCGGTCGATCGCGGCATCACCATCGGGTATTTCAGCCAGGATGTCGGCGAGATGGCCGGCCGCAGTGCCGTGGCCGAGGTCATGGAGGGCGCCGGTCCGGTGAGCGCCGTAGCGGCCGAACTGCGGGAACTCGAAGCCGCCATGGTGGACCCGGACAGGGCGGACGACCTCGAGGCGGTCATCGAGCGTTACGGCGAGGTGCAGGCGCGCTACGAAGAACTGGACGGCTATTCCCTCGAGGGCCGGGCGCGCGAGGTTCTGGCCGGACTGGGCTTCAGCCAGGAGATGATGGACGGCGACGTGGGCGCCCTGTCGGGCGGCTGGAAAATGCGCGTTGCACTCGGGCGCATTTTGCTGATGCGCCCGGACGTCATGCTCCTCGACGAGCCCAGCAACCACCTGGATCTCGAGAGCCTGATCTGGCTGGAGGAATTCCTGAAGGGCTACGAGGGCGCGCTGCTCATGACCTCGCACGACCGCGCCTTCATGAACCGCATCGTCAACAAGATCATGGAAATAGACGGCGGTTCGCTGACGACCTATTCCGGAGACTACGAGTTCTACGAGCAGCAGCGGGCGATGAACGAGAAGCAGCAGCAGGCGCAGTTCGAGCGTCAGCAGGCCATGCTCGCCAAGGAGATCAAGTTCATCGAGCGCTTCAAGGCGCGTGCCTCGCACGCTGCCCAGGTGCAGAGCCGGGTCAAGAAGCTCGAGAAGATCGACCGGGTGGAGCCGCCCAAGCGCCGCCAGGCGGTGGCGTTCGACTTCCTGCCAGCGCCGCGTTCAGGCGACGACGTGGTCAGCCTGAAGGGCGTGCACAAGCGCTATGGTAGCCGCAGCATCTACGAGGGGCTGGACTTCGCGGTGCGCCGCAAGGAGCGCTGGTGCGTGATGGGCGTGAACGGCGCCGGCAAGTCGACCCTGTTGAAGCTGGTGGCAGGCTCCGCCGCCCCCGACGACGGGTCGGTCACCGTCGGGGCGAGCGTGAAGATGGGCTATTTCGCCCAGCACGCCATGGAGGTGCTCGAGGGCGACCGCACAGTGTTCGAGTTCCTGGAGGATTCGTTCCCGCAGGCCGGGCAGGGCTCGCTGCGCACGCTGGCCGGCTGCTTCGGCTTCTCCGGCGACGATGCGGAGAAGAAGTGCCGCGTCCTCTCGGGCGGGGAGAAGGCCAGGCTGGTCATGGCCAAGATGCTCTACGATCCGCCGAACTTCCTGGTGCTCGACGAGCCGACCAACCATCTCGACATGGCCACGAAGGAGATGCTGATCGACGCCCTGTCCAAATATGAGGGCACCATGCTGTTCGTCTCGCACGACCGCCACTTCCTGGCCGCCCTGTCCAACCGGGTTCTCGAGCTGACCCCGGAGGGCATCCACCAGTATGGTGGCGGCTATACCGAATACGTGGCGCGCACCGGCCAGGAGGCTCCGGGCCTGCGGCATTGAGCGGTCGATCCCCGAAGTCATCGAGACGGAAGCCCGGCCACCGCGCCGGGCTTTTCGCTGCTCGGGACACCGCCTTCCGAAAGCGGGAGCGCGACGTCAGCTTGAGGCAAGCATCATGGCCGATAAGGCAGGGACCACAACAACGATTTTTGAAGAAAGGTCTGTCAAAGGACCTTCTTCGCAACCCTTTCTCATTTCGGGCCGAAACATCATGGCATTGAATACGTCCCTTCCGGTGCTCATCGTCGACGATTACCAGACGATGCTGCGCATCATCCGCAACCTCCTGAAGCAGATCGGCTTCAACGACGTCGATGAAGCCAAGGACGGCTCGGAGGCCTTGGGCAAGCTCAAGGAGAAGAAATACGGGCTCGTGATCTCCGACTGGAACATGGCGCCGATGACCGGCTTCGAGCTGCTCCAGAAGGTCCGCGCCGACGCGGATCTGAACGCACTTCCCTTCATCATGATCACCGCCGAGGCCAAGACCGAGAACGTCGTGGCGGCCAAGCAGGCCGGCGTCAACAACTACATCGTGAAGCCCTTCAACGCGGAAACCCTGCGCTCGAAGATCGCCGCCGTGCTGGGCGAGTAGCCGCCATGCGTCTTCCGCCACCTGTCTCTTTCGACCCATTGAGCCTGGATCTTCTGGCTCAGTCCCGCGAGAGCATCGCTGCCCGGCGGCATGCGGAACTCATGCGGGGCATGGCGGCCATTCATGCGGCGCTCGAGCCGAACAGCGGAGCGTCGAAGGCTCTCCTGGACCAGATCCGGACCGACCTGCGCGAAGCGCTCAGGCTCAAGGATGAACTCGACGCCATCACCGAGTCGATCCAGCGCACGAAACGGGAGATCGCAACCTTGCATTCCCGCAGCCCGGGCGGCCAGGTGACCAGCGTCACCGACGAACTGGGAGCGGTCGTGTCCGGCACGGAAGCGGCCACCAACAGCATCCTGGCGGCCGCCGAGGAGATCGACGAAATCAACGGAACGCTGTCCGCGCGCCTGTCCGGTGAGGACGCCGCCATGGCCCAGCGGATCTCCGACAGGGTCATCACGATCTTCGAGGCCTGCAATTTCCAGGACATTACCGGACAGCGCATCAGCAAGGTCGTCGGCTCGATGAAGTTCATCGAGGAGCGCGTGACCCAGATGGCGCATATCTGGGGCGGCCTGGAGAGCTTCAACGACGTGGAAGCCTTCAAGATGCCGGACCGCGAAGGGGACGAGGCTCTGCTGAACGGGCCTGCCCTCGAGGGCGATCCGACACGCACGTCCCAGGACGCGATCGACGCCCTGTTCGGGTGATCGCCCTGCGCGGCGAACAGCTCAAGAGCCCGGCCCTTCGCCGGGCTTTTTGCTGCCCGTCATTGCCGCACGAGGGTGAGATCGGTCGTCGCCCGGACGGGTCCATTCTCGCCGATCCGGTCCGTGACGACGATCCTGAAGCGACCAGGGTCGAGGCTGGCGACCCGCATCTGGGCCGTCGTGTCGCCGTAGAGGGGCCTCGGCCATTCGATCGCTAGATCGAAGTCCGTACCCACCTGCCGGCCCCTGAGTTGGGCGGTTCCGACCCGCGACCCCGTATAGGTGCCGGTGACCTGGCCGGACCGGGGGTCCCAGGACAGGCGGGCGCTGACCGATCGCGCGATCAGCAGGTAGGCCCGGCACGTGCCCTGGAGCGCAAGGCTCGTGGCGCCCTGCTGCTGGATCGCAAAGCTGCAGCTAACCTGATGGGAGGAGGCATCAGGCCCCTCCAGGATGGTTCCTGTGCCCCAGAAGGAGCCTGCGTAGCGCTCGGCGACCGCCGGGGCGGCGCCTGCGCTGCCGGCTGCGACCCAAAGCGAGAGAACTGCGCCACGAGAGAGCTCTTGCGCGAGGCGGTGCATGAATGTCTCCTTTGAGGCCACGAGGCCGGGTCCGCACCACGGTGCCGATCCGACAGGATGGGGGAGATATGGGGCGGGCCCGCAAAGCCGCCGAGTGGCTTGCGCGGCCATGACGAGCCCGACCCGGGAGCGGCGTCCAGGCCGAGCCGTCACCTTGGTGCTGAGAGAGGTTCGGTGTGGCGATGCCGACGGGGTGCGGGAGCATGGCAGGACCTCTCCTCGGAAAGCCCGGCAGATGCGGAAAAGTTTCCGGTCCGTGAGATCGCCCAACAAAAAGACCCGCCAGTGAGGCGGGCCTTGCGATTCTTGGTGCCTGGAGCGCTCAGTTCGCAGCGGCTAGGTTGACCTTTTCGGAGCCTTGAGCCCGCTTCTGGGGCATGGCCTTCGTGGCCGGAGCCGCCTTGGCGGGAGCAGGTGCAACCTGGACCGTCTCGGCCACGGGCTGCGACGCCGACGTGCCGAACAGGTCGGCCACGCCGCCGAGCATCTTCTTGTAGAAGGGCGTCTCCTGCGAGGAGGCCGCCGCCACGGCCACCGGAGCGGTCTGCTGGGTGACGGCCTGACGGGTTTCCGGCTGCGAGGCGGGAACCTCCTTCAGGGACGCGAAGGCGAGCGCAGTCGACGGGGCGTCGATCTTCTCGCGGCCGCTGTCGTCGAGGGCGATCTGCCGCGGGCCGGACGAGATGCCTTCCGTGCGGCTCACGAATCCGAGCTTGGTGTCGGACACGCCTGACGCATTGGCGAGGGCCTCGCGGAAGGATTCGTGCGTGTCGCCGTCATTGTAGACGAGCCTGATCGGCTTCTCGCCCTTGGCGATCAGATCGGCCACCTCCTGCTCGTCGTGGCGCTGTTTCTGCGTCACGGCCGCGACGGTGCTCTCATCGGCGTTGAAGAGGTAGCGCCGGTTGGCGACCGCCACGCGCAGCTCCTCCTTGGAGATATCGAAGGTGTCAGAGCCTTCCTTCAGGTTCTTCCAGAAGCCGATGTTCGGGTCGAGGCGATGCTTGGCCAGATTCTCGGCCGTCATCCGGAACGGATAGGACTGGAACTGGAAGCCGCGCTGACCGGCGCTGAGCGCCTCGCGGGCGATCGCATAGATCTCGGCGATGTTCTGGTCCGTCATGGCGAAGCAGCCGCGCGACGAGCAAGCGCCATGCACCATGATGTCGCCGCCGTTCCGGCCGAAGGACCGGTCGTAGGCGTTCGGATAGCCGGTGTCGAACGACAGGTAATAGGCCGAATTCGGGTTCATCTGCGATGGGGTGACCGTGTAGAAGCCCTCCGGCACCTGACGGTCGCCTTCGCGGGTCTTGGGGCCGAGCTGGCCCGACCAGCGGCAGATCGGATAGGTCTTGAGGAGCGCGTATTTGCCGTTTGAGCCACGCTTCCAGACCTCGAGCTCCGATTCCTTCTTGTAGGCCCGGACCAGGATCGGGTCGTCCTTGGACATGCCCTTGGTCGACATCAGGGCCATCGTGGCGGACGGAATCGGCACGAGGTGTCGGGTGGAGCCACGGGAAAGCTGGTCGTCCTGGCAGGCAGCAAGCGCGAGCACCAGGCTCGCGGCCAATGCGAAACGCTTCATCATGGGGGACCCCGCAATTCTTGATCTGCCGGCCTCTGTGCCGGTCAGTTCCCCTTTAACCCCTAAATCGTTAGCCTTAACTGGCCCTTACTGCAAGCGGAGCCGTAATCGAGTTATAATGAACGGAAGGTAAAAAATCCGTCTGCAAAGGGCCGGGGCGGCGCTCATCGGGGGCGGGCGTATCTCTTCCGAGGTAAGGAGGCCCTGTGGATGGGCGAAGACCCGCCCGGTTGCAGGCGGGTCCCGGAGCCGCTCGGGCAGATCCTAGAGTTTGCGGCCGATATTGAGGAACTTGTCGGCACGGTGGTCGCGGATCTCGGCCGGACCCATGTTGCCGAGATCGTGCAGGGCTTCCTCGATGGCGTTGCCGGTGGCCTGGATGGCCGCCTCAGGCTCCCGGTGGGCGCCGCCCACGGGCTCCGTCACGATGCCGTCGATGATGCCGAGGCGCAGGAGGTCCTGGGCGGTGATCTTCATGTTCGTGGCCGCATCCTGGGCGCGGGCGGAATCGCGCCAGAGGATCGAGGCCGCGCCTTCCGGGGAGATCACGCTGTAGATCGCGTGTTCCAGCATCAGCACCTTGTTGGCGGTGGCGATCGCGATGGCGCCGCCCGAGCCGCCTTCGCCGATCACGACCGACACGTTGGGCACGCCGAGCGAAAGCTGCATCTCGGTCGAGCGGGCGATGGCCTCGGCCTGCCCGCGCTCCTCCGCCTCGATGCCCGGATAGGCGCCCGCGGTGTCGACGAAGGAAATGACCGGCAGACCGAACCGGTCGGCCATCTCCATGAGGCGAACGGCCTTGCGGTAGCCCTCAGGACGGGCCATGCCGAAATTGTGCCGGATGCGGGTCTCGGTGTTGTGGCCCTTCTCCTGGCCCATCACGCAGACGGGCTGGCCGCGGAACCGGCCGAAGCCGCCGACGATCGCCTCGTCCTCGGCGAACTTGCGGTCGCCGGCGAGCGGGGTGAACTCGGTGATGAGCCCGGCGCAGTAATCGATGAAGTGCGGACGCTGGGGGTGGCGCGCGACCAGGGTCTTCTGCCAGGGCGTGAGCTTGGCATAGAGTTCCTTGAGGGCGTCGGCGGCCTTGACCTCCAGGCGGGAGATGTCGTCCGTGATGGAGACGGCATCGCGGTTCTCACCGAGCGCCCGAAGCTCCTCGACCTTGGCTTCCAGCTCGGCGACGGGCTTTTCGAAATCGAGATAACTGCGCATCAGACTCTACAGCATCGGGCCCAAAAGTGGATTGGCACTTTTGGGCCCGATGCTTCCTCCTTTATGAGAACATCGTTCAGGCAGAAACCGGATCCTCTTTTCCGCACGATGCTCTGGTGGAAAAATGAAGGCCGGCGTGACCGTATAGCCCTGCCGAAGCGGCCGGACACTGGCGTTTCGCAGGGGCCAAGTCAAGTTAAGCGCTGCCTTACTCGCTCAAAACCCGGCAGAATCAAGGAGGAGCGCGTCATTCGCGATGCCGGCGCCGCAGGCACTGGAGCGAACACCGGGGACAGGCGGCGGGAGCGGCGCACCGCATGGACGGCGCCCGGCCGGTAGAGCTGCTTCGTCGCTTCCACGATGTGGAGGCCCGCGAAGGGCAGCGAGAATCCGGCCCCGACCCGCTCCCAGGCCTGGGCGCTCTGGAGAAGGAGGCGGTTGCGCAAGGGTGGCACGTAGAGGGTCTCCGCCCAGCCTTCCGGCGAGAACCAGGTCTGGCGCATCAGGCTCTTGAGCTGGGAGCGGCTGTAGGGCTGGCCGTAGCCGAACGGCGTGGTGTCCATGCGCGCCCACAGGCCGCGCCGGTTGGGCGCCACCAGAATGATCCGCCCGCCCGGTGTGAGAATGCGCCAGATCTCGTGGAGGAGCTCGCTCGGGCTCTCCACGGTCTCCAGAGCATGGACCACGAGAACCCGGTCGATGGAGGCATCGGGCAGGGGCATCATCAGCGGGTCGACGAGAGCCGAGGCCGAGGCCCCGGTGCTGGGCCAGTTCACGACGCCCTGGTTCGCCGGCATGAAGGCCAGGGTCCGCTCGCTCTCGTCCTTGACGGCCGACAGATAGGGAGGCGCATAGCCGAGGCCCAGCACGCGCAGGCCCGTCAGCGGCCCCCAGAACCTGTCGATGGCACGCCCGACGAAGCGGCGCGTCACAGCCCCGAGCGGACTGGCGTAGAAGCCGCGCAGATCGGTGATGTCGATGCTCATGGCCTCAACGGGATGCCTCTTGCTCCGGCCCGGCATGCGCATTGCGGCGCTCCGGGTCTGGTTTCACGCGCCGACTGTTCCATGATAGCTCAGAGCACATCAAGACAAGGTGCCCCGATGTCCGCCCAGATCCACGCCTTTCTCTGCCTTCAGGACAATATCGGTGTTCTGATCCACGATCCCAATACGGGCGCCTGCGCGGCTGTCGACGCGCCGGACGAGGGTGCAATCCTGGCGGCTCTCGCCCAGACCGGCTGGCAGCTGACCGACATCCTCATCACGCACCGGCATGGTGATCACGTACAGGCCGCCGAGCCCCTGAAGCGCCGCACCGGATGCCGCGTGGTGGCACCGGTCAAAGCCCGCGAGGCAGTGCCGCATGCCGACGCCTACGTGCGGGAGGGCGACACGGTGCATGTGGGCGGCCTTCAGGCGCATGTTTGGGAGACGCCCGGACATTGCCTGGATCACGTGTCCTACTGGTTCGCCGCAGACCGGGCGCTGTTCGCCGGCGACACCCTCTTCACCCTCGGCTGCGGGCGGATGTTCGAAGGAACCTACGCCGAATTCTGGGCCTCGCTCCAGCGACTGGCCGCCCTGCCGGACGAGGCCCGGGTCTATTGCGGGCATGACTACACCCTCTCCAATGCGCGCTTCGCGCTGGCGGCCGATCCGGACAACGAGGCGCTGCGGGCACGGGCCGCGGAGGCCGAGACAGCCAGGGCCGAGGGTCGCTTCCTCGTGCCGACGACCATCGGACAGGAAAAGGCCGCCAATCCATTCCTGCGCTCCGGGGAGCCGGCCCTGGCGAAATCCGTTCATAAGGAAGGAGCGGCGCCCGTGGAGGTGTTTCAGGCCTTGCGTGAATGGAAGAACAGGTTCTGATGGGGGCATGACCTTGCGGGAGCGGACAGCCTCATGAACGACCACAGCCTCATCATCGGACTCGAGAGCCGTCTCCTGAACGCCTGGCCCTCGTTCGATTATCAGCTCTATGACGGCTGGGTTCTCCGCCTTGCGAACGGCTACTCGAAACGCGCTAATTCCGCGACGCCCTTCCGCCCGGACATCGGTCTCGACGATGAGTTGCTCGATTACATGATCGCGCGCTTCGTGGAGGCCAGCGTGCGCCCCACGTTCCGTCTCAACGGGGTGCAGGCAGGCGGTGTCGACGAGCTGCTGAAGCAGCGCGGCTTCAAGGAGGTCGAGCCGACGCATGTCCTCGCGGCTCCCATCACGAGCGGCGATTGCGAGATCGACCCCGAGGTCAATCTCGACCCCCAGGTCTCCAAGCGCTGGGTGAGGGCGGCGGCGGAATCCTACGGCGGCGACAAGGCCGATGACGAGACCCTGATGAGGATCGTCTCCCGCATCCGTCAGAAGACGGCCTTCGCCACGCTGAGCCTCGACGACAGGCCGGTGGCCTGGGGCCTGGGGGTGGTGGAGCGCGGCTATGTCGGCCTCTACGACATCGTGGTCGCGCCGGACCTGCGCGGCATCGGCCTCGGCCGCCGCGTGGTCGCAAGCCTCATGGCCTGGGGCTGCGGGCAGGGGGCACACACCGCCTACCTCCAGGTGCGTGAGGAGAACGAGATCGCCCGCTCGCTCTATGGCACGCTCGGTTTCGAGACGGCCTACCGCTACACCCACCGGGTCATGCCGGGACGGTCTTCTTCGACGTGAGAGTGGCGACCAGCGCGCCGGCCACGATGAGCCCGCAGGCGAGCGCCAGCGTCAGGGTCGGTTCCGCATAGCCGGCCACCACCAGGAGCAGGGTCGACAGCACCGGCGTTGCATACGAGGCGACCCCGAGGAAGCGGATGTCGCCGCGCTTCATGCCGATGTCCCACACATAGAAGGCCGCGCCTACGGGTCCGAGGCCGAGCCCCAGAAGGGCGAGCCATTGCGTCGTCGTCTCGGGCCAGACGGTGGTCTCGAAGGCCAGATGGCAGACGAGGCTCAGGAGCGACGTCATGAGGCAGAACCCGGCCACAGCATCGGTCGGCACCTGGCCGAAGCGGCGGGAGAGAACCGAATAGCCAGCCCAGACGAAGGCCGCCACGAAGGCGCAGAGATAGCCCGGCATGTATTCGGCGCGCGCGTCCAAGGCACCGCGCCCGGCGATCAGCACCACGACGCCGGCGAAGCCGAGCAGCGCCCCCACGATATGTGACCGCTGCAGATGCTCGCCCGGCAGCAGCGAGGAGAACAGCACGATCAGCAGGGGCCAGAGATAGTTGATCAGGCCCGACTCCGCCGGCGGCGCCCAGCGCAGGGCCGCGAAGTAGAGCGCGTGATAGCCGAAGAGGCCGCCGATCCCGAGCGCCCAGACGACCGGCTTCTGGCGCAGCGCTTTAAGCCCCTGAGGCCGCACGATCCAGCTCGCCACGCCGACCAGCCCGCCGACCAGGAAGGTCATGGCGGCAAGTTGGAAGGGAGGAATCGTGCCCGTCGCCGCCGTGAGCAGGGCGAGCATGGACCAGAGCAGGATGGCCGCGAGGCCGATGGTGGTGGCGGTGCGAGTCGTCATGGTGGCCGCCACCTATCACGACTTTCGCCAGGAAGCGAAGCTCCGCGGCGGGTCCTGCCGGAAATTCTAGTAGGTGGTGCGCCCGCCGCTCAGATCGAAGGTGGCCGCCGTGGTGAAGGAGTTTTCCTCGGACAGCATCCAGGCCACCATGGCGGCGATCTCGTGCAGTTCGGCGAAGCGGTCGCGGGGGATGCGCACGCGCATGTACTCGATGAATTCCGGCGTCAGGGAATCGAGGATCTTCGTCTTGGCCGTGGTGGGCGTGATGCAGTTGACCGCGATGCCGGTCTTGGCCAGCTCCTTGCCCAGGGACTTGGTGAGCCCGATGATGCCCGCCTTGGCGGCGCTGTAGGCGGCGAGGTTCGGATTGCCTTCCTTGCCCGCGACCGACGCGATATTGACGATCCGGCCGTAATCGTTCTCCAGCATGATCGGCACGATGGACCGGCAGCAATTGAAGGTGCCGGTCAGGTTGACGTCGACCACGCTGCGCCATTCCTCGACGGAATAATCGGCGAGCGGCTTGACCGGCCCGGTGATCCCGGCGCCGTTCACAAGGCCGTCGATGCGCCCGAAGGCCCCGCGGGTCTGCTGCGCCGCATGCTCCACCGACACGCTGTCGGCGACGTCGACGCTCAGGCCGATGCAATCCTTGGACAGGGCTGCGGCACTCGCCTCGGTCTCCTCGAGGCGGAGATCCCAGATAGCGACCCTAGCGCCCGATTGCACCAGGCGCTCGCCGATCGCATAGCCGATGCCGCGGGCGCCCCCCGTGATCACGACGGTCTTGCCCGCCATGTCGATGCGGTTCATGCCTCAAGTTCTCCGTGTTGTAAAAAAGGATGCGCCGCATCGAGCCCGGAGCGCAGCGTCGGACCGCGCCCGGGACGATGTCGTGCCGATTAGGCCATGTACTGCCCGCCGTTGACGGACAGGGTCGAGCCGGTCACGAAACCGGCCTCGTCGGCGGCCAGGAAGAGCACGCTGCGGGCGATCTCCTCCGCCTCGCCGAGGCGTCCGACCGGAATGAGCGGCAGGATCTTGGCCTTGAGCACCTCTTCGGGGACCGCCTTCACCATCTCGGTGGCGATATAGCCCGGCGCGATCACGTTGACGGTAACGCCCTTGTTGGCATTCTCCTGCGCGAGCGCCTTGGCGAAGCCGATCACGCCCGCCTTCGCGGCGGAATAGTTCGCCTGACCCATCTGGCCCTTCTGGCCGTTGATGGACGAGATGATGATGATGCGCCCGAACCCGCGTTCGCGCATGCCCTCGATCACGGGGCGCGTGCAGGTGAACATGGAATCGAGGTTGGTGCGGATGACGGCCGACCACTGGTCGTAGGTCATCTTGTGGAACATGCCGTCGCGGGTGATGCCCGCATTGTTCACCAGAATGTCGACCGGGCCGAGCTCGGCCTCGACCGCCCGGATGCCGCTTTCGCAGGATGGCGCATCGGACACGTCGAATTTGAACACCGGAATCCCGGTTTCACTCTTGAACTGGTTGGCGGCCTCGTCGTTGCCGCCATAGTTGGCGGCAACCTTGTAGCCCGCATCCTTCAAGGCTTTTGAAATTGCGGCACCGATCCCGCGGGTGCCACCGGTGACCAATACGACACGCGCCATGCTGTTTCCTTCCCAAGACCGTTCGTGCGGATCTCTCAAGGATCCATTCATTGTGAGGCGGTCGGAACGGACCGCCTCACAACATAGCTTAGGCTATTTGACGGAACGGGGAAGGGCGAGGCTCCGGAATTTCACCGAGCCTCGCGACGTTTTTAGCCCTCGAGGCGACCTTTAGCGCTCGAGGCACATGGCGACGCCCATGCCGCCGCCGATGCACAGGGTCGCGAGACCCTTCTTGGCGTTGCGCCGGCCCATCTCGTGCAGCAGGGTGACCAGCACGCGGGCGCCCGAGGCCCCGATGGGGTGGCCGATGGCGATGGCGCCGCCGTTCACGTTCACGATGGACGGATCCCAGCCCATGTCCTTGTTGACCGCGAGCGCCTGGGCGGCGAAGGCCTCGTTGGCCTCCACGAGGTCGAGATCGGACACTTTCCAGCCGGCCTTTTCCAGAGCCTTGCGGGAGGACGGGATCGGGCCCGTGCCCATGATGGCCGGATCGACGCCGGCGGTCGCCCAGGAGGCGATGCGGGCGAGCGGGGTCAGGCCGCGCTTCTCGGCCTCGGCCTCCGTCATCAGCACCACGGCGGCGGCGCCGTCATTGATGCCCGAGGCGTTGCCGGCCGTGACCGTGCCTTCCTTGGAGAAGGCGGGGCGCAGCTTGGCGAGGGCCTCGACGGTGGTGCCGGCGCGGATGTACTCGTCCTGATCCACCACGATGTCGCCCTTGCGGCTCGAAATCGTCACGGGGGTGATCTCGTCCTTGAAGCGGCCTTCCTTTTGGGCGGCCTCGGCCTTGTTCTGGGACGCCGTTGCGAACTGGTCCTGCTCCTCGCGGGTGAGCTGCCAGCGCTGGGCCACGTTCTCGGCGGTGTTGCCCATGTGGTAGCCGTGGAAGGCGTCCATCAGGCCGTCCTTGAGCATGGTGTCGACGAGCTTGAAATCGCCCATCTTGGTGCCGGCGCGCATGTGGGCCGCATGGGGCGCGAGCGACATGGACTCCTGGCCGCCTGCCACGATGATGCTGGCATCACCATTGGCGATCTGCTGCATGCCGATCGCGACGGTGCGCAGGCCCGAGCCGCAGAGCTGGTTGAGAGCCCAGGCGGTCTTTTCCTGCGGCACGCCGCCGGCCATGGCGGCCTGGCGGGCCGGGTTCTGACCCTGGCCCGCGGTGAGGATCTGGCCGAGGATCACCTCGTCCACTTCCGCGCCGTCGACCTTGGCCCGCTCCAGGGCCGCCTTGATGGCGATGGCGCCGAGCTCATGGGCCGGGGTGTTGGCGAAGGCCCCGTTGAACGAGCCGACCGGGGTGCGCGTCGCGCCGACGATGACGATGCTGTCTCGGGCCATTCCTCTCTCCTCATGCTGTTTGTCTGATCGCAGAATGAATGTAGTGCCGGTCCGATCAAATCCCCAGGGGGCGGGATGTCAAGGATCGGATCACGCAACCCAGCCCTGAACGCCTTAGACTTTTGGCGCTTTGATCGTTCGGGATAAGACTTATAATCATGGAAGCCTGGCATCCCCGGATCGGGATGAAGGATGCCGGGCACGGTGGATCTCCCGGGAGCGTATCGGGCACAATGGCGACGGACAAACAACCGACTGTCATCAAGAAATATGCCAACCGCCGCCTCTATCACACGGGTACTTCGACCTACGTGACGCTGGAAGACCTGGCGGGCATGGTGCGCAAGGGCGAGGATTTCGTAGTCTACGACGCGAAGTCCGGCGAAGAGATCACCCGGTCGGTTCTCGCCCAGATCATCTTCGAGCAGGAGAACAAGGAGGGGCCGAACCTCCTGCCTGTCACGGTACTCCGCCAGCTGATCCGCTTCTACGGCGACAGCATGCAGGCCTTGGTGCCGAGCTATCTCGAATTCTCCATGAACAATCTGTCCCAGGAGCAGCAGAAGCTCCGCGAGCAGATGGCGCAGGCCTTCGGCCCGTCGGCCTTCCAGGCCATGGAGGAGCAGGTGCGCAAGAACATGGGCTTCTTCACCGAGGCCATGCGCATGTTCTCGCCCTTTCCGCAGTCCCAGCCGCCCTCGGGCGGATCCGAGGCGAAGCCGTCCGCGAGGGGCGAGGGTACTGACGACCTCGACCGCCTGAAGCAGCAGATGGCCGACATGCAGGCCAAGCTCGACAAGCTGGCAAGCAAGTAGCCTTTCGCGAAGGCCGGATCGTCAGCCTCGCGCCTTCGTCAGCATCTGGTGGAGAGCCGAAGGCTGCTGCAACGTCTCCGGCTCGCCGAACAATCCGCCCTGCAGATAATCTACGCCCCAGGTTGTCAGCAGGCGGGCTGTCGCTTCGTCCTCCACCCATTCCGCCGCCGTGGCGATGCCGAGGTGCTGAGCCCGGTCGATCAGAGTTCTGACGATGAGGCGGTCGGCGGTCGAACGCTTCAGCGGCTGGATAAACACGCCATCGATCTTGAGGAGGTCGACGGGCAGCATCCGCAATTGGCCCGGCGTCACATAGCCGGATCCGAAGCCGGTGAGGGACAGCCCGACCCCGAGCGCCTTCATGGCGTGGAGCCGGCCCAGGGTCTTGCGGCACTCGGTCAGGGCCGCCTCGGGAACCTCGATCACGAGCCGTGACTCGATGCCAGGGCGGGTGCCCAAGTGGGCGGCCAGTAGGGGCAGCCATTCGGCATCCTGAAGAGTTCTGGCCGAGACCGGCAGCGCCAGCCGCAGGCCCGGATGACCGCTCAGATGATCGGCGGCGAGTTCCAGCATGCGGGCGTCGACCAGAAGGGCGAGGTTCGCCTCCTTCAGCCTTGGCACCGGGCCGAGCAGGACCGGGCCGCCTTCGGGGCGCGGCAGGCATGCGCCGGCCTGCATCAGGGCCGGGGCGCGGCTTTGCGCCTCCACTACCGGATGGCAGGCAAGGCTCAGGCTGCGGCCGTTCAGGGTAGCGATCCAATCGAACGGCGCCTGCTCGGCCGCCCGGGAGGGCGCCTTCGGACGGGCGTCGTAGAGGGTGCAGGCGTCGCCACTCTCGAGACCTGACGCCAGCGCCTGTTCGGCAAAACGGAGAAGTTTCGGGGCCTTGAAGGTGTGATCCGGCGCGCAGGCCGCTCCGAGACTCAGAGAGGCCGCGGCCGGGTGATCCTTCATCAGCCCGGCGAGCCGCCGCATGGCGCTCGGAGCATCGGCGGCCGGGCAGGAGGTCAGGGCCAGGGCGAAGCGGTCGGGTCCGAGAACGGCGAGGAGATCGTGACGGCGCATCATCGGGCGCACCATCCGGGCGAGCTCCGCAACGGAATCGCTTCCACCGCCCTCGAGCGCACCGACGATCAGGGTGCAGGTCTGGGAGACCCGCACCGCCTCGTTGATGCCGTTCTGGATGCCGCACAAGAGCTTCGAGCGCTGCTGCAGCATGGCGGGCAGCAGATCCTGGTCGCCCGGGGCCCGGTCGACCCGCAATTGGCCACGGGCATAAGCCGGGCGTCCCTGGACGTCCTGCTGCCAGCGGCCGGCATCCTCGACCATCACCACCCGGTCCGGCTCGAAGCGCAGGGCGTACCGCGTCTCGTAAGCACGGCTCGAGCTCTCGGTCAGGCCGATGGCGTCCTGACGGGAGAGGCCGCAGCCGGGCTCGACGAGCTGGGAAAACGCTTGGCCGGTCTTCGGCAGATCCCGGGGCGGCAGGCCAAGCGCCTCGGCGGCGCCGGGCCCCCAGGTCAGGATGTCGGACAGCATGTCCCAAGCATACACGATGCCGCTCACCGGCGGGCGGACGGACGGCGAGGCTTGGCGCGGCGACCGGGATACACCCTTGAAAAGTCCCGTCCGGCCCTGCCCCTTCGTCGCCATCACGCTCACCCTCGACAATACGCATAGATCGGGGATGGCTGAGGGCGCCTGTCGAAAGCCTCGCCGAAACCCCGGAAAACCAAGGGATGCAGGATCGGACCTCAGGCTTAATGAAGGGTAAAATCCGGTGTAAAATCAGGGTGTTTGGGGATAACGGGCATAAAAAAACCGGCGCTCGAGGCGCCGGTTCGGATTGTCGCATGCCGCGTTGGATTACGCGTCGGTCTTCACCTTGAGGACCTGACGGCCACGGTACATGCCGGTCTTCAGGTCAACATGGTGAGGACGGCGCAGCTCGCCGGAATCCTTGTCCTCGATGTAGGTCGGGGCCTTCAAGGCATCCGCGGAGCGACGCATTCCGCGCCGCGACGGCGACGTTTTTCTTTTTGGAACGGCCATATCTCGTCTCCGGTTAACATAGCGGAGCGCCCGCTCAACCGGGGAACGCTCACATCTCAAACTTGATGAGGTTGCGCCTCATACAAGGTCTTCGGGCAAATATCTAGCCCTAGAAAGCAATCCGAGGGTTTTTCCTTGCCGCAGGGCCGCTCGTTACGGCTTGAGGCAGTCGCTGAAAGGGGCGGCCCTTTCCATGCGGGCCTGCAGCTGTCCCGCCAGGGCCCGATGGCCAGGCCGCGGGCGGGCCGGGTTGCGGACCAGGGGGTTGGGCAGGGCTCGCGCCAGCAGGGCGGCTTCCTGGCGGGTCAGGTTCCTGGCCGGCTTGCGAAAATACCTCCGGGCGGCCGCCTCGGCGCCGAAGACGCCGTCGCCCCATTCGGCCACGTTGAGATAGACCTCCATCATCTTCCGCTTCGACCAGATCAGGTCGAGATAGAGCGCGACCGGGATCTCCAGCCCCTTGCGGACATAGGAGCGGCTCGGCCACAGGAAGAGGTTCTTGGCCACCTGCATGGGGATGGTCGAGGCGCCCCGGGAGGGACCGTCCTCGTCGGCCGCCTCCACCACGTCCCAGAGGGCATCCCAGTCGACGCCGCCGTGCTCGCAGAAACGGCTGTCCTCGGCGGTCATGACCGCGAGGGGGAGGGACGGCGCGATCTCGTCGAGCCCGACGAAGTCCCGCTCGACCGGCTGCAGGGTCAGCCAGCGGCCGAGCATCAGGGTCGAGACCGGCGGCACGGCCCAGTACAAAAGGCCTAGCCAAAAGACCGCCCCGACCCATAAGAGAATGACACCAAGGCCGATCCGGACGAGGCGGCGGACGAAGCGGGCGACCGTCATCGGCTCGCGCGGCCGTCCCGACCGCAGCGTCCATTTCGGCCTCACCCGTTCACCCGCATTTCCCTCGGACGGAGCGGCAGCCCCCTCCGGATTCAGGCTTGTCATGACGCCATCCACCAGCACTTTCACGACGCGGCTCTCCGATGCCGCAAGGGTTGTCGAAGCAAGTCTCGAAGCCTTGCTATCAGACAATGCCGCTCCCGGCGAGCTTGCCCGTCCGCCCCGCCTCATGGCCGCGATGCGTCATGCGGTCCTCGGCGGCGGCAAGCGCCTGAGGCCGTTCCTGACGGTCGAGGCGGCCCGCCTCCTGGGAGCGGAAGGGAAGGGGCCGCTGCGGGCAGGCTGCGCGGTCGAGCTTCTCCACTGCTACTCCCTGGTCCATGACGATCTGCCCTCCATGGACGACGACGACCTGCGCCGGGGGCGCCCCACCGTGCACAAGGCCTATGACGAGGCCACGGCCATTCTCGTGGGGGATGCCCTCCAGACCCTCGCGTTCGAGGTTCTGGCCGATCCGGCGACGGCATCGGATCCTGCCATCCGGAGCGATCTCGTGCTCGGCCTCGCCCGCGCCTCGGGTCTCGGCGGCATGGTGGGCGGCCAGCTGCTCGACCTGTCGGCGGAGGGGCGCTACGGGCCTGTCACCATGGGCGAGACCGATGTGCGCTTGCTCCAGATGATGAAGACGGGGGCGATCCTCGCCTTCTCGGTTGAGGCGGGAGCCATTATGGGGCAGGCCGATCCGGCTTCGCGCCGGAAGCTTGTCGCATACGGACACGCGCTCGGCGCGGCCTTCCAGGTCGCCGACGACATCCTCGACCGCGAGGCATCCGCCGAGGCGCTCGGCAAGCGCACGGGGAAGGACCAGGAGAAAGGCAAGGCGACCCTCGTCGACCTGCTCGGCATGGACGGCGCGCGCCGCGAATGCCGGCAGCTCGTCGAGCAGGCGGACAGCGCCCTCGACGGATTCGGGCCGCAGGCGCAGGTTCTGCGCGAAGCCGTGCGCTTCGTCGTCGAGCGGCAGGTCTAGTTTCCGGCCTCCGCGTTCCGGAGCATCAAAGCCAGGAAGCGATCTCGTCCAGAGGTTTCTTGATCCCGCCGAAAACTGGCACCGTGCAGCCTTCCGCAGGATAGCCGGCAACCATAAGGATGTAGGGCTTCTCGGATTCGGGACGGTTGCAGATCCCGTTGAGAAAGCCCATTGGGCTGGGGGTGTGCGTGAGGGTCGCCAGGCCTGCTTCATGCAGGGCGGCGATCAGGAAGCCCGTGGCGATCCCCACCGATTCCGGCACGTAGTAGTTCTTGATCCTGCCTCCGTCGGGTCTCAGGCCCGAGCGCTGTCCGAAAATGGCGATCAGGACGGGCGCGGTCTCCAGAAAGGCTTTGTGCTCATCCGTCCCGAGAGGCGCCAGCGCATCGAGCCATTCCTGCGGGGCGCGGCCGCTGTAGAAGTCGCGCTCCTCGGCTTCCGCCGCGTCCCGGATGCGTCGCTTGGTATCGGCGCTGCCGATCACAGCAAAGTGCCAGGGCTGGAGATTGGCGCCCGACGGCGCCGTGCCGGCGGCAAGCAGGGCATACTCGATGACCTCGCGCGGCACGGGCTTGTCGGCGAAGTCGCGCACGGTCCGCCGCCGCCGGATGTCCTCGTAGAAGGCCCGCGCCCGCGCGATCATCTCCTCGGGTGGGTAGGAACGGTATGTGTTCAGGGGCTCAAGGACCGGATCTGCCATTGCATGCTTCCTTCGGGAATGGGCCGGCACGGGGTGAGCGCCCGCGCGGGCTCACGCGTGGAACGGGCATCAAGCCGTGGGAACCCAGAACGCCAGCTTGACGTGGCCGGGGCGGCGGTTGTGCGGCAGGGAACCCGCAGGGGCGCCGCCGTTGGCCAGAATGACCTTTCGCGAAGCATCGTTGTCATCGTCACAGGTGATCAGCACCCGCGAGAAACCCTCCAAGCGGCAGATCGGCAGGATCATGCGCAGGGCCTGCGTGGCGTAGCCGCGGCGCTGCTTCCAGGGCACGATGGTGTACCCGATATGGCCGTACACGGCGAGCGGCAGCTCTTCCGTCCCGGGCTGGAAGCGAAAGCCGATGCGGCCGCAGAACGTGCCATCGCTGATCCAGAAATCGTGCGACGGCAGGCGCGGCACCTCCTGCCCGTCCGCCAGCCGGACCATCGGGCTGTTGTAGAGGTCGTGGAGGAACCGCTCGGGGTCGCGCCGGAGCTGCAGGAGTTGCTCGCGGCTGACATCCTGGTCCGTGTTGGGCGACCAGCCCCGCTCGAGGGCATCGGCATAGAAGCGGAGCCAGTTCAGGCTCGGGGGGATGAGGCTGATGTCAGTCATGGATGATCGAAACTGACATCAGGTTCTCTCGAGAGCAACAGGCTTACACCGTGACCTGGGTGCCGACCTCGACGACGCGTCCCGTGGGGATCTGGAAGAAGTCCGTGGCGTCGCTTGCCGATTTCGCCAAGCCGATGAACAGCTTGTCCTGCCAGAGCGGCATGCCGGACTGGCTCGCGGGGCGGATCGAGCGGCGGGACAGGAAGAACGAGGTCGCCATGATGTCGAACTTGAACCCCTGCTTGCGCAGGATCGCGAGGCCGCGGGGAATGTTGGGGGTTTCCATGTAGCCGTAGCTCAGGCGGATGCGCCAGAACGAATCGCCCACGTGCTCGATGGCCACGCGGTCCTCGTCCTCCACGCGCGGAACGTCCGCGCTGTTGACGGTCAGGATCACGTTCTTCTCATGCAGCACTTTGTTGTGCTTGAGGTTGTGCAGCAGGGCCGCCGGGGCGGTATCCGGATCGCTGGTCAGGAAGACGGCGGTGCCCTTCACCCGGTGCGGCGGGCTCTTCTCCAGCATCTGCACGAGTTCGAGGAAGGGCACGTCGATCTTGCGGGTCTTCTCGAACAGGATCCGGGTTCCCTTCACCCAGGTCCACATGAGCACGAAGAACACGCCCGCGATGACGAGCGGGACATAGCCGCCGTCGAGGAGCTTCACCAGGTTCGAGGACAGGAAGGTGAGGTCGATCAGGAGAAGCGGGATCATGATGAGCCCGGTCTTCACCGGACCCCAGCCCCAGCTCCGGCTCATGACCACGCAGGCGAGCAGGGTGGTGACCACCATGGTGCCGAAGACCGCGATGCCGTAGGCGCTGGCGAGATTGCTGGAAGAGCCGAAGAGCAGCACCAGGCTGACCACGGCCGCGAGCAGGAGCCAGTTCACCCGCGGCAGATAGATCTGGCCCTGATGGGTCTCCGAGGTGAAGCGGACCTCCAGGCGCGGCAGGATGCCGAGCTGGACGGCCTGCCGGGTCAGGGAATAGGCGCCCGTGATCACGGCCTGGCTCGCCACGATGGTTGCCAGGGTGGCAAGGATCACGAGGGGCAGAAGCAGCCAGGGTGGGGCCAGCAGGAAGAAGGGATTGGCGATGGCGTCGGGGTTCGACAGCACGAGCGCGCCCTGCCCGAGATAGTTCAGGGCGAGCGCCGGAAAGACCACCGTGCTCCAGGCCATGCGGATCGGCTTGCGGCCGAAATGCCCGAGATCCGCGTAGAGCGCCTCGGCGCCGGTCACGGCAAGGCAGACGCTGCCGAGGATGGCGAAGGCGGTGCCCGGATGCGTGACCAGGAAGGAGACGCCGTGATAGGGGTTGAACGCGAGCAGGACCTCCCAGTCGTCGGCGATGTGGAGGAGGCCGAGGCCGGCCATGCTGATGAACCACAGGAGCGTGAGCGGGCCGAAGAAAGCCGCCACCTTGCCGGTGCCGCGGCTCTGCACGGCGAAGAGGGCGACAAGGATCGCCACTGCACCCGGCAGGATGTAGGCCTCGAACGACGGACCCACGAGCTTCAGCCCTTCCAGGGCCGACAGCACGGACATGGCCGGCGTGATCGCCGCGTCCCCGTAGAAGAGGGCTGCGCCCGCCATACCCATCATGAGGATCGGCAGGCTCCGTCGTCCGAGCGCGCGTTGCGCCAGGGCGACCAGGGTGAGCGAGCCGCCCTCGCCCTTGTTGTCGGCCCGCAGCAGCAGGACCACGTACTTGACCGACACCGTGAGGATCAGCGCCCAGAGCAGGAGCGACAGGATGCTGATCACGAGTTCGCGGGTCAGGGGAACGGGCGTTCCGTGGTGACCGCCGGTGGCGGCCATTACCGTCTCCCGCATGGCGTAGAGCGGGCTGGTGCCGATATCCCCATAGACGACCCCGATGGCGCCGAGGGTCAGGGTCCAGAAGCTCGCCTTGAAATGGCTGTCCGGTAAGGTGGCCTCAGGGGCTGCGGAATCTGCATGTCCCGGGGCAACGGCGTGCTGTTCTGCCATGTGTGCTTTTCTTTGCGGACGTGCCCGCGGACGGCCCTTGTTGAAGTACCCTGTAAACGACGAAGGGCGGCCCCCTTCTCTAAAGAGCGCAGCGGCCGTCATTGCCGGCGCGGCGGCTCTCTAGCATATCGCGCCTTAGCTTAAAAACGGAATTTCGCAGGAGGTTCCATGGCCACGCTTGCCGCCTCATTCGGCGGCATCGCGTCCCGGCTGGCCATAGCTCTTCTCGATGTAGTCGAGCACGATCTTCTGGAAGTCCTGGGCGAGCGTCGGGCCGCGCAGGGTCATGGCCTTCTTCCCGTCGATGAAGACAGGCGCCGCCGGCTGCTCGCCGGTGCCGGGCAGGGAGATGCCGATATTCGCATGCTTCGATTCGCCGGGCCCGTTCACGATGCAGCCCATCACGGCCACGTTGAGGTTCTCGACGCCCGGATAGGTCCGGCGCCACTCGGGCATGGAGGTGGAGATCCAGGTCTGGATGTCCCGCGCCAGCTCCTGGAACACCGAGGAGGTGGTCCGTCCGCAGCCCGGGCAGGCGGCGACCAGCGGCACGAAGGTGCGAAACCCCATGGTCTGGAGCAGTTCCTGGGCGGTCTTCACCTCCACGGTCCTGTCACCGCCGGGCTCCGGGGTCAGGGAGTAGCGGATCGTGTCGCCGATCCCCTGCTGGAGCAGGATCCCCATGGCGGCCGAGGACGCCACGATTCCCTTCGTGCCCATGCCGGCCTCGGTGAGCCCGAGATGGATCGCGTAGTCGGACCGGCGGGCGAGATCCTGATACACGGCGATCAGGTCCTGCACGGCCGAGACCTTGGCCGACAGGATGATCCGGTCGCGCCCGAGGCCGATTTCCTCCGCACGGGCGGCGGAGAGCAGGGCCGACTGGATCATGGCCTCGCGGGTAACCCAGCGCATGTCGCGCGGGTGCGCCGAGGCCGCGTTCTCGTTCATCAGGTGCGTCAGCAGCTCCTGGTCGAGGGACCCCCAGTTGGCCCCGATCCGCACCGCCTTGCCGTGCCGAATCGCCTGCTCGACGATGGCGCCGAATTGCCGGTCCTTCTTTTCCCGGAAGCCAACATTGCCCGGATTGATGCGGTACTTGGCCAGCGCCTCGGCACAGGCCGGATGATCCGCGAGGAGCTGGTGGCCGATATAGTGGAAGTCGCCCACGAGCGGCACGTTGACGCCGAGCCGGTCGAGCCGCTCGCGGATCTTCGGCACGGCCGCGGCCGCCTCGTCCCGATCGACGGTGATGCGCACGATCTCCGAGCCCGCGCGGGCCAGCGCCGCCACCTGGGCGACGGTCGCGTCCACGTCCGCCGTATCCGTGTTGGTCATCGACTGGACCACGACCGGCGCGCCGCCGCCGACCATGACGGATCCGACGCGCACGCCCACCGTGCGGTGGCGCAGGGCGGGGCCGGCAAGGCTTTCGAAG